>NZ_JBIBKK010000004.1:0-532707 GCF_042959105.1 Streptomyces sp. NPDC007917
CCACCAACATCACCCGACACCAACACCAACACAGGCGCCGCATCACCCAACACAAAAGCAATCCGCTCAACCGGATACTCCGGATCAACCGACAAAAACCCCGCACCCGCCTTCACCACACCCAAAACCACCGCCACCCACACAGCCCCACGCGGCAACACCACCCCCACCACATCCCCAACCCCCACACCCCGCCCCACCAACCAACGCGCAATCCGATTCGACAACACATCAAGCTCCCCATAACTCCAACACCCATCCCCCCAATCCACAGCCACCGCATCCGGAACAACCGCCACCTGCGCCGCAAACAACCCCACCAACGAAACATCAACAACATCAGAACGCACATTAACCGACCATGTGTCCAGCCGCTCTCGTTCGTCCTCCGTCAGAATGTCAAGTGAGCTGATCGGCCGGGACGGGTCGTCGGCCACGGCCCGCAACAAGCGTTCCCACCGTGTGGTGAAGGCCTCGATGGTGGCACGATCGTAGAGGTCGGTCGCGTACTCGATGGTGCCGGCCAGTCCGGCGGGCATCCCCTCGCGGTCCCGTTTCTCGGACATGCTGATGAAGGCGTCGAAACGCGAGGAACCGGTGGGCCAGATCTTCGAGTCGGCGTGCAAATCCGGCAGGATGAAGGAGGCCTCCGCGTTGTTCTGCAGGACCAGTGCCACCTGGAAGAGCGGATGCAGCGCGGCCGAGCGCTGTGGGTTGAGCTTCTCCACCAGATACTGGAACGGCACGTCCTGGTGTGCATACGCGGCCAGGCTCGTCTGCCGCACGCGCGCCAGGAGATCGGTGAAGGAGGGGTCGCCGGAGGTATCGGTGCGCAGCACGAAGGTGTTGACGAAGAAGCCCACCAGGTCGTCCAGGCTCTCGTTGGTACGCCCGGCCACCCCACTTCCGATCGGGATGTCGGTGCCGGCGCCCAGTCGTGTCAGCAGCGCCGCCATCGAAGCCTGCAGCACCATGAAGAGGGTCGCACCGGTCCGGTGGGCGAGTTCTGTCAGGGAGCGTCGCAGATCCTCGCCCAGGCTGAATTCGAAAGTGTCACCGTTGTAGGTGGCGATGGCAGGGCGAGAGCGGTCAGCGGGGATCGTGACCTGCTCAGGAAGGTCCGACAGTGCCTCGGCCCAGTATTCGTACTGCCGGCTGAAGATGCTCTCGGGGTCGCTCTCCCGGCCGAGCAGGCCGCGCTGCCACAGCGTGTAGTCGGCATAACGGACCGGAAGTGCGGGCCAGTCGGGCTCATCGCCGTTCCGTCGGGCGGTGTAGGCGGCCATGAGGTCGCGAGCCAGCGGAGCCAGCGACCAGCCGTCCGCGGCAATATGGTGCATGACCAGCATCAGGACCGATTGGCCCTCGTCGACGACGAACAGCTCGGCATGGAAGGGCACATCGGTACGAATGTCGAAGGTACGCCGAGCCACTCGGTCGCACGCGACGGTCAGTTCGTCCACCGCGATCCGCCGGACGGTCAGTTCGACATGTGCCTCTTCGGCGGTGAGCAGGTGCTGCACCGGCTCACCACCGGTCTCCCGGAACACCGTGCGCAGCGGCTCATGGCGGGCGATCACCGCATTCAGTGCGTACTGCAGGGCGCTCTGATCCAGGCTGCCGTCGAAGCGTACGGCGAGAGCGATGTTGTACGTGGCGGAGGGGCCCTCCAGTTGGTGGAGGAACCAAAGCCTCTCCTGTGTGAAGGAGAGCGGAAGCACGGCGGCGGTGGGCCGGGGGGCGAGCGCGGGCCGAACCGCACCGTGGTGTTCGTCCAGCCGCCGTGCGAGCTGGGCCACAGTGGGTGCCTCGAACAGGACGCGCAGCGGGACATCGACGTCCAATTCCGCGCGCAGGCGGCTCAGCAGGCGAGTGGCGAGCAGGGAGTGGCCGCCAAGGGTGAAGAAGTTGTCGTCGACGCCCACGCCGTTCAGTCCGAGGATCCCGCCGAAAAGGGTGCAGAGCAGCTCCTCCTGGGCCGTACGAGGGGCGTGCCCGGTGACGAGCGAGGCGAAATGGGGGGCGGGCAGGGCTCGCCGGTCGACCTTGCCGTTGGGTGTCGTCGGCATGCGGTCGAGTGGCAGCACGACGGCGGGGACCATGTGGCCGGGCAGCAGCTGCCGCAACCGCTCGCGGAGCGCCTCCGAGGAGAAGCCCTCGGGTGTGGCCGGCACAGCGTAGGCCACCAGCCGGGTGCCTCCGACGGACTCGTCACTGCGGGCGACCACCACGGCCTGCGCGATGGCGTGCTGCTCCAGCAGCACGGCCTCGACCTCTCCGGGCTCGACGCGGACACCGCGGATCTTGACCTGGTCGTCACTGCGGCCGACGTACTCCAGCTCCCCGTCGCGGTTCCAGCGACCCCGGTCGCCGGTGCGGTACATCCGGTCGCCAGGTTCGCCGAAGGGGTCGGCGACGAAGCGCTCGGCGGTCAGCCCGGGCCGATTCAGGTAGCCGCGGGCCACCCCGCGCCCGGAGATGTACAGTTCGCCGACGACGTCCACCCCCGTGGGCCGGAGCGTCTCGTCCAGGACGTGAACGCGCACGTTGAAAAGTGGCCGTCCGATCGGCACCAGGCGACCGGAGAGCGCGGCACTGGCAGTGGCGTATACCGTGCACTCGGTCGGGCCATAGGCATTGATCATCAGACGGCCCGGGGACCACCGCCGCACCAGCTCGGGCGGGCATGCCTCGCCGATCATGGTCAGGGTGCGCAGCCCGGTCAGCTCCGTCTCGCTCGCCGGGGGCAGTGTCTCCAGCACCGAGGCCGTGACGAAGGCATGGCTTATCCGCCGGTCTTCAATCGTCCGGCGCAGCTCCGGACCGCTCAACACGTCACTGCTGGTCAGTATCAGGGCAGCGCCTGAGGTCAGCGCGACAAAGATCTCCGATACCGAGGCGTCGAAGCCGAGCGAGGCAAGTTGCAGCACCCGGCTGTCCGGGGCGACCCGACAGCGCTCTCTCATCGCGGTGGTGAGACTTGCCTGGCCGGTGTGGCTTACCGCCACTCCCTTGGGGCGGCCGGTGGAGCCGGAGGTGTAGATGGTGTAGGCCAGGTCCGCGGGCCGCAGTGTCGTGCGCCGCTGTGTATCCGTGGGGTTGTCGGACGGCTGATCGGCCACCGTGTCCGCGAGGTCTTCGGCCGCGAGCACCTCGCGGCCGGGAGCGGCAAGGCGGGGAGTGAGTTCTGCAGTGGTGAGCAGCACCATCGGTTCGGCGTCGGCGAGCATGAAGCCGATCCGTTCGGCCGGATAGGCGGTGTCGATCGGCAGGTAGGCGGCGCCTGCCTTCATGATGCCGAGGACGGCGACGATCTGCTCGGCGCAGCGCGGCAGGGCCACCCCAACCAGGTCGCCCGGGCCGGCACCGCGGTCGATCAGCCAGTGCGCGAGCTCGTTTGCTCTACGGTTCAACTCCGCATAGTTCAGGACCCGTTCGCCGTCCTCCAACGCGGTGCGATGGGGTGTTTTCGCGACCTGGGCCTCGAACAGCGCGGGCACGGTGGCGTCCTCGACGTCGCCCCGTTCGTTCCGTCCCCAGGCGGCTGGGGGCGGCACCTGTGCGAGGTCTTCGCCGCCTGTGTCGAAGGGCTCGGGGAGCGGCATGTCTTTGCTGGTCAAGGAGGACTCCACAAAAGAGGCGACGTGTGTCCAGTCGGGCAGCCGGTGGCTTGCTGACGTCGACTTCTCGTCTGAACCCGAGAGGAACGGACGGGTCGGCGGGAGCAGGCCGATGCGACCGGCTGCGGGGAAGGGCGGCCTGCCGACCGGCGGTCATCGGGTGGCCGGTCATTACACGGGGCAGCGACCTTTCGCGGGAGAGAGTCATCTCGGAGGTGGTCGCTTTTGAGGATCCTTGCCAACGCTTGCAACCTTGTCAAGGCCGGTCGTGAGAGCACCATTACGCCATGTCCACAAGTAACAACCCATGCTGTCGGCAATCCTTGACGATGCGCCGGAGGCTGTGCAGTGATAGCTGTTCTTCGCATCACTCAGGAAGGCCGGAAGAACGGGACCTGACAATAATGCAGTCGTACCCAATAGACGATGGTTCACCGACTTCGAGTGAACCGGGTATTTCCGAAGATGCGGTCTACGACATTCTCGGAGTCGGCTTCGGGCCCTCCAACATCGCCCTCGCCGTGGCGGTCGACGAGCAAAACGCACAGATGCCGGAGCGCCCATTGCGGGCTGGATTTCTCGAGCGCAAGGAGGTCTTCGGCTGGCACGAGGGCATGCTGCTCGAGTCGGCGACCATGCAGATCAGCTTCCTCAAGGACCTGGTGACAATGCGCAATCCGCGCAGCCGGTTCACCTTCCTGGAGTACTTGTCCGCTTGCGGCCGACTGGTCCCGTTCATCAATCACAAGACACTGTTCCCGTTGCGGACCGAATTCCATGACTATCTCGAGTGGGTGGCCGACCAGTTCGGCGAATTGGTTCGGTACGGCTCCGAGGTGGTGGACGTCCGCCCGGTGGACACGGAAGGCGTGGTCGGTCACCTCGACGTCGTCTCCCACGAGGCAGGTGACCTGGTGACCCGCCGGACCCGCAATCTGGTGGTGGCCAGCGGGATCGTCCCCTCGCTGCCGCCGGGCGTCGAACGCTCCGATCGTCTCTGGCACAGTGCGGAGTTCCTGACCAGGCTCCGGCACATCGACGGGGCTCCATCGGTGTGCACCGTGGTGGGGGCCGGCCAAAGTGGCGCGGAAGTCGCCGCCCATCTGCACGAGAACTTCCCCGATGCGGCTGTCCACGTCGTGCTCTCACGCTATGGCTACAGTCCCGCCGACGACTCGCCATTCGTCAACCGGATATTCGATCCGGAGGCCGTGGACGAGTTTTATTTCGCACCCCCACCGGTTCAGCAGAAGTTCTTCGAATACCATGCGAACACCAACTACTCGGTGGTCGACACCGATCTCATCGAAGATCTGTACCGCCGCCTCTACAGGGAGACAGTGCGCGGGCGCCGGCGGCTGCATATGCACCGGATGACCGCGCTGCGGCAGGTGGAAACATCGGCGGACCGGGTGCGGCTCCATCTGGAGCACCTGTCCACTGGCGGGCACCGCGAGCTCGATTCGGACCTGGTCGTCTTCGCGACCGGCTATCGGCCCATGGATCCCCTGACGGTGCTCGGCACCACGGCGGATCTGTGCAAGCGCGACGCCACAGGCCGGCTGCGGGTTCAGCGCGACCACCGGGTGGTCACAGTGGGATCGGCCGAATGCGGAATTTATCTTCAGGGCGGCACCGAACACACCCACGGACTGTCCTCCTCACTACTGTCCACCGCCGCCGTTCGATCGGGAGAAATAGTCCGGTCCATTGTCGAATCTCTCGCCGGTCCCGGCTCGATGCCGAGCACCCGAGCCGGGGCGACAGAACGACAGGAAAGGCCATCGCCATGTACGTCCCTGACCAGTACCGAGCACCGAATCCGTCCTGGACGATCGACCTGATCCGCCGACATCCGCTGGCCCTGCTCGTCACCAACGGTCCTGACCAGCCCCGTGCCACCCACCTGCCGGTGGTCCTCGCCGCTGATGCCGACAACGACCACTTGGGCGAAGACCTGATCGGCCGGCACATCCGCGGCCATATGAACCGGCTCAACCCCCACTGGAAGGCGCTTTCCGAGACAGAGCACGCGCTGCTGGTCTTCCAGGGTCCCGGCTCCTATGTGTCCCCGACCGTCTACGGCACCTCCCCCGCCGCGCCGACCTGGGACTTCAGCTCGGTGCACATCCACGGCGCGATAGAGATGATCGACGACCCCGAGGAACTGCGGCAGCTCGTACGGGCCACCGTGCGCATCTTCGAACGGGAGGTCGGAACTGGCTGGGACATGAACGGCTCGCTGGAGTACTTCGAGCGGTTGCTGCCCGGGATCGGCGGATTTCAGATGGAGGTCCGTGGCGTCGACAGCATGTTCAAGCTCAGCCAGGAGCAGCCTCCCAGGACGGTGGCCAAGGTGGTCGATGCCTTTCGTGCCTGCCCACGGGAGCAGGAACTCGCTGATCTCGTCGAACGCGCCGCTGCCGACGGCCTTGCCTGAACCCCGTCGGATGCCTGCCGGGCGCTGGTGTTCAACTGTTCATTCCGAGCAGTTGAACACCCCCGAGGGCAGTTGAACACCTCCGAGCCGGCTCAGACCGAGCGTCGTTCCAACTCCTCCGCGAACAAGATCCAGTTCCGGGCGCAGGCTCGGGCGAAGGCCACCACCGCGACCGTCGCGTGCGGCGGTACCTGTTTCGCGAATCCGTGCCACTCGGCGATGCCGTTGGCGTGCGAGCCGAGCCAACGCAGCAATTGCCGACGAGCCTCGTTGAATCGCAGTGACGGATCCCGGCGGAGCCGTTCGACGATCTGGAGCGGCTGGGCGGCGTCCCGGTCGTCCCATCCGGGAAGTCGGCCGCTTGCCTCAACCCTCCCCGTCACGGCCACCGTGGTCCCACGGCCGCCCGTCGCCTTCGCCTGCTCGTTCGCGGGCACGGGACTTTGGCCACGCTTCATCCGTTCTCGAACGTCCCGCACGGTGGCCGGTGCCAGCCCGACCGCGGAGGCGATCTCGCGCAATGAGGCACCTGGCCGCTCTGCCAGCAGCGTTCCGGCCAGCTGACGAGCCGCGGCCGTGCTGAGCGGGCGCACCCGCCCGTCCCGGCCGACCCGGCTGTCGAGCTGCTCACCCGCCGATTCCCGCTCGCGGATCGCGCCCACCGTGGACGCGGCGAGCGCGGTGATACCCGCGATCACCCGGTTCGACCAAGCGGGGTACGAGCGGAGAATGCGAGCGGCTGCCGCCGTGCGGTCCGCGAGTGTCAGTGGCAGGCCATGTGCGCTGTTGGCCTTGACCGCCGCGACGAAGACCGATTCCCGGTCGCCCTCCATGTAACAGACCTCAACGGCCTGTTGGTCGCGCAGACGGGCGGCGAGGAAGCGGTGGGTTCCATCCACGACCGTCATCGATGGCCAGTGGACCAGAATCGGTGGCAGCGGCTCATCCATCTGGGCCAGAGCCTCGATGTGCTGCCGGTCGGGCTCGAGCAACCTCGGTGACTCCCCGAGTCGTAGGGCCTCGATCGGCACGGAAGCGGGCCGGACTTCGGCGATGGAGGCAGGCGCGGCCTCCCTTCCGTCGTCCGGTTCCCGAACCTGGGTTCCATCGAACAAGTCTGCCACGAGACGGCCTCCCCCATTCGGCCCACTCGCCCCGCTGCGCGCGGCTCGCGACAAGTCCGCCGCATGCCCCCGCCGACGGGAGGTCGGCCTGCTGCTCCTGCTGTACTGAACTGGTGTCCCACCGTGTCGAGGCCGCCTTGTGGAAACCTTCGGAAAATCTGGAATCGAGCTGGACCCGTTGGTTCAGCGACGGGTAGAACCACTGCTCAAGTGATCAACCGTATGAGGACGGGGATGGCGGTACGGTTCGGGGTCCTGGGCCCCATTACGGTATGGCGGAACGATGCGGCAGTGTCCATCGGACACGCACGACAACGACACGTGCTGGCAGCGTTGCTCGTCGACACCGGGAAAGCAGTGCCAACGGATGTGCTGGTGGACCGGGTGTGGGGGGAGGCCGCCGCGCGGCACGGCCCGGACGCGTTGTACGGCTATATCTCCCGGCTACGGCAGGTGCTGGCACGGGTCGCGGCGGACATCACACGAGAGCACGGCGGCTACCGGCTGACAGCGGATCCAGCCGCAGTGGATGTGCACCGCTTCCGCGACCTGGTCAGCCGGGCTCGCTCCTTGGCCGACGGGGAGCAGGCTGCCGCACTGTGGGCGGAGGCCCTGAGCCTGTGGCGGGGGAAGGCGTTCGCTGAGGCCGACACCCCCTGGTTCAACTCGCAGCGCGAGCTTCTGGACGGTGAGCGGATGGCTGCGCGGCTGGACCTGGCCGACATGCAGCTGCGGCTGGGACAGCACTGCGAGATCCTGCCCGAACTCCTCGCCCTGGCGGAAACCTGTCCGATGAACGACCGGGTGGCCGGCCAGGTGATGCTGGCGCTGTACCGCAGCGGACGGGCCGCGGACGCGCTGACCCATTACCGGGGCGTCCAGGGGCGATTGGCGAAAGAGCTGGGTATCGACCCCGGCCCCGCGTTACAACATCTCCACCAGCGGATGCTCGCCGCCGATCCAACCCTGACAGAGCCCGCCTCCGCCGTCCCTGCCACGGCGGCGGTGCACAGTCCGGTGCCACACCAGTTACCCGCACCCCCCGCGGCATTCACCGGCCGCTCCCGCGAACTCGCCCAGCTCGACTCCATGCTGGACGCCGAGGCGCGGGAGGGGGGTACGGTGGTGATCTCAGCCATCGGCGGCCCCGGCGGCATCGGTAAGACCTGGCTGGCCCTGCGCTGGGCTCACGATCAGCAGATGCGGTTCCCGGACGGGCAGCTGTACGCGGACCTGCGCGGCTTCTCACCTTCAGGGAAACCGGTGTCACCGGCGGTCGTGCTGCGCGGATTCCTCGAAACGCTCTGCACCGACCCCGCGACAATCCCCGCCGACTCGGATGCCATGGCCGGGTTGTTCCGCAGCCTGACCGCCGACAAACACATGCTCATCGTCCTCGACAACGCCCGCGACACCGCCCAGGTCGCCCCGCTGCTGCCCGGCAGCCCGACGTGCACCGTCGTCATCACCAGCCGGAACCAGCTCACCGGCCTCGCCACCGCCCACGGCGCTCAGCCCCTCACCTTGGACGTCCTCACCGATGCGGAGGCCCGTCGACTGCTCACCCGACGCCTCGGCCCGCACCGGATCGCCGCAGAACCCCAGGCCGCTGAAGCGCTGCTGAAACACTGTGCGGGTTTGCCTTTGGCAGTCAGCATCGTGGCGGCGCTGGCCGACACCCGGCCCGACTTCCCGCTCGCCACGCTGGCCGAGGAACTCCATGACGTCGGCACGCGGCTCGACGCCCTGGACACCGGCGACATCATTGCCGACCTGCGTGCCGTGTTCTCCTCCTCGTACCACGCCCTCGACCCGGACACGGCGCAAACCTTCGGACTCATCGGCCTGGCACCGGGCCCCGACATCAGCCTGTCCGCCATCGCGGCCCTCACCGCCCTTCCCATCCCACGGGTACGCGCACTCCTGCGCAGGCTGCAGGCCGCACATCTGGTCCAAGAGCACACCCCCGGCCGCTACCGGATGCACGACCTCATCCGCCTGTACGCCACAGAGCGCGGCCTCAGCCGGCCCACCGCCGTCCGCAGGGCAGCACTGCACAGGCTGATGGACTTCTATCTCCACACGGCCCGCCTTGCCGACGGGTTGCTGGACCCGCACCGCGACGTGCTCCAGCTGACAACCCCCCGGGAGGGGGTCACCCCCGAGGGTCTGGCCGACCACGGCGCGGCACTGGACTGGTTCACCGCTGAGCACCCGGTGCTGCTCGCCGCCGTCGACCTGGCGATCAGCGCCGGCTTCGACACCTACGTCTGGCAGCTGGCCTGGGCCCTCGAGACGTACTTCGACTACCGGGGCCACTGGCATGACTGGGCGGCCAGCCAGCAGTCCGCCCTCGAGACCGCGCAACGGCTCGGGGACCGGTTGGCACAGGCAGGCGCACACCGCAGCCTCGGCGTCCTCAACACCCAGATGGGCCGTCTCGACGACGGATACACCCACTTCCAGCGCGCCTTGGCCATCTACGACCACGTCGGGGACCACTTGGGCCAAGCGCACACCCACCGCGGCCTGGGGTGGGTGTGCGATCAGCAAGGCCGTCGGCAGGACGCGCTCGACCACAACGAACGGGCGCTGAGGCTCTACCAGCGGGTCGGCCACCGGACCGGGCAGGCCATGGCACTGAACAACGCCGGGTGGCTGCACGCGATGCTCGGCAACTACCGGCAGACTCTCGACTACTGTGCCCGGGCCGTGGCCCTCAACCAGGAGATCGGCGACCAGCACGCCGAGGCGGGGGCATGGGACAGCCTCGGCTTCGCACATCATCACCTCGCCGCCTACGACGACGCCACGGACTGCTACGAGCGGGCCCTCGGCCTGGTCCGCCGGTTCGGCGACCGATATAACGAAACGGAGATCCTGAACCATCTCGGCGATACCCATGTCGCCGCCGGCAGGCCTGATACGGCCGGGCCTGTCTGGCGGAAGGCCCTCGAGATCGCTGACGAGATTTGCCACCCGGCCGCCGACGAACTCCAGGTCAAACTCACGGCCCTCGGCCAGGGGAGCCACGACGACGGCCCATAGCCACACTTCCATCGACGAGCCGTGGGGGCGTGGCGAAAAGGATGGCCAGGCGGATCAGGAATCAAGAAGCGCCGCTCCCTGCCCCGCAGTTAGCGTGGCTGCCATGGACATCACCAATCACACGAGGGTCCTCCCGCACCGTGGCCCCGGCGTCCTTGGGGCCACCGACGACGAGCGCCGTATCGCAGGAGTGGCGGACAGCTGAGACGAGACCGATCCCAGGTGCATCTTCACGAGGTCCTCTCGATGTTCCGACGCCTTGTTCCCCCCGCCTACCGGCCGGTGCTCGCCAATCCGGTGTTCCGGCGACTGATCCTCGGCTTCGCGGTCTCGTACCTCGGGGACGGGATGAGCTTCGTCGCGGTGGCATGGCTGGCCATCGAGCTCGCACCGCAAGCGGCCACGGGACTGTGGGTCGGCGGCGCGGTGGCCGCCTACACGTTGCCGGGCGTGGTCGGCGCGCTGGTGTTCAGCCGCCGCCTGCGCCGGGTGCCGGCCGGACGGCTGCTGCTCGCCGACAACGTGGTGCGCGCCGTGTTTCTCGGCGCCGTACCGCTCGCCTGGTTCGCGGGGTTGCTCACGCCGTCGCTGTACGTCGTGCTGCTCGCGGTCTCCTCCCTGCTGCACGCGTGGGGCAGCGCGGGCAAGTACACCCTGCTGGCCGAGTTGCTGCCCGACGAGCAGCGGCTCGCTGCGAACACCCTCGTCAGCTCGCTCAACTTCGCTGCCACGATCGCCGGGCCCGCGGTCGCCGGTGTTCTGGTGACGTACGTCAGCTCCGCGCTGGTGCTCGGCCTGGACGCGCTCACCTACCTCTTCCTCGCCGTGCTCGTCGTGCGTACCCGCCTGCCGGAGTCGGGAGAAGTCGACGCCGTCGACCAGGCGGCCGCCCGCGGCGGTCTCGCGTTGCTGCGATCCCATCCCGAACTGCTCGGACTTCTGACGCTCACCTGGTTCTTCAACCTGCTGTACGGTCCGGTCGAGGTCGCCCTGCCGCTCCACGTGACCGACGACCTGCACGCACCGGGCACGCTGCTCGGCCTGTACTGGATGCTGTTCGGCATCGGCGCGCTGCTCGGCGGACTCGCGGCCGGTGCGCTGCGGCGGCTGCCACTGTGGCCCGTGACGGTGGGCATCGTGGTCGGCTGGGGGCTCTCGCTGCTGCCGTTCGGGTTCGACGTACCGACGGCCGTCACCGTCGCGGCGTTCACGCTCGGCGGTGCGATCTACGGACCGTTCGTGGCGCTCTCGGTGACACTCATGCAGGCGAAGTCGCCACCGCACCACCTGGCCGCGATGCTCGCGGCCCGCAGCGCGGCCCTGCTCACCGCATCGCCACTCGGCACCGCGATCGGCGGACCGCTCACCGCGGCGCTGGGCCCACGAGCGACGCTCGGCGGCTCGGGACTCGCCACCGTGGCCCTCGGCGTCGTCGCCTGCATGCTGCTGCTGATCCGGCGCAGGAACCGTTGAGGTAACGCACAGGCGTGCCCTCACTTCGGCGGAACCCCAGCAATCTGTGTACTCAAGGATATGATTAGTCATTTTCTTGAGTATGATGCGGTGGCGGACGAGGAGAGGGAAGGAGCTGCTTCGATGGCCTTGCGACATGCCGTTCTGGCGGCGCTGCTGGACGGCGAATACAGCGGATACCAGCTGTCGAAGGCGTTCGATGTCGGCGTCGCGAACTTCTGGCACGCCCTGCCCCAGCAGCTGTACGCCGAGCTGACCAAGCTGGAGAGGGAAGGGCTGGTCGCCGGTCGGGAGGTGGTCCAGGAGACCCGGCCCAACAAGCGCCTGTTCCACGTCACCGACGCCGGTCGCGCCGAGCTGGAAGAGTTCACCGCGGCCGTGTCGAAGCCCTCGTTCATCCGCGACGATCTACTGGTCAAGGTCCAGGTCGCCGACCGGATCGGCACCGCGTCGGTGATCGGGCAGCTCGAAGAGCGGGCATCCGCGGCCGACGCCAAGATCGAACTTCTGGGCAATCTGCTGCGGCAGATGCGTGGCGACGCGGACGAAGAGGATTTCCTGCGCCGAGGCACGCGGATCGGTCCGTATCTCACGTGCCTGCGCGGCTTGGCATTTGAGCAGGGCCACCGGGACTGGTGCCTGCGGATCGCGACTGTCCTGCGGGAGAGGAAGACGACTCATGCCGAGCGGTGAATATGTGCGCTACGTCGCCCTGGGCGACAGCCAGACCGAGGGGCTGGGCGACGGGGACGACCTCGGCGGCCTGCGCGGCTTCGCCGACCGGTTCGCCGAGCACCTCGCAGCCGTCAGCCCCGGGCTCCGTTACGCCAATCTGGCCGTACGAGGGCGTGTCGCCGCCCAGGTCCACGCTGAACAGCTGGAGCCTGCCCTCGCCCTGCGCCCCGATCTGGCCACCGTGGTCGCCGGGGTCAACGACCTGCTCCGGCCCCGGTTCGACGCCGCGGAGGTGGCCGGGCACCTGGAGGAGATGTTCGCCGCGCTCACGGCGGCGGGGGCCCAGGTGGTGACACTGACCTTCCCCGACGTGGGAAAGATCGCGCCCCTGGCCCGGCCCATCAGGTCCCGGGTGTTCCACCTCAATACCCGCATCCGTGCCGCGGCCGCCCGACACGGGGTCACGGTCGCCGAAACCGCCCGGCACGCCATCGCCACCGACCCACGGCTGTGGAGCGCGGACCGACTCCACGCGAGCCCCTTGGGCCACGAGCGGATCGCCGCTGCCCTGGCCGAAGCCATCCACCTGCCCGGAAGCGACGACGCTTGGACGCGCCCCCTGCCGCCACAGGCGGTCCCCAGGGGCCTGCACGCCGCAGCGGCCGAACTGCGCTGGGCAGCGGCGTTCCTCGGTCCCTGGGTCGGGCGCCGGCTGCGCGGTCAGTCCTCAGGCGACGGCCGCACCGCGAAGCGCCCGCAGCTTTTGCCCCTTGGCGCCATGCCCACGTCCCCGGCAGACATCGCTCAACGCGAACCCACGTAAGGACAGCATCGGCCACGGGACGGCAAGGGAGCAGCGGATGTCGGGTGAGGACGACGCCGGCCGGGCGTCTGCCGGGTTCGAGGTGGCTACCGGCGCCGGGCCGCTCCCCGCGGGGAGCGGCCCAGGGCGGGAAGCCGCGGTTCAGGCGGCGTTCGAGGGACTGCTGCAGATCCGGCGGCTGATGAACACCGCTCCCCCTGAGCGTGCGCCCGCGGAATGGGAACGGCGCCGGCCGGTGCGCGCTGTGGCCCTCGCCCTCGAGGCCGCCGGCGTTCCGCCGTCCGCCACCGACGCGAAGGGGCGCCGCGTCGCGACCGGATACTGCGTCAGCGCGACCGACCAGCCCGGCATCGTGCGGGTCGAGTGGCTGGGCCCGCCGGGCAGCGGTGCCGCGTACGCGGCTCAGGACGAGTTGAGGGGCTGCGTGGCCGCGTTGCGCCGGCTGGGCTGGGAAGCCTTGGAATACCGAGGGCCACGCGGCCGCCGTTACCTCGAGGTCGAGCCTGCCTCCCCGCCGGTGGGGTGAGTCGGCAGACGGTCGACGCGGGAGATTTCCCCCACGGCTGCGATCGTCGACCACAGCTGAAGCCGCGTCAGTCCAGGCAGAACTCGTTGCCCTCGGGGTCGACCATCACGATGAAGCCGGCGCTCATCGGAGGGGCCGGCTCGTGGCGACGCACACGCGTCGCTCCCAGCGCGACGAGCCGGTCGCACTCGACCTCCAGCGCCGCCATCCGCTCCTCTCCCCGCAGCCCGGGCGCCGCACGGACGTCGAGGTGGACGCGGTTCTTGGCGGCCTTGTCCTCCGGCACCTGCTGGAAGAACAGCCGTGGGCCGTGTCCGTCCGGGTCCTCGATGGCCGAGCGCGTATTGCGCTCCTCCTCCGGTACGCCGACCCGCGCGAGGAAGTCGTCCCAGGCGGCCAGCGGATCGGCGCCCTCAGGCAGGTCGACTCCGGGCGGGCCGGGATGGACATAGCCCAGCACGTCCCGCCAGAAGGACGACAGGGCCTGCGGGTCGTGGGCGTCGAACGTGACCTGGATGTGGCGGCTCATCGGGTTGCGCCTTTCGCAGCGGCATTTGTGTGCAGGTAGAGGTCGCGCAGCAGGCAGACCTCGGAAAGGTGGTGAATCAGCTCACGGTGGATGTGCAGCACCAGACCGGCCATGGACAGCTCGAGGGCCGACTCGGGGTAGGGCTCCTTCTCACCGACCGGGGCCCGGAGCCCGGCCTCGCCGAGGCCGCGCACCCCGGTCAGCCAGACGTCGAGCTGGGTCTCGAGTTGGTCGAGCGCGGTGGCCGCGCTGCCGGCGTACTCCCAGGTCTGGTACGACGCCGCCGGCGCGCCGAAGTGCGCCGCGCTGTGCGCGGCGAGCACGCCGACGATGACGTGGCCGAGTCGCCAAGCGATGGTGGTGAAGGGCTCGGGGACCGGCTCGGGGAAGGCATAGTCGATCGTGAAGTCCCCGACGCCGGCCTGCACGGGGGCGGTCGAGCTGCCGCGCGGCCACACACTCCAGGCGTCCGGCGTCGGCGACCAGAAGTACTCGTCGTCGGTCAGGCCGTCGAGCCGGGGCCGGAGCTGATGGTTCCAGTGGAACTCCCACTGCTCACGCAGTGTCCGGTTCCAGTCGTGTTCGTCTGCGTCCATGGAGCCACCCTGACACCCCTAGCGGACCGTATCGGTCCGCTATCTGGCAGGGTGGGCCACATGGGCGTGGCAAGCGGTGACGAACGCGGTACGACGGAGCGGGTGCTCACCCTGCTCGGGCTCCTCCAGCAGCGCCGGGTCTGGACCGGACCCGAGCTCGCCGACCGGCTCGGGGTCACGCCGCGCACGGTACGGCGTGATGTCGATCGGCTGCGCACGCTCGGCTACCCGGTGCAGGCCACCCAGGGGGTGGGCGGCGGCTACCAGCTCGGCCCGGGACAGGACCTGCCGCCGCTGCTTCTCGACGACGAGGAGGCGATCGCCACGGCGGTCTCGCTGCTCGCGGGCGCGGGTGGCGCGGTCGTCGGCGCCAGGGACGCCGCACTCCGGGCGCTGACCAAGCTCGACCGGGTGCTGCCCACCCGGCTGCGGCACGAGGTGCGCGCGCTCTCCGGCTCGGTGGAGTCCTTCGGCGGAGGCACCACACCGGTCGACCCCGTGGTGCTCATGACGCTGGCCAGAGCCTGCCGCGACGAGGTCGAGGCCGACTTCGACTACCCGTCCGGGGGCGAGGTACGGCGGCGGCGGGTCGAGCCCTACCGCCTGGTCGCCTCGGATCGGCGCTGGTACCTCCTCTCCTACGACCTCGACCGGGACGACTGGCGCAACTTCCGCGTCGACCGGATGACCGCTGTGTCGGCGCGGACCTGGCGCTTCTGCCCGCGCACGGCGCCCGACGCGGCGACGTATGTGCAGGAGAGCGTGGCGAGTCGGGTCTACCCGCACCAGGCGCGCTTCCTCGTGCACGCGTCGGCCGACACGGTGCGCGCGCAGATTCCGGCATCAGCGGCCGTCGTACGGTCGCGAGGAAGCGGGCTCTGCGAGGTGCTCACCGGCGCCCCCAGCCTCGACTTCGTGCTCATGCAGGTGCTCCTGCTGGGGCACGGCTTCGAGGTGCTCGACCCTCCCGAGCTCGCGAGGCGCTGCCGGACACTGGCGGAGAGGCTGCTGTCGGCGGGTGCGAGGGTCCCGGAGCAGGGGGACTGAGATACTCCGGTCATGGACGCAGGGATCATGGGGAACACGGCGCGACCTGACATAGCGGCGCCCGCACGGACCACGTCGAGGCACGTCACGGGCTGGATGCTGCGTTCGGGGGCGGCCGCGGACATCGAGGCCGTCGCGGAGTTGCGGGCCACGGTCATGCGCGCGGACTTGGAACGTCTCGGGCGCTACGACGAGCACCGGGTGCGGCAGCGGCTGCGGGATTCCTTCTCCACTCAGCACACGTCGATCATCATGGTCGGCCGTGAACTCGCGGGATGCGTCACGGTCCGGCCCTCCGAAGGCAGCCTGCCCGCCGAAGGGATGCGGTGGCTGGAACACTTCTACCTCGCTCCGCACTGGCAAGGCCAGGGGCTCGGATCCGCTGTCCTGCGCACGGTGCTGAAGGGGACCGACGCACAGGGTGTGGGCGTGGGTCTGAACGTCCTGCAGGGCAGTGCCGCCCGTCGGCTCTACGAGCGCCACGGTTTCACCGTGGAGGCCGAGGACCCGATCGACGTCTTCATGGTGCGCCCGCCGGGGGCGAGCCGCTGACGCAGCGATGAGTTTTCTCGGCCCGAAGAGTCTCATCACCGTTGTCGACAACACGGGAGGAACACGTGACTCAGCTGCTGAGAGTCCAGAACTTCAACATCTCGAGTGACGGAATCGGCGCCGGTGAGGACCAGAGCCTCGAGCATCCGTTCGGCCATGTCGATCCCGGAAGGCTGTTCGCCTGGGCCGGCGCCACGGCGAGCTGGCCCATGCGCACCGATCCCGGCGGGAGCCGCGGCCTCGACGACTACCTCACCCGGGACTACGCACGCAACATCGGCGCCGAGATCATGGGCCGTAACAAGTTCGGGCCCCAGCGCGGGCCCTGGCACGACCACGAGTGGCGCGGCTGGTGGGGTGACGAGCCCCCCTTCCGCACCCCGGTGTTCGTCATGACCCACCACAAGCGTCCTTCGTTCACGCTCTCCGACACCACGTTCCACTTCGTCGAAGGCGACCCGGCCACGGTCCTCGAGCAGGCGCGGCAGGCGGCGCAGGGCAAGGACGTCCGGCTCGGCGGCGGGGTCACCACCATCCGGCAGTTCCTCGACGCCGACCTCGTCGACACCATGCATGTGGCGGTCTCACCCGTGCGGCTCGGATCCGGGCTACGGCTCTGGGAGTCACCCGATGAACTGCTCGACCGATTCCACCTCGACGTCGTGCCCAGCCCGAGTGGCGTGACGCACCACCTGTTCTGGCGGAGGTGACGAGGCGAGACCCGTCAGGCCGGGTGTCCGCCCTCGGCCACGTCCAGGAGCAGCAGGGCCGCGCTGACCTCCACCACGGTCGCCGGAACGGAGAGGTCGAGGTCGGCCACCGCCTCGATCCGCCGCAGGCGCTGGCTCACCGTGTTGGGGTGGACACTGAGCCGCTGCGCGGCCTCCGTCCTGCTGAGCCCGCTGTCCAGATAGACGCGGAGGGTGTGCAGCAGATGGGTGCCGCGCAGCAGATCGTGCTGCCGGACCGCCGCCAGTGTGCGGTCGGCGAAGGCGACCAGTTGCCGGGCGTCGCCCAGTTGCAGGAGCAGGCCGGCCACGCCGAGATCGTCCGGGGTCACCACGGTGTCCGAACGCCCGGTGCGCAGCGCCACATCGAGCGCTCCGCGAGCGGTCCGGTACGCCTGCGCGAAGGTCCGCAGCTCGGCACCGGACACCGCGACGGTGGCTCCCTCCGCGTCCGGCAGCGAGGCCATCGCACGCCGTATCGAGGTGGCGACGGCGTCCATGCGTGCCTTCCCGTCGGCCGGGGGAGTCGGCGCTCGCGTACGAACGCTGTCCAGGGGCCACAGCGCGACCACGGCTCCCTGGTGCATGGCGACGAGGGGTCTCGGCGTGTAGGCGGCGGCGAGTTCGGAGACCAGAGCGAGTGCGCGCTGGTAGATGAGGGACCTTCGGGATTCGGTCGCCACGTCGAGCTGCCCGACGACGGCGACATGGGGGCGGGACAAGTCGTGGCCCAGTCGACGCGCCCGCTCCGCGACCGGGGGTGAATCGACGGCGGCGCCGCTCAGGATGTCGGCGAGCAGTTCGCCGCGGAGCCGGTGCTCGACCTCGGTGCCGGTGCGCAGCCGGAACAGCTCGAGCGAGATCACGAGCGAGGCGTGTTCAAGAGCCCGTTCGTCGAGGAGTGAGAACCCCGCGGCGCCGCGCGGCAGCCACACGCGGGCGACCACCTCCCCCGCCAGCCTCACCGTGGCGGCGACATATCCGCCTTCTTCTCGGACGATGCCGGTGCCGGGCGGGTGCGGCACCGATGGATCCTCCTCCAGTGGCAGCGCGGCCCTGACGTCGCTGCCCGGCAGCTCCGAGGCGGAGCCGGTCCGCGCGAGCACGGCGCCGCGGGCGTCCTCGACGAGCACGGGCCGCGACACGAGTTCCGAAAGAGCCTGGACGATGCCGTCCAGGCCGCCGGCCCGCAGGGCGACCGCCAGGAGGCGTTGGTGTATCCGCTCCGATTTGGTCAGCAGGTCGCGCTGGCGGCGCAGCGAGATGTTCAGCTGCTGGAGTTCCTCGACCATCCGCGCCGAGGTGAGCGCGATCGCGGCGTGGTTGGCCAGCAGGGTGAGCCGCTCGACCTCGTGGTCGGTGAAGTCGTGGACGGCTGAGTGGTAGCTGTTGAGCGTGCCGACCACGTCGCCGCCGGCGATGAGCGGCACCGAGAGCATCGACCGGTAGCCCTGCTCCTTCGCGACCCCGCCCCACGGCGTGAACTGCGGCTCGCGGTCGATGTCCCGCACCGCGACGGGCAGACCGGACCGGTATGCCTGGCTCGACGGCGCGTGGTGGACACCGTCCCCGTGCAGGGACACCGGACGGTCGGAGTTGACGCGTGCCACGTACTCGGCCGACAGCCCGCTCCACCCCTCGATGACGAGGTTCCGCCCGGAGCTGTCGGGGATCAGGACTCCGCAGAAGTCGAACCCGAGGAGGGATCGCGCCGTGTCCGCGACGAGGCCGAGGACCTCTCGCAGGCCGCGTCCGGCGCTCACGGCCGCGCTCAGCGCCTGTACGGCCTCCAGCCAGCGGCGCAGTTCGGCGTGCGACTCGGCTCCGTCCGACCCCGCGGAGTCCGCGTCCTCCAGTGACCTCGTCGGCATACACCCAGCATGGCACGCGGCGGTGTGTCAGCGAAGACACAGATCCGGATGGATTGTGTCGGCACAGACATGGAGATGCCCGGGGACTGTCTGAATACTCGACCGCACGCTGCCGCGCCGAGGCGTGGACACCGCTCATCCCCCTCCCACACCCGCATCCGCATCCGCGGCCCTGTGCCCTTCGTGAGGACAGCCCATGAACGAGAACACCTCCCTGCTCAGCGACGCCACCAGCACGACGGCGGCGACGGCGGACGACGACACCGCGCACCGCGATCGGGCGATCGTCAACCCGTCCACCGGCGAGGTCATCCGCACCGTCGCGGACAGCACGGCGGCTGAGGTGGACGAGGCGGTGCGGGCGGCGAGGGCGGCCTTCGAATCCGGTCCGTGGCCGCGTATGCCCCGCAGTGAGCGAGCCAGGTACCTGCTGCGGTTCGCCGACGCGATCGAGGCGCACACCGAGTCGCTGTTCCAGCTGGAGACGCGGAACAACGGCCGCCCCATCACCGAGACCAGGGCGCAGCTCTCCCGCGTTCCGGAGTGGTTCCGCTACAACGCGGGTCTGCTGGCCACCCAGAGGGACGCCGTTCTGCCCGGCGACGGCCCCTATCTGACCTATCAGCGGCGGTCACCGCTCGGCGTGTGCGGCATCATCACGCCGTTCAACCACCCCCTGCTGATCCTCGCGCGCAGCCTGTCCGCGGCGCTGGCCACCGGGAACACCGTGGTGGTCAAGCCCTCCGAGATGACACCGCTGACCACGCTGGCGCTGGTCGACATCCTGCGCGAGGCCGGGCTGCCGGAGGGCGTGGTCCGTGTCGTGACCGGCGGACGCGAGGTGGGGGAACGGCTCACCGGACACCCCGACATCGCCAAGATCACGCTCACCGGTGGCACCGAGGCCGGGCGGGCCGCGGCGGTCGCCACGGCTGCCCGGTTCGCCCGCGTCACCGCGGAGCTCGGCGGCAAGACCCCGATCGTCGTGTTCGACGACATCGACCCGCGCGTCGCCGCCGAAGGAGCGGCGTTCGCCGCCTTCGTGGCGGCCGGGCAGTCCTGTGTGGCCGGTTCGCGGTTCCTCGTCCAGCGCGGGATCTACGACGACTTCGTCGAGGCGCTGAGCGCGCGGGCCTCGGCGATCCGGATCGGGGACCCGGTGCGGCCGGAGACCCAGCTGGGGCCGCTGATCAGCGGTGTCCAGCGGGACAAGGTCCTGCGCCTGATCTCGACCGGTGTCGAGGAGGGTGTCCGCGTCGCCGCCGGCGGGGGCGTTCCCGAGCTGCCGGCCGAGCTCGCATCGGGCTACTACGTGCAGCCGACCGTGCTGGCCGATGCCACGATGTCCATGACCGTCGCACGTGAGGAGATCTTCGGACCGGTCGCGGTCGTCGTGCCCTTCGACTGGGAGGACGACGCGGTCGCGATGGCCAACGACAACCGGTTCGGTCTCGGGGCCGGGGTGTGGACCCGTGACATCGCTCGTGGTCACCGGGTCGCGGACCGCGTCACCGCGGGAATGGTGTGGGTCAACGACCATCACCGGCTGGAGCCGTCGCTCCCGTGGGGCGGGGTCAAGGAGTCCGGTACCGGGCGGGATGCCGGTCAGGAGTCCTTCGACGATTTCACCTGGATCAAGACCGTCGTGGTGCGGACCGCCGCGGACGACGTCGACTGGTACGGGAACGCCGAGCCCGGCCGTCTCAACTGACTCGTCCGAGCCGACCGGCCCGCCCGTCTGAGCCGACCGGCCCGCCCGTCTGAGCCGACCGGCTGTCCCACGGCGCTTCCCCACCCCCACCGGATTCCCCCTGGTTCCCACGACGACTCCTGTCCGGCAACGTCCAGCGAAGGACCCGCCCATGTCGAACACACAGGTCGCCCGGCCCGCTCGCGGCTGGCGCGCGGAGATCACCCGAATGCAATGGCTCGTCCTGCTGGGGACGACGATGGGCTGGGCCCTGGACGGCTTCGCCGGAAGCCTGTACGCACTGGTCCTCGGCCCGGCCATGACCGAGCTGTTGCCGCACAGCGGCGTCGCGGTGGACCCCGACGCCATCGGGTTCTACGGCGGGCTGACCGTGGCCCTGTTCCTCGCCGGCTGGGCGGTCGGCGGGCTCCTCTTCGGCATCCTCGCCGACTACTTCGGGCGGGTCCGGGTGCTGTCCGCCGGCATCGTCACCTATGCGGTGTTCACCGCGCTGGCGGCGTTCGCCGACACCTGGTGGCAACTCGGTGTCCTGCGGTTCGTCGCCGGGCTCGGCTCGGGCGTCGAGGCCCCGGTCGGGGCCGCGCTGGTGGCCGAGGTGTGGCGCAACCGCTACCGGGCGCGGGCCTGTGGCGTGATGATGTCCGGCTACGCCGCCGGTTTCTTCATCGCCGCGCTCGCCTACCAGTTGCTGGGCGACCACGGCTGGCGGCTGATGATGGGCATCGCGGTGGCACCCGCCCTCCTCGTGTGGTTCATCCGCCGCTACGTTCCCGAGCCCCCGGAGATCCAGGGCGCCATCGCGGCACGCCGGACACGGAAGTCGCAGGGGCAGGTGGCCGCCGCGGACCAGTTCGTCCTGCGCCGGCTGCTCGCCGCGCCGTTGCTGGGCAGGACGGCGATCTGCACGACGCTGGCCACCGGCTCGCTGATCGCCTTCTGGAGCGTGTCGACCTGGTATCCCCAGATCATCCGCCAGATGACCGCGGCCAGCGCGATGTCCCCCAAGACCGCCAACAGCCGCGTCGCGGTCGCCTCGATGCTGTTCAACGCGGGCGGCGTCCTCGGCTATGCCTCATGGGGCTTCCTCGCCGACGCGTTCGGGCGGCGCAAGGCCTTCGCCATCAGCTTCGCCGTCTCCGCCGCGAGCGTCGGCTTTCTCTTCCCCTTCCACCACGGCTACGGCGAGTTCCTTCTCGCCCTGCCGGTCGTCGGGTTCGGCCTGTTCGGGGCCCTGTCGGGCACCTTCGTCTACGGCCCCGAACTCTTCCCGCCCAGCGTGCGCGCCACCGGCATGGCCCTGTGCAACAGCATCGGCCGGTCCATCACCGCGGCCGGCCCGCTGGTGGCCGGTGTCATCGCCACCTCGTGGTTCGGCGGCGACCTGGGCCTGGCGACCACCTGTGTCGCCGCGGTCGGTCTGATCGCCGTGGCCGGACTCGCCTTCGCGCCGGAGACCCGCGGCGCCGAGCTCCCCAGCGACCCCATCGACCTCGGCCCGGATCAGGCACAGCCACCGACCGGGTCGACCACCAGCAAGGAGATGTACACATGAACGCGTACGACGGCGCCACCGCCGTGGTCATCGGCGGATCGATCGGCGGGCTCACCACCGCGCTCCTCCTGCGCGACCTGGGCTTCACCGTCGACGTCTTCGAGCGGACCCCCACCGCACTCGACGGACGCGGAAGCGGCATCGTGCTCCAGCCGGACACCCTGCGCTGGTTCACCGAGCGCAGTGAGCAGCATCCGGAAAACCTCAGCACCTCCACGGACTGGGTGCAGTACCTGGACACCGACAACCAGATCCTGCACCGCGAGCGCCGGACCTGGAGCTACACCTCCTGGGGCACGTTCTACCGCGCCCTGCTCGGCGACTTCGGAACCGATCGCTACCACCTGGGCGAGTACGCCTGCGGTTTCGACCAGGACGAGCGATCCGTCACGGTGCGGTTCGTGAGCGGGCGTGAGGTGACGGCTGACCTGGTGGTCTTTGCCGATGGAATCACCTCCGTCGGGCGCCGGCGCCTCGACCCGGCCGCGGATCTCACCTACTCGGGATACATCGGCTGGCGCGGCACGGTCCCGGAGAAGGACCTGTCCGAGGGCACCCGTGAGCTGCTGAAGGACTCCATCAGCTACACCGTGGTGCCCCACTCGCACATCACGCTCTACCCGATCCCCGGCGAAGGCGGGACCGGGCCGCAGGACCGGCTCATGAACTACGTCTGGTACCGGAACGTGCCCGAGGGCCCCGAGCTGGCCGAGATGCTGATCGACAAGCGCGGCTTCGCCGGCACGGTGTCGATCCACCCCTCCCAGGTCCAGGACCGCTACGTGGACGAGATGCGGGACGCGGCGCGGCGGATGCTGTCCCCCGCGGCAGCCGAGGTGGTGACGTCCACGACCACGCCGTACATCCAGGTCGTCTCCGATGTGCGCGCGTCCCGGATGGCCGAGGGCCGGGTGGCCCTGATCGGCGACGCCGCGTGTGCCGCCCGGCCGCACGCCGCGGCCGGCACCGCGAAAGCGGCGGCCGACGCCTGGGCCCTGGTCGGTGCCCTCCAGGAAGCGGAGGGCGACATCGGCGCCGCCCTGCGCACGTGGGAGCCGGTCCAGCTCGAACTCAGCGCCAGGCTGCTGGAGCGGGTCGTGGCCATGGGCGAGCGGTCCCAGTTCTCGAACACCTGGAAGCCCGGCGACCCGAGCCTGCGCTTCGGTCTCTACGGCCCCGGGCGCTGACACCGGCCCCGCCCGCCCTCGACCCACCACGGATCACACCCAAGGAGAAAACGATGACCAGTGACAACTTTCTCGCGGACCTGCCTCTGGCAGGCGACCTCGTCGCCACTGGATTCGACGGATGGCCGCAGGAACTGCGCGCGGAGTTCGAAGCGCACTCCCACGACGGCCGGGTCGGCTCCCGGCTGCTGAGCGAGACACCGCGGGTGCGGGTCTGGGAGATCCGGCTCGCCCCCGGCGAGCGCTGGCACGCCCACCGGCACGTCCTCGACTACTTCTGGACCGCGGTGAACGCCGGCCGCAGTCGCCAGCACACGCACGACGGTACGACCCGGGAGGTCTCCTACCACGCCGGGGAGACCCGTCACTTCACCTTCGGCCCGGGCGAATACCTGCTGCACGACATCGAGAACGTCGGCGACACCGAGCTGGTCTTCACCACCGTCGAGCACCTCGACAGCGCCAACGCGCCACTGGACATCCACGGCGATGCGTCGGACGCCCGGCAGGAGGGACAGGCGTGATCAGCACCCCACTCGCCGAGGGCGTCATCGACGTCCACGCCCACTGGCTGCCCGCCGAGCTGTTCCACCTCCCCCCGGGCGCTCCGTACGGGGGCATGCACGACCGCGACGGCGAACTGCACCTCGGCGAGGTCCCGCTGTCCATTCCGACCCGGGCGATGAGCGACGTCCCCGCGATCCTCGAGGACATGCGCGCCAAGGGCGTGGGGGTACGGGTCCTGTCCGCGCCGCCCTTCGCGTTCCCCGTGGGCGGCGTGCCGGGGGCCGGTGCCTATGTGACGGCGTTCAACGACGCGCTGTCCGCCGTGGTCTCCGACTCCGGCGGCAGGCTCGTGGGGCTCGGCCTGGTCGGCCTCGACGACGCCGACGAGGCCCGGGCCCAGATGGAGCAGCTGGCCCGGACCGACGGCATCGCCGGGATCGCGATCCCGCCGCTGCTCGCCGGCCGCTCGCTGGACCGGGGCGCGCTGCGCCACATCCTCACCGACGCCGCGGATCTCGGTCTCGCCGTGCTCGTCCACCCCATGCAACTGCCCCGGCCCGAGTGGTCGGAGCACTACCTCTCCAACCTCGTCGGCAACCCCGTCGAGAGCGCCACCGCCGTCGCCGCGCTCATCCTGGGCGGAGTCAAGGAGCAGTTGCCACGGCTGCGGATCTGCTTCGTGCACGGCGGTGGCTGCGCACCCTGGCTGCTCGGCCGGTGGACCCACGGCTGGCAGACCCGGGCCGATGTGCGCCGCCACTCGACCCGGCCGCCGGCGGAGGTGTTCGGCGAGCTCTTCTTCGACAGCGTCACCCACGACCCCGGACCACTGGGGCTGCTGGCCGCGCAGGCCTCCAAGGGCGGCGTCGTCTGCGGGAGCGACTACCCGTTCGACATGGCCCAGCCCGACCCCGTCCGCTTCGCCACCGACCACGGGCCCGACGCCGGGACGCTCACCGCCAACGCGCGGGCGTTCCTCGGGCTGTGACGGGCCCGGCGCCGAGACCAGCGGACAGACCGCTCCAGCCGTTCCAAACCGTTCCGAGAAGGGAACCCACCGTGTCAGACATCTCCCTGGCCGAGCGCCAGGCGGTCGGAAAGGCCCTCAGACGGCTGGGCCCGCTGGTCCTGCTCCTGTACACGGCCGGCTATCTCGACCGCGTCAACCTCGGGACCGCCGCGCTGACGATGAACGCCGACCTCGGCATCACCACCTCCGCCTTCGGCTTCGCCACCGGGATCTTCTCGGCGGGCTACATCGCCCTGCAGCTCCCCGGCAATCTGGCGCTGGGCCGGCTGGGCCCGCGGCGCTGGCTCGGGCTGCTCACCATGTCCTGGGGTGTCGTCGCCGTGCTGTCGAGCCTGATCCAGGGCGAGGGCAGCCTCATCGCGAGCAGAATCGCCCTGGGCGCCGTCGAGGCAGGAATGCTTCCCGGGATGTTCATGTACCTCACGATCTGGTTCCCGCCGCGGATGCGCGGCCGGGTCACCGCTCTGGTGTGTCTGCCGTTCTACGCGATCCTGGGTACGCCGCTGTCCGCGGCCATCATCCAGTACGCGCACGGCCTGCTGGGAGTGGCCGGGTGGCGGTGGATGTTCATCCTGGAGGGAGTGCCGACGATCATCCTCGGCCTGGTCCTGCTCCGCTTCCTGACCGACTCCCCGGCGACCGCCACCTGGCTCACCGAGCCGGAACGGGAGGCCCTGCTGGGGGTCACCACGGCGGAGACGGCCACGGAGAAGCCGAAGATCCGGTTCAGTGATGTCCTCGAGCGCCTGCGCGACCTCCGCCTGGTCACCCTCTCCGTGGGGGTGAGCCTCCTGTGGGTCGGCTTCGTCGCCATCACCTCGTTCCTTCCGCTGATCATCACCGGCTTCGCCGAGCAGGCCCACACCGAGCTGAGCGTGGTCCAGACGGGCCTGCTGTCCGGGTCCGTCTACATCCCCGCGACGCTCGTCGCCCTGGTATGGGTGTCCAGCTCGGACCGGCGCGACGAGCGGGTGTGGCATGTGGCCTGCGGCGCGCTGCTGGCCGCCGGCGGTACCGTACTGGCCGCCAACACCACCGGTCTGTGGCTCACCCTGCTCGGTACGGTCCTGCTCACGTCCGGTATCTATGCCGCCCTCTTCCTGATGTGGCAGATCCCGGTCGGACACCTGCGCGGACCCGTCGCCATGTCCGTCGGGATCGCCCTGACCACGATGCTCGGCAACATCGGCAGCTTCCTGGCCCCTTACATCGTGGGATGGCTGCGCGACGCGACCGGGAACTACAACAGCGGCCTGTACTTCATCGCCGCCTCGCTCGTCGGCTGCGCCGTCGTCACCGTGGCCGGCAACCGGATACGGGCACACACCGCCACCTCCCACACCTCCGCCCCGCACCACGGCGACCTCGAAGAAGTCACCGCCCCCTGACGAAGGACGAAACACCTTGCTCACGATCGACCACATCTCGCTCGGGTCCCGCAACATCTACGCGGGCACCGAACAGCTCTGCGCGGAAACCGGGTTCGGGCAGTACGAGGGGGGCTGGTTCCCGCACCTCGGCATCGCCAACCGCATCGTCCCGCTCGGCCCTGACCAGTACATCGAAGTCGAGAGCGTCATCGACGCCTACGCACCGCGGACCAACCCCAGCGCCCGCTGGTTCTACGACCAGATCGAGGGCGGCGACGTGTTCATCGGCTGGTGCCTGCGGGTCGACACGCGCGACGAACTGCAGAAGCTGGCCGAGCACTTCGGCACCGACATCATCGACACGCCACTGCGCAAGCGGACGGACGGCGTGCAGCGCAACGCGATCCGTGTCCCCGAGACGATTCCCTGCTGGCAGCGGGGAGTACCCAACGTGTTCCTGATCGAGGACCTCTCCGAGCACCCGGGGGCGCAGCCGCGCGACGGGCAGCGCGACACACCCCAGGGGATCACCTGGATGGAGGTCGGCGGCACCGAGGCGGACATGCGTGCGTGGCTGGGCGACGGCGCCGCCGACCTTCCCCTGAGGTACAACGGCGGACGTCCCGGTCTGTACGCGGTCGCCGTGGCCACGGACGAGGGCGAGGTGGTGATCCGCCGCACAGCGGTCACCGAGCCCCGGCGCTGACGTCGTCGCTGCCCGGAGGGCTGGATGTGATCTTGGTTGGCCGGCGGCTCGGGGGAGTCAGACCAGACCGTCCAGCGCGCGGGCGACCGCGGCCGCGGTGATGCCCTCGGCCCGGTTGTCGAACACCAGCCGACGGCCGCCCGCCCAGCGGCACACGTTGTTCTGCGCCTTCTGCCAGAAGCTGTCCCAGTCGGCGAGCTTCGACCGGTCCCTTCCGTAGCCACGTGCGCGGACGCGTTCGCGGGCGGTGTCCGAGTCCACCTGGACCCGCACCACCACGGGCTCGGCATGGCGCGGCCAGGAGTGCCGCTCGGCGACCTCGTCGAGGTAGTCGGGCCGGGAGAAGTAGCGGCCGAACGGAGCGTCCAGCACGACCGGTCGGCCCGTGGCCAGGTTGTCCCTGGCCAGATCGAGGATCGTCAGATACTCGAGGTCCATCACCACGGACTGGTAGTACGGGTTGAGGTCACGCTCCGTCCTGTCCGTACCGGCGAGTTCGAGAAGTGCTTCGGTGAAGCGGTTGCAGGCGGTGTCCTTGTCGATGTAGGCGGCACCGGACAGCTCGGCGAGCAGCCGGGCCACGCTGGACTTTCCGGACCCGGCCGGCCCGATCACGAAGAAGGCCCGTGGGGTGGTCATATGCGGCTCTCATGGGTGAAGGGAGCGGGGCGGGCCGCATCGGCCCGCCCCGCGCCGTGTCAGGCGGTGACGGCGGCCCGGCGGTCCTTGACGAAGAACAGGTAGGAGACGGCGCCGACGAGCAGAAGCACTCCGCCGACGAGGAAGACGAAGGTGTAGTTGTCGCCCGTGGCGTCAAGGATGGCACCGGTGGCGATGGGGGCCATCGCGGCCCCGAGGAAACCGCCGAAGTTCTGGATCGCGCCCAAGGAGGCCACCTGGTGCGGCTCCGCTATGTCGGAGGCCAGGGTCCACAGGCAACCCATCGGTACCTGGGCGGCGAAGTAGCCGACGGACAGCAGGGCGATCGCGAACGGAGTGCTCTCGACGTACGCCACGGGAAGGACCGCGGCGGCCGCCAGCACCGCGCCGCCGACGATGGGGACCTTGCGGGAGGCGACCGCGGTGAAGCCCCGGCGGATCAGGCGCCCGGAGAGGAGGCCGCCGAAGAGGACACCGGCGATGCCGCAGAGGTAGGGCAGGGAGGACAGCCAGCCGGTCTCCGAGAGGCTGAAGCCGCGGGAGGTCTGCAGATAGCTGGGCAGCCAGGTCAGGTAGACCCACACCGTGTAGAAGATGCCGAAGGCACCGAGGATCATGAAGACGGTGTTCCGCTGCCGGAACAGCTGTCCCCAGCTCGCCTTCTTCTGGTCCGTGCCTTCGCGGGCGGCGCCGGCTCGCCCTGCTTCGCGGGCCTCGGCCGCCGCCTGCTCGCCCTTGATCAGCGCCATCTCGCGCAGGGTGGGGTCCCGGTGGACGCGCAGCCACACCAGCATGACGAGGATGCCCAGCGCGCCCACGATGATGAACATGCCGCGCCATCCGAAGCTCAGCATGAGGACGGTGAGGAGCGGCGGAGCGATGGCGTTCGCGATCTGCGATCCCGTGTTGACGATCGAGATCGGCAGGGCGCGCTCGTCCTTGGCGAACCAGGTTTCGTTCACCTTCAGGCTGGCCGTGAAGAAGGGGGACTCGGCCACACCGAGGGCCACGCGGGCCGCGTAGAGCAGGCCGAAGGAGTTCGCGGCCGCCGTGACCATTCCCATCAGCGACCAGAGGCCGGCCGCCCAGGCGTACATCCGCTTGGCGCCGAAGCGGTCGACGAGGTAGCCGGCCGGGAGGTTGGCGATGGCGTACGGCCAGGCGAAGGCCGCGAGCAGCAGCCCCATCTCGGTGGAGTTCAGGCCGAACTCCTTGGAGATGGTGGTGTTGGCGACGCTCAGGGTGGCGCGGTCGAGGTAGTTGACGACACCGCCGATCACCAGGAGCGCCACCAGGACCCAGCGGATGCGGATCGCTTTTCTCAGGTGTGTGCCGCCCGTGTCGAGAGATTCGGGCGTGAGGGACTGCTGGGCCATGGGGAGCTCCTGGGAGAACGGCCTTGCGGGGTTGGGGACGGGGGTGCGGGGACGGGGATACGGAGGGGACGCGGCCGGGAAGTGGGGAGAGGGACCGGCTCGTCGGCGCTGCTCGTCGGCGTTACGCCCGTGCGTCTTCGATGGCGCGCAGGATGCTCGAGGCGGCCTCGGTGACGCGCCGGTAGTCGCCGTCGGGACGGGCGGCCTTCGTGACGAAGCTGCCGACCCCCACCGCGACGACGCCCGCGTCGAACCAGTCCTTGACGTTGTCCGGGGTGACGCCGCCCGTGGGCATCAGCGGTGCCTGCGGGAGCGGGGCCCTGACGGTCCGGACGTACTGCGGGCCCAGGAACTCGGCCGGGAAGAGTTTCACGATGTCGGCGCCCGCCTGCATCGTGTCCACGATCTCCGACGGGGAGAAGGCGCCGCTGACCGTGACGGCCTGGTAGCGGTTGGCCGTGGCGATCATCGCGGGGTTCAGGTTGGGGCTGACCAGCAGCCGTGCGCCGGCCGAGACACAGGTGTGTGCCGCGTGCTCGTCCAGCACCGTGCCGGCACCGACGACGACCCCGTGGGCCGCGTAGCGGTCGGAGAGTTTCGAGATCACGTCCAGGGCGCCCGGCACCGACAGGGTGATCTCCAGCGCCCGTATGCCGCCCTCGATCGCCGCTTCCGAGACGGCCAGGGCTTCCTGGGCGCTGTCCAGGCGGACGATCAGAAGGGCACCCGTATGGGTGATCGATTCCAGATCTTTAAACTTTGTTACCATGGCGGCACACGCTAGAACATGGTTTCACAATTTGTCACGCCCTGAGTGAGGTGAAGTTAGGCTGATCACCGCCGGGCCCCGTCCCCGAGGTATCGGGCAGACGCAGTGAACGAGGAGACGCATTGAGCAGGGCACCCCTGATCCCCGAGCAACGCCATCAGGAACTCCTCCGCTTGCTGAGGAGCAGCGGACTGCTCAGCATCCGTGACCTGACCGCTCGGCTGAACGTCTCCCACATGACGGTGCGCCGGGACATCGCCGCCCTGGAGAAGAGCGGTCAGGTGGTCTCGGTACAGGGCGGGGTCAGGCTGGCGGACTGGACCGGCCACGCGCCGCCCCGCGAGCGGGCGTCGCGGGCGGCGCTGGAGATGCCCCGCAAGCGCGCCATCGCCGACCGGGCCGCGCGCCTCGTGGAGGACGGCATGGTCGTGTTTCTCGACGCGGGCACGACATGCCAGTCGGTCGTGCCGTCCCTGGCCGCCCGCCGCGACCTCACCGTCGTCACCAATGACTTCCACGCCGTACTGGCGCTCTGCGACCTTCCGTCCGTGCACACCATCCACACGGGTGGCGAGGTCGATGTGTCGAGCGGTTCGAGCAGCGGGCCGCTCGCCGCCAAGGCGATCGGCGCGCTGAACATCGACCTGTGCTTCCTGAGCGCCGGCTCCTGGGATCTGTCCCACGGCGTGACCAGCCACTCGACCGAGAAAGTGCTGCTCAAACACGCGGTCATGGAGGCGGCTTCCTCGGTCGCCCTGCTCGCCGACAGCACGAAGTGGGGCACCGTCGAGCGGTTCAACGTGACCGCCCTCGACAGGCTCGACACCATCGTGACCGACGCGGGGCTGCCCTCCGCAGTGGCCGACCGCATCGCGGAAGAGGGGCCGACCGTGCTCCGCGCGAACTGACGCGCCTGGCCGCACCAGTTCACACGTCCGCGGATCCGCTACGGCGTCCCGACCGCGCGACCTCGTCCCTCAGCAAGGCGGCCGGTATGTGTGCTGGGGAAAGTACTGGCGCCATTCGGCCCGGGGCATGGCGGGGAAGGCCGTGTCGCAGATTCGAGAGGCGACACGCTCGGCGCTGGGGTCCCACAGGAGTGCGGTCCAGTCCTCGCCGCCGGTGGCGAGGGTTCGGCCGTCGGGGCTGAAGGCGAGCGTGTCGACCGGCTTGGTGTGGCCGGTCAGAAGGGCCACCTCCTGGGCGTCACCGTGGCCGACGACGTCGTACAGCCGCACGGTGCGGTCCGAGCTCGCGGTGGCCAGCGTCCGCCCGTCCGGGGCGAACGCGACGGACATGACGCCGTCGGTGTAGCCGGAAAGCCGGCTCCGCAGCACCGGACGACGGGGGTCGGCGAGATCCCACAGCCGTACGGTGCGGTCTTCGCTGCCGGTGGCCAGGGTGCGGCCGTCGGGGCTGAACGCGACCGATTTCACCACGTCGGTGTGGCCGACGAGGACGGCCAGGCGCCTGGGGTGGCGTCGGTCGGTCACATTCCACACGCCGGCCGTGCGGCTGCGGTCCCCCACGGCCAGGGTGCCGCCGTCGCGGGAGAACGTCACGGAGTCCACCGCGCCCGCTCTGTGCAGCGCGGAAACAGGACGGGGATGCCGGATGTCCGTCACGTCCCACAGGCGCACCACGCCCCGCTCACCGCCGGTGGCCAGGGTGCGGCCGTCGGGGCTGAACGCCACCGTGTTGACGTGGCCGACGCCGGATGGCAGGACACCCAGCGGGCGGAGACGGTGGGCTGCCGCCGTGTCCCACAGCCGTACCGTGCCGTCGGCACTGCCACTGGCCAGGGTGCGGCCGTCCGGCCGGAAGGCCACGGAGTTGACCGGGCCGGTGTGGCCGGTGAGCGGGGGCAGCTCGCGGGGGCGGCGCAGGTTCGTGAGACTCCACACGCGGACGCCTCGGTCGTAGCTGCCGCTGGCCAGCAGATGTCCGTCAGGGCTGAAGGCGACCGAGTAGACCGAGCTGCTGTGGCCGGCCAGGGCCGGTCCCGGGAGATCCCACAGACGTGCGGTCTGGTCCGCGCTGCCGGTGACCAGGGTGCGGCCGTCGGGGCTGACGGCGAGCGATCCGACAACGCTGGTGTGGCCCGAGAGAACCCCCAGTTCACGGGCGGGCCCGGAAGCGGTCACCGCCCACCGGCGCACGGTGGCGTCGGTGCTGCCGCTGACCAGGGTGCGGCCGTCGGGGCTGAAGGCGACGGCGTTGACCACGTCGGTGTGCCCGCTGAGCACGTCCACCGGACGGGCGTGGCGCGGCGTGGCCACGTCCCACAGCCGCACCTTGAAGTCGGCGCCGCCGGTGGCCAGCCTGCGGCCGTCCGGGGCGAACGCCATCGCGGTCACCGCGCCGCCCGGTCCCGCGTCGGCCGACAGCTGCCGCGGACGCCCGCCCGAGGCGGTCACCGCCCACAGCCGCACGGTGCGGTCGGCATGGCCCGTGGCCAGCTTCCGCCCGTCCGGGCTGAACGCCACCGCGGTCACGGCGGTACGCGCCTGCGACGCGGCGAGGCGGCGCGGCCGGTGGTCAGGCGACAGCCGCCACAGCCGGATCGCCTTGCGGGCGACCGTCGCCAGCGTTCTCCCGCCGGGGCCGAACCCCAGCCCGACGACCGGGCCTTCGCCGACCGACAGGCGCGCCGAGAGCCGGGGCTGCCGCACATCGCCGACGTCCCACACCGCCACCGCGCCGTCCTCGTCCCCCGCGGCCACCAGACGGCCGTCGGGGCTGACGGCGAGCGTACGGACGGGGCCGGCCAGGCGGGGCAGCGCGCCGAGCTCACGCGGCCGGTGAGGATTCGAGACCCGCCACAGGCGCACGGTCCCGTCGGTGTCGCCGGTGGCCAGCACCCGGCCGTCGGGGCTGAACGCCACCGCGGTGACCACGATCCGCCGACCCGTCAGCTGTGTGGCGTACGGAGTGGCGAACGTGCTGAGCAGCGCGCCGCGCGCCTCCGGGGTGGGCGACAGTCGGTAGGCGGCCAGGCTCACCTGGGCGGCCAGGGCGGGGTTGGCCGCCCGTACCGCCGCGGCCTTTTCGGCGGCCCGCTGCGAACTCGCGGCGTCGCGCTGTGCGTCGGCGGCGTCACGCTGCCGATCCGCCGACCGCTGCGCCACGACGGCGAGGACCGCGGTCGTGGTCGCCAGCACGAGCAGGACGCTCAGCAGCGCCACCGCCAGGTGCCCCAGCCGGACGCGCCGCCGCGCCGCCGCCTGCTCTGCCGCCCGGGCGGCAGAGCTCGCGTCCAGGAACTCCCGCTCCGGCGCGGACAGGGACGTGCGGTCGAGTCCGGTGGCCATGGTGAGCCGGGTGCCCCGGTACAGCGCGCCGGGGTCCCGCCCCAGCGCCTCCCAGACCTGTGCCGCGTCGGTGAGCCGGCGCAGGGTGCGGGTGGCGTCTCGGTCCTCGGTCAGCCATCTGCGCAGCCGGGGCCAGCACCGGATCAGAGCCTCGTGGGCCAGTTCCACCCGGTCGCGGTCCAGCGTCAGCAGCCGCGCGGCGGCCGCACGGTGCAGGACGGCGTCGAGGTCACCGCCGCCGGCCCCGGCCAGTCCCTCCAGCTCCTCCAGGCGGGCCGGCCGCCCGGTGTCCTGCGTACCGTCTCCCAGGGCGGTCAGCCGCACGAACACCCGCCGGGCCAGCTTCCGGTGCTCCCCGTCCAGTCGCCGGTAGAAGTCCTCCGCGGTGCGCACCAGGGCGCCCTCGAGCCCGCCCGCCCTCTCGAACGCCTCCAGCGTCAACGCGTTGCCACGCCGCCGGCGCCAGGTCTGGAGCAGCGCGTGGGACAGCAACGGCAGCATCCCTGGCTGGGCGTGCGCCTGGGCCGTGAGCGTCGCCAGCAGCGCCCCCTCGACGCTGAGCCCGGCCCGGTGGGCCGGCTTCACCACCGCCCGGCGCAGCTCGTCCAGACTCATGGGCCCGACCGGCACCTGCGCATCGCGCATCGCCTCCACCAGCGGGGCGTTGTGGGTGCAGTACGGGTAGAAGTCGGCCCGTACCCCCAGCACCACCCGGCACCGGCCGGCCTCGGCCGAAGCGGCGGCGACCAGTGACTCGATGAAACAGTCCCGCTCGAAATCGTCCCGGCACAGGGTGAAGGCCTCCTCGAACTGGTCGACGACCAGCACCACATCACCGGCGGCCCCATCGGCGCCGGCGGTGATCTGCCGCACCATGCGGCCCAGGTTCTCCGGATCCTCCTTCAGCTCCTCGTACAGGCCGCCCGGCATGACTCCCGCCAGCGCGCCCAGCCGCACCGCGCACTCCTCCAGCGGCCGCGGCCCCGGCGTCAGCACCACCGTCGTCGCCGCGTCCGCCAGGCGCGGCACCAGCCCCGCCCGCAGCAGCGACGACTTGCCCGAACCCGAGGCCCCGATCACCACCACGAACCGCTGCCGCTCCAGTCGCCCGGTCAGCTCGTCCACCAGTTGTTCCCGGCCGAAGAACCACTCCGCGTCCTGCTCCCGGAAGGACCGCAGTCCCGCGTACGGCGAGGCCGAGTCGGACTCTTCCGCCGGGTCGAGGGCGGAAGGCCCTTCACCGAGGCGTTCCGCCGCCTCCCGCCACCGCTGCTCCCACTCGCCCACGTCCCCCTCGCACGCGCGCACGTACGCCAGCGTCACCGCCAGCGTCGGCAGCCGCTGTCCGGAGGCCGCGGAGGACAAGGTGGAGATCGAATAGTGCGCCTGCTCCGCCAGTTTCCGGTACGGCGGATTGCCTGCCTTCTGCCGCAATTGCCTCAGGCCCGCGGCGAACTCCACTAACGGGCCGTCCCCCGGCTCCAGCGGTCGCTCTCTGCGCGGCATCGCCGCACCTCCCCCTTGTTCGCGCACGTCCTGGTCTGCGCGGCGCCGTCACATTTTTCAGGACTTGATTGTTCGGCACCAGAGCCCGAGCCCGAACAACGCCCGAGCCGCTAGACCTGGAGCGGACGGGCCGGCCGCGACCGCGGCGGCGACGGACCGTTCCGGGTCGCGGTGTCGGTCGAGGGGGAGGAGCGTTGCGGTGAACGGGTGGTGGGTGGTGTTGCCGGATACCGAGGCCGCCGCCGCGTTGGCGGAGCGGCTGCTCCACGGCGAACTCGACGAGGGGGCATCGGAGTGTCTGCGGCACGCGTCGGGCAGGCCGTGGCTCCTCGGCCGGCGGGCCGGCGGACGCATGCTCGTCGTCGAGGCGGGGGCCACGCGGCTCGCCCTGGCGGGCCGGTTCGCCGTCCCCCCGAAGGTGTTGCGGCGGAGGGTCGCGCGGGTCCGCGGCGCGCAGGAGGTGGAGCAGGCGGTCGCCGGGCTGGCGGGCAGCTTTCACGTACTGGCCTCGGTGGACGGAAGCGTATGGGCACGGGGGACGGCTTCGGCGGCGTGTCGCGTCTTCACCGCGCGCGTCGACGGCGTGCCGGTGGCGGCCTCGGACGCTGATGTGCTGGCCGAGCTGGTCGGTTCGGCGCCGGACATGGAGATGCTGGCGGCGCGGCTGCTGGAGCCCGGGGTGTCATGGGCGGCGTTGGGCGGGCGCACGATGTGGCAGGGAGTGCGTGCCGTACGGCCGGACGAGGCGCTGATGTGGCACCGCGACGGCAGCGGACGCGTGGTGCGCTGGTGGCGCCCCTCCGAACCGGTCCTCCCGCTGGCCGAGGCGGCACAGGCGGTGCGCACCGCGCTGGTGGAGGCCGTGGACACGTGTACGGCGGGCGGGGGAACGGTCAGCGCCGACCTGTCCGGCGGGCTGGATTCGACGAGCCTGTGCTTCCTGGCCGCCCGCGGTGGCGCCGCGTTGGTGACGGCGCGCCGGGAGGGTGCGGACGCGCGCGATGACGAGGCCGCACGGGCCGACGAGGCCGCACGGGCACTGCCCGAGGCCACCCATCTGGTGATCGGGCGGCATGAGACGCCCGACTGGTTCGCGGGCGCAGGGTCGCTGTGCCTGGCCGCGCAGGAGCCGGGCCCCTGGACGCGGGACGTCGCGACCCTGGACGACCTGCTGCGCCGCGTCCGGGCGCACGGATCCCGTCTGCATCTGGGCGGCGGAGGGGGCGACGAGCTGTTCACCCCCTCCCCCTCCCACTGGATCGACGCCTTGGCACAGCGCCCCGGGATGGTGCTCCAACGGGCCCGTCGTCAACGCCTCGACCGCCGCGTCAGCCGCTGGGCCATGCTGCGGGCGCTGACGGACCGGCGGGGCTACCACCGGTGGCTGCTGGAGGCAACCGACCACCTGACCGCCCCGCGCGCCCATGAGCCGGTGGATCACCTCGGTTGGCAGCCGGCGCCCCGCATGCCCGCGTGGGCCCTGCCGCAAGCCGCCCGGTCGGCGCGGGACGTGCTGCGGGAGGCTGCCGAACACTGCCCGGAGCCGCTGGCTCCGCACCGCGGTGTCCACGGCGTACTGCACGGGATACGGGAGGCCGGCAACACCGTGCGCCTGATCAACAAGTCCCTGCCCGGCCCCGATCTCGCGCTGCCCTACACCGACGACGCCGTGGTGGCCGCCGCCACGTCCGTCCACCCGTGGGAGGCCGCGGCCCCGGGATGCTTCAAACCGCTGCTGACCACCGCGATGGCCGACATCGTTCCCGAGCAGGTCCTGTGGCGCACCACGAGGGGCCACCACGGTGCGGACTTCTCTCGTGCCCTGGAGCGGCAGCGGGGCGAGATCCTCACCCTTCTGGACGGTTCACTGCTGGCCGAGGCCGGCCTGATCGACCCCGACCACCTGCGCGGCGTCACGCACTCGCACGCCCGGATCGCCGACCTGGCGCCGCTGATGTCCACGGTGGGCTGTGAAATCTGGCTGCGCTCACACGAGCGGACACCACATCACCTCACGTTCGCACCGCGCCGCTGACCGGGAGGGGTGGTCAGGTGGTGGCCAGCAGCAGGTCCTCTCCGCTGGACGGGCGGAGGCCGTCGGCACGACCGGCGAAGTAGCGCTCGGCCAGCAAGGCTCCGGACACGTGCCGGACGTCCTCAAAACCGGCTTCGCGGGCCAGTGTCAGCATGTCCTGCGGGGTGTAGAAGCTGAGGAACGGAGTTCCGGAAGCCCGCGCGCCTTCCTCGCTCGCCCGCAGGCCCGGGCGATCGGCGTCGTCGACGAGTTCGATCGGCAGCAGGAAGGTCATGGCGAGCGTCGAGCCGGGTGCGAGCCCGGCGATCTGGCGCAGGGTGGCCGCGGTCGCTTCTTCGGTGAGGTACATGGTGACGCCGGTGGAGACCACGACCGTCGGCTGTCCGGGATCGAAGCCGGCAGCGGTCAGCTGCTCCAGCCAGGACTCGTTCGCCTCGAAGTCGACCGGTACCAGGCGCAGCCAGTCGGGTATGCCGTAGCCGAGTTCGGCCAGGCGGCGTCGCTTCCAGGCCTGGGGGCCGGGCTGGTCGACCTCGAAGATCCGCAGCCGGGAGGCGATCTCCGGTTTGCGCTGGGCGAAGGTGTCCAGACCGGCGCCCAGGATGACGTACTGCGCGACGCCGCGGTCGGCCTGCTCGGTGACCAGGTCCTCGATGAATCGAGCGCGGGCCACCATGGCCGCGCGGAACCCGCTGGTGGTCTGCGGGTCCATATCGGGGCGGCGGCGCCATTCGTCGTCGGGGGCCACCATCCGCCGGCCGATCTCGTCCTCGAGTACATGGGGCGGCGGGTCGACCTGAACGTGCATCGCCCGCCAGAGGGCGACCCGCACCGCGCTGCTCTCCGGCCCCTCGGTCTGCTCGTCCGTCATGGTGCTCCTCTCGTCGCAGTCAGTTCTTCGCGGGGGCTTGGAGGCTCCACAGGCGCCCGTCGGGATCGCGGACGGTCATCTCCTTGGTCCCGTAATGGGTGTCCTCGAACGACGTGACCACCTCGACCGCGGGGTCGGGGCGGAACCCAGCCGCGTCCGGCACCTTCAGCACGATCCGCGTGTCGGGTTCCCGGTCCTCGGGGACCTCGGCAATGAAGACGTACGGGCCGTCGCCATTGCGGAACTGGCCGGAGTTGTGATCGGTCGCGAACTCCAGTTCGAACCCCAACGCCTGGAAGAACTTCGCCGCCTTGCCCCAGTTGTGCGTCTCCAGGAACACGGCCTCGATTCCTTCGGTCGCCATATCAGACCTCCTTGTCACTCGATGGCTCTTGTCGCCCATGGGCGTCGTCGAGGTAGGCGCGCAGCGCGTCAGCGACCAGCGCCGACAACGACGAGCCCGACTCGATGGCGCGGTACTTGACCTGCTTGATCAGTCCGATCGGCAGATACACGTTGAACTGCTTGACTTCCTCATCACCCACGAGGGCGATGCTAGCATCCTAGCAAGCTAGCCGGGAGGGTGTCCGTAACGGCAGATGGCCTTGGAGAGTGGCTTTCGGTCGGCCGGTGCGGCCGGCTCCCTCACCGCACGACGGCGGTCAGACGGGTGGCAGCGGTCAGACGGGCGGCAGCGCGGCGGCGGCCGAACCGGCGAGATCGGTGGCCGGCCCGCAGGGCCGGCCCTTGCGGCCCGCCCCCTTGACGACGACGACCACCCGCTCGGTCCCCTCCACCCGGTCCACTCCGACATAGGATCGGTAGACCACTTCGACACGGCAGCTGCCCGCGCCCTCGTAGCCCTCCAGAACGATGACCTGATGACCGCCGAGACTGGTCCGCCGGGCGTTCTTGCCGCTCGTCATGCCGCCCTGGTCGAACCGCAGGTCCACCTCCAAGTCGTTGGTGGTGCTCTTCCACTGGCAGTCCCAGCGGCCGAATCCGACGTCCGGATCCTTGGCGTCGATACCGGGCACCTCCTCCAGCGCCTTGGCGTCGAGCAGCGTGCATGCGTCCTGGTGCGCCAGCGAATCGGACGCGAAGGCCGGACGCCGGGGGATCTCCCCGCCGTTGAGCACCTTGACCGCGACGCCCGTGGCGACATCGGCGGTGCGGCACAGCGGCTCCTTGACCTTGGAGTCTCTCGCCACCGCGGTGACCCGAAGGCTGTTGCCGCGCGCGCCGGTCACCGCCATGGCCCGCTTGCACTCCTTCTCCTCGGCGGCGACCTCCACGACGGTCACCCGGCCCGTGGTCTTCCTCGCCACCCCCTCCGGCAGCGGATCGGCGTCGAGCTCCACCCTCACGTCCACGACGTCCTCGCCCCCCTCCTTCAGGACGACGTCGCATCGGTTGAAGTTGCCCTCGTCACCGTCCAGTTCGGCCTCCTCGTAGCGAGGGAACGCGGTGGCGTCCAACAAGGCGCAGGGGTCGGCGGTACGGGGGTCGCCGATGAACCCCGACGCGCCGGCCCGCTTGCCGCTGCCCGCCGGCGGGGCGGATTCGTCCGCGTCGGACTCACCACCCAGGCGCATGACGACGAGCGGAACGGCGACGGCCAGTGCCGTGACGACGGCGACGCCGGCCGTGAGCAGCGGGCGGCGCCGGACAAGGGTCGGCGTCGCCCGGCTCCGCTGCTGTGCCGTCGGGTCCTCGACGCCGGCAACGGTGTCCGTATAGGGCGTGGTCGCCGAGGTCAGCGGGAGGGTCGGGAGCTGGTCCGGCGATCCCGCGATGCCCGCGAGCGCGGCGAGTGAGTCGGCGGCGGTGGGGCGCGCCCGGGGGTCGTGCTGGAGCATCGCGGTGAGCACCCCGCCGAGCGGCCCGGCCTGAGGGCTGATGGCCTCCAGCCGGACCGCGCGTCCGGGGCCGCGCAGCGGCGGCGTCCCCGTGACCAGCCAGTGCAGGGTGGCGCCGAGGGAGAAGACGTCGGATGCCCGCTCGGGCGCCGCCCGGAACGCCTCGGGGGCGGCGTAGGCCGGGGTGAGGCTGATCGGTCCGTTGGGCGTGATCGTCTCACTGCCGTCCACCCGGTACGCGGCACCGAAGTCGGCCAGCTTGGCCACTCGGTCGTGAGTGATCACGATATTGCCGGGCTTGACGTCGCAGTGCACGATCCCCTTGGCGTGCAGGGCGGCCAGCGCGGCGGCGATCTGCGCGCCGATGTGCGCCGCGAGCCGCGGGGCCATCTTCACCGGGACGTCCAGGCTCCCGCCGGTCACATGCTCCATCACCAGCCAGAACGTGGCCTTCTTGCCCTTGCCCGCGCGGACCGCGTCGTAGAGGGTGACCACATGCGGGTGGCTGAACTTCGCCAGAGCGCGTGCCTCGGCCAGCAGTTGGTCGAAGTCGGCCTGGCTGTTGTCCTCGAGCAAGGCCCGCTTGAGGACGACGGGCCGGCCCAGCTCCGTGTCGACGGCGAACCAGACCGCTCCCCTTCCTCCCTCGACGGGTCCCTTCGTGAGCCGGTACTTGCCCACTTTCTCCCCCCGGCGCACAACGACTCTCCCCTCGCACAAGACCAGACGCAGCTGTTACCAGGCGCGCGGATCGAATTTACTGGGTGAGGGAAGGGACACACACCGTTTCCGGCGCTCCCGAGAATGACCCCGGGCCCGGCCGGTTGAGAAGGGGGTTCACGCACCACTCCACAAACCATCACTCTGTGAAGATTGTGACGCCCGGCACGGTGATCCTCTGGCTAGGAGTGGGTGACCTTGATACGGGATATCTGGACCTCGCCGTAGTTGCCACTGTCGCACGGGTCCGAGTTCCCGCAGTTGGCCTGCGTGTAGGCGCCTGCCTTGAAGTAGTTGGTGTCGCCGTCGTGGGAGATCGTGGTCTCGCGCTCCCCGTTGTAGTACACGTCGATCTTTCCGCGCTTCGCCACGAACTTGGCCTCGAACTCGGTGCCCAGCTCGTAGTCGTCGGTGACGAGGTGGTGGCGGGAGTCGTCGCCGTCGGTGATGTAGAGCTTGCTGCCCTCGAGGCGGAAGACCGTGACATCGTCGTCGCCGCCGTGGACCTGGGCGCCGACCAGATGCGGCTTGTCGTGGGGCAGAGCGAGGAACGCCTCCCTGACCACGAGCGTATGGGTGCCCTCGGTGGTCGACCAACTGGCCTTCTCCTGCCCACCGTCCGTCATCTCCCGCAGCTCGGCGCGCGGGTAGCTGGAGCCTCCCGTCGTCACGCCGTCGACGGCGGCGCGGAACCGGACCGCGTCACACGCCCCGTTGACGCGGAACCAGGGCTTGGCGGAGAAGGTGGCGAGATCGGGCTGTGTGATCTCGGTCGGGTCCTCGTCGTCGCCGGTGGGGAGGGTCAGCTTCCAGTTGGTGAGGTCGAGGACGTCGGCGGGGTACGTGCAGCGGGCGGCGGTGGCGTCGTGGCGGGCGGGCGTGTCGGCCTGTGCGGGGAGCGCGAGGGCGGCCGTCGAGGCGGCCGCCGTGATGCCGGCGAAGACGATGGCGCGTATGCGCGGCATGGCGGTTTTCCTTCCTGAGCGGGGGTCAGCACGACCGTCGATTCCTCTGAGTCGTGGAGAGTCCGTACCGTTCTCCCCCTGGCGAGGAGTGGGCATGGCCGCTCGCCATTGTCCGCCGCCGCTTCCGGGACGGGTCCCGGTCACGGACCGCTACCCGGCCCGGGTCAGCCGGCCAACTTCACCTTCGTCGCCTTGGCCACCTCACAGGTCTGCGGCATCGCGGCGGAGTCGCCCTTCCAGGCGGCGGACGCGAGTGCGCTCTTACGGGCTCCGGCCTGGACGGGCTGGTTGGCCATGGTGGCGTAGACCGCCTTGTCGGGGTGCGCGGAGTTCAGGAAGCGGACCTTGACGGTGTAGGCGTAGTCCGCCGAGCCGTGCACATTGTCGAGCTGGACGATCGCGAACAACTTCGACGCGTCGCGCAGCTGGCACGACTTGATGCTGACCTCGGCCTTGGACGTGACGGGCTGGGCGGGGCCGGTTCCGCCGGCCGCACCACTCGCCGCGGCGGACGGCGACGACGTGGCCTTGGCATTCGGTGTGCCGCTGCTGCTCGCGCTCTCCTTCCCCTTCTTCCCCTCGGTGGCGGACGAGGTGTCGTCCGAGCCGCCGCTGGAGCAGGCCGAGAGGGCCAGGAGGGCGGAGGCGGCGAGGGCGCCGAACTGGGCGACGCGAGGCAGGTGGCGCATGTGGAGGGTTCCCCGTCAGGACACAGGTTCGCCGGGCGGACCGGCCGGATCCGTTTCACGCTAGCACCTGCGGTAATGGCCGCCTGCAGGGCGGTGGGCTCGCCAGTTGGGCCTCGATCGTGGTCGCGTGGCGGCACAGGGGATGCGCCCTGAGAGACAGTCCGTCTAGGTGTCGAACGCGCAGTCGCGGGTCTCCGGCAGGGCCAGCAGACAAAGGAGGCTCAGCAGGCAGAGCCCGCCGGTGTAGAAGCCGAGCACGAGCGGTGATTCCCACTGGCTGTTCAGCCAGGTGGCGATGGGCGGGGCGAAGCCGCCACCGAGGGTGTTGGCGAGGATGAAGGCCGCGGAGGCGCCGGTGTAGCGCAGTCGGGCGGGGAAGAGTTCGGCGAGGAACGCCGCCACCGGAGAGAACATCAGCGCGAGCAGCACAAGTCCGAGCGTGTAGGCGCCGGTGATCGTCAGGGCGTCGCGCGAGCTCAGGGAGGCGTACATGGGCACGGCCCACAGCACACAGCCGACGGCTCCGGTCAGCATCACCGGGCGGCGGCCGATCCGGTCGGCCAGCCTGGCGGCCGGGAGGGTGATGGCGATTCCGGCCGCGGCGCCGACGCTCGCGGCGGTGAGCATCGTGTTCTGGGGGATGTCGAGCGCCTTCGGCCCGTACGAGATGCTGTAGACGATCGTCAGGTAGTAGACGGCCGAGCCGCCGAGCGCCGCGCCGACGCCGAGGAGCAGCCGGCCCGGATGCCGCTTGAGAAGCACACCGAGCGGAAAGCGGGAGGCGGGCTCCGGCGACGATGCCGGTGTTGGCCCCGGCCCCGGTCTCGGCGTCGGCGCCGGTGTCGTACGGATGGTCTCCGAGCTGAACACGGGTGACTCGGAGACCGTGGTGCGCACCCACAGGCCGATGACCACGAGGACGGTGCTGAGCAGGAAGGGAATCCGCCAGGCGCCGTCCTTGAAGCCGTCCCGGCCCGCGATGTGGAGGGTGGGCAGGATGACGGCGCTGGACAGCAGGAAACCGAGCGAGGGGCCGGCCTGTGGGATGGACGCGTACAGCGCGCGGCGTCCGGGTGGCGCGTGTTCCGCGGAGAGCAGCACCGCGCCGCCCCACTCGCCTCCCATGCTCACGCCCTGCAGCAGCCGGAGCGTCACCAGCAGGACGGGCGCGAGGAGTCCCGCGGTCTCGTACGTCGGCAACAGTCCGACGCCCACCGTCGCCACGCCCATCAGCAGCAGGGAGGTGACCAGGGCCCTTCGGCGGCCCAGCCGGTCGCCGATCGTCCCGAACAGTACGACGCCGAGGGGGCGGGCCAGGAAGGCGGCGGCGAAGGTGAGGAACGCGGCCAGGGAGGAGACGGTGTCGTTGCCGGAGGGGAAGAAGGCGGGGCCGAGCACGAGCGCGGCGGCGGTGCCGTACACGGCGAAGTCGTAGTACTCGATCGTGGTGCCGATCAGGCTCGCGACGGCGATCCGCGACGCCTTGCTCTTCGGTTCCAGCGGTGGCTCGGCGGCCGGTTTGGGCCAGGCGGTCTCGAGCGCGGCCCTGGGCAGGGAATCGGGCATGGGGGTTCACTTCCGGTATGCCCGGATCCAAGCGGTCCGGGTCCAGATGGGGACGGCCTCGCATGCAACACGAATCGGAGCGGGCTGTCACTCTAAACCCGTAAATTCGATTTCGACAAGGAAGGCAGCTCAGCCGATTTAACCGGGGGATGGAGCTGGGTCCGGGGACGAATAAGCGCCTCTTTACACATCTCAACAGCCATAAAGCGTCCGTTGCCGCTACGGATGGACACATCTCCAAAATTCACGCAGAGCGCACCATGCGGCACCAGCCCCATCACTTACCGCATAACGACCCGTCGCGACCGCGACCCGACCCTCATCGACCCGGTCGCAGGGTGATAGGTATGCGGAGATCGGTGTAAAAATTCCCCCTCAGTCACACCTTGCCAACGGGCGATCACCCGGTGAATGCTGACTGCGGCAAGAACTTGAAAGTTTCATGACCGCTCCTTTTCGGCCATGGAGGCCCCAACGGGATGCCGTAGTTCCGCTTTTCCAGGATTTTCACTCGAAGCCGCTGCCAGACCTTGCCATGCGGCCTCTGGGTATGGAAGGCGCATTACCCATGATGAAAAACGGCAAGTTATTTCGCCTAAGACGGCTGTCGCTGGCGGGTGACGACAAACACCTGCTCGTTCCACTCGACCACAGCGTGTCGGACGGCCCGATCGTCCCCGCCGGCCAATGGGCCGATCTGCTGCGGGCGCTGGTGGCCGGCGGGGTGGACGGGATCGTCGTCCACAAGGGGCGCGCCCGCGCCCTCGCGCCGGACATCCTCAAAAGCTGCGCGCTGGTGGTGCACTTGAGCGCCAGCACCGCCTGCTCCGCCGATGTCAACGCCAAGGTGCTGGTCGGCGATGTCGAGGAGGCGTTGCGGCTCGGCGCGGACGCGGTCAGCGTCCATGTGAACCTCGGGTCGGACACGGAAGGGCAGCAGCTCGCCGATCTGGGGGCGGTGGCCCGCTCCTGCGACGCGTGGGGCATGCCGCTGATCGCGATGGTCTACCCTCGGGGCCCGCGGATCGAGAACCCCCACGATCCCGCCCTGCTCGCGCATCTGGTCAATGTCGCCGCCGATCTGGGCGCCGACATGGTGAAGACCTCCGTCGCCCTCCCGCTCGACCGGATGGCCGAGGTGGTGGCCAACAGCCCCATCCCCGTCCTGGCGGCCGGAGGCCCACCGGACGGCTCCGACCTCATCGAATACGGCACCGCCGTCATGGCCTCCGGCTGCCGGGGGCTGGCCATCGGCCGCCGGGTCTTCACCTCCCCCTCCCCCGCCGCGCTGGTGTCCCGCCTCTCCGCGGTCGTACACGGCGGCAGCGGCGGTGGCCGCGGCGGCGACGGCACCGAACCGGCGACGCGTCCCGACGGACTGACCGATGACATGGCCCAGTACTCGACGATGGTGGCAGGTGTCTCATGAGGTTTGCATGGATCGATCTGCGTGAAGTCCCCCGGCCACAGCTCCAGGCGGTGGTGGACGCGGCCGTCCACACCCGGATGGCCGGGGTGCTGGCCACCGATGCCGAACTGCTGGCGACGCTCCCCCCGACCGTCACCCGGGTGCTGATCCCCGGCGATCCGGCCGCGGACACCGCGAAGAAGCCCGGTGCCAAAGAGACGAAGGACACCAGGGGCGCCGAGGATGCCAAAGCGGCGAAGGCCACGGCCGGCGCCACGTCCCCGGCCGGAGCCGGCTGGGACGTCCGCTTGCGGAAGTTCGCCACCCAGGACGAGCTCGACGCCCTCGCCGCGGACAACCGGGCCGCCGGGGGCACACCCACCGCCGGCTTCATCGACGTACGCGACGACCGCACCCTGCGGCTGTCGTGCGCGGGCGCCATGGCGCTGCCGTACACCGTCATCCACTTCGCCGACCCGACCAAGATCCCGCTGGAGATCGTGCTCGCCGCGGCCGAGTCCGCCGACGGCAAGCTGCTCACCACCGTCGCCGACCTGGAAGAGGCGGCCATCGTCTTCGATGTGCTGGAGCGCGGCTCGGACGGCATCGTCTACGCGCCCCACACCGCCGACGAGGTGTTCGCGCTGGCACGGCTGCTGGAGGCCACCACACCGCAGCTGGAGCTGACCACGCTGACCGTGGAGCGCATCCAGCACGTCGGGCTCGGCGACCGGGTCTGTGTGGACACCTGCTCGCACTTCGAGGAGGACGAGGGCATCCTCGTCGGCTCGTACTCCTCCGGGTTCATCCTGTGCTGCAGCGAAACCCACCCGCTGCCGTACATGCCGACCCGGCCGTTCCGGGTCAACGCCGGCGCCCTGCACTCGTACACGCTCGGGCCCGACAACCGCACCAGCTATCTGAGCGAGGTGGGCTCGGGCACCGCCCTGCTCGCGGTCGGCGCCGACGGCCGCACCCGGCGGGTCGTGGTCGGCCGCGCCAAGCTGGAGTCCCGGCCGCTGCTGGAGATCCGCGCCCACGCCGAGGACGGAGCGCTGGTCAGCCTGACCGTGCAGGACGACTGGCATGTACGGGTGCTCGGCCCGGGCGGAAAGGTCCTCAACGTCACCGAGCTGCGGACCGGCGATGAACTCCTCGGCTATCTGGCCACGGACAAGCGCCATGTAGGCCTGCCGATCGGCGAGTTCTGCAAGGAATGCTGATGGACACCACAGGCAACGCGGACAGCGTGGGGAAGACGGACGACGCGCGCGACGGCTTGTCCGACGGCCGGGCGGACGGCGGGATGGGACCCGTGGTCCAGGAGCTGTTCGACAGGCGGAGTGACGACCTGCCCTATCTGTCGCACAGGCAGCAGACCATATCCCGAGGTGAGTTACGGGAGCGGGTGGCCAAGCAGGCCGACGTGTTCGCCGGATACGGCATCGGGCCGGGCAGCACCGTGGGCCTGCGGACACCGCCCAGTTTCACCCAGGTCGAGGTGTTGCTCACGCTGTGGCGGCTCGGCGCCCAGGTGATGCTCTTCGACTTCCGGCTCAAACCGGCCGAGGTGGAGGCTCTGTGCGCCTCCTGCCGACCGCAGTTCATGGTCCGGGCAGGTTCCAACGTCCAGGGGACGTCCGGCTTCCGGCCCGAGTACGAGATCGTCACCGAGTGCCGGCGAACCGGCCGGCCGGCCGCCACCGGCCACCGGCTGGTCCAGTTCAGCTCGGGCTCCACCGGACGGCCGAAGGTGATCGGCAGAACGGCCCGGTCGATCGAGGCCGAGGTGGCCCGGTTCGCCTCGATGCCGGGTATGCCGGGCGAGGGCGACCGGCTGCTGCTGCTCAGTTCGACGGCGCACAGCTTCGGTCTGATCGGCGGGCTGCTGCACTCGCTGGCGGCCGGTGTCTCCGTGGTCTTCGCGCCCCGGGTCTCGGCCCGCGACATCCTGCGGACCGCGGTCGACCACCGGATCACCGCGCTGTTCGGGGTGCCGATGCACTACGAACTGCTCGCCGCCGCCATCGATCCCCCCGAACTGCCCGAACTGCGGGTCGCGGTGTCGGGCGGCGAGATGATGCCCCCCGAGGTCGCGGCGCGGTTCGCCGAACGGTACGGCGTCACGGTCGGCGAGTCCTACGGGACCACGGAGACCGGTGTGGTCGCCATGGACGTCAGCGGCGCGCTGCGGCCGTCGGTCGGCCGGACGGCGCCGGGTGTGGTGGTACGGGAGCACGGGGGCGAACTTGATGTCGCGCTCGAGGACTCGCCGTATCTCTTCGACTCGGGCGGCACCCAGTTCGCGGACGGCTGGCTGCACACCAGGGACCGGGCCACGGTGGACGCCACCGGGGCGGTCCGGGTGCACGGCCGCGCCGACTCCCTCGTGGTGATCGGCGGCCTCAAAGTGGATCTCACCGAGGTCGAGAACGTGCTCCGTCTGCACCCGGCGGTCGAGCAGGCGGTCCTGGTCCACGAGGGCGTGACCGAGGCCTATGTCGCACTGACCGCCGGGGACGACCGGCCGTCGGCCGAGGAGCTGCTGCGCTGGTGCCGGGAGCGGCTTGCCGACTACAAGCTGCCGCGGGTGATCCGGCTGCTGGACGCCCTGCCCCGCACGTCCAACGGGAAGCTGGTGCGTCAGGCCGCCACGCTGCAGGCGGCCCGGACGGTCGCGGGGTAGCCGGCCGGAGCTGTTCACACCTTCGTACGACTCTTCTTTCATGTGAGGATTTCATTCATGGACACGCCAACCCTGGAAGGCGAGATCCGCGAGTTCGTCCTGGCCACGGTCATCAACGAGATGAGTCTCCTGACGAGTCGTGAGGGCATCACGGACGAGAGCCCGGTGACCGTCGACGGGCTGGAGCTGGACTCGCTGAGCCTGATCGAGCTCACCCTGCGGCTGGAGTCGCGGTTCGGCGTGGAGATCCCGGACGCCGACATCGAGCCCCTGGCCTCCCTGAACCTCGGCCAACTCGTCGCCGAGGTCGCCCGACGCGGTGCGAAGGCATGAGCGCGGGAGACACGGCGAGCGACGGCGGTCTCGCCCTGTCACCCATCACCACCGACACCGTGAGGGAGCTGCTGTCGGACCGCAGGGTCTTCCCCGCGGTGCCCGCCGAGCTCGACGAGGACGCCGAACTGGTCCTGGACTCACTTGGGTTGGTGTGGCTGCTGCACGTGGTGGAGGAGCGCTACGGCCTGGTGGTGGAGCCCACCGACGAGGACGTCGTCGGGCTGACCTCGCTGCGGCGGCTCACCGAGTATCTGCGCGCCGTCCAGAGGGACGGGGCGCACGAGGGTGGCCGCGATGAGCGGTGAGGTGACGGTGACCGGATTCGGCGTGCGCACCGCGTTCGGCACGGGCGCAGACGCCCTCCGGCGCGGGGTGTTCGCGGGAATCCCCTCGTTCAGGGCCACCACGAGGTTCGACACCGGTCCGTACCGTACGCCGATGGCGGGCGTCGCCCCGGACGGACCCGAGGCCGTCGAGGACTGGGCGCTGCGCCACGCGCTCGCGCAGTGCGGCACGGAAGCCCTCGACATGGCGGGCCTCGGTCCGGGTACGGAGGCCGCCGTGCTGCTCGGCGTCGCCGGCGACCACACCAGCATCACCCGCCACTGGCGAGCCGTCGCCGGCTCCCCGTCCGTCCCCGACAGTCCGGGCGGGGAAGCGGCCCGGCACACCGCGGGCGTGGCGGCGGAACGGGCCGCCGATGCCGTGCCCGCGCACCTCACCGAGCTGCTGGCCGGGCGGCTCGCGCTGACCGGTCCACGGCTCACCTTCACCAATGCCTGCGTCGCCTCCGCCGCGGCGATCATCCACGCCTGCCGGCTGATCTCCTCGGGCCGGATCGACACGGCGGTCTGCGCGGGTGGATACCTGGTGGAGGAGGAGACCTTCGCCAAGTTCGACTCCGGCCGGGCGCTGTCCCGCGACGGAATGGTGCGCGCGTTCAGCGCCGACCGCAGTGGACTGCTGCTGGGCGACGGAGTGGCGGCCGTCGTGCTGGAGTCCGCCGAACGCGCCCGGCGCCGCGGTGCCCGGCCGCTGGCGACCGTGGTGGGCTGGGGCGCGGCCACGGACACCCACCACATCGCCCAGCCGCACCCGGAGGGTGTCGGGCTGGCGCGCGCGGCACGGCAGGCGATGCGGCTCGCCGGGGACCCGGACGGGGCGGGCCTCGGCTATGTCAACGCCCACGGGACCGGCACCAAGTACAACGACGGGGCGGAGACCCGCGGGCTGCGGGCCGCCTTCCCCGGGCGGGCCGAGGCCATACCCACGAGCTCCACCAAGAGCACCACCGGCCATCTGCTGGAGGCCGCGGGCGTGGTGGAGTTCGTGATCACGATGCTGGCCCTGCTGGACGGTGTGCTGCCGCCGACCGCCGGGTTCACCCGGCCGGCCCCGGAGTGCGACCTGGACTGTGTGCCGAACCAGCCCCGTGCGGCCGACCTGCGGCGGGCCCTCACCATCAACGCCGCCTTCGGGGGCGCCAACACCGCACTCGTGCTGGAGCGGCCGTGAAGACGGAGAAGACGGTACTCCGCTCGCCCTTGAGCATCCTCGCCACCGCCACCGCGACCCTGGGCACCGGGCGGGAGGACGACCTCCCGCTGCCGAGGCTGCCCGGCTTCGTGGAGTCGGCCTTCAGCCCGCTGGCGTACGAGGTCAGCAGGCAGTGCCTCACCGAACGGCCGGGGGACGGCTCACGCACCGCCGTGGCGCTGGCCAGTCTGATGGGGGACACCACCACCGCGGATCTGGCCAGTCGGCGCATGGTCGCCGGGCAGGTCCACAACCCGCTGCTGTTCATGCAGGCCACCGCCAACTCCGTACTGGGCTACACCAGCCGGGAGTTCGGGATCACCGGGCAGACGTTCAGCCTCTCCACCCTCGACGATCCGGTGACCGAACTGCTGGCCATGGCGGATCTGCTGCTGGAGGACCCGGAGCTGGACCGGGTCCTGGTGCTGGGCGTGGAGTTGGGCAGGGGGCACCTCACAGCGGTAGCTGGGGAAGGGGAGCGAAGCGAGGCGGGGGTCCCCGCGGCCGACGGCTGGGCAAGGGTGGCCGACGCGTACCGGGAACTGGCCATCGGCAGCGGCCGCCCGGTCCCGCCCCCGTCGACGCCCGCCGGCCTGGCGGCGGCGGTGCTGCTCGGCCGCCCGGGCGGCGAGGCAGCGGTCTCGGTCCGGTCGGCCGAGGCGCATGACGCCGACCACGCCCCCCACGCCGAGGCCGTCGGCACCGCGGCGGCCGGACATCCCGGAAACATCCTGGGCCTGTTCGACCTGGCCGCCGCCCATCGGCGGCTGCTGCGGGACGGCGGCAGTCACCTGCTGGTGACGGAGCCGGGGGCGCGGTGCGGCCCCACCGCGTTCCTGCTCACCGCCGGCACGGACACTCCCCCGGGCGCGCCGACGGACGCGCCCGCCGTAAGGGACGACAGGGAGACCCATGCTCATCACTAGGCAGGAGCGGGCGCGGATCTGCTCCGACACCGAACTCGGTGCCGGCAATGTCCTGCACCGCCTGAAGGCATACGGCCGCCCGCTCGACGAGCCCGTGCTGTGGACGGACTGCAGCTGGCAGGCGCCGGACGGCAGCCGTCCCCAGGTGCTGACGCTCGGCCGGCTGGACGAGGCGGTCGACGCCTACGCGGGCTGGTACGCCGCCCAGGGCGTACGGCCCCGCGACCCGGTCGCCGTGCACACCTCCTCCAGCACCGAGTTCGCGGTGAACTTCCTGGCGCTGACGGCCCTCGGCGCCATCCCGTCGTTCGTCAACGGCAACCTGCCCCCGGAAACCGCCCGGGAGTACGTACGCGGACAGGGCGCGGTGGGCGCCTTCACGGACCGCGACCACCATGCCGTGCTGTCCGGGTCCGGGCTGGGCTTCTGCGTGACCGCCGCCGAGATCCGGCCGGCGCACCGCGAGCTGCTGCCGCCGTCCTACCCGTACCGGCACGATGCGACCGACCCCGTGATCATCTCCCACTCCTCGGGCACCACCGGTATGCCCAAGGGCGTCCCGCACACCCACCGGACGCTGATGTACGCGCAGGTGCACCGGCTCCGCTACTCCACCGGGACCGACATGGAGCGCACGCTGGTGGGGCTGCCGGGCGCGCACAACGCCTCGGTGGCGACACTGCTGTACTGCCTGCTGCTGCGCGCGGACATCAAGCTGCTCTCCAGCCAGCGCGGCACCGATGTACTGGACGCCATCGAGGAGTTCCGGCCGACCACGGTGCTGGCCTTCGCCTCGACCTTCAGCGAGCTGGCCGCCGCGGACCTGGCCGCCCGGGACCTGTCCAGTGTGCAGGTGTGGTTCAACACCGGGGACGCGGCGCACGAGGCGCACATCCGGGCCCTGGTGCGGCACGGCAGCCACGAGCGGATCGGCAGGGACCTGCGCCGTACCCGGGTCGAGGGCTCGGTCTTCGTGGACGGGCTCGGCTCCTCGGAGGCCGGCTACTCGGTCTTCCACAACCGGCACACCAAGGACACCTCGGCCTACTCCCGCTGCGTCGGCAAGCCGATCAGCTTCGCCCAGGCCGCCGTACTCGCCGAGGACGGCACCCCGCTGCCGCCCGGACAGGTCGGCCGCCTGGGGCTGAAGTCGCCGACGCTCACCCCTGGGTACTGGAACGACTCGCTGACCTTCCACCGGCTGCGGCTGGGCGGCTACTGGCTCACCGGGGACCTCGCCTACCAGGACGAGGAGGGCAACTTCTACCACCTCGACCGGGCGCCGGACGCCATCCGTACCCGCGACGGGATCCTGTTCAGCACCCGCACCGAGGAGTTGCTGCTGCGGGAGCTGCCCGAGCTGGCCGACTGCACGCTCGTCGGGGTCGCCCCGGAGGGGGTACGGGCGGACTGGAGCGGTGACGGGGAGGCCGAGGCGTACGCGCTGCTCCAGCTCGCGGACGACAGCGACGGCGACGGCAGCGACGACGACAGCAAGCGCGACGAGACGTGGACCCGGCGGGTCAACGCCGCCCTCGCGGGTGCCGGATTCCCCCCGGTGGCCCGAGCCCTGCGGATGAAGCCCGACGACGTGGCCAAGGGCGCCACAGGCAAGGTTCTCAAACGAGTGATACGCGACAGGTTCGCCACCAGGGAGCACACATGAGCACGGCAACGGGTGAAGACGGGGTCAACCACCGCGCCCGGACACTGGAGGCGTACCGGCTGTGGTGGCAGCACGACGCCCACTGGTACCAGGGGGTGGCCAAGCGGTTCGGGCAGCAGGTCGCGAACGAGATCAACGCCGAGGCGATGCGCAAGATCGCCCTCAAGGTCGGGCAGCAGGTCGCCCGCCGGTGCGGCGCGCTGCCCGACAGCGGTGACAGCGGCAAGGACCTGGAGGAGCTGCGCCGCCGGTACGACGAGTGCGGCGACCGGATGTTCCCGCGGGAGTTGCGCAATGCCTCCACCGAGGTGGCCGGTGACGATCTGATCGTTCTCACGCTGCGGCGGAACTTCGCCATCACCATGGTGCGGATGGCCGGTTCGCTGGAGGGCTACCAGTGCCCGTGCACCGACGTCCACGCGGGCTGGTCGGAAGGGCTCGGCGTGACCCTGTCGGAGAACCGGGCCACCAGCTGTCTGCGGGAGGGCGATGCGGCGTGCCACCTGCTGATGCGGGTGCGCGCACCCCACTCTTTCGGTGCGGAGGGCTGAGCCGTGCGGATACTTGTCGCCGGGGCGACCGGAGTGGTCGGACACCCGCTGGTGGGCGCGTTGCGGGCGCGGGGCCACCGGGTGAGCGCGCTGGTGCGGGAGGCGTCCCGGGCAAAGGCCCTGAACGAAGACGCCGACTCGGTGGTGTTCGCCGACGCCCTCGACCGTGAGGCCGTGCTCTCGGCTGTCTCGGCCGCCAGGCCCGAGGTGGTCGTCCACCAGATGACGGCGCTGCGGCTGTTGCGCGACGACCCGGCGGAGGCCTTCGCGCTGACCGCGCGGCTGCGCACCGAGGGCACCGCGAATCTGGTCGCGGCGGCCCGCGCGGCCGGGGCGCGGCGGCTGGTCGCGCAGAGCATCGCCTTCGCCGCCGCGCCGGCCGGCGGCCCGGTCCTCGACGAGGACGCGCCGCTGTACGTGGAGGCCCCGGACCCGGGCTGGGCCGCCACCGTACGGGCCGTCGCCGAGCTGGAGCGGCTGGTCCTGGACGCTCCTGGCCTGGCGGGCGTGGTGCTGCGGTACGGCACGCTGTACGGCGCCGGAACCGCGTACGCCCGTACCGGCGGGACCGGGCAGGCGGTGCTGGCGGGCCGGCTCCCGTTCCCCGAGAGCGCGTCGGGGGTCACCTCGTTCCTGCATGTGGAAGACGCGGTGGGGGCCGCGGTGGCGGCCGTCGAATCGGACGCCTCCGGCGTCTTCCATGTGACGGACGACGAGCCGGCCCCGGCCGCCCAGTGGCTTCCGGCCTACGCCCGTGCGCTGGGCGGCCCGCCTCCGCGCACGATCCCGGCCGCGCTCGCGCCCCGGATGCTCGGCTGGTTCATGGCCCATCAGCTCACCGCGGCGCGCGGGGCGGCGAATGACCGGGCGCGCACGGCGCTGGGCTGGAAGCCGCTGCGGGCGAGCTGGCGCGACGGGCTGGGCGCGGAATGACCAAGGCCGCCCCGTCCCGGTCGTGGGCCGTCGTCCTGGTCGTGGTCTGCGCCCAGATGCTGATCTGGCTGGACACCTCGATCCTCAATGTCGCCGTCACCACCCTGGCCGACCCGGACCGGGGCCTGGGCGCGACCCCCGCCGAACTGGAGTGGGTGGCCAGCGCCTACACCCTGGTCTTCGCCGGCACCCTCTTCGCCGGCGGCGCGCTGGCCGACCGTTTCGGTCCCCGTACCACCCTGCTCGCCGGTCTGGCGCTGTTCGGTGCCGCCTCCGGGGCCGGTGCGTTCGCCGGAAATCCGGCCTGGCTCATCGTGGCGCGCGCCTTCATGGGGGCGGGCAGTGCGCTGCTGATGCCCGCGACGCTGTCGATCATCGTGCGGAGCACCCCGGAGGAGAAGCGCACCCGTGCCATCGCGATCTGGAGCTCGTCCAGCGGGCTCGGCGTGGCCGTCGGCCCGGTCGCGGGCGGGGCGTTGCTCAGCCACTTCTGGTGGGGGTCGGTGTTCCTGGTCAATGTGCCGATTGTCGCCCTGTGTCTGGCCGGAGTGGTCGCCGTCGTTCCAGAGCTGGGCGGTGCACGGCGCCAGGTGCTCGATCTGCCGGGGATGGCCCTGTCGGTGCTCGGTCTCGGCGGCGTCGTCTACGGGGTCATCGAGCTGGGCAACCGGCAGGCCTGGTACGGGCCGCACGTGCTGCTTCCGCTCCTGCTCGGCGGGGCGATGCTCGTCGCTTTCGTGGCCGGTCAGCGCAGGTCCCCGGCGCCCAGCCTGGATGTGCGGCTGTTCCGGCAGCCCGGGTTCACGGCCGGGAGCGTGGTGCTGCTGCTCGCGTTCATGGCGCTGGCCGGGCATCTGTTCTACGCGGCCTTCTATCTCCAGGGGCCCTGCGGGCTCTCCCCCGCACGCGCCGGGACCGTGATGATCGCCGCCGCGGTCGGCATCGTCCTGGGCAGTCAGGCGTCCCCGGCGCTGAGTCGGCGGCTGTCGGCCCGGTGGACGGTCGCGGCCGGAATACTGACCACCGCGGCCACGTACCTCGCCTATCTGTGGTTCGACGAGCAGACCCCGGTCCCGGTCATCGTCGCGCTGCTGTGGGTGCAGGGTTTCGGCATGGGTCTGATCGGCACGCCGGTCACGGCGGTGATGATGAGCGGGGTGCCGCAGCGTCTCGCGGGCGCCGGATCCGCCGTCAACAGCGTCACGCGGCAGGTGGGCGGGACACTCGGGGTGGCGATGGCCGGCTCGGTCCTGACCGGGGTGTACCGGGAGCAGATGGCCGATGCCGCGCTGCCCGGTGGCCCGCGGGGGCTGCCGCCCGGTGCCGAGGAGCAGGCCCGGACCTCGGCCGAGGCGGCACGCGCGCTGGCGCATTCGCTGCGGTTGCCGGAACTGGCGGAGACGGCCGACCAGGCCTTCCTCGACGCGATGTACGTCGCCACGCTCTGGACCGCGGCACTGGCCCTCGTCGGGTTCGCCGTGAGTGTCGTGGGGCTGCGTATCCGGGGAGCGGGATCGCAGAACCTCCAGGAAGGCCCGGAAAGGCCGCGGGAGGCGCGGGACGGCCAGGTGGAAACCGCGTAAGAGCCATACGGCGGTGCTGCCCCGCGATCAGGTCGGCGATCAGCATGAACGCGGGCAACGCGTACTGGCCGACGCAGCGCTGGTGGTCCGCCTCGGGGGTGAAACCGGTGAAGTTCACACGTCCAGCCGGTGGCGGTCCTGGCCCGCGTGTGGGAGGAGTGGGTACGTGCCGGGGAGCGGTCCGGCTGTGTGACGGAGATGGGTGGGAGCCGTGAGTGGGCAGGACATCGGGGGCTTGCGGGCCGCGGGGCTGGGTGAGGCGATACGCGCCACCGCCGGGGACATCGCTGTGCTGTTGCGCGGCGCGACGGACACGGGGGCTCCGGTGCCCGGGTCGCGGTGGTCGGTCGGAGAGGTGGCGGCGCATCTGGCGCAGGCCAACGAGCTGATGGCGGACGTCGCGGCCGGGAAGGCGCGCCCCTACGGGGATGGCACACCGGCCGGACTGGCCGAGGCCAACGAGGTCGCGCTCGCCGCGTTCACCGAGCGCGGGGCCGGGCCGCTGGCCGCCATGATCGTGGAGCAGGCCGACGCGTTCCTGGACGCGGCGGCCCGGCGGCCCGCGCCGCGCGGCGAACTGGTCAGCCCGATGGGCCCGATGAGCATGGATGTCCTGGGGTCGTATCTGCTGACACATATGCTCGGCCACGGCTATGACCTCGCCCGTGCGCTGCGCCGTCCGCATATGGTCAGCGGGGAGCGGGCCGCGCTGTGCCTGCCGTTCCTGATGGTGGCGATGGACCGGGTCGTGGGCCCCGCCGCCGCCGGGCACACGGCCCGCTACACGATCCGGCTCGGGGGCGGTGCCCGCTTCGGCGCCACGTTCACCGACGGCGCGGTGGCCGTCGATCCGCGGCCGCCGGGCCGGCCGGACTGCACGATCCTCATGGAGCCGGTCGCTTTTCTCCTGGTCGCGCTGGGCCGTCTCGGCCCTTGGGGCGCCCTCGCCCGCGGACGTGTCGTGGCCTGGGGCCGCAAGCCCTGGCTGGCCCCCCGCTTCCCCACTCTGTTCACCCCGCCCTGATCAGGCCCGACAGCGCCGCGGAGTGCCACCTCGAGACATGGCCGACGGGCCGCGGCCGCGCGTGCCGGCCGCCGATGGCTGCGGCCAGTCGCGCCGCGGCAGAATCGGTGCGTGGGAACAGACATCAGGGGGTTCGTGGAGTGCCGCACCTGGGGCCCGGCCCTCGACGTCGGGGAGACGGCCTGGTATGCGGCCATCGAGTTGTCGATGCTCGGGGTGACCAGGGACTACGACGCCTTCGCATGTCTCTTCGGGGTCCGCGACTTCGGCGGCCGGTGGCGACCGGTGGCGGCGGACCGCGGCCTGCCGGCCGATGTGTCAAAGGCCACCGAGGCCGCGTTCGCGGAGTGGGGCGAGGCGGCGTTCGGGGCCACGTGGCTGGGCTGGGACGAGGTCCTTGCCATCGACTGGGATGAGCCGGCGCTCCCCCGCGCGACGGACATCGCACGTTACCGGCGGCAGCCGGACGGCTCGCTGGAGCTGGTGTACCGCTCGGGCGATCTGGTTCGAGGAGTAGGCGCGGAAGAAGCGTCCGTACCCGGGGGCGCTGCGGCCACAGCGGGCCCGCCGGGTCCGAAGCAGCTTCGGACCCGGCACCCGGCTCGGCGGGACGATCCGGCGGCGCCGTTCAGTGGCCGGCTTTCGACATCGGCACCGATGGCTTCGCCCCGGGGACCGGGGCGGCCTCCGGGGTTCGGGGGCCGGGGAGCGGGATCTGGCCCGGCTGCTGCAGAACGACCGTGCGCACCGGCAGGGGGATGTCGATGCCCTCCGTCCGGTAGCGCTGGTGGAGCCGCTTGAGGAATTCATGTTTGATCAGGTACTGGTCGCTGAATTCCTGGACACGCAGGATCACCGAGAAGTCGATGCCGGCTTCCCCGAAGGTGTGGAATCGGACGGCCGGTTCGTGGTCCGGGACGCCGCCGGACACCTCGGCCATCACCTCTTCGGCGACCTCGATGCTCACCCGCTCGACCTGTTCGAGGTCGCTGTCGTAGTCGACCCTCGCCTGGATCATGATCGACATCTGCTCTTGCGGCTGGTGGTAGTTGGTGGTGATGGCACCGGCGAGCTTGGCGTTCGGGATGATCACCAGGTTGTCCGGGAGCTGACGCACGGTGGTGTTACGCCAGTTGATGTCGACGACGTAACCCTCCTCCCCGCTGCCGAGCCGGATGTAGTGGCCGGGCTGCACCGTCTTGGAGGCGAGGATGTGGACGCCCGCGAACAGGTTGGCCAGCGTGTCCTGGAGCGCCAGGGCGACCGCGAGGCCACCCACGCCGAGCGCGGTGAGCAGCGGGGCGATCGAGATGCCGAGCGTCTCCAGCAGGATGAGGACGCCCATCGCCAGCACCGCGATGCGGGTGATGTTGACGAAGATGGTGGCGCTGCCCGCCACTCCGGACCGGGACAGCGCCTGAGCGCGCACCAGGTCGGCGACCACGCGGGCCACGGCGATGGTGGTGGCCAGGATGAGCACGGCCGTCATCACCTGGTGGACGCTGTGGTCGATGGCCGCGGTCAGCGGCAGGGCCGCGGCCGCCCCGGACACACCGGCGACGAGGGCCGCCCAGGGGGCGATGGTGCGCAGCGCGTCGACGATGATGTCGTCGCCGGTCCACCGGGTCCTGCGCGCCCGCTCCGCCAGCCAGCGCAGCGCCATTCGGGACAACAGCCCCATCGCCACCGCCGCGGCCAGCGCGGCGCAGACGACGATGAGGTCGTGCAGGGTGAGCGCGCGGGTCACCGGCCGCTCTCCGTACGCCGCGAAGTGTGCCGCGAGGTGCGGCAGATCCGACCGCACAGGGTGGTGGACCGCGGTCGGGGTACGCGCTCGTGGCGGGGTCTGCCGGGGAGTTCGGAGTGCTGTCTTGTCACCGTGTCACCTGCTCGTGCCTGGGATGTCGGGCTGCGCCGAGGCTCGTGTGGCAGGGCCCTGACGCGGTCTGCCATCCTGCCGCATGCCTTCTCGGCGGACGGCACCAACCGGCCAGTGGACCACCGGGGTCCGCGGCGTGGCCGCACGCGTCAGGCGTCCGCGCGGGTGATGTGCCGGACCACGGTGGCGGGCCGGCCGGTGGCGGCGTGGCGGGCCCTGGTCCGCCACAGCCACCTGATGTCACGTGCGAAGGACCAGATGAGCAGCGCCAGCGCCGCCAGGACCACCGCGAGCGACACCGGATGCGGAAGCAGCGCGGAGGCGGCCGCCAGGAGGGCGATTCCCTGCAGCGCGGCGACCGCCTTGCGGGCGGTGTTCACGGGCAGCGGCTCGTTCAGCCAGGGCAGGGCACGGGCGGCCGCCACGAAGGCGTAGCGCATGGCGCCGATGGTGAGCACCCACGGGCCCAGCGCGGTGGCGACGTAGACGCTGAGCACCAGGATGAGGAAGGCGTCGACCTCCATGTCGAAGCGTGCCCCCAGGGGGGACACCGTTCCGGTGCGCCGGGCGACCTTGCCGTCGACGGCGTCGAGGATCAGAGCCACCGTGGTGAGGGCGACGAGGGCCGGGACGCGGGGCGGGCTCTGGAAGGAGTCGGCGACCAGCGCGGTCACGCCCCCCACCAGCGTGGCGCGGGCCAGGGTGACGCGGTTGGCGGCGCCGAAGGTCCTGAGCCAGGAGCGGCACACGGCGCGGGTCAGGACGGCCCAGGTGGCGAACGCGAACGCCAGGCCCGTCAGCCATCCCGCGGGCCCCAGGCCGAGCGCGGTGCCCAGGAGTGCCAGCAGGACTATCTGCGCGACCGCTCCCACAGCGGTCTCCTGCCGCAACAGCGTCGTGTCGTATGTGTTGTTCAGGGCAGCCACCGTGCACCCTCCGGCTGTTGTGGCGGAGTCGTTGAGTGCCGCGTACCGTGTTCGCGGCTTGGTAATGCTCAGTACGCACGTCACGGGCAATGTGTTCAGCCCGCCTTCGGGCCCGATCTTTCTGGAGGACGTCGATGGAGCGCGTCGCCCGCGCCTTCTGGCTCCGCTCGCCCGGCCACGGTGAGGTACGGCAGGTCCCGCTGCCCGAGCCCGGCGCCGACGACGTCGTGGTGCGCGCCCTGTTCTCCGGGGTGAGCCGGGGGACGGAGACCCTGGTCTTCCGCGGCGGGGTGCCGGAGAGCCAGTACGCCGCGATGCGGGCGCCGTTCCAGGAGGGCGGGTTCCCCGGGCCGGTCAAGTACGGATACCTCAGCGTCGGCGTGGTGGAGGAAGGCCCGGCCGCGCTGCTGGGCCGTACGGTCTTCAGCCTGTATCCGCACCAGACGCGGTATGTCGTCCCGGCGAGCGCCGTCACCCCGGTGCCGGAGGCGGTGCCGGCGGCGCGGGCCGTGCTGGCCGGAACGGTGGAGACGGCGGTGAACGCCCTGTGGGACGCCGCGCCGATGATCGGGGACCGGATCGCGGTGATCGGGGCCGGGATGGTCGGCGCGAGCGTGGCCGCCCTGCTCGCCCGGTATCCGGCCGTACGCGTCCAGCTGGTCGACGCGGACCCCGCGCGCGCCGGGGTCGCGAAGGCCCTGGGGGTCGACTTCGCGCTCCCCGAGGAGGCCGCGGGCGACTGCGATCTCGTCGTCCATGCGAGCGCGACCGAGGCGGGGCTCGCACGCGCCCTCGAACTCCTCGCGCCGGAAGGGACGGTCCTGGAGCTGAGCTGGTACGGCGACCGGCGGGTCAGTCTGCCGCTGGGCGAGGCCTTCCACTCCCGCCGCCTGGTCGTGCGCGGCAGTCAGGTGGGGACGGTGTCCCCGGCCCGTGGCTCGCGCCGCACCTTCGCCGACCGGCTGGCGCTGGCGCTGGAACTGCTCGCCGACCCCGCCTTCGACGCGCTGGTGACCGGGGAGTGCGCCTTCGAGGAGCTGCCGGAGGTGCTGCCCCGTCTCGCGTCCGGGGAGCTTCCGGGGTTGTGCCACCGCGTGCGGTACGGGCCGGCCTGAGCGGTCCCAGGAGCCGGCTGAGCGGTCTGAACGGTCTGAACCGTCTCAACTATCGGGATGATCCGGGACAATCCTGCGCGGCTCTGAACCAGGCGGGCGGGTCGGCCGTACTCCATGACGTGGCCCGGTCGAGGGCCGCCTGACGTGCCGCACCTGGAGGGTCGTTCGTTGTTCAGCATCACCGTCCGTGACCACCTGATGATCGCTCACAGCTTCCGAGGAGAGGTCTTCGGGCCCGCGCAGCGCCTGCACGGGGCGACATTCCTGGTGGATGCCACATTCCGGCGCGCCGAACTGGACGCCGACAACATCGTGGTCGACATCGGCCTCGCCACCCAGCAGCTGAACGCGGTGGTCGGCGAGCTGAACTACCGCAATCTCGACGAGGAGCCCGCCTTCGCGAACACCAACACCAGTACGGAGTTCCTGGCGAAGGTCATCGCGGACCGGCTCGCCGACCGGGTGGCCGCCGGGGAGCTGGGCGAGGGCGCGCGGGGGCTTTCTGGGCTGACGGTCACCCTGCACGAGTCGCACATCGCCTGGGCGAGTTACGAGCGGGATCTGTGAGGGCGCGCCCGATGAACCGCGCCGACGCCACCGCGCCCGACCTGCGCTCCGTGCACGTCGTCATGCCCGGTGGCGTGGCCGATCCGGCCGCGCCGAGCGGCGGCAACACCTATGACCGCCGGGTCTGCCGGGACCTGCCGGGTGTCGGCTGGCAGGTCCACGAGCACGCCGTCGCGGGCACCTGGCCGCAGCCCGGCCCCGACGCCCGCGCGGAGCTGGCCCGTGTTCTCGGCGAGCTGCCGGACGGCGGCGTCGTGCTCCTCGACGGGCTGGTGGCCTGCGCCGTGCCGTACCTCGTCGTACCCGAGGCGCGGCGGCTGCGCCTGGCGGTGCTGGTGCATCTGCCGCTGGGCGACGAGACGGGGCTCGCCCCCGGCCGGGCGGCGGACCTGGACGCGCTGGAGCGCAAGACGCTGCGCGCCGTCCCGGCCGTGGTGGCGACCAGTGGCTGGGCGGCCCGCAGGCTGGTGACCCACCACGGGCTCGCCCCCGGCCGGGTGCACATCGCCGCGCCCGGCGCGGACCCCGCTGCACCGGCGCCCGGCACCGACGGCGCCTCACGGCTGCTGTGCGTCGCCTCGGTGACCCCGCGCAAGGGGCAGCACCTGCTGGTCGAGGCCCTGGCCGAGATGGCCGACCTGCCCTGGAGCCTGCTGTGCGTCGGCGGCCTGGGCCAGGACCCAGGCTATGTGACCCGGCTGCGCGAACTGATCGACGAGCACGGCCTCGGCGGCCGGGTGCGGATCGCGGGACCGCGGGCCGGTGCGGAGCTGGACGCGAGCTATGCGGCGGCCGACCTGCTGGTGCTTCCCTCCCACGCCGAGACGTACGGCATGGTGGTGACCGAGGCCCTGGCGCGGGGCGTTCCGGTGCTGGCGACGGCCGTGGGCGGGGTCCCGGAGGCGCTGGGGCGGGCTCCCGACGGCGGGCTGCCGGGCGTCCTCGTCCCCCCGGGGGACCCCGCGGCGCTCGTGGAGGCGCTGCGCGGCTGGCTCGTCGAGCCGGGTGTGCGGGGGCGGTTGAGGGCCGCCGCGCGGGGGCGGCGCGCCGCTCTGGACGGGTGGGAGACGACGGCGCGGCGCATGGCCGGCGTGCTGGAACAGCTTCGATGTGAACCAGGGAGGGCCGCATGAACACCACCGACGTGCCGCTGTACCAGCCGGAGTGGCTGGAGTTGCGGGAGGGCGCCGACGCGGCGGCCCGCGCCGTGGAACTCCTCGACCCGCTGCGCGGGTGGCTGGCGGAGGCCGGGCGGCCCGAGGGGCTGGTGATCCACGACCTGGGCTGCGGCACCGGTTCCATGGGCCGCTGGCTCGCACCCCGGCTGCCCGGCCCCCAGCACTGGGTGCTGTACGACCGCGATCCGGCGCTGCTGGGCCGGGCCGCCGCGCGGCCGCCCGCCGAGACCGCCGACGGCGGCGGTGTCACGGTCCTGACCCGGCGTGGGGCCCTCGGCGAGCTGTCCGCGGCGGATCTGGCCGGGGCTTCGCTGGTGACGGCGTCCGCGCTGCTGGACGTGCTGAGCCGGGACGAGGTGGACGCGCTGGTCGCCGCCTGCGCCGGGGCCGGTTGTCCGGCGCTGCTGGCGCTGTCGGTGGTGGGGCGGGTCGACCTCTCCCCGGCCGACCCGTTGGACGGCGAGATCGCCGAGGCGTTCAACGCCCATCAGCGCCGCGGTGGTCTGCTGGGGCCGGACGCGGTCATGGTGGCCTCCGAGGCCTTCGTGATGCGGGGCGCGACGGTGCGGGCGCACAGCAGCCCGTGGCGGCTCGGCGCGGATGAGCCCGCGCTGACGGCCCAGTGGCTGCGGGGCTGGGTCGGGGCGGCCTGCGAACAGCGGCCGGTTCTGGCGCCGCGCGCCGAGGCGTATCTGCGGCGCCGCCTGGCGGCGTGTGCCGCGGGCGAGTTGCGGGTGGTGGTGCACCACAGCGATCTGCTGGCGCTGCCCCAGGCGACGGGCGGGGCGTCGTGAACGCGGGGGCGCTCAGGGCGCGGCTCGGCACCCTCGCCGGTGGGCTCATCCTCGCCGTGGTGGTGTGGCGCGTGGGCACGGGCGCCTTCCTGGACGGCGTGCGCCGGATCGACGCCGTGACCCTTCTGGCGGCGCTCGCTCTGGGGCTGTTCACCACGGTCTTCAGCGCCTGGCGCTGGTGTCTGGTGGCCCGGGCTCTGGAGATCCGGCTGCCGCTGGGGGCGGCCTTGGCCGACTACTACCGGGCCCTGTTCCTGAACGCGGCGCTGCCCGGCGGCGTCCTCGGCGATGTGCACCGCGCGGTGCGGCACGGGCGCGACGCCGGGGACGTGGGCCGGGGCGTGCGCGCGGTGGTGCTGGAGCGGGCGGCGGGCCAGGTGGTGCTGGCCGCGGTCGGCGTGGCGATGGTGCTGACCCGGCCGTCCCTGGCCGTGGCGGAGATCCGCCGCCTCGCCGGCGGTCTGGCCGCGGCGCCGGTCGCCATGGCGGTCCTCGCCGCGGTGTGCGCGCTGATGGTCCTGGCCGTCGTGGTCGCCGTACGGCTGCGCGGCGGGCCCCGTACGTCGCGGTGGCGCCGCGCGGTCCGCGCCGCGCTGGGCGAGGCGCGGCGCGGACTGCTGGCCCCGGGGAGCTGGCCGGGGGTGGCGGTCTCCTCCGTGGCGGTGCTGGCCGGGCATCTGGGAACGTTCCTGCTGGCCGCCCGGGCCGCTGGATCAGAGGCGCCGCTCACCGAGTTGCTGCCCCTGATGGTGCTGGCGCTGCTCGCCATGGCGCTGCCGCTGAACGTCGGCGGCTGGGGCCCCCGGGAGGGCGTCACCGCGTGGGCCTTCGGGGCCGCCGGCCTGGGCGCGGCCCAGGGGCTGACCGTCGCCGTGGTCTACGGAGTGCTCACCTTCGCCGCGAGCCTGCCCGGTTTCGCCGTCCTCGTGGGGCAGTGGTTCGCCGGGTTGCGACGTCCGCAGGTCGATCTCGAAGAGGGTGTCCTCGCCGAGGTGGGCGCGGCGCATGGGCGGGCGGAGGGCGTCCCGCATGACCGGGGTGCCGGCGAAGCGGAGCCCGGGGACGCCGTCGCCGAGCAGCACGGGGGCCACGGTGACGTAAAGCCGGTCCAGCGCCTTCTCGTGGAGGAAGCGCGACACGGTGACGCCGCCGCCCTCGATCAGCACCCGGCCCAGGCCGCGTCGCGCAAGGGCCTCGCTCAGGCGGCGGGGTGCGAAGGCCTCGCGGTCCGGAAGGGTCAGCACGTCAACGTGGCTGCCGTGGCCGCCGCTGCCGCCGACGCCGACCGACCCGTGCCGGCCGCGGCCGCTGTCCGCGGCCACCACCCACAGGGTGGGAGCTGAGCCATCGGTGAACACCCGGCGTTGCGACGGCACCCGGCCGTGCGGATCGAGGACGACGCGCACCGGGTTGGCCCCCGTGCACGCGCGCACCGTCAGCTGGGGGTCGTCGGCGATGGCGGTGCCGGCTCCGACGACCACCGCGTCGGCGAGGGCGCGGAGGTGGTGCAGATGAGCGCGGTCCTCCTCGCCGGTGACATAGTCGGCGTCGCCGGTGCGGGTGGCGATGAAACCGTCGAGGCTCTGTCCGAGTTGCGCGAAGGTGAGGCGTGGGCCGGCCAGGCACAGCGGCAGATAGCGGTCGGTGAGGACGCGCGCCTCGGGCGAGACCTCCTGCCGCCACCGCAGACCGCCGTCGGGGCCGCGGATCAGCCCGGCGGTCTCGGCGTCCGCCTCGGACCGGATGGCGCGCAGCCTCTCCCAGGCCGCCGTCTCGTCGAGCACGGTCATTGGGGCTCCTTGGGGGTCAGCAGGGAGAAGTACTCGGCGAAGGAATCGACGAGTGCGGTGAGTATTTCCTCTCCTTTCCCGGCGGATGCCAGGGACGGGCGACCGATGACGCCGGATTCGGTGTAGGCCGGCATACCGAGGGTGAGGAGATGTCTGCGATCGTCGGCGAGGAAATCGGATGTTTCATAGCCGGGTCGGACGAGTTCCGGGTGGGCGTGCAGGAGGATGGATGTCTCGACTTCCCCCGCGTGCATATCGCTTGCCGACGGGGTCTGGACTCCGGCTCGGGTGCGCGCGGCGTCCCAGTCCGCCGATCCCGGGAAAAGCGCCATGCGGGTGCCGGTGGAGCCGGATTCCTGAACCACATTGCGCAGTACGTAATTTCCGCCGTGTCCGTTGACCAGAATCAGGGAGTCGGTACCGGACCGGCGGAGCGATTCGGCGATGTCCCGCACAACGGCATGGAGGGTCGCGGCGGAAATGCTGACGGTCCCCGGCCATGCCTCGTGCTCATGCGAACACGAGATGGTGAGCGGAGGGAGGAGATGAACCGGATATGCGGCGGCGATCTCCCGGGCTATGGTGCAGGCGATGACCGTGTCGGTCACCAGGGGCAGAAATGCGCCGTGTTGTTCGAAGCTGCCGATGGGGAGGATGGCGACGCCGGCCTTCCGGGCCCGTATGTCCTCGGTGGTGTCCGGCGGCAGCAGACTCGGGGCCTGCTGCCGTGTTTCCGAACCGGTCATGTCTCTCAGGCCTTTCGCTCTGCGTTCCGTGTTGTGTGCGCGATGACAGGCTACGCGGTCGGGCGCACTTCCACCGACCGAACGTGATGTACCGGACAGCGGGGTTGGTTTCCTTTGTCATTTTTCACGCACCCCGCGAGTAATCTGCGGATTTCCAGTTAGGATCAGAACATGACAGAAAGCGATGGCCCGTTCGGTGAGAACGCCCGACCGTCAGGCGTCCAGCGAGTGGCACAGGTCCAACTGTCCACCGAGTACGGCGTTTTTCTGGCGGTCGGCTACTTGGACACCCTTCGCGGGGATGAACAAATAGCGCTGGTCTACGGCGATGTCAAGGGCGACCGAGCGCTTACTCGTCTGCATTCGGAGTGTCTGACCGGGGACGCGTTCGGGTCCCGGCACTGCGAATGCGGCGATCAGCTGTCCGCGGCGCTGCGCGCCATCGCGAGCGAGGGGTGCGGCGTCCTCGTCTACCTGCAGGGTCACGAGGGGCGCGGCATCGGACTGCTGGCCAAGCTCCGGGCGATGCAACTCCAGGCGGAGGGGCTGGACACCGTGGAGGCGAACCTCGCCCTGGGGCTCCCGGTGGACGCCCGTGACTACCGGGTGGCGGCGGACATCCTGCACGACCTCGGCGTGCGATCGGTGCGACTGCTGTCGAACAACCCGCGCAAACGCGAGGCGCTGCTGCGGCACGGCATCAAGGTCGCCGAGCAGGTGCCCCTGCTGATACCGCCGCGCGAGGAGAACTTCGCCTATCTGCGGGCCAAGGCGGACCGCCTCGATCATCACCTGCCGCACTTGGACAGCGTGGCCGAACGGTCCTGACGACCCCTCGGCCGAAACCCAAGTGTGCCCGCCGACGCATGGCGCCGGCGGGCACACCGCGTCTTCTTTGCGCGGCTGTATCGCCGCGCGGCGCGTGCAATTGAAATATACACCGCACACGGCTCCGCCGTCCGGTGAATCCCTTTTCCATGAGCGGCGATATCCGCAAACCCCGGGCAACACCCAGGTCACGGGCTTTCCTTCGGATATTTGTATGTCTTGTGAGCATTCCGCTCGCAAAGTGTGCCCGATGTGCGACACTTCGATTCGCACGACGGGAGCGGCCGTCGGCACGGCCCTTCGGGGACGGCCCGCACGCGGGCCGTGCGCTGCCCGGAAAGGAGTTGCGGCTGGAGTGGACAGTGAACCGGTCACGGTGACTGCCGCATATCGGGTGGACCCCGGCCAGGAGAGCGAGTTCTACGCCTGGGCCATCGCGATGCTGAATGTCACGGCCCGCCTTCCGGGATATCTGGGAGGCGGTGTGCTGGGCTCCGGACAGGGCAGCCCGCAGTGGCATGTCATCTACCGATTCGACAGAGAAGAATCCGCCCAGGCCTGGGAGTACTCGCTCGAACGCGCCCGCTGGGCGACCCGGGCCGGGCCCTTCGTACAGGAGACCGGGGTGCAGCGCACGGCCGGTCTGAAGAACTGGTTCGAAGGGCCGGTACGACCACTGCCACCACCCCCAAATGGAAGCTCTGGCTGGTGAATTTGAGTGCGGTTTTCTCTCCCGTTCTCATTTTCAATGTGCTGGTGATCCCATTTCTGGGAGACACAAATTTCCTGCTGCGGACCCTGGCTCTCTGCCTTGGCGTGACCGCGATGGTGACCTGGCTTGTCATGCCGCGCCTGCAAATGCTCTTGAAGAAGTGGCTCTACCCGCCGCTTCAGTCGATTCGAGGGCGTCACAAGCGGGTGGCGGCGAACGGCCCGCGTTCGCGCCGGTAAAGCGCGCGACCCGAGCGGGCCCTGGCCGAGGCGATGGACCCGGCCGGTTCGTAAAGCGAGGAGGCAATACAGATGGAAGCGCTGAAAACGCTCCTGATCGACCATCACGACTCCTACACGTACAACCTTTTCCAACTGCTCACGGAGGTCAACGGCGAGGAGCCGGTGGTGGTCCTCCACGACTCGCCCGAGTGCCTGGATCCGGATCTGCTGGCCCCGTCGGGTCTCTCGGGGTTTGACAACATCGTGGTGTCGCCCGGCCCCGGCCACCCGGCCGACCCCCGTGACTTCGGGGCCACCGCCCAGCTGATCGAGCGGTCCCCCATACCCGTCCTCGGGGTGTGTCTGGGCCACCAGGGCATCGCCCTCGGCGCCCAGGCCCGCGTGGTGCCCGCCCCCGAGCCCCGCCACGGACATCTCTCCCGGATCCGGCACGGTGAGCGCGGGCTGTTCCGCGGGCTCCCCCAGGACTTCACGGCGGTCCGCTACCACTCGCTGTGCGTGGCGGAACCGCTGCCCCTGCCCCTGCAGGCCATCGCCTGGTCCGAGGACGGTGTGCTGATGGCGCTGCGCCACCGCACCCGGCCGCTGTGGGGGGTGCAGTTCCATCCGGAGTCCGTCCTCACCGGATACGGCCACCGGATCCTGGCCAACTTCCGCGATCTGACCCGCGAACACGCGGCCATGACCTCGGACGAGCCGTCCTCGCCCCCGCGTGCGGCGGCCCGCCCCGCGGCCGGCCCGGTGAAACACCCGGCCACCTCAGGCGCTGCCGAGGCCACGCCCCCGCCGGTGGAACGGGCGGCGGCCGCCGAGGACCGGGTCGGCTACCGGCTGCACTCCCGGTGGCTCGCCGTCCCGATCGACACGGAAGCGGCCTTCACCCGCCTGTACGCGGACGCGCCGCGCGCGTTCTGGCTGGACAGCGCGCGGACCGGTTCCGGTGAGGCACGCTTCTCCTTCCTGGGCGACGGCCGGGGCCCGCTGGCCGAGTTCGTCCGCTACGACGTGGGCCGGGGCGCATGCGAGGTCGAGCGGGCCGGGCAACCCGTCAGCCACGTCCCCGGCAGCGTCTTCGACTACCTCAAGAAGGAGCTGGCGCGCCGCCGCGTCAACGCCCCGACCCTCCCGTTCGACTTCACCGGCGGCTACATCGGCTACTTCGGCTACGAGCTCAAGGCCGACTGCGGCTCCGCCAACCGGCACGAGGCGAAGACCCCCGACGCCTGCTGGCTGTTCGCTGACCGGTTTCTCGCGGTCGACCACCAAGAGCGCGTCACCTACGTCCTGTGTCTGAGCGAGGACACCCCGGACGGCCACCGGGAGGCCGCCGAGTGGCTGGACGACACCATCACCACGCTCACCGGCCTCCCGGTGGGCGGCGAGCCCGCCCCGCCCCCGCCGCTATCCGAGGCCACCACGGCCGCCGTCGAGCCCTGGCTGGTGCGGGACCGGGAGCGGTACCTGGCCGATATCGAGGCCTGCCAACGGGAGCTGCGGGCCGGCACCAGCTACGAAATCTGTCTCACCGACTCGGCCTGGCTGCCCGCGCCGGACGACTCGTACGCCTTCTACCGCGCGCTGCGCCGCCTCAACCCCGCGCCCTACGCGGCCTTCCTGCGGTTCGGGGAGGCGGATGTGGCGTGTGCCTCCCCCGAGCGCTTTCTGCGGGTCAGTCCCGACAGAACGGCCGAGGCCAGGCCGATCAAGGGCACGGCGCCGCGCGGCCGTAACGCCGACGAGGACGCCCGGGCCCGGGCCACCTTGGCCACCAGCCCCAAGACCCGCGCCGAGAACCTGATGATCGTCGATCTGCTCCGCAACGACCTGGGGCGGGTCTGCGCGCCGGGGACCGTACGCGTCCCCGACCTGATGCACACCGAGACCTACGCCACCGTGCACCAGTTGGTGTCCACCGTGCGCGGCCGGCTCCACGAGGGCAGGGACGCCGTCGACTGCGTACGGGCCTGCTTCCCCGGCGGGTCGATGACCGGCGCGCCCAAGGAGCGGACCCTGGAGATCATCGACACGCTGGAGACCGAGGCGCGCGGCGTCTACTCAGGGGCGCTCGGCTTCCTCAGCTGCAACGGCGCGGCGGACCTCAACATCGTCATCCGCACCGCCGTGTTCACCGGCGGCCGCATGCACATCGGCGCGGGCGGGGCCATCGTCCTGGCGTCCGACCCGGAGGAGGAGTACCAGGAGATGCTGCTGAAGACGGCCGCGACCATGCGCGCCTACCACGCCGTCGGCGCCCTGCCGCCCGCGGAACCCCTCGAGCCCGCAGTCGCGCTGGTGACCGCCTCCGTGCCGGCCGAGGAGGCGGACCGGTGACCGCCGCGCCCGCGCCGGCCAATCTGGCCGAACACCTCGCGGTGCGTGCGGGGCAGGAGGGGTGGTCCGCCCGGCCCGCCCTTGTGGAGGGCCACCGCGTATGGGCCCACGGCGAGATCCACGACCTGGCGGCGCGCGTCGCCACCGTGCTGGCACGGCGGGGGGTGAGGGCGGGCGACCGGATCCTGATCGCCCTGCCCGACGGGGTCCCCTGGGTGAGCGCGTTCCTGGCCACGGCGCGCCGGCAAGGAGGCGGTGCGCCGATGGCTGCCTCCGCTGGTCGGCGAGCGGTACGCGGACCAGGTCCTGTGGGTGTCGCGGTATCACTTCCTGCGCAAGGTGGCCGCGTCGTTCACCGACCCGGGAGGCCGGGTGCTGCTGGTCGGCGAGGCGGCGCATCTTTTCCGCCCTTCGGGGCCCGGGGGATGAACAGCGGGATGGCGGACGCGGAGGCGGCGGCCGAGGCGGTGGCGCGCCGCGATCCGGCGCGGGCGCCGGCCGCGGTCGGCGAGTTCGCCGCGGTGCGGCGGGCCGCGGCGGTGTTCAACAGCGCGGCCGCCGGGGCGGCGCTGGCACATCTGCGGCCCAGGCGCTGGGGGCGGGTCACACAGCGGGCCGCGGCGACGCTGGCGCCCGTGGTGCCCCGGTGCGGGGCGTGGCTGGAGCGCGCGCCCTATGGGCCGCGCCACGGACCGCCGGGCGCGGCGCCCGGCGGCCCCTCGCCCGATGGATACTGAACCCGGTTCGGACATGAAGGAGCTGTTAAGGATGGAGATGGCCGCTGTGTGGCAGGTCGGCCAGGACGTGGGAAGGGAGCCGGACATCCAGGCGCTGATGTGGTGCGAGGACCGTGGTCTGACGCCGTGCCGCCCGGTCCCGGACTCGGCGCTGCTGGCCGCCGATTCCTGGCTGGTCGACGAGGGGCGGGTGCGGGGCCTGGACCGGCACCGCCGCCGGTTCGTGGCCGCCTGCGCGGAGGCGGCGGGCGACTCCCCGGCGCGGATCGAGAAGTTCTGGCGGGAGGCGGTCGACGTGCTGCCGCGCGCCGGCGCGTGGTTTCCGCGGGTGGAACTCGCCGGCCCGGAACCGGCCCGGCTGTTCCTGCGGATACGACCCGCGCCGCCGCGCACCGAGAGCGTGGCCGTGTGGGTGACCGAGGAGGCCGACCCGCGGGTCCTTCCCCGCCGTAAGGGCCCCGATCTGTCCCTCCTGGCCGCACTGCGCGGGCGGGCCACCGAGCGGGGGGCGCAGGAGCTGCTGCTCACCACGGCGGACGGGCTGGTGCTCGAGGGGGCGACGGCGAGTGTCCTGTGGTGGGAGGGGGACGTCCTGTGCCGCCCCTCCCCCGAGCTGCCGCTGCTCGCGGGCGTGACGTCGGCCCTGATCGAGGAGCGCGCCGCGCGGCTGGGCGTGCCCGTGGAGCACCGCCGGCCCACCGTGGCGGACCTGGAGGGCCGTGAGGTGTGGTTCGTCAACGCCCTGCACGGCATCCGGCCGGTGACCGAATGGCTCGGCAGCCCGCTGCGCGCGGGGCCGGCCCGGCGCGCGGCCTCCTGGCAGGCCTGGCTGGACACGGCAGCCGAACCACTGGACGAGACGAACGGAGCTTCCCGATGACCATGGCCCCCGGTGCCTCACCGACTCCCCGGATGAATCTCAAGCAGCTGACGCCCAAGGTCTCGGCGGCGATGGGCGAACTGCACGCGGCGGCGGCGCCTCCGAGGCGGGGATCGAACCCGGGCTGCTGGAGCTGATCAGGGTCCGCGCGTCGCAGCTCAACGGCTGCGCCTTCTGTCTGGACCTGCACACCAAGAACGCCCGCGCCCGCGGCGAGAGCGATCAGCGGCTCCACACGCTGAGCGCCTGGCGGGAGACGCCGTTCTTCACCGAGCGGGAGCGGGCCGCCCTCGCGCTGACCGAGGCGGTCACCTCGGTTCAGGACGGGCATGTGCCCGATGACGTCTACCTGGCCGCGCGCGAGGTGTGGGAGGAGCGGCAGGTGGCCGCGATCATCTGGGCCGCCGTCGTCATCAACGCGTACAACCGCATCGCGATCAGCACCCGGATGATCCCGGGCTAGCAGCTCACCGGCGCCGCGCCCGCCGGGGAAGAACGCCGCGCCCGCCGGAAAAACCAGGTGCGGGCGCGGCGGGGGGCTGCCACGCTGCCGCGGTGAATCGTGAATTGATCTCCAGACTCGCCCACGCCGACCATCCGATAGCCGCCCCGCTCTGCGACGACGCGGTGCGCCGGCTGCTCGAAGCGGGCCTGCCCCGGGGCGACGAGCGGATACTGGACCTCGGCTGCGGCGGCGGGGAGTGGTTGCTGCGCGCCCTGGCCGTATGTCCCGGGGTGCGGGCCGAGGGCGTCGACGTCTCCGAGGCCGCCCTGGCGGACGCCCGGGCGGCGGCCGAGAGCCTCGGTGCCTCGGACCGGCTCGCCCTCCACCGCCAGGACGCCGGCGGGTTCTCCTCCCCGCACCCCTTCGACCTGGTGCTCAGCGTCGGGGCCGCCCACGCCTTCGGCGGTCTGCTGCCCACCCTCGCGGCGGCGCGCCGCCATCTGGCCCCGGGCGGACGGGTCCTGGTCGGGGACGGGTTCTGGGAGCGCGAGCCGTCCCCGGAGGCCGTCGAGATGCTGGGCGAGTTCGACGACCTGGCGACCACCGTGGACCGGATCGCCGCCGACGGATGGACCCCCGTCCAGGGGCACGTCAGCACACGCGGGGAGCTGGACGCGTACGAATGGGCCTGGACGGGGTCGCTGGCCTCCTGGGCCCTGGACCACCCCGACGACCCCGGCAGCGCCCAGGCCCTCGAGACGGCCGCCGACCACCGCTCGGGGTGGCTGCGCCACTACCGGGACTCCTTCGGCTTCGTCACTCTGGTCCTGCGCAGGACCGAGGGGTAGCCGAGCGCGCCCGCTCCGCCACGCCGCGGCCGATTGCCGTGGCGTGGCGGTACGTCCCTGGTTGAATCGGCCTGTACGGGGACGATTCACATTCCGTGTCGGCCGCGCGGGCCCGGGACGCAGGAGGCGGTGGCGCCCACGTGAGCAGCACATCTCGCCCCCCGGACGGCCGACGCGGGAGGCGCGTGGCCCGGGCCGGCCGCCCCGGCCGCCGGGCCCGCGCGGCCGCGTCACTGCGCGTGGCGGCGCGGCGGGGCGGGGCCGACCTCGTGCACCCCGGGCTGCGCGTGGCGGCCGCGTACGCGTGGCGGCTGCTGGTGGTCGGGGCGCTCGTGTACACGGCGTTCAAGGTGCTGGGGCGCTTCGAGCTCGTCGCGGTGGCGGTGTTCCTGGGGCTGGTGGTGACCGCGCTGCTGCGGCCGCTGGCCGACCAGTTGGAGCGGCTGGTCCCGCGGTCGCTGGCGGTGGCGGTGGCGCTGATCGGCAGCATCGTCGTGGTGCTCGGCCTGCTGGCGCTGGTGGGCAGCGTGGCGGCCGCGGAGGCGGGCAGGCTGGTGGGCGAGTTCCGCGGCGGGGTGGGCCGGATCAGCCGCTGGCTGGAGCAGCCGCCGTTCCGGATCAGGCGCGGCACGCTTCAGGGGCTGCACGAACGGATCAGCACCTTCGTCTCGACCCACCGGGGGGCGCTGATCAGCCGGGCGGTCAGCGGCGCCAACCGGGCCGTGGAAGTGCTCACCGGCGCGGCCCTGGCCCTGTTCTGCTCGGTGTTCTTCATCTACGGCGGCGACCGGATGTGGCTGTGGTTCCACGCCCAGCTGCCCGAGACCGCCCGGTCGGCATGGGACAGGGCGGCCCGGGCGGCGTGGTCCACGTTCGCGGGCTATACGCGCGGCATCATCATCGTGGCGGCCTCCAACGCGACGATGGTGGGCATCGCCCTGTTCCTGCTGCGGGTGCCGCTGGCGCTGCCGCTGACGGTGCTGGTGTTCTTCGCCACCTTCATCCCCCTGATCGGCGCGCCCATCGCGCTGGCCGTGGCGACCGTGGTGGCGCTGGCCGGGCGGGGCCCGGTCATCGCCGCCGCCGTGCTGGTGCTCATCGTCGTCATCGGCCAGATCGAGGGCCATGTGCTCCATCCGCTGGTGATGAGCTGGGCCGTGCGGCTGCACCCGGTGGTGGTCGCGATCTCGGTCATCGCCGGCAGCCTCGTCGCCGGGGTGGTCGGCGCGATCGTGGCCGTGCCGATGGTGTCGGTCGTCTGGTCGGTGGTGCGCACGCTGCGCGCCGGTCCCTGACGGCGGCTCAGCCCTTGCCGCGCCGTACCGCACCGGCCGCGAAGACGGCCCCGAGCAGCAGCGCGGACACGGCGGCGACGGCCGGGGCGGGCGGGCCGGCCGGATGGCCGCCGGCCCGGACCGCGCCCATGAAGTCGAGCAGCGGCAGACCGTTGGCGGTCGTGTACCACAGCGGGAGGTAGACGGCCTGGAAGAGCCGGTGGCTGCGGCCGAGCGTGCCCAGGGCCAGCGCCAGCGACGGGACGAAGAGCGCGCCGCCGGCCCAGGCGCCGACCCCGGCCCAGTCGGCCGCCGCGACGAACCGGACCAGCGGGGCGAGGGCGGCCAGTGCCGTGACCGCGAGTCCGGACAGCCATTCGGCGAGCGTTCTGCGGTGCCGTGCCGGGTAGGCGCCGAGCAGCGACTCCACGCCGCACTCGTGGCGCTGGGTGCCCAGGCGGGACCAGATGAGGACCGGCCAGATCCAGGCCGCCGGCAGGACGATCCGGGACACCGCCGACAGCGGCGCCACGAGACCGGTGACCGTGATGGCCGCCGCGACCGCCCACCACCACCGCGGGGTGCCCTGAAGGAGGATGCGGAGCTCGCCCGCCGACAGCCGCCCGAAGGTGCGGCCCGGCCGCACCGGGGTGCGCGGCGGTCCGGTGAACACCGGGGCCGTGGGGTCCGCCGTGGGCGCGGGCGGGGGTGTGCCGCCCGGCCGGGCCTGCCGGGGCGGCGGTGTCGCACCGGCCCGGGCGGGGTCGAACCGGCCGAACCACAGCGCGGGGAGCAGCGCCGCCCCGGCCGCCGCCAGGACCAGGGCCAGCCGTGTGGCCATGAAGTCCGCGCTCGGGGTGAACCCGTCCCAGACGAAGGTCCGCAGCGGCCGGTCGATGTAGGTCAGGCCCAGGCTGAATTCCTGGCCGGACAGATCGAGGTGGCGGGCCGTCATGTCGGCGCGCATGGAGGCGACGACGCCGTGCACTCCGATGCCGCCCAGCGGTGCGCCGGGCCCCTGGCCGCCGAGCGCGATGGCCAGCCATACGAAGAACCAGATCACGTTTCCCAGCCCCTTGCGCAGCAAGGGCGTGGCGTCGAACAGCAGCGCGGCGGCGGCCGTCACCGCCACCAGGGGCAGGGCGATCACCGCGAAGGGCAGCAGCAGCGCGCCGGGGTCGATGGTGTGGCTCTCGCCGCGGGCCAGCTGCATCACCGGCGCGGTGAGCGCGAGCAGCCCCGCCATGGAGCCGAGCACCATCGCGTTGCTGAGGAATTTCGCCGCGAGGTAGCCGGTGCCGCGCAGCGGTGTCGCGGCGAGGAGCCGGCCCACGCCGGTGGCTTCGTCCCGGGCGACGGTGCCGCGTACGACGTAGAAGCCGCCGAGCGTCAGCCACAGCGCGCCGGCGAGCGCGGTCGCCGTACCGGTGTAGGCGCTGTTGTAGACGCCGCGGTAGTCGCCGAGCTGCATGATGACCCAGCGGGTGCCGGGGTCCGGCACGGCCAGATAGCCGAGGGCGACGGCCGCCGCCAGGGTCAGGGCGTAGGCGGGGCGCCGCGCCCGCTCGCGGAAGTCGGCGAGGGCGAGCCTGCCGAGTCGGCCGGCCGTCATCGCCGCGCCTCCCGCCGCGGGTCGGCGAGGGGGGTGTCCGGTTGGTGGATGACGGCGAGATAGGCGTCCTCCAGATCCGGGGCCACCGGTTCCGCGTCCGGGTACGGCGCCTCGGGGGCCAGCAGCCGCAGCCGTACCCCGGCGGCCGTGCGTACGGCGCGGCTGACCGGGTAGCGCGCCTGCGCGTCGGCGGCCTGCTCGGGGCCGACCACCGCCTCCCACACCTGCCCGGCGACCTCGGCCAGCAGGTCCTCGGGGGTGCCGCGGCGACGCAGCCGCCCGTGGGCGACCACCGCGATGTCGGACGCCACCGATTCGACGTCGGAGACGATGTGAGTGGACAGCATCACCACCCGGTCGGCGGCCAGTTCGCTGAGCAGGTTGCGGAACCGCACCCGCTCCTGCGGGTCGAGACCGGCGGTCGGTTCGTCGACGACCAGGACCCGCGGGTCGGCGAGCAGGGTCTGCGCGATGCCCACCCGGCGCAGCATCCCTCCGGAGTATCCGCCCAGCGGCCGTCCGGCCGCCTCGGTGAGATTGACGAGTTCGAGCAGTTCGTCGATGCGGGCGCGCGCGGCGCGGGCCGAGATGCCCTTCGCCGCGGCGAGGTAGGCGAGGAACTCCCGCGCGGTCAGGTGGGGGTAGACGCCGAAGTCCTGCGGCAGATAGCCGAGCGCCTGCCGCAGGACGTCCGGCCGCGCCACCGCGTCCGCTCCGTCGTACAGGACCCTTCCCCCGGTGGGGCGGGTGATGGTGGCGGCCATCCGCATCAGTGAGGACTTTCCGGCGCCGTTGGGGCCCAGCAGACCCAGCAGGCCGGGGCCCAGCCGGAGCGTGATGTGGTCGACGGCCTGTTTCCCGCCCCGGTAGACCTTGCTGACATCGATCAGTTCGAGCATGGTGCCACTGTCGCGGGGCGGGGTGCGCGGGCGCTTCGCGGCGGGGAGGGATTTCCGCTTCCCCCGGCCGGGGGAAGGTGCCTCTGGCTCTCAGGGGGGAGGCGGGTGGCGTGGCGTGGCCACCATACTTGCGCCCGTGTGGAGAGCGCCCGTCTGGAGACCGCCCGTGTGGAGACCGCCTGTGCTGAAGCCGCCTGTGTGGACGTCGACCGGCTGTGCGGACGCCGTGCGTGGCTGGGTGTACGCGCTGGCCGGCGCGGCCTGGAGCCTGCCGCCGGCGGCGGTGGCCCTCACCGTGACGGCGGCGGTGGCCCGCTCGTGGCCTGCGGGGCTTCGCTGGCTGTGTTTCGGGGCCGTGTTCGCGGTGCTGCTCGCGGTCGGCGGCCGCCCGCGTGGGGTGCGGGCGCGCTGTGTGCGCCTGGCCAACCGGCTGCTGCGCACCCGGCTGCCCGCCCCTCTCGGGCCCCCCGGCTCCGGTGCGCCCGGCCTCGTCCGCACCCCGGCGTGGCTGGGGCTGCACATGGCGGTGGGCTGGGCGGTGGTGGCCGTGACGGGTCTGCTGGGGATGGCGGCGGCGGTGCTGCCCGCGGTCTGGCTCGGCGGTGGCGAGCGGATCGCTCTGCTCGGCCTGTCGGTGCGGGTGGCGGGCGGCTGGCGGGGCGGGTGGGCCCCGCTCGCCGGCGTCGGCTGCCTCGCGGCGGCGGCATGCGTCTGCGCGGGCGCACTCGCCGTCCTGCGGTGGGCGGCCCCGGCCCTGCTCGGTCCCCGCCCGGCCGAGCGGCTGGCCGCGCTCGAGGAGCGGACGCGCCTGCTGGCCGGGCGCAACCGGCTGGCGCAGGAGTTGCACGACTCCATCGGACACACCCTCACGGCCGCCACCATCCAGGCCGCCGTGGCGGCGGAGCTGATGGAGCGGGAGCCGGAGGCGGCCCGGCGCGCGCTCAGCAGCATCGAGGAGTCCTCCCGGAGCGCGATGGACGACCTGGACCATGTGCTCGGCGTACTGCGGGAGGGCAAGGCCCCGACGGCCCCGCAGCACACGCTCGGCGATCTGCGCGCCCTGCTGGAGCGGGTGCGGCAGACCGGCACCGAGGTGCACGCCGACCTCGACGGCGACTGGGCACGGGTGCCGGCGGCCGTGTCCCGCGAGGCCTACCGCATCGTCCAGGAGGGGCTGACCAACGCCCTGCGCCATGCCCACCGGGCGCCGGTGACGCTGCGCGTGGCGGTGACGGGCGACTGGCTGGAGGCCGAGCTCAGCAACCCGGTGGCGGGCGGCCGCGCTCTCGGCCTCACCCGGCCCGGGCGGCGCGGGCAGGGCCTGGCCGGGATCGCCGAACGGGTGCGGCTGCTGCGCGGCGAGGTCAGCGCCGGTCAGGTGGCGGACGGCCGGTGGCGGCTGCTGGCCAGGATACCGCTGAGCGGTCTTGGGTGAGTCCGGGGGGACGCCGCCCGGACTTGCCCAGGACCGCTTAAGGTCGGCGCCATGAACACCGCACCCGTGACCGTACTCATCGCCGACGACGAGGAGTTGACCCGCACCGGACTGCGGGCCCTGCTGTCGGCCAAGCCGGACCTGGAGGTGGTGGGTGAGGCGGCGGACGGCGCCGAGGTGCTGCCGCTGGTCCTGGCCACCCGCCCGGACGTGGTGCTGATGGATGTGCGGATGCCGGGGATGGACGGCATCGAGGCGACCCGGCAGCTGCGGTCGGCCCTGGAGGACCCGCCGAAGGTCGTGGTGATCACGACCTTCGAGAGCGACGAACACGTGTATGACGCGCTGCGCGCGGGCGCAGACGGCTTCATCCTCAAGCGGACGCCGTCGCAGGCGATCGCCCACGCCATACGGCTGGTGGTCACGGGCGACTCGGTGCTCTTCCCCGACGCCGTGCGCAGGCTGGCGGCGGCCCGCCCGTTGCCCCCGGCGGGCCCGGCCGCCGGCCACGCGCAGCTGACCGCCCGTGAGACCGAGATCCTCAGGCTCATGGCCACCGGTCTGTCCAACCCGGACATCGCGGGCCATCTGACGGTCAGTCTGGAGACCGTCAAGACCCATGTGAGCAATCTGCTGACCAAGCTGGGCGCCCAGAACCGCACCCAGGCCGTCATCCTGGCCTATGAGTCCGGCCTCGTCGTCCCCGGTGGCCGCTGAGCCGCGAACGTACCGGGCAGAGCGGGGCGGACCGGACCGCACGGCACCTGAGGGAACCCCTAGAGGTTCCGTCGAGCGGCACCCACGCTTCCATTGGTATGGACATATCAAGTCTGCCCGCTCTAGGCTCCTCCGCGATCGGCCATGAGAGCGCTCTCAGGTCTCCCCTGTTCTGCCCTCGTTCCGCAGCGCAACAGAAGGAGAACTGCCATGCGACGCAAGACCGCCGTCCGTGTCGGCCTGTCCGCCCTACTCGTCCTCGGCTCCCTGTCGGGCGCCGGTACAGCGCTCTCCGCCGCCGCGACCCCCGGCCCCGACTCGCCGGCGCTTTCCGCGAAGCTCGTCAGCGCCCTCGGCCGCGACCTGGGCCTGACGGAGGGACAGGCGAAGACCCGGCTGCGCCAGGAGGCGGCGGCCATGAAGCTGGCACCCAAGGCCGAGCGCGCCGCGGGCAAGGCGTACGGCGGATCGTGGTTCGACGCGGATACCGGAAAGCTGGTCGTCGGCGTCACCGACGACCAGCGGGCCGAGGCCGTGCGGGCGACCGGCGCCACCGCCAGGACCGTCCGGCACACCGCGAAGGAGCTCGACGCGGTGAAGGCGAGACTCGACGAGAAGGCCGGGAAGAAGGCGGCCCCGGCAGGGGTGAGCAGCTGGCGCGTCGACCCGAAGGCGGGCAGCGTGGTGGTCTCCGTCCGCCGCGGGTTCGAGGGGGACGCCGCCGTACGCGCGTTCGTCGACACGGCGAAGGGCCAGGCCGAGCGGGCGGGCTCGATCCCGGTCACGGTCGAGAAGGCCGCCGCGCAGGCGCCGGCCACCTTGGCCGCGGGCACCGTCGGCGGCGATCCGTACTACACCGGCAACGTCCGCTGCTCCATCGGCTTCTCGGTGCAGGGCGGCTTCGTCACGGCCGGACACTGCAGCGGGGCCGGCGCCTCCGTCAACGGCTGGGACGGCTCGTACGTCGGCAACTTCCGGGGCTCGTCCTTCCCCGGCAACGACTACGCGTGGGTCAGCGTCGGCAACGGCTGGTGGACCGTCCCGGTGGTGCTCGGCTGGGGCACGGTGCCCGACGCGCTGGTCCGCGGCTCCGCCGAGGCCCCGGTGGGCGCCTCGATCTGCCGCTCCGGCTCCACCACCCACTGGCACTGCGGCACGGTGCTGGCCAAGAACGAGACGGTGAACTACAGCCAGGGCGCGGTGTACCAGATGACCAAGACCAATGTGTGCGCCGAGGGCGGTGACTCGGGCGGTTCGTTCATCAGCGGCGACCAGGCCCAGGGCGTGACCTCCGGCGGCTGGGGCAACTGCAGCAGCGGCGGGGAGACCTGGTTCCAGCCGGTGAACGAGATCCTGTCGGTGTACGGACTGCGGCTGCACACCGCCTGAGGCCCGCACGGCCTAAGGACAGGCGTGGGAGGCGGCCTCGCCGGGGCCGCCTCCCTGCTGCCGACTACCGGATCACACCCGCACCACGTCCGCGATGTCCACGGGGCGGCCGGTGGCGAAGGACTGGTTGGCCGCAAGGCCCGCGGCCAGGGCGAGCGCCCCGTCGACCTCGTTCGCCCGCAGCCCCGCCGCGTCGCCCGTGTCGGGCGCCGCGTCGAGGTCGGCGGGTCCGTAGAGGGCGGCCAGCATGCGGGCGTCGCCGCCGCCGTGGCCGGCGTGGTCGTAGTCGCTGACGGCCACCTCGTGCGGGGGCTCCCACAGCGGGTGGACGGTGATGCGGTGGCCGCCCGCGTTGGCGAGCGCGGTGTCGCCGTGGACCGCGCCCTTGGCGGAGGAGAGACGGGCTTGGGGCGGCTGCCACAGGCTCTCCTCGACCTGCAGCTCGAGGCGGCCACGCGTCCCGTTGAACATCACCCGGTAGCCCTCCCACGGGGAGTAGGCGGTGAGGTGGTACGTCATGGTGGCGCCGGTGGAGTAGCGCACCAGGAGGGCCATGTCGTCCTCGATGGTGATGTTGTCATCGAACACGTTGCGGTCGCGCAGATAGCCGTCCTCGCCCTCGGCCCGCAGATACAGGGAGCGCAGCGCCTCGTTGTCCTCCAGGTGGACGGCGAAGGGGTCGTCGGCCGCGGCCTGTGCCCCGTGGGCCCGGTCGTACTCCCGCCGGTAGCCGGTGCGCTCCCCCGCCTCCCGGCCGTAGAAGGCGAGCCGCCCGTAGCCGAAGACCTGCTCGGGGCGGGCGCCGAGCCACCAGTTGACCAGGTCGAAGTGGTGGCTGGACTTGTGCACCATCAGACCGCCGCTATTGGCCTTCTCGCGGTGCCAGCGGCGGAAGTAGTCGGCGCCGTGGCGCACGTCGAGCAGCCACTCGAAGTGCACGGACAGCACATCGCCGATGGCGCCCTCGGCCAGGAGCCGGCGCACCCGCTCATGGACCGGGTTGAAGCGGTAGTTGAAGGCCACGGAGAGGCTGTTGCCGGTGCGGCGCACCGTGTCCAGGATGCGGGCGCAAGCGTAGGCGTCGACCGTCATGGGCTTCTCGGTGACGACGCGCGCGCCGTGTTCCAGGGCCGGGACGATGTAGCGGTCATGGAGCGCGTCCACGGTGGTGACCAGCACTTCGTCGATGTCTTCGGTCCGCAGCAGCCGCTCGAAGTCCTCCGCCCCGTACGCCGTGGCCGCCGGGCGGCCCGCGGCGGCGAGCAGGTCGTTGTGGTGGGCGATCCGCACCGGGTTGGGGTCGCACAGGGCGGCGACGTGCAGTTGCGGGCGGCGGGAGAAGGCCTCGGTGAAGGTCTGCGCTCGGTGGCCGGTGCCGACGATGGCGACGCGCCTGGCTGTGGTGGTGGCGGCCATGCGATTCCTCTTCCGCTGCTGGGCTGGCTGAAGCTGCACGGAAGAGTTGCATTCGTTTGCAGACGCGTCAATGGCCGTGGGGATGTGACGGGACGTGAGAGGCGTCCGGTGGCCGGAACGGTGCGGGAACGATTGCAGAGCGGTCGCCAACGCCGCAGCGGCACGCCGACATCCCATAATAGATCCGATCTTTACCGCCACCCACCCCTCCCTTTTCCCTCAATCACGCCTCCCCCCTCCCCAGTTATCGGATGACTGGGTAACGTATCCGCCTCGGGAGGCAAACATGGCGAGATCTGTCAGACGCACCACCCTGGCCCTTCTGCTCAGCGGCGTGCTCGCGATGACGCTGTTCGTCACGGCACCCGCACATGCCCGGGCCTCCGCGTGGACCGTGAGCGGCCCCTCGGCGCGCTCCGGCCCGCAGGCCCGACTGCAACTCGACGCGACCACGGGCGCGCTGACCCTCCAGGTGTCGCGCGGCGGCCGTACGGTGCTCGAACCCTCGCCCGTCGGCATCCGCACCGAGGGTGCGGATCTCTCGCGGGGGCTGCGGCTGTTGGGGCGCGAGCGCCATGTGGTCGAGGAGCGCTACCGCACCACCGTCGGCAAACAACGCTCCCGCCACGTACGCATGACCGAGGCGAGGTTCCGCTTCCGTGGCGAGGGGGGCGCCCGGCTCGACCTCGTGGTCCGGGTCTCGGACGACGGCGTCGCCTACCGCTATGTCCTGCCGAGGGGCAGCGGGGACGTCCTCGGCGAGACCTCCGCCTTCACCCTGCCCACGGACGCGACCGCATGGCTCGGCGCCTACCGGCGGGACAACGAGAACCTGTTCAACCAGTATCCGGCCGCCACCGCGCCGGCCGGCGAGTACATGGCACAGGCCCTGTTCAAGACGCGGGGCACCTACGCCCTGATCGCCGAGTCGGACCTCAGCGGCCGCTACTCCGCCGCCCGCCTGGTGCACGAGGCGGGCCTGCCCACCTATCGCATCGGGCTGTGGGACGAGCGGGTCGCCTCCGACGGCGCGCTGAGCACACCGTGGCGGGCGCTGGTCGTGGGCGATCTCGCGACCGTCACGGAGTCCACCTTCACCGATGACCTCGCGCCCGCCTCGCGGGTCGCGGACACCTCGTGGATCCGGCCGGGGCCCGCCCTGTGGACCTGGCTGGCCGGAGGGCGCCCGGCCGGGCAGAGCCTGTCGATGCAGAAGGGGTACGTGGACTACGCGGCCCGGCGCGGCTGGCCGTATGTGGTGGTCGACGCCGGCTGGTACTTCGACCCGGACCAGTGGGACGTCACCGACCCGAACTGGCAGAAGAACAGCTGGATCCCCGAGCTCGTGAGCTACGCGCGGGAGCGCGGCGTCGGCATCCAGGTCTGGATCCACCACCGCGATCTGGACACGGCCGAGGAGCGCGAACAGTGGCTGCCCACCCTGGAGAGGTGGGGCGTGAAGGGGGTGAAGATCGACTTCATGGACTCCGAGTCGCAGGACACGCTGCGCTGGTACGACGAGATCCTCCCGGCCACCGCCGCGCACCATCTGCTGGTCAACTTCCACGGCTCGACGATCCCCAAGGGCATCCAGCGCACCTGGCCGCATGTGATGACGATGGAAGGGGTCAACGGCGAGGAGAAGCGCGTCAACACCGCGCAACACCTGACCACCCTCCCCTTCACCCGCAACGTCATCGGCTCCATGGACTTCACCCCGGGCGCCTTCCACCGCCCACAGCGCCCGAACGCGGCCTCGGACGCGGGGGAACTGGGTCTGTCCGTGCTGTACGAGTCGGGCATCCAGAACCTCGCGGGCACCCCCGAGTCGTATGACGCGCGCCCGCTCGCGCGGGGCTTCCTCGAACAGCTCCCGGCGGCCTGGGACCGCACCCGGCTGCTCGCGGGGCGGCCCGGTGAGAGCGCGGTGCTGGCCCGGGCGAGCGGCGGCCGGTGGTTCATCGGCGGCGCCTTCGCCGGCGCCGCCCGCACCGCCGAGGTGCCGCTGCGGCTGGGGCCGGGCACCTGGCTGGTCGATCTGGTCCTCGACGGCCCGGAGGGCCTGGGCGGCTTGGTTCATGAGTCGCGCGTGGTGCGCGGCGGGGACACCCTGTCCGTACCGGTCGTCGCGGACGGCGGCTTCGCGGCCATCGCCTGCCGCCGGCTGCCCGGCCGCACCAGCTGCGAGCGGACGGCCGGCTGAGCCGGGAGCCCGGACCACACACCCCACCCGCCGGGCCGGATCACACCGGCGCGGCGGGTGGGGTGCGTCAACGGTTGACCGGGCTCAGCTCGCGCGACCACCGCCTCCGCGCACTTCGAGTCCGTCGAGGAGCCTGCGGGTGGCCTCGGCCACCGCCTCCACGGCCTGGTCGAAGGCCTCGCGGTTGTGGGCGGCGGGCGCGCGGAACCCGGACACCTTGCGGACGTACTGCAGGGCGGCCGCCCGGATGTCCTCGTCGTGGAGCTCGGGCGTCATGGGCGGGCGGAGCGTCTTGATGCTGCGGCACATGCCTCCAGTGTGCGCCCCGGCAGTGACAACAGGGGCTTCAGTCGCCGAGGTGGTCGATCTCCCGCATCTTGTTCGTCGCGTCCAGGGCGGCGACCTTGTAGGACTCGGCGAAGGTCGGATAGTTGAACACCGCGTCGACCAGGTAGTCGACGGTGCCGCCGCAGCCCATCACCGCCTGGCCGATGTGGATCAGCTCGGTCGCGCCGGTGCCGAAGCAGTGCACCCCCAGCAGCCGCCGGTCCCCCGGGGACACCAGCAGCTTCAGCATGCCGTGCGAGTCGCCGACGATCTGGCCGCGGGCCAGCTCGCGGTAGCGCGAGACACCGACCTCGAAGGGCACGCACGCGTCGGTGAGCTGGTCCTCGGTGCGGCCGATGAAGCTGATCTCGGGGATGGTGTAGATGCCGATGGGCTGCAGGTCGTGGATCGGGTTCACCGGCTCGTCGCAGGCGTGGTAGGCGGCGCTGCGGCCCTGCTCCATCGAGGTGGCGGCGAGGGCGGGGAACCCGATGACGTCGCCGACCGCGTAGATGTGCGGGACGGCCGTGCGGTAGTGCTCGTCCACCGCGATCCGGCCCCGCCGGTCGGCCGTGAGGCCCGCCTTGGCGAGGTCGAGGTCGTCGGTCAGCCCCTGGCGTCCGGCGGAGTACATCACCGCGTCGGCGGGGATCTTCTTCCCGCTCTCCAGCACGGTCAGGGCGCCGCGGGCGTGGCGCTCGACCGCCGCGACCGTCTCGCCGAAGCGGAAGGTGACGGCCAGGTCCCGCAGCCGGTACTTCAGCGCCTCGACCACTTCGACATCACAGAAGTCCAGCATGCCCTCGCGCTGCTCGACCACCGTGACCTTGCTGCCCAGGGCCGCGAACATGGAGGCGTATTCGATGCCGATCACTCCAGCGCCCACGATGACCATGGAGCGCGGCACCCGCTCCATGTTCAGGACGCTGTCCGAGTCCATGATCGTCCGCTCGTCGAACTCCACGGACGCCGGGCGCGCGGGGCGGGTTCCGGTGGCGATCACGACATGGCCGGCGGTCAGCAGCTGCTCGTGGCCGTCGGCGCCGCGCACGGCGACGGTGTGATCGTCCACGAAGCGTCCGGTGCCGGCGAACAGCGCGACCCGGTTGCGGGCCAGCTGACTGCGGATGACGTCGACTTCACGGCTGACCACATGCTGGGTGCGGGCCGTCAGATCGGCGACGGTGATCTCGTCCTTGAGGCGGTAGCTCTGGCCGTACAGGTCGCGCTGCGTCAGCCCGGTGAGGTAGAGCACCGCCTCCCGCAGGGTCTTGGAGGGGACGGTCCCGGTGTGTATGGAGACTCCGCCGACCATGTCCGGGCGGTCGACGACGGCCACCCGGCGGCCGAGCTTGGCCGCCGCGATGGCCGCTTTCTGGCCGCCCGGGCCGGATCCGATCACGAGCATGTCAAAGTCGGGCACCCGAGAAGTCTGGCACCCCATGCCACCCGCCCGGAAGAGCAAGGGCCCCATCCTCAGGGCCCATTCGGGGCGGCCGCCCTCAGGCCTCAGGCGCGGCGGTCGGGGCGGCGGCCGGGGGGCTGACGCGGCTCGGGGCGGGCGGTGGGCTCGGGGACCTTGCGGGTCTGCGGCGACTTCTCGGTGACGGTGAGCGGCCGCCCGTAGTGGCGGATCTCCATCGGGGCGCCGCGCACCATGGTGTAGGTGGTGGTGGCGTCGGTGATCTCCACCCGGAGACACCTGCCCAGCACCTGGACGGTGAAGGCCAGCCGGGCCAGCTTCTCCGGCAGCTTGGGCGAGAAGTCGAAGGTGCCGTCGGCGTGGCGCATACCGCCGAATCCGGCGACCAGCGCGATCCAGGTGCCGGCCAGTGAGGCGATGTGCAGTCCGTCGCGCGTGTTGTGCTCCAGGTCCCTGAGGTCCATCAGGGCCGCCTCCCCCAAGTAGTCGTAGGCCAGGCGCAGATGGCCGACCTCGGCGGCCATGACGGCCTGGGCGCAGGCGGACAGGGAGGAGTCGCGGACGGTCAGGGCCTCGTAGTAGGCGAAGTTACGCGCCTTCTGCTCCGCGGTGAAGGCATCGCCGCGCAGATACATCGCCAGCACCAGGTCGGCCTGTTTGACGACCTGCTTGCGGTACAGGTCGAAGTAGGGGAAGTGGAGCATCAGCGGGTACTGATCGGGGTGCGTGCCCTCGAAGTCCCACATCTGGTGGTCGGTGAAGTCGGCCGACTGCTCATGGACGCCAAGGGTCTTGTTGTACGGGATCGTCATGGCCTCGGCGGCGTCCCGCCAGGCCGCGGCCTCCTCGTCGTCCACCCCCAGCGCGGCGCCCTTGGCCGGGTGGCGCTCGACGACGGCCGCGGCGGCGCGCAGGTTCGACTGGGCCATGAGGTTGGTGTAGACGTTGTCGTCGCCGAGCGCGCTGTACTCGTCGGGGCCGGTCACCCCGTCGAGGTGGAAGCGGCCGTGGTGGTCGTGGTGGCCCAGCGAGCGCCACAGCCGGGCCGTCTCCACCAGCAGTTCCACCGCGCTCTCGCGCTCGAAGTCGTCGTCGCCGGTGGCCGAGACATAGCGCACCACGGCGTCGGCCACGTCCGCGTTGACATGGAAGGCCGCCGTACCGGCCGGCCAGTACCCGGAGCACTCGGACCCGTCGATGGTGCGCCAGGGGAAGGCGGCGCCGTGGTGGCCGAGCTGGCGGGCCCGCTCCCGGGCGGCGGGCAGGGTGGACTGCCGCCAGCGCAGCGCCTCGGCGACGGACTCGGGGAAGGTGTAGGTGAGCAGCGGCAGCACGAAGGTGTCGGTGTCCCAGAAGGAGTGTCCGTCGTAGCCCGCCCCGGTGAGGCCCTTGGCGGGGATGGCCCGCTCCTCGGCGCGGGCCCCGGCCTGCAGTACGTGGAAGAGGGCGAAGCGCACGGCCTGCTGGATCTCGGCGTCGCCCTCGACCTCGACGTCCGCGCGGCTCCAGAAGTCCTCGAGCCAGTCCCGCTGCTGGTCCACCAGCCCCTTCCAGCCGGTGCTCGCGGCACCGGCCAGCGCGGCCTCCACCTGGTCCCGGACGGCGGGCAGCGAGCGGGCGCCGGACCAGCCGTAGGCGACCAGCTTCTCCAGCCGCAGCACCTCGCCCGGCTGGAGCACCGAGGTGATGGTCAGGCGGGCGACGTCCTCGCTGCTCTCGCTCGAGGTGCGGGTGGGTGACGGTCCGCTGATGAAGTGGTCGGCGGCGGAGGCGACCCGCAGCCGGCTGGCCTCGGTGCAGTGGATCAGACGCAGCCGCATGTCGTTGGCGGCGTGCTCCTCGGGCTGCAGGGGGGACTCCAGGGCGGCGGCGACCCGGGGGTCGCCGGCGCGGTGCGGCAGCTGCTCGTTGGCGACCAGCTCGGACTGGACGACGATCCTGACCTCCGCGTCCACGGCCTCCACCTCGTAGGCGACGGCGGCGATGGCCCGCTGGGTGAGGGAGACCAGCCGGGTGGAGCGCAGCTTCACGGTGGTGCCGGAGGGGGAGGTCCACTCGCAGGTGCGGTGCAGCAGCCCGCCGCGCAGATCGAGGGCGCGCTCGTGGGAGCGCAGCCGCCCGTAGCGCAGATCGAAGGGCTCGTCGTCCACCAGCAGCCTGATGATCTTTCCATTGGTGACGTTGATCATGGTCTGGCCGGACTCGGGGTAGCCGTAGCCGGCCTCGGCGTACGGCAGGGGGCGCAGCTCGTGCACGCCGTTGAGGTAGGAGCCGGGCCAGCCGTGCGGCTCGCCTTCGTCCAGATTGCCGCGCCAGCCGACATGGCCGTTGGAGAGCGCGAAGAGGGACTCGCTCTGCGGCAGCACATCGAGGTGGAGCTCGGTTTCGCGCAGCATCCAGGGGTCGACGGCGTACGAGGAATCGGTGATCACGAGGCGTCCTCCTCCAGCAGCTCGGCGAGGTCCCGCACCACGACGTCCGCGCCGTGGGTGCGCAGCGCGTCGGCCTGGCCGACCCGGTCGACGCCCACGACATGGCCGAAGCGTCCGGCGCGGCCGGCCTCCATGCCCGCCAGGGCGTCCTCGAACACCGCGGCGGCCGCGGGGGCGACGCCCAGGTCGCGGGCGGCTTCCAGGAAGGTGTCCGGGTGTGGCTTGCCCGCCAGCCCACGCTCGGCGGCGACCACGCCGTCAATACGGACCTCGAAGAGATGTTCTATTTTCGCAGAGATCAGGACATCGCGGCAGTTGGCGCTCGAGGAGACGACCGCGGTGCGCAGGCCCGCGGCGCGGACCGCCTCGGCGAAGCGCACCGACCCCGGATACGCCTCGACCCCCTCTTCCCGGATCTTCTCCAGGACCAGGGCGTTCTTACGGGTGCCGAGGCCGTGCACCGTGTCCAGGCCTGGCGGGTCCCGGTCCGTCCCCTCGGGCAGCTCGATCCCCCGGGACGCCAGGAAGGTGCGCACCCCGTCGGCGCGGGGCCGCCCGTCCACGTATTCGTCGTAGTCGTCGACCTTGTCGAAGGGGTGGAAGGCGGGGCCCTCGCGGCGCCGCAGGAAGTCGTCGAACATCTCCTTCCACGCCGCCGCGTGAATCACCGCGGTGCGCGTCAGCACACCGTCGAGATCGAACAGGCAAGCCCGGACGGACTCCGGGAGGCGGAGCTTGGTCATGGCTCCCGGTTCCCCAGCAGTCGCCGGACTATGCGGCGAACTGAGCGACGACTGACGGTGAGGGGGCGACGGACGGGGCAGGCTCAGCGTGGGGCGACGGTGCGGCCGATGCGGCGGGAGGCGTCGGCGGCCTCCAGGATGGCCACCACCTCGCGGCCGAACCGCACGTCGCAGGGGTCGCCGGTGCCGGTGCGGGCGGCTCGCAGCAGCCGGTCGGTGGCCGCGGTGAACGCCTCGACGGGGCTGATCCCCGCGTCGGGGACGGCGACCACGCCCTGTTCGCCGTAGAAGTCGCAGGTGTGCTCGACGGCGGCGGGCCGGGCGTCCAGGGTGAGCGCGAGCGTGCCGACCGCGCCCGAGTGGTGGCGCAGCAGCACATGCGCCGCCCCGCGCGGTCCGCCGACCGCCGTGACCTCCGCGACCGGGCCCAGCACCGGCAGCAGGACGGACAGGGCGTGCGGGCCGACGTCCCACAGGCCGCCGCGCTCCCGCCGCCACGGGGAGCCCCCGTAGGGGTTGCCGGGCCGGAAGATGGAGGCGAAGGCCGTCGCCCGGCCGCCGTCCCAGCCTCCGTCGGCCGCGGCCCGGGTGAGGAAGTCCTCCACGGGCCGGGCGAAGCGGCGGGTGAAGAACACCACGGAGGCCAGTCCGCGCTCCTCGACGGCGTCCACCACGCGATCGGCGTCCTCGGTGGTGAAGGCGAGCGGCTTGTCGAGCAGCAGATGGCGCCCGGCGCGCGCGGCGCGCAGCGCCAGGTCGCTCTGGATGTCCGGCGGAAGGGCCACGGCGACCGCCTCGACGTCGGCGATCAGCTCGTCGGCCCGGTCGTAGGCCCGGGTGCCGCACCGCTCGGCCAGCGCCCGCGCCTTGGCCGGGTCACGGCCCCAGACGCCCGCCAACTCCGTCTCGGGGTGCGCGGCGAGGGCCGCCCCCTGGGTCTCGGCCGCCCAGTGGCCCGTGCCCAGCAGTCCGAACCGCAATGCCGCCCCCTTGGTCTCTTGATGCCCTGTCCGCCGCCGGGCGCGATCCTACGCCGCGCGGCGCGGGCCGACGGAAGAGGGCCGGGAGGCCGGCGGTGCCCCCGCGCGGAGGAGGCCCGCCACCCGGTCGGGTGCGGGGGCGCGCCGCCCGGCCGCGGCGGTGGCAGTGTGAGGCTCGGCTCCGCCGGTCCGGGCAGCGGCCACCGCGGCCGTACCGGGCGGCGGGGACCGCGTCCCGTGGCACGGCCGCGTCCCCCCACCGCGTCATCGCCCGCACCACCGCCGGAGGAATCCCGTGGCCCGTGGCCCGATCCGCCCGTATCGCCCGGAAGGCAGGGCGAGCGCCCCGCGCGCCGTCGGCCCGCGCGCCCTGCCGCTCACCGCGGCGCGTCCCTCCCCCGCCCGGCGGCGGGCCGCGCGGCTGCGGATGGCCGGGGCGCTGCTGCTGGCGTGCGCCGCGGCTTCGGCCTGTGCCGCCTCCCACGAGCAGGCGCGGCCGGCGCGCGAGAAGCCTTCGCGGGCGACCGGCGCGCCGTCGTCGGCCGCCGCCTCGAAGGCCGCCGCCCGGCTGCTGCCCGGGATGCCGCCGCCACTGGACCCGCACGACCTGTACGCGGGCGACCGGCCGGGCAGGCTGTCCCCGGTGGTCAAGGGGATCCCGTCGCGGGTGTACGTGCCCAACACGCTGTCCAACACGGTCAGCGTCATCGACCCGAAGACGTACAAGGTGATCCGCACCCTCCAGGTCGGCAACCAGCCGCAGCACGTCGTGCCCTCCTGGGACCTGAAGACGCTGTGGGTCAACAACGACCTCGGCAACAGCCTTACCCCGATCGACCCGGCCACCGGGAAGGCCGGCCGCCCGGTGGCCGTCCACGACCCGTACAACCTCTACTTCACCCCCAACGGCAAGCACGCGGTGGTGATGGCCTCAGCTGACCGGGCCCTGGTGTTCCGGGACGCGCACACCATGCGCGTGGTGAAGTCGGTGCCGGTCTCGTGCTACGGCGTCAACCACGCGGACTTCTCCCCCGACGGCCGCTACTTCATCGTGTCCTGCGAGTTCTCCGGCGAACTGCTGAAGGTGGACACGGCGCGGATGAAGGTGATCGGGCAGCAGCGGCTGCCGCTCGTGGGCGCCATGCCGCAGGATGTGAAGATCTCACCGGACGGCCGGACCTGGTACGTCGCCGACATGGTGGCCGACGGGGTGTGGGTGCTGAACGGGGACACCTTCACCCGCCCCCGGCTGCTGCCCACCGGCCGGGGCGCCCACGGCCTGTACGTCAGCCGGGACTCCCGCAGCATGTACATCACCAACCGCGGCGAGGGCAGCATCTCGGTCCTGTCGTTCGCCACCGGCAAGCTGGTGGAGCGCTGGCGGCTGCCCGGCGGTGGCAGTCCCGACATGGGCGGGGTCTCCGCCGACGGGAAGGTGTTGTGGCTCTCCGGCCGCTACAACTCCGAGGTGTACGCGATCGCCACCCGCGACGGCCGGCTGCTGGCCCGGATCCCGGTGGGCGGCGGCCCGCACGGGCTGGCCGTCTTCCCCCAGCCCGGCCGCTACTCCCTGGGCCACACCGGCGTCTTCCGCTGAGCCGTTCGGCCGGGTCGAGCGGGCCGATGACGGGGAGAAGGCCGTCTTCCCCCTCCGACCACCCCCGCGTAGCGTGACGTGGACATGCCTAACGAGGGCGTCAAGGGGAGGAGTCGCGACTCGCGATGGAGAACGGCAGCAGGACACGACGTCAGTTCCTGGCCGCGGCGGGAACCACCGGCGGAACCCTCGCGCTGGGCACCGCGACGGCCCGCCCCGCCTCGGCCGCGCCGAGGTCGGCCCGCACCGTCGCCGTGCTCGGCGGCGGCGTCTCGGGGCTGAGCGCCGCACAGGAGCTGGCCGAGCGGGGGTTCGCGGTCACGGTGTACGAGCGCAACCGCACCCTCGGAGGCAAGGCCCGCAGCATGGACGTCCCCGGCACCGGAAGCGGCGGGCGCAGGGCCTTACCGGGTGAGCACGGATTCCGCTTTTTTCCAGGTTTCTACCGGAATCTTCCCGACACGCTGCGCCGGATTCCCTTTCCCGGCAACGCCGGCGGCTGCCGGGACAACCTGGTCGCCGCGACCGAGGAGCTGTTCGCCCGCAACGGCGGCACCCCGGATCTTCGGCTGCCGTTCCGCACGCTCACCGCGCCGCTCGACCCCGGCTCCCTCACCCCCGACGCGCTGCTGCAACTCCTCATCGGGGTCCTGGACACCGCGCTCGGCCTGGCGACGATGGAGGGCGCCAACGAGTCGGCGCGCCGGGCCGTCAACGCGCTCCTGGAGGCGGAGGGCTCGAGCGCCCCGCGGTGCGCCATCTGGACGCTGTACCAGCCGCCGGAGCTGGAGCCGCTGCGCCGCGTCGACGAGACCCGCTACCGGCTGGGGCTGCCCAACGCGTTCGACCTCGGCTGACACACAAAGGCATGGCCGGGGCGGCTCAGATCCGCCAGGAGCGGATGCGGCCCGCCGCGTCGTAGACATCGGCCTTGCCGGACAGGATGTCGCGGACCAGGTCGATCAGCGCGCCGTACGGCGGGTCGATGCCCTCGCCCGAGGCGTGCATATAGGCGACGGCCGTGGCGCTGGCGAATCGCGCGTTGCTCGCCGGAAGTGGCCTGAGCAGCGCGATGGTGTGCAGCAGCGCCGCGGCGCGCCACGCGGGGTCCGGGTCGACGCCCAGGCGCGGCGGGTCGACGCGATGCCGGGCCACGGCGGCGACCAGTCCCGAGAAGTCGGAGATGGAGGGCTGTTCCGGCATGACCTCCTCATGGCGCTGCAGCAGCCAGGGGACGTCGATATGCAGTAGCGGGGCCATGGTCAGGCGGCCTGTCCCGGGTCGTGGGGGCGATGTTCGTCGTCGGGGAACGCGTCGGCGAACGCCTGCTCGTTGTCCGCGAAGAAGCGCCGGAAGACCTCGGCGCCCTCCTGCAGCGCGCGGTGGCGGGCGATGTCGGCGACCGTCGCCTCCCGGACGAGGGCCTTCATCGTGGTGCCGCGCTCCTTGGCGATCTGGCGGAGGTCCTCAAGTTCCCGATCGCTGAATTCCACGTTGAGAGCTGACATGCCCCCACCCTACTTGCCAGGTACCGCGACAGCAATCGCCGCAGGTCAAATATTGTTTTTGTAGGTACTTGACAAGTTTTCCAGCGCGCGGGCCACCGGCCTTCGAACACCTGCGGGTACGGTGATCCGCACCACAGGAGAGAGAGGGATCATGGAGCAGCGTGAGTTCGCCCGGATCGGCCGGAAGGTCTCCGTCGTCGGGCTGGGGACCTGGCAGCTGGGCGCGGACTGGGGCGCGGTCGGCGAGGACGACGCGCTGGCGGTGCTGGACGCGGCCGTCGAGTCCGGGGTGACCTTCTTCGACACCGCCGATGTGTACGGGGACGGGCGCAGCGAGCAGCTCATCGGACGCTATCTGCGCAGCCGCCCGGACGCGCGGATCTTCGTGGCGACCAAGATGGGGCGGCGGCTGCCGCAGGTCGCGGAGAACTACACGCTGGACAACTTCCTGGCCTGGACGGACCGTTCGCGCGCCAACCTCGGGGTGGACACGCTGGACCTGGTGCAGCTGCACTGCCCGCCGTCGTCGGTGCACTCCTCCGCCGCCGTCTTCGAGGCGCTGGACACGCTGGTGGACCGGGGACGTGTCGCGGCCTACGGGGTGAGCGTGGAGACCTGCGAGGAGGCGCTGGCGGCGATCGAGCACCCGGGGACGGCGAGCGTGCAGATCATCCTCAACCCGTTCCGGCTCAAGCCGCTGGAGCGGGTGCTGCCCGCGGCCGCCGCGGCCGGAGTGGGGATCATCGCCCGGGTGCCGCTGGCGTCCGGTCTGCTGTCCGGCCGGTACACCAAGGACACGGTGTTCTCCGAGGACGACCACCGCACGTACAACCGCCACGGCGAGATGTTCGACCAGGGCGAGACCTTCTCGGGGGTGGACTTCGCGGAGGGCGTCGAGGCGGCGGTGGAGTTCGGGGAGCTGGCCCCCGAGGGGGCGACGCCCGCGCAGACCGCGCTGCGGTGGGTCGTCCAGCAGCCCGGGGTGACCTCGGTCATCCCGGGGGCGCGCTCGCCCGAGCAGGCGCGGGCGAACGCCGCGGCGGCAGCGCTGCCCGCGCTGGAGCAGGGCACGCTGGACGCGGTCCGCGAGCTGTACGACCGGCGGATCCGCGCCCAGGTGCACCACCGCTGGTAGCTCCGGCGGTCGGCGGTCAGTTCGGGAATCCGGCGGCCTGCGCCCACGCGCTGAGCTCGCGCTGTGCCGCGGCGCGCAGCTCGGCCGAGGGGGCCGAGGTGCCGTCGGCGACCAGTGCGTAGTGGAGGGTTCCGGCGCCGGGCGGTGCGGACAGCAGCAGCCGCCGGGCGTCGGTGCCGCCGCGCTCCGCCGCGGTGGCCACGGGGTGGTCGGCGGTGTGTCCGTGCGCGGTGTAGGCGGGCGGGCCGGTGACGGTGCCCAGGTCGGAGACGACGGTGGTGGTGGCGGGGTCGAAGTCGCGTGGCAGGTGCAGTTCGGTGGGGGCCTCGGTGGCGCCGCTCTGGCGCCACACCAGCATCCCGTAGCGGCCGGAGCCGACCAGCCGGGCGACGCCTGGCAGGCTGCTGGGGAGGCGGTCCCAGCTCAGGGTGGTGGAGCCGTCGCGCGAGCGGTCCTCGAAGGTGAAGGCGAGGGTGCGGCCCGCCACCGCGCTGGGGTAGAGGCGGTCCAGGAGCCGGGCGTCCTGGCGGAGCACGGCCGCCCCGGTGTCGTCGAGGCGGACGGCCGAGAGGTCCTCGTCGTTCCAGGCGTCACCGGCGGTGAGTACCTTGTCGGGGTTCCCGTTCATCGCCTCGTGGTGGCGCCCGTTGTACAGGTCCCACTGCCACTGGTTGGCGGACAGCACGGGGCCCGAGGCGGCGGCCTTGCTCCACCAGGTGGCGCCGCTGAGCCGGGAGTCCAGCGCCTGGTACAGGCCCTTGACCACGGTCGGCGCCTTGTCGGAGGTGAAGCCGGTCAGCGGGTGTCCGTACTCGCTGACGACGGCCGTGGTGCCGAGCGCCTGGGCCCGGTCGCGCACGGTGGCGAAGTCGGTGGCGTACTGGCCGTCCTGGGCCTTGCCGGGCATGAAGACACCGGAGATGGCCTTCTGGTCGTAGAAGTGGGTGTTGAACACATAACGGGAGCCGATGGCGCCGGCGTCGAGCAGTCCGCCCTCCTGACGCTGGAAGTCGATGTTGGAGTTCCAGAACAGATTGGGCTCGACGAAGGCGGGTTTGCCGTCCCAGCCCGCGGCGTCCATCCGCGCCCGGAACTTCTCGTAGAACGGCCACAGGACGTCCTTCTCCCAGGCGCGGCTGGACTGGCCGCTGGCATAGCGCCCCGCGTACGGCTCGTTGTACGGGTCGAAGCCGACGACACGGGCGAACTCGTCGGCGGTCAGGTGGCGGGCGAGGTAGGTCATGGTCTTCTCGGCGGTGGCCAGGAAGGCGTCCTGGACCCGGACCGTCCCGGCGGAGGTCTCAAGGGCCCGGTTCTTCCAGAAGTCGCGGGTGGCGTCCTGGACGGCCGGGTTCTGGGTGATGTTCTGGCCCCAGTGGACGCAGATGCCGCAGGACTCCTTCAGGTATCCGCCGGACTTGACGACCCATTCGGGCGCGCCGTCGCCGGAGTACCAGCTGTCCTTGTCGAACAGGTGGCGGGAGTAGAGGTCCTGGTGGAAGTCGGGGTAGATCCGTATCCCGGCGTCCAGGAAGGCCCTCATCTGCTCGGTGGCCTTGCGCAGATACTCCTCGTCCACCGTGCCGGGCTCGGGCTCGGCGTGGGCCCAGGACAGCAGGAAGCGGACGGAGTTGGCGCCGGTGAGGCGGCGCATGGCCTGGGCGGACTTCCGGGCGTCGGCGGTGTCGGCGAAGGGCAGTCCGCCGTTCTCCGCGAGCTTCACCTCGCCCGAGACATTGAATCCGCGCAGCACGACCTCGCGCCCGTGGCCGTCGGTGAACCGGCCGCCCGCCACGGAGATCCGGTCCGCGGCCGGGCCGTCGGACCAGGGCGGCTCGGCGGCGGCCGCGGTGCCGCCCGGGGCGGCGACCGCCGCCATGAGCAGCAGGGCGGCCGCCCCGAGCAGTCGTATGCGGCCCGTGCGAAGCCGGACCCTCATCCCGTGCGTCACTGTGGTCGCCATGAACCTACCGTCGGGTAAACATGAGCGTCCGTCAACATGTCGGCGGTATGTCAGCGGTGGCCGAACCAGCTCATCGCGGGCAGGGCCTTGTCGCCGTAGTCGAACAGGGCCTGGTTCTCCCAGGCGTTGCCGGAGCCTGGGTCGGCGGGGTCCCAGCCGCTGCCCTTGACCGCGGTCCAGGCCGGCTCCCAGTAGACGACGCCCAGCCCCCGGCCGCCCGGGACCGCCTCCACGACGTTCATCACATCGCGGAGGTTGGCGGCCTGCCCGGCGGGGGTGGCGGGGTAGCCGTCGACGAGCTGGTCGGCGGTGGCGACGTTGTTCGCCAGGCCGTCGTCGTTCGCGAGGGTGTGGGCGTAGGCGGTCTCGGCGACCAGCACCGGCTTGCCGTAGCGGGCCGCCACATCGTCCAGGTTGGCCTGCAGACCGGACAGCGGGCCGTGCCAGTAGCCGTAGTACGACAGGGCGATGACGTCGAACGGCACCTTCTGCGCGACCGCCTGGTCGAACCACCACCTCGTGCCCGCGTTGTCCCCGCCCTTGGCCAGGTGCAGCGCGACCCTGGTGTCGGCGGAGACGGCCTTGGCGGCGTTGGCACCGGAGGTGAGCAACCCGGCGAGCTGGGAGAAGTTGCTGGTGGAACCCTCGGGCCAGAGCATGCCGCCGTTGATCTCATTGCCGATCTGGACCATGTCGGCCGTGGTGCCCTGCGCCTTGAGCGAGCTGAGGACGTCGTAGGTGTGGTCGTACACGTCCTGCTTGAGCCGGCTGTAGTCGTGCCCGGCCCAGGCGGCGGGCTTGGTCTGCTTGCCGGGATCGGCCCAGCTGTCGGAGTAGTGGAAGTCGATCAGCAGCTTCATGCCCTGGGCCTTGGCGCGCTTGGCCATGGTCAGCACCCGGGCCTTGGTGTTGTAGCCGTCGGCCGGGTTCACCCACACCTTCAGCCGCGCGTAGTTCATACCGGAGGCGCGCAGGATGGCCAGGGCGTCGCCGCCGGTGCCGTTCGCGGAGCGGTAGGTGGCGCCGAAGGCCTCGTTCTTGGCGAGGGTGGACACGTCGCCGCCCTTGACCGCAAGGCCGGTGCTGCCTTTGGTGAAGGTGAGGTCGTCCAGGTTGGCCCACTCCCCCGCGTGGGCGTCGGAGTTGAGGCTGATGGTGCACTGTCCGGCGGTGACCGTGACCGAGGTGACCAGGCGGATCCACGCGCCGTTCGGAGTGGGCGGCAGATCGGTGCGCTGCTCGGCGCCGCCGCAGTCACGCAGGGCGAGGTACGCCGCGTTCTGTCCGCCGCTCGAGCGCACCCAGGCGCTGAGGGTGTAGGTGCCGTTCGCGAGGCCGGACAGGTACTGGTAGGTCTGCACCTTGTACGCCGAGGAGGACCAGTGGGACAGCCGGTAGCCGCCGCTGTGGCCGCCGGCCTCGGTGTAGGAGGCGTTGTTGTTGCCGGTGGCGGAGTAGGTGCTCCAGCCGGAGGGGGTGGCGGTGCCGGTGCCGTCGGCCTCGAATCCGGTGTTGGCCAGGGTGCTCGCGGCGTGTGCGGCCGGCGCGGGGAGCGCGGTCAGCAGCAGCGCGCCGAGGGCGGGGAGCGCTGCGGCTCGCAGCAGGGTGCGGGTGGTGCTCCGTATGTCATGCATCGTCGAGTCCCTTCGACAATGAGCGGAGTTGTGGTCGTTCAGCCGTCCAGGCGCAGCACGCGGACGGCGCCCGCGGGCACCGCGAGGTGTCCGGCGCTGCGCTCGCCGGTGAGCAGTTCGGTGCCGGGCGTGGGGTGGGGCACCTTGGCGTCGGTGTCGCCGTGGTTGATCACGAAGAGGTAGCTGCCGCACTCGCCGGTGCGGTGCACCACCTCCACGTCGCGGGGCAGGTCCGGGCGGTCTCCGAGGCCCGCGTCGGCGCAGATCGGGGCGAGCAGGGTCGCCAGGTCGTGGGGGGCGAGCCGGGTGGAGACATACCAGGCGGTGCCCTCGCCGAGCCGGTGGCGGGTGACGGCGGGGTGCCCGGCGGCGAGGCCGTCGGCGTAGGTCCATACGGTCTCGGCGCCGCGGGGCACCACGATCTCGGACCAGACGTCGCCGGTGAGCCCGGCCCCGCCCGGACCGGTCAGGCGCACCCGGCCGCCCTCGGGGAGCGGGGAGAACTCCTCGACCACCAGGCCGAGCACGTCGCGCAGCGCGCCGGGGTAGGGGCCGGGGTGAACGGCGTCGTGTTCGTCGACGATGCCGGAGAAACACGAGACGACGAGGGTGCCGCCGCCCTCGACGTACGCGCGCAGATTCTCCCCGGCGCGTGCGGTGGCGAGGTAGAGGGCGGGCACGACCACGAGCGGATAGTGGCTCAGGTCGGCCTCGGGGTGGGCGAAGTCGACGGTCAGGTGGTGGTCGTAGAGGACCTCGTAGAAGCTGTCGGCGCGTTCCCGCGCGTCCAGGTCCTCGCTCGGCCGCCATTCCAGCCGCTGCGCCCACCAGGACTGCCAGTCCCAGACCAGCGCCGCGTCGGCCACCGTACGGCTGCCCCGCACCTCCCCCAGCTTCGCCAGGTCGCCCCCGAGCGCCACGACCTCGCGCCATACGCGGCTGTCGGTGCCGGCGTGCGGCACCATCGCCGAGTGGAACTTCTCCGCGCCGTGCCGTGACTGGCGCCACTGGAAGAACAGGGCGCCCTCGGAGCCGCGGGCCACATGCCCCAGGCTGTTGCGGGCCATCTCCCCGGGCCGCTTGGCGGGGTTGCGCGGCTGCCAGCTGACGCCGCTGGTGGAGTGTTCGAGCAGCAGCCAGGGCGCGCCGCCGGCGACGGAGCGGGTCAGATCGGCGGCCATGGCGAGGTTGACATGGGTGCGGCGGCCGTCGGTGATCAGATAGTGGTCGTTGGTGACCAGGTCGACCTCGCGGCCCCAGGCCCAGTAGTCGACCGAGTCGCACTGGCTGAGCGCGGTCATGAAGTTGGTGGTGACCGGGATGCCGGGGGACAGCCGGTGCAGGATGTCGCGCTCGGCGGTGAAGTTGGCGCGCATGGTGGCGTCGGCGAAGCGGGCGTAGTCAAGACGCTGGGCGGGGTTGGCGACGGTGGGGGTGGCGCGCGGCGGGTTGATCTGCTCGAAGGCGCCGTAGCGCTGGCCCCAGAAGGCGGTGCCCCAGGCGTCGTTGACCGCGTCCAGGGTGCCGTAGCGCTCGCACAGCCAGTGGCGGAAGCCGTTCGCGCAGGTGTCGCAGTAGCAGGCGTTGACCGGCACTCCGTACTCATTGTGCACATGCCACAGGGCGAGCGCGGGGTGGTCGTGGTAGCGCCGGGCGAGCTGTTCGGTGATGGCGGCCGCGGCCCGGCGGTAGGCGGGCGAGCTGTGGCAGATGGCGCCGCGTGAGCCGAACTCGTAGCGCACGCCCTCCCGGTTGACCGGCAGGGCCTCGCGGTGGGCGCGGTAGAACCAGGCGGGCGGGGCCACGGTGGGGGTGCCCAGGTCGGCGGCGATACCGGCCTCGTGGAGCAGGGCGAGCAGCCGGTCCAGCCAGCCGAAGTCGTAGCGGCCGGGCTCGGGTTCCAGCAGCGCCCAGGAGAAGATGCCGACGCTGACCATGGTGACCCCGGCCTCGCGCATCAGCCGGATGTCCTCGGGCCAGAGGGATTCGGGCCACTGCTCGGGGTTGTAGTCGCCACCATAGGCGAGGCCAGCCATCGCAACTCCTGGGAATCACTGGGAACGTGCACAGACCACAGAGCAGCGGCCGCCCCCAGATAACCGCATGGCCACGAGCATTGACAAGCGTCAACCGGGTTTCTCTACTGTTCTCTCTACTGTGAACGATCACAGATCGCCCAGGGAGGCATTCGTGAACCATCGCCCCGTCAACCTCCGCGTCCTCGCGGTATCGGTCGCGGCCGCCTTGTCGGCCACCGCCCTGCTCACCGGCTGCGGTTCGTCCGACGGCTCAGCGGACTCGGACGGTCCGGTCGAGCTGACCTACTGGGCCTGGGCACCCGACCTCGACAAGGTCGCGGCGATCTGGAACAAGGAGCACCCGGACATCAACGTGACCGTCAAGAAGCAGGCGTCCGGCGACGACCTCGTCACCAAGATCATTACGGCCGCGAAGGCGCACAAGGCCCCGGACCTGGTGCAGGCCGAGTACCAGGCGCTGCCCACCCTGGTCAGCAACGACGTCCTGGCCGACATATCCGGTCAGGTGGGCGACGCCGAGGGCGAGTTCGCCGCCGGCATCTGGCGCCAGGTCACCCTCGGTTCGGACGCGGTCTACGCCCTGCCCCAGGACTCCGGGCCGATGATGCTGTACTACCGCAAGGACCTGTTCCAGCAGTACGGCCTCACGGTCCCCACGACCTGGGAGGAGTTCGCGGACACCGCCCGCAAGCTCAAGGAGAAGGCCCCGGACAAGGCGCTCACCACCTTCTCCGCCAATGACTCCGGGCTCTTCGCGGGCCTGGCCCAGCAGGCCGGCGCCAGCTGGTGGACCACCCGGGGCGACAAGTGGAAGGTGGCCATCGACGGCGCCGCCACCCGCAAGGTCGCCGACTTCTGGGGCGGCCTGGTCAAGGAGGGGGCCATCGACAACCAGCCAATGTACACCCCGGCCTGGAACAAGGCCCTGAACACCGGCAAGCAGATCGCCTGGGTGAGCGCGGTGTGGGCCCCGGGCACCCTCAAGACCGCGGCCCCCGACACCCAGGGCACATGGGCGATGGCGCCCCTCCCCCAGTGGAGCAAGGGCTCGAACTGGACCGGCAGTTGGGGCGGCTCCTCGACCGCCGTCACCAATGACAGCGCGCACAAGGACGCCGCCGCGAAGTTCGCGAAGTGGCTCAACACCGACCCGAAGGCGGTCGCCGCGCTGGTGAAGGTGAGCAACGTCTACCCGGCCGCCACCACCGCGCACAATGGCGACGCGCTGAAGAAGGCGCCCGACTTCTTCTCCAGCCAGCCCGACTTCTACACCGAGGTCGCCAAGATCACCGAGGGCATCGCGCCCGCCGCCTGGGGGCCCAACGTCAACGTCGCGTACGCGTCCTTCAACGACAACTTCGGCAAGGCCGCCAAGAACAAGTCCGACTTCGGCGCCGCGCTGACGGCCATGCAGCGGGCCACCGTCGCCGATCTGAAGAAGCACGGCTTCGAGGTCGCCGAGTGACCCTGCGCCGTATGGGGCACGGTCCGCGCCGCGCCCCCTATGTCTTCCTCCTTCCCGCGATCCTCCTGTTCGCCGGTCTGTTCGCGCTGCCCATCGGCTACGCGCTCTACCTCAGCCTCCACAAGATCGACGTCAAGGGGCTCGGCCTCGGCAAGGGCGCCCGCGAGGAGGTGTGGGCCGGCCTGTCCAACTACACCGACGCGCTGCACGACCCGGAGCTGCTGGACGGCGCCCGGCGCGTCCTCGGATACGGCCTGATCGTCGTGCCCACGATGCTGGGCCTGGCCCTGCTGTTCGCGCTGCTGCTCGACGCCGACCGGCGGGGCCGCAAGGACACCCTGCTGCGCGGCTTCGCACGGCTGGCGATCTTCCTTCCGTACGCGATCCCCGGCGTGGTCGCCGCGCTGCTGTGGGGGTTCCTCTACCTGCCCGATGTCAGCCCGTTCCACTATCTGCTCGACAAGGCGGGGCTGCCGCGGCCCGAGCTGCTGGACGGCGGCGGGCTCTATGCGTCCCTGTCCAATATCGCGGTGTGGGGCGGCACCGGCTTCAACATGATCGTGATCTACACCTCGCTGCGGTCCATACCCGCGGAGGTCTACGAGGCGGCGCGGCTCGACGGATGCTCCCAGCTGCAGATCGCCCTGCGCATCAAGATCCCCATGGTGACCCCCTCCCTGGTGCTCACCTTCTTCTTCTCGATCATCGCCACCATGCAGGTGTTCAGCGAGCCGACCACCCTCAAGCCGCTCACCAACTCGGTCTCCACCACCTGGAGCCCCCTGATGGATGTCCATCAGAAGGCCTTCGTCGAGGGCGATGTGTACGCGGCGGCCGCGACCTCGCTGATCATCGCCGTCGTCACCCTGGTCCTGTCCTTCGGATTCCTGAGGATCGCGGGCGCCCGCACCGGCCAGGGAGACGCCCGATGAGCACCGCCACGACCGCCGTCCGAGGCCGCGCCTCCTGGATCCCCACCGCCGTGCTGCTGCTCGGCGCCGCCTACTGCCTGCTGCCGGTCGCCTGGGTGGTGATCGCCTCCACCAAGAGCGGACACGAGCTCTTCTCCACCTTCACCTTCCTGCCGGGCACCGGATTCGCGGACAACATCGCCGACCTGTCGGCGTACCGCGACGGCGTGTACTGGACGTGGATGGCCAACTCGCTGCTGTACGCGGGGCTCGGCGCGCTGCTGTCCTGCGGCGTCTCCGCCCTGTCCGGCTATGCCCTGGCGCGCTACCGCTTCCGCGGCCGCGAGGCCATCTTCAACGTCCTGCTGACGGGGGTGCTGATGCCCCCGGTGATCCTCGCCGTGCCGCAGTACCTGCTGCTGGCCAAGGCCGACATGGCCGACACCTATCTGTCGGTGCTGCTGCCGAACGTCCTGTCGCCGTACGGGATCTATCTCGCGCGGATCTACGCGTCGGCGGCCGTCCCCGCCGAGATGGTCGAGGCGGGACGGATGGACGGGGCGGGAGAGTGGCGGATCTTCCGCTCGGTGGCGCTGCCGATGATGCGGCCCGGCCTGGTCACCGTCTTCCTCTTCCAGTTCGTGACCATCTGGAACAACTTCCTGCTGCCGTACATCATGCTGGGCGACGACGAAAAGTTCCCGATCACCCTGGGGCTGTTCACCCTGCTGCGGCAGGGCTCCGCCACCCCGGCCCTGTACACCCTCGTCATCACCGGAGCCCTGCTGGCGATCATCCCGCTCATCGCGCTGTTCCTGGTCATCCAGCGGTTCTGGAGTCTGGATCTGCTCTCCGGGGCCGTAAAGTCCTGAGGGACGAAGCGATGTCTGGAGAGATAAGAACGCGCATGAGCCGCACCGGCAACAGCACCCCCGGCCGACGACGGCCGCCGACCATCCATGACGTGGCGCGCGAGGCCGGGGTCTCGCGCGGCACCGTCTCGCGCGTCCTCAACGGCGGGCACTATGTGAGCCCGGCGGCGCTGGAGGCGGTCAACGCCGCCATCCGCAAGACCGGCTATGTCGTCAACCGGCACGCCCGCTCGTTGATCACCGGCCGGTCGGACTCGGTGGCCTTCCTGCTCACCGAGCCGCAGGAGCGGTTCTTCGAGGACCCCAACTTCAGTGTGCTGCTGCGCGGCTGCACCCAGGCGCTGGCCGCACACGACATCACGCTGCTGCTGATGAGCGCGAGCGACGAGCCGGAGCGGCGGCGGATCACGCGCTTCCTCACCGGCGGCCATGTGGACGGGGTGCTGCTGGTCTCCAGCCACTCCGGCGACCCGCTCGCCACGCGGCTGCGGAAGGCCGGGGTGCCGCTGGTGGCCTGCGGCAAACCGCTGGTGCCGAGCCCGGAAATCGCCTACGTCGCCGCCGACGACCGGGCCGGGGCCCGGGACATGGTGCGCCATCTGCTGGACAGCGGCCGCCGTCGCATAGCGACCGTCACCGGCCCGCTGGACACCCCCGGCGGCGTCGACCGGCTCGCCGGATACCGGGAGGAACTCGCGCAGGCGGGCCTGACGGCGGACGAGGAGCTGATGGTCCCGGGCGACTACAGCCGCGCCGGCGGCGAACGGGCGGCGGCCGAGCTGCTGGAGCGGGCCCCGGACCTGGACGCCGTCTTCGTCGCCTCGGACCTGATGGCCCAGGGCGTGCTGGCCGCGCTGCGGCGGGCCGGGCGGCGGGTGCCGCAGGACGTCGCCGTGGGCGGGTTCGACGACTCCCCCGCCGCGCTGGCCACCAGCCCAGGCCTGACCACGATCCGCCAGCCGTGGGAGCGGATCACCGCCGAGATGGTGCGGGTGCTGCTCGCGCAGATCGGCGGCGAGAAGCCGTCCGGGGTGATCCTCCCCACCGAACTCGTGATCCGGGAATCGGCCTGAGGCTCTGACGCCCTGACGCCCTGAGGCACGGGCGCCGCGTCTGTCGCGGCGCCCGCACCCCGGCCGCCGCGCGGCGGTGTGGCGCCCAGCTACCGCGCGAAGTCCCTGCCCAATTCGGCGCCGGCCTCGGGCGCGCCCAGCGCGTTCGGCCCGAAGGAGACGACCCCGGTGGTGGTCAAACCGCCCGTGCCGCCGCGCAGCACCCAGGCGGCGCCGCTTGAGGTGTACGTGCCGTCCTCCTCGGGGGCGCCGACGGCCAGGTCGTCCTTGCCGTCGCCGTCGGTGTCCCCGAGCCGCACGGCCGCGCCGAAGTGGTCCCCGGCCTCCGCGGCACCCGGGACGCCCGCGGTGTCCTGGGTGAACGCCTGCGCGCCGGTGCCGCTCAGGCCGCCCGCGCCGCCGTAGAGCTGCACGGTGCTGCCCGCGTCCGCACCGCCGTCCAGGTCCTCGTACGGGATGCCGACCGCGACATCCGCGTACCCGTCGCCGTTGACGTCACCGGCGCTCAGCGAGTAGCCGAACTGGTCGCCGTCCTCGTTCACCCCCGGCACGCCCGCGGTGTTCTGGTCGATGACCTTGGTGCGGGTGACGCCAGGGCCGCCCGCGGAGCCGTAGAGGACCTTGATCGTGCCGTGGTCGTACGGCAGGTTCTCCACCACATTGCCGGGGACAGTACGGATGATCAGGTCGCCGTAACCGTCCTTGTCGACGTCGCCGATGGTGCCGGCGGCGGCGTGGTCGATCCGGGTCGGCGCCGCGCCCAGGCCGTTCGCACCGCCCTTCCAGTACAGGCTCGCCTCGGACATCTCCTCGAAGGCGTGGGTGGACACCAGGTCGTCGCGGCCGTCGCCGTTGATGTCGCCCGCGATCAGGTCGACCGGGCCGAAGGTACGGTCCGTGTTCAGGGTGTTCGCGGTGGCCGAGGCGCCGTCGCGGGTGAACGGGCCATACAGGACGCGCAGGTTGGTGTCGTCCGTGCTGTGCGCGACCAGGTCGGCGTGGCCGTCACCGTTGAAGTCGCCGCCGGTCAGGTTGGCGCCGTTGGTGGCGGCCGAGGCGGGCAGCTCGGTGGCGCCGGTCAGCCCGCTCGCCGAGCCCCACAGGACGGTGACGGACGAGGTACCGGCGCCGTCCACGGCGAGGTCGGTGTAGCCGTCGCCGTCCAGGTCGCGGGCCACCGTGTGATAGCCGAACCAGCCGCCCGCCTCCGGGTCGCCCGGGACACCCTCGGTGGCCTGGCTGATGACCTGCCTGTGGGCGGTGTTCACGCCGGCGGCCGAGCCGTAGACGACCGCGACGTAACCGGCCTTGGTCTTGCCGTTCACCGTGGCGGCCGGGGCCGCGACGACGAGGTCCGGGTAACCGTCCTTGTCGAAGTCCGCCCGCGGTGCGACACCGGCGAGGGAGGAGCCGCTCGCGGCCTTCGGCTCGGCGGCGCCGGCGGCCGGGGCCTCCAGTAAGGCGGGGGCGGTCAGGAGTGCGGCCACCGTCGCGCAGCGCACGACGGTGGAGATGGAACGATGACGCACAAATCCTCCTGCGAGTTGGTACAGGGTTTACCTCGCGTACACCTTCAAGGACCGATGATCGGCGATGACGGTTGTGCGCTCGGCGCGATTTATAGGGGCATCCCCAAAGGCGTCAATCGCGGGGCGGGCCGGTCTCCTCGAAGATCACCCCGTCCGCCGGGTCCATCTGATCCGTCTGATCCGTCTGGTCCGTGCGGTCCCGGACGTAGCGCAGGACACCCATCATGTGGTGGTCGCCGACGGTGTCCGGGCCGGCGGCCACGCAGTCCGCCAGCTCCTTGGTGAGGGCGTCGGCGTCGATTCCAGCGCCGATCATCACCAGCTGGGTCGTCCGCGCCGCTCCGCCCGCCCAGTCCGACGGCTGGAAGCGGAGGTAGGAGCCGACCGCGTGCAGGGCGAACTTCTGGCCGTGTCCGGGCGCGGCGAAGTGGATGAACCCCTTCATCCGGTAGAGCCCGGCGGGCCGGCCGTCGAGGAATTCCATGAAACGGCGCGGGTCCAGCGGCCGGTCGGCAGTGAACTCCGCGCTCTGGTACGCGGCGTGGAGGTGTTCGTGCCAGTCGTGCTCGTCCGCGCACACCTCGGCGAAGGAGAGCTGGTGGAACCGTTCCTCGCTCGGCGTGCCGGCGCCGCGGTCGAAGAGGAAGTCGGGGTCGACGCGGCCGTGTTCCGCGGTGACGACGGGGATGCCCGGGGCGATACGGGCAAGTGTCTCCAGCACCCGGGTGCGCTCAGGCTCCCGGACCCGGTCGGCCTTGTTGAGCACCACCGCGTCGGCGGCCCGCACATGCCGGTCGAGCTCCGGGTGGCGCTCGCGGGTGTTCTCGAACTCCACGGCGTCGACGACCTCGACCAGTCCGCCGTAGAGGATGCGCTCGTTCTCGCTGGAGAGCAGCGTACGGATCATGCTCTGCGGCTCGGCGAGACCGCTCGCCTCGATCACGATGACGTCGATGCCCAGCGACGGGTCGGTGAGCCGGGCCAGCATCCCGTCCATCTCGGAGGAGTCCGCGGCACAGCACAGACAGCCGTTCTCGATCGGGATCATGGAATCGACCTGGCCGGCGACGGCCATGGCGTCGATGTTGATGCTTCCGAAGTCGTTGACGATGACGCCGATGCGGGTGTCCACGCTGCCGCGCAGCAGGTGGTTGAGCATGGTGGTCTTTCCGGAGCCCAGGAAACCAGTGACGAGTACGACCGGGATCCGCCTGGTGGCCAAGGTTGCGACTCCGTTGCAGTGTTGTGCGTCTCGGTGCTGCGTGTGCGGCGACTCATGGGTGCGCGGCTGGGAACGCTCATCCTATCCGGCGTACGGGGCGAGCCCTGTACGCAGCATGGCGAACGCTCGGTTGGCGGCGGCCACCGCGCTCGGGTGGACCTCGTCGGCGCTCGCACCGCCCTCGATGCGGCGCCAGTTGTCCTGGCCGAGGATCCGCTGGACCGCGCTGATCTGGCCCGCCGCGAGGCGTGGCGCGAGGTCGTCCGGCGCCGTGAGGCCGCCCGGCCCGCCGCCCGCGCCATCCTCGCCGTCCTCCCCGGCCTCGCGCGGCGCGGTGGTCAGCGCCATGGTCAGCGCTTCCTCCGATCTGCTGATGTACTCGAACAGGCGGGCCACCAGACTGGGCGTGCCGTACAGCAGCCGTTGGTACGCCAGCACGCCCGCCTCATCGTTCAGACCGGTGATCGGATCGCGCCGCTCCAGCCCCGCCAGGAAGTGCTGGTGCAGCGCGGCCAGCGGCGACTGCCCCGCCGGGCGGCCACGCACCACCCGGGCCGCCTCGTCCTCGTGGTCGGCGAAGCGGTGCAGCACCAGGTCCTCCTTGGTCGGGAAGTACCGGAACAAGGTGGGCTTGGACACTTCCGCCGCGGCGGCCACATCGGCGACGGATACCTGGTCGAAGCCCCGCTCCAGAAACAGTGCGATCGCCGTTTCGGAGATCGTCCGGTACATCCGCTGCCTCTTGCGCTCCCGCAAGCCCGTCTCGCCGCTCATGGGAGGCAACCGTAACCCTTGCCCGGGCGGTGACCAGTCTCGGCCACGCGCGCCGACCCCGGTCATCGACGCGCCCCTCGTCCCCACCCGCGCTCGCGCGGCCGCCAGGTCGGCATCAACGTCACAAGCCATACCATTTGGCGCCACCCGACTCTAGTGGGATCCTGGCCGACTTGCGCCTGTCAGCCGTCTTCCGCAGCCACCCGCCAGGTCCTTAAGCTCTCAACAAGAGAGACGGCTGATGCAGCTGTGCCACACGATGTCCGTGTGACCCGGGCCGCGCCCCGCGCAAACCGCTCAGCGCCGGAGCGCCGACTCCTCGACACACGCGGCTCATCGCGCTCCTCCCCCAACACCCGCCAGTCCTGGTACGCCTCGGCACGTACAGTCGAACACTGATCGAAATACCGAACATTCAGCTCGGCGCGCCGTTCGGCGTGCCCCCATGCCCCGCCACGGTCGCGCACACCGGCGGTCGGGGCCCGTCACCGCGGAGGGAATCGACACCATGCACCCGGAAACCACACACCAGGAACCGAGCGAACGGGCCACGGCACCGGCCTGGCCCGCACATCCGCTGCGCGGGCTGTCCGAGGAGGACCGCCATCTGTTCCAGCGGTTCGGCAGGGGGCCGGTGGCGGACGTGCCCTGGGCCGGTGTCCACCACGCCTTCGAGTGGCACGCCACCACCGATCCGCTGGCCGTCGCGGCCGAACACCTCGGCGCGACCATCACGTACGGAGACCTGGACCGGCAGGCGAACCGGCTGGCCGCGCGCCTGGCCCGGCTCGGTGTGCGCCCCGGCGACAACGTCGCGTTATGCGTACGGCGTTCCATCCCCATGCTGGTCGGGCTGCTGGCCACGCTGAAGGCCGGAGCCGCGTATGTGCCCCAGGACGCCGGGCTGACCCCCCGCGCCCAGCTGGACCACGTCATCCGCACCGCCCGGAGCCGTGTCATCCTCACGACGTCCGGCTTCGCGGACCGGATCCCGGTGCCCGACGGCCATGTCCTCGTCGCGATCGACACCGTGATGGCCGAGCCCCTGGAGCACCCTGAGCACCCGGAGTCCCCGGAGTTCCCGGAGCCCTGGGGGCCCTTGGCAGACGGCCGGGACACGCCGGGGTTCCGGCCCGCCCGGCCCGTCCGGGGCGACGACGGCTGCTATGTGCTCTTCACCTCCGGCACCACCGGGCGCCCCAACGGGGTCACCGTCACCCACCGGAACGTCTGCAACATCCTGCTGACCGAACCAGGCGGCCTCGGCATGCGCCCCGGGACACGGGTGAGCCAGATCCTCAATGTGGCGTTCGACATGGCCGCGTGGGAGATCCTGGGCTGCCTGAGCCACGGCGCCACGCTGGTCATCCGCGGCAAGGACATCGCCGAGACCGTGAGCCGGGTGGACGTGGTCATCGCGACCCCGACCGTGCTCAGCCGGATCGACCCCGACCAGTGCCGCCGGGTGAAGGTGGCGGCCGTGGCCGGGGAGCCGTGCCCACGCCGGCTCGCCGACCGGTGGGCCCGCTTCTGCGCCTTCTACAACGCCTGCGGGCCGACCGAGACCACCATCGTGAACACCATGCAGCGCCACCACCCCGCCGCGCTGCGCCTGACCATCGGCCGGCCGACCCCCAACAACACCGTGTACGTCCTGGACGCGGACCTGCGGCCCTGCGCCATCGGCGAGACGGGTGAGATGTGGGCCGGCGGTGACGGGGTGTCGGCCGGATACCTGCACAACCCCGCACTGAACGCCGAGCGCTATGTGCCCGACCCCTTCCTGGGCGGGGGCCGGATGATGTTCCGCACCCGCGACCTGGGCCGCTGGACACCCGACGGGGAGCTGGAACACCTGGGCCGCACCGATGACCAGGTGAAGGTGCGCGGGTTCCGCGTGGAGCTGGACTCGGTGTCGGCGGTGCTGGAGTCCCTGCCCGGCTGCGCCCGCGCGGTGACGCTGAAGCCGGACGACACCGGCCTGGTGTCCTTCGTCTCGCCCGCCCATCTGGACCCCGAGGCGGCGCGGCGGGCCGTGGCCGCCGCGCTCCCCTACTACTGCGTGCCGCGGGCGGTGCACCCGATGGCGGCGCTGCCGCTCACCAGCCGTGGAAAGGTCGACAAGGCGGCCCTGCTGCGGCTGGCAGCGGAGCTCAGGGCCGGTGGAGAGGTGGCGTCGTGACCCCCGCCCGCACCATGGCTCCGGCGCCCCGGACGAAGGTGGCGCTGCCGCCGCCGGCATCGCTGCCGCGGCGGCTCCTCAAGCATCCCCGGCTGATGCACTACAACCGGCTGATCGCGCTGGTGTGGGCGGTCAACCTGGTCTTCCTCGTCTGCCGCGCGGACGGGGGGCTCGGGCCGCGCACCCTCTCCCACGCCGCACTCGCGAACTTCCTGCTGGCGATCGTGGTGCGCCAGCAGTACGTCATCAATCTGCTGTTCCGGCTCGCCACCGCGGCGCCCACCAGCTGGCCGCTGCGGATCCGCTGGACCCTGGCCAAGGTCTACCACTTCGGCGGACTGCACGTCGGCGGCGCCACCGCGGGCGCGCTGTGGTTCGTGGCCCTGGTCGGCTCGCTCACCCGGCACGGGGCTCCGGCCGCCACGCTCGCCGTCTCGTACGCGCTGCTGGGGCTGCTGATGGCCATCGTGGCCACCGCGCTGCCGCCCTTCCGGGCCCGGTTCCACGACCACTTCGAGAAGGCACACCGCTTCGGCGGCTGGGCGGCGCTCGGGCTGCTGTGGGCGCAGACCGTGCTGACCACGCTCGACGAGCGGGGTGCCGGCTCCGCCGCGACCGCCCTGCTGACGGCTCCCGAGCTGTGGACCGTGGCCGTGCTGACCTTCAGCGTCGCCCTGCCGTGGCTGCGGCTGCGCCGGGTGGCGGTGGCCATCGAGCGCCCCTCCTCGCATGTGGCGCTGGTCCGCTTCGACCACGGCGTGACACCGTTCGCCGGATCGTCCACGGCCATCAGCCGCAACCCGCTGCTGGAGTGGCACTCGTTCGCCAATGTGCCCGCCCCCGGCGAGTCGGGGTTCCGGCTCACCGTCTCCCGCGCCGGGGACTGGACGGGGAAGTTCATCGACGACGCGCCCTCCCATGTCTGGGTCAAGGGCATCACCACGGCGGGCGTGGCCAATATCGAGACCCTGTTCACCAAGGTGGTCTATGTGGCCACCGGCAGCGGCATCGGCCCCTGTCTGCCCCATCTGCTGGCCCGCGAGGTCCCGGCCCGCCTGGTCTGGGCGACCCGCGATCCGCGCAGGACCTATGGCGACCGGCTGGTCGAGGAGATCCTCGCGGTCCAGCCCGACGCGCTCATCTGGGACACCTCCGAGCACCGCAAGCCCGACATGGTCGAGCTGGCCTACGCCGCGTACGCCGACTTCGGGGCGGAGGCCGTGATCTGCATCTCCAACAAGAAGCTGACCTGGCAAGTCGTCCACGGGCTGGAGCGCCGCGGGATCCCCGCGTACGGCGCCATCTGGGACTCGTAGCCCGCCGCCGTGGCCCACATCCAGCCCCTCCGAGGAGACACGATGGATCTCATCAAGATCGAGCAACATGAGCGCGTGGTCATCGCACGGCTGCACCGCCCCAGCGTGCTCAACGCGCTGAACAGCGAGCTGATGGCCGAACTGGTCGCGGCCCTGTCGCCGCTTGACCTCGACCCGGACGTCGGCTGCTTCGTCATCACCGGGTCCGAGCGGGCCTTCGCGGCGGGCGCCGACATCAAGGAGATGGCGGGCAAGTCCTTCGCCGAGGTGTCCGAGGAGGATTTCTTCGCGGGCTGGGAGGGGTTCGCCGCGCTGCGCACCCCGAAGCTCGCCGCGGTCCGCGGCTATGCGCTCGGCGGCGGCTGCGAACTGGCCATGATGTGCGATCTGATCCTCGCGGGCGAGTCCGCGGTGTTCGGGCAGCCGGAGATCAAGCTGGGCGTGATCCCGGGCATCGGCGGCACCCAGCGGCTGACCGGGCTGGTGGGCAAGGCCAAGGCGATGGATCTGATCCTCACCGGCCGGACCATGGACGCCGAGGAGGCCGAGCGCTGCGGTCTGGTCTCCCGCGTCGTACCGGACGACCGGCTCATGGCGGAGGCGGTGGAGGCGGCAGCCGCCATCGCGTCGTACGGCAGGACCGCGGTCAGGGCCGCGCGGGAGGCGGTGGAGCGGGCCCTGGAGGTGGGGTTGCGCGAGGGGCTGTTGTTCGAGCGGCGGACGTTCCACGCGCTGTTCGCCACCGAGGACCAGTCCGAGGGGATGCGGGCGTTCCTCGACAAGCGTGCCCCGCACTTCACCGGCCACTGAACCGGCGACCGGCGACGCGGGGGAAAGCGCTTTCTGGAAGGATCTGCCCCAGCAGTCCACGACCGGAAGGAACCGAGCATGACCACGCGCCCGCCCGCCGTGCCGCTCCACTGCGATCAGGGCGGTACGGGCGCTCCCCCGCTGCTGCTGGTGCACGGCTGGGGCGGCGACGCCGGGGAGTGGGCGCCGCACCTGGCCGCGTGGTCCCGCCGGCACCGGGTGCTCGCCCCGGACCTGCGCGGCCACGGCCGCTCCCCCGCGCCCGCCGGCGGGGATTTCGGACCGCGTGACTTCGCCGCCGATCTCGCGGCCCTGCTGCACCGCCTGGACACCGGCCCCGTCGTCGCCGTCGGCCACTCGATGGGCGGGCAGGCCGTCACCGCGCTGGCCGTCGAGCACCCCGCCCTCGTGCGGGCCGTGGTGGTGCTGGACCCGGCGTACGGCGCGGACGAGGCGGAGATGGCCCGGCTGCCCGCCGAACAGGAGGCGCTGCGCGCCGAGGGAGCCGCGTGGGCGGTGCGGTTCGTCCGCGGGGCCTTCGGTCCGCACACCCCGCCCGAGGTGCGGGCGCGCCATGAGCGGCTGATGGCGGCGATGGACCCGCGGGTGCTCGCCCGGTGCCGCGACGGAATGTATCTGGCGCCGGACGCCTTCGGGGCGCGGGCGGCGGCGCGGGCGTATCTGGCGCGCCGCCGCTGCCCGGTGCTGGGCGTGTACTCGAGCGGGGCGGCGGCCGACTGGGAGCGCGCCGCGCTCGCCCACCCGTACTCCCGCGTCGAGGCGTGGCCGGAGTGCGGCCACTATCTGCACGAGGACCGGCGGGAGGCGCTGGTCGAGCTGGTCGAGGAGTGGACCGCCGGGCTCGGCGAGCCCGGCGCCACCTGCCTGGGACGGCCGGCCGGCTGAGGACGCCGGCCGGGGCCGTCAGGGGATCTCGATGCCGCTCTCGGCCGAGAGCCGGTCGATCTCGGCCAGTTCGGCGTCGGTGAAGGCGGGCGAGTCGAGCACCGCCACGTTCTGCTCCAGCTGGGCGACGCTGCTCGCGCCGATCAGCACGGACACCACGCGCGGATCGCGCAGCACCCAGGCCAGGGCCATCTGGGCGAGGGTCTGGCCACGGCCCTGCGCGAGCTTGTTGAGGGCGTGCAGCAGGGTGAGCCGCTGCTCGGTCAGCACCTCGCGCCTGAGGAAGTGGCCGACCGCCATGCGGGAGTCGGCGGGCACCCCGTTGAGGTAGCGGTCGGTGAGCTGTCCCTGGGCGAGCGGCGAGAAGGCGATCACGCCGACGCCCGCCTGCGCGGAGGCCTCCAGCACCCCGCCCTCCACCCCGCGCTGCAGGATGGAGTACGGGTGCTGGTTGATCAGGTACGGGGTGCGCAGTTCCTTGAGGATGGCGGTGGCCCGCTCGATGGCCTCGGGCGGGTAGTTGGACAGGCCCGCGTAGAGCGCCTTGCCCTGCCGCACCGCGGTGTCCAGCGCGCCCATGGTCTCTTCGAGGGGCGTGTCCGGGTCGAAGCGGTGGGAGTAGAAGACATCGACGTAGTCCAGGCCCATCCGGGTCAGGGACTGGTCGAGGCTGGCGAGGAGGTACTTGCGCGAGCCGAATTCGCCGTACGGGCCCGGCCACATCAGATATCCGGCCTTGCTCGCGATGAACAGCTCGTCGCGGTACGGGCGGAAGTCCTGGGCGAAGACCGTGCCGAAGTTGGACTCGGCGCTGCCGGGCGGCGGGCCGTAGTTGTTGGCCAGGTCGATGTGGGTGACTCCGAGGTCGAAGGCGCGGCGCAGCACCGCGCGCTGGGTCTCGACCGGGTGGGTGTCGCCGAAGTTGTGCCACAGGCCGAGGGAGACCTTCGGCAGCAGCACGCCACTGCGGCCGCAGCGCTGGTAGTGCATGGAGTCGTAGCGGCCATCGGCGGCGAGATAGACCATGTGCGTCGTCCTCGTTCCCGTGTCGTTCTCGTATCTGTTCCGGCCTCGGTGTCAATCGAGGTCATTGTGCCAGGGCCGTGACCTCCGCCGCGGTCGGCGTCCTGCCGTAGACGCGGAAGTCGTCGATCGCGCCCTTGAGGTTCGGGTCGGGGTACGGGGACCTGCCGAGGTAGGCGGCGCGGACATGGCCGGTTGCCGTACGCGCCGGCGAGCACGACCGACCCGTACAGCACGGCCTGGACGTCCGGGGGAAGTGGATCAGCCGGGTGAGCTTGAGCATGTAAGGGGCTCGGCAGCAGGGTGACGGCGCCGAGCGGGAAGGGCCGGACGCCGGCGAGCGCCCGCGCCCGGCCGCGGGCTGCGGCCGGGGCGGTGGCAGGCGCGGGGGCGGCCGCCATGGCCGGCACTTCCCGGGAAGTCAACGGCCTCAGCGGTAGCGGGGCACTGGACCGGTCAGCCCGCTCAGCCGCGCCGCCACTGCTGATTGGCACCGCCCGTGCAGGTCCACTGCACGATCGCGGCCTTGTCAGCGGTGGACCCGTCCGCGACGTCCAGGCACCTGCCGCTGCTCCGGGAGGTCAGCCGCACATACCCGTCGCCGGTGTCCGTGGCCTGCCACTGCTGGTTCGTCCCCGCGCCGCAGGCCGACTGGACGACCTTCGCGCCGTTGTCGGCGGAGCCGCCACTGACGGTCAGACACTGGGAGCTGTGCCGGGCGACCAGCTGGACGTAGCCGCCGCCGGCGTCCTTGGACCAGAACAGCTGGTTGCCGCCGCCGTTGCAGGTGTACTGCACGGCCGCGGTGCCCTCGGCCTGCGCGGCGGAGGTGATGTCGGCGCATTTGCCGCTGTGCCGGGCCACCAGCGTGCGGTACGGCCCGCCGGAGCCGGTCACGGTGCCCGCCTCGGTGTCGATGGTCAGCTGCGGGAACCAGTCCATCGTCATCGTGCGGGAGGTCGGGAAGGACAGCGGCAGCCACACATAGCGGGAGTCGTTGACCTTGCCGCCGAAGGAATTGCCCCAGCGGTCGCCCAGGTATAGATAGGATGTCGCCCCGTCGCCCTGCACCGGCAGGACGTACGCGGTCTGGGAGCCGTACGCGGTCGCGTCGCCGATGTCCCTCATCTCGGTCCAGGGCCCCGCCAGGTCGGTCGCGGTGGCGTACTTCTGCTGGTTGGGGTTCCAGCCGGTGGCGCCGGAGGTCAGCATGAAGTAGACGTTGCCGCGCTTGAAGAGGGCGGGCGCCTCGCGGTGGCCGCCGGGCCAGGGGTTGGCCACCAGGCTCGCCACGCCCGTGTAGTCGTCGGTCAGCCGGTAGATCTGCAGGTCGTAGTTCTCCCGGGCCGCCGAGACCATGTAGCCGGTGCCGTCGTTGTCCTGGAACAGCGTGATGTCCCGCGACATGTGCTGACCCAGCGGCCGGAAGCTGCCCCGCCAGGTGTAGTCGCCGTCGACGGTCGCAGAGGTGGCGACCGCGGCGCGCGCCTCGCTGTAGTCGGTGCCGTTCTCCTTGTGCATCCACATGACGAACTGCTTGGTCCGCTGGTTGTAGAGGACCTTGGGCCGTTCGATGTTGGCCTGCGCCAGTTCGGGGTCCGTCGCCTGGGTCAGGACGTGTCCGCGGAACTCCCAGCTCCTGAGGTCCTTCGAGCGGTAGGCGGACACATAGCGGAAGGTGTTGTCCGCGTTGCGGTTCTCGCCGAACCAGTAGTAGTACGCACCGACCTTGATGACTCCCCCGCCATGGGCGTGCACCGGATCGCCCGAGGTGGTGGCGTACTGCGTCCCGTTGAGGACGGTCACGGGGGCGGCCTGGGCGGGCGACGCGACCGTCAGCGGGGCCAGCAGAGCCGCGCACAGGGCGACCACGAGTGTCCACAGGCGGGGGCGCCCCGTCTTCGGGGCGGGCATCACACGCTCTCCTTCAGGACGGTGAAGTGGCGGGCGAATCCGGAGAGACCGGGCAGTTCCCTGATCGGGGTCCAGGTCCGGAATCCGTCGAGGCTGTCGCTGTAGTAGTACTTGTGGTCCGCGTAGCCGTCGAAGTAGATGCGCCAGGCGCCGTTGTCCAGATGGACCAGCGCGGGCCCCTCGCGCCAGCTGCCCCAGCCCGCCCAGTTGCCGGTGCCGCGGAAGGTGTACGGCCCGCCGAGGCTGGTGGCCGTCGCGTACTCGATGTACTTCGTCGTCTCCTGCTTGGTGAAGGCGTGGTACTGACCGGCGTAGCGGACCACGAAGGTGTCGATGTAGTTGGCGGTGTCCAGGCCGGCGAGCGGCTTCGGCGTGGTCCACGAGGACAGCGCCGCGTTGGTGGCGGTCAGCAGATGCGGCCGGAACGTCTGGCCGGAGGTGGACGTGGTGTCCAGCGACACGATGACGTTGACGCTGCCGTTCGTGTCCACGAAGAACTCGGGCGCCCAGGTGCGCTCCAGACCGGACACCGGGAGGGTGTGGTCGCGTACGAAGGTCCAGTTCACCCGGTCGCGGCTGCGCGCGAAGCCGATGGTGTTCCCGGTCCAGTTGGTGGTGTAGACGATGTAGTAGTAGCCGTCGGTGTGCTTGATGACGCTGGGGTCGCGGATCAGCTGGGCCGGGGGCGTGTACGCCGGGCCCTTGAGCAGCGTGTAGGACAGCGCGTCCGGCGAGTCGTAGACGTACATGTTGGACTCGCTGCTGTTGGTGAACGCGGTCATGGTGTACCGCGTCGCCGCCTTCGCCTTACGTACGGGCGCGTCGGCCACCGGGACGCCGAAGTCCGGGGTGCCGTCGGCCTTCCAGCGCAGGGTCTGGACGCGGGTGTGGCGGTTCGGGTCGTTCAGCGGATCGCCGGTGATGTCCTTGTACTGGCGGGCGTGGTAGACGAGGACGTCGGTGCGGCCGTCCTCGGCGACGGTGAAGGAGTTGTGCCCCGGGCCGTACTGCTTGGTGGTGTCATTGCTGGTGAAGACCGGCGTCGGGCTCTTGGCCCAGGACGCGGGGTTCAGCAGGTCGCTGCTCGCGGAGGCGGTCAGCAGCCCCATGCAGTAGTTGCTGTCGGTGGCGCTCGCGGAGTAGGTGAGGAAGACCCGGCCGTTCCGCTGGAGGACCGAGGGTCCCTCGTTGACCTTGTAGCCGCGGGTCTCCCAGTCGTACGTCGGGCGTGAGATCTCCACCTGCGGACCGGTGATGGTCCATGGGTTGGCCATCCGGGCGAGGTAGATGCTGGAGTTGTTGCCGACGGCCGGGTTGGACTGGGCCCAGACGAGATAGCGGGTGCCCTGGTGGACGAAGGTGGAGGCGTCGAGGGAGAAGGAGTCCAGGGGGGTGGTGATCCGGCCCTTCTCGGTCCAGGTCCCGGTGAAAGGGTTGGCGTTCGCGTTCTCCAGCACCCACATCCGGATCTTCCAGACGTCGCCCGCGGGTGCCGCGGCGAAGTAGACGTACCACTTGCCGTCGATGAAGTGGATCTCCGGCGCCCAGATGTGCGCGCCCATGTCGCCGCTGGTGTGCTTCCTCCAGATCACCGACTCGGCGGCGGTGGACAGGCCCTGCAGGGTTCTGGAGCGGCGCAGGATGATGCGGTCGTACTCGGGTGCGGTGGCGGTGAAGTAGTAGTAGCCGTCGGTGTGTTTGACGATGTGCGGGTCGGCCCGCTGCAGGACCAGCGGATTGCGGTACGGCTCCGCCTTGGCCCCGCCCGGCGCTGCGGCGGGGCCCGCGGCGTGGGCCAGGCCCGGCGTGCCCACGACGGCGCCCGCGGCGAGGGCGCCCTTGAGGACCAGCCGACGGCCGGGTTGCTGTTCACTGCGGCTCATGTCTGTCTCCTGATGACGGACCACGGTGATCGATTTTGTTCGGAGATTAGGGCTTCTGATGACTTCTGACAGGCCCTGAGGAGGGTGCGAAAGTTTCGAAAACGCAGCGGAATCCAGGCTGTTCATCAGTCGGTCACAAGCCTTGTCGCGGAAGCCAGGCTTACCTAAGCTCGCCGCGACAACCGGTTTCCGTGTCTGTGACCAGGAAGAAGTGGTAAGCAGATGACCGCAGGACCGATCCGACTCTCCGAGGGTGCGCACACCGCGCTGCGCCCGGCCGCCACGGCCCGTATCACCGGCGGCTTCTGGGCCGCCAGGCGCCGCACCAACGCCGAGGTGAGCATCGCGCAGGGGCCGCGCCGGCTCGAGGAGGCGGGCAACCTGGACAATCTGCGGGCGGCCGCCGGGGCGAAGGCGCCGGGGTTCAGCGGCGACTTCCAGTTCCAGGACTCGGATGTGCACAAGTGGCTGGAGGCCGCGTCCTGGCAGATGGCCGAAGGAACAGAGGGGACGGCCGGGGGCGCGGGCGCCGCCGGGGCGGCCGACGGGGAACTGGCCCGGCACATCGGCCGGTTGACCGAGCTGGTGGCGGCCGCACAGGACGCCGACGGCTACCTCCAGACGTACTACCAGGTCAGGGTCGGTGCCCAGCGGTGGACCGAACTGCACTGGGGCCACGAGCTCTACTGCGCGGGCCATCTCATCCAGGCCGCGATCGCGCACCACCGTGCCACCGGCGGCGGCGAACTGCTCACCGTGGCGGTGCGGTTCGCCGATCACATCGACGCCACCTTCGGCCCCGGCAAACCGGTGGACGCGGTGTGCGGACACCCGGAGATCGAGACGGCGCTGGTCGAGCTGTACCGGGAGACGGGCGAGCGGCGCTATCTCGACCTCGCCGGCTACTTCGTGGACCGGCGGGGAGCCGGCACCCTCGGCGACGGCGCCGAGGACCGGGAGGCCGACCGCCGCCCCGGCGCGCCTTACTGGCAGGACCACGCCCCGGTGCGGGACGCGACCGAAGTCACCGGGCACGCCGTGCGCCAGCTGTATCTGCTCGCCGGGGCCGCGGACCTGGCGGCCGAGACCGGCGATCCCGAGCTCCGGGAGGCGCTGGTGCGGCTGTGGGAGGACATGGCCGCCACCAAGACCTATCTGACCGGTGGCGTCGGCTCCCGGCACGATCTGGAGGCGTTCGGCGACGCGTACGAGCTGCCGCCGGACCGGGCGTACGCCGAGACCTGCGCGGCCATCGCCTCGATCCAGTTCGGCTGGCGCATGGCGCTGCTGACGGGCGAGGCCCGCTACAGCGATCTGATCGAGCGGACCTTGTACAACGGCTTCCTGTCGGGCGTCTCGCTGGACGGGAACCGCTGGCTGTACGTCAACCCGCTCCAGGTCCGCGAGGACTCCACCATTCCGCACGGCGATCAGGGGGCGCGCCGCACGGAATGGTTCCGCTGCGCCTGCTGCCCGCCGAACGTGATGCGGCTGCTGGCCTCGCTGCCGCACTACGTGGCCAGCGGCGACGCGGACGGCCTGCAGCTGCACCAGTACGCGTCGGGTTCGTACGCGGCGGGCGGCGGGGCGGTGCGGGTGGGCACCGGCTACCCCTGGGAGGGCCGGATCGCGGTCGTCGTGGACGAGGCCCCCGGCGACGGGGACTGGACCCTCTCGCTGCGCATCCCCCACTGGGCGGGCGAGTACGGGGCGACGGTCAACGGCGAGCCGGTGGCCGCCCGGGCCGAGAACGGCTGGCTGCGGCTGCGGCGCCGCTGGCGACCGGGCGAGACGGTCGTGCTGGAGCTGCCACTGCGCCCCCGGCTCACCCGGCCCGACCCCCGGGTGGACGCGGTGCGCGGTTGTGTCGCGATCGAGCGCGGGCCACTGGTGTACTGCCTGGAGACGCCGGACCAGCCGGCCGAGCTGAGGCTCGACCGCGTCCGGCTCGACCCCGGGGTGGCACTGCACGCCACGCACCGGCCGGAGCTGCTCGGCGGGGTCACCGCGATCACGGCCGGGGCGCTGCGCCCCCGGGTCCGCCCCGAGGGCTGGTGGCCGTACGCCGATGCCGACGGCTGCGCACCCGGAGCACCCGGCGCGCCACGTGTCCTCGCCGCCGAGTCGGTCCGGGTGACGGCGATCCCCTACTACGCGTGGGCGAACCGCGAGGCCGGTGCGATGCGGGTGTGGATTCCCCTGTAAGCGCTTGCGCGAACTCCGGCGCGATGCGGCCCCACACCGCACCGTGGAACTCGCCGGGTGGTCCGGACGTTGTGCCGCTGAGGAACACGGTCTTGTGCCCGAGGGCACCGGCGAACGGGAGGTGCCCCTTGAGCACCGGCTCCACGGACCGGGGAGCGGACCCCGGCGAATCGGGCAAGTCCGGTGACTGGGACGATGCGGTCCTGGACGAGGAGTTCATACGCGGCGCGGAGGTCTCCGAGCCCGCCGCGCGCACCCGGATGCTGACGGCGCGCTGGCGGCGCCGCGCGCCGGAACCACAGCCCTGGCGCGCGGACGAGCCCCCGGCGGGCTGGTTCTGGAGCAAGCGCCGCAAGCGGCGGCGGCGTTAGGGCCGCCTCAGGGCAGGGCAGCTCCGCGCGGGGCGCGGTCGCGATCGCGGCGTTCCCGGCCGGGTGACGGCTGCGTATTTCCGGGGGACGACAGCGGCAACGTTTCGGCAAGCGGCGGCGACCAAACGTCGCGGGCGGCCACGCACCCGTACCGCCCCTCCGCGGGGGCGTGCCGCCCGCTTCCACTTCCCGACCCGGAAGCGAGCCGCGATGCCGCTCATCAGAAGACTCCGCATGCTCCTGGTCGCCGTGGCGGCCGGGGCTCTGTCCGTCATCGGTTTCTCCGCACCGGCGGGGGCCGCCACCCCGGCGCCCGCCGACACCTGGAATCCGCCGAGCAACCTCGTCCAGCCGCTGAACGAGGTCTGGAGGCACGTCGAGTCCACCTACCCGAACCTGTACGGCTTCAAGAACTACGGCTGGGACCAGGTGATGGCCAACAAGGGCAGCCTCAACTACTGCGTCCGCTGGGAGTCCGACCAGCCCGTCAGTGCCGCGCTGCGCGACCAGATCCACACCGCGCTCAAGCGGCAGTCCAAGAAGTGGATCGACTCCGTCGCGGGCTTCGACGGCTTCCCGTACAACGACGTCCCGGTCAAGATCGTCGGCTGGGCCGTCAAGAACCGCTCGACCCTCCAGTGGACCGACAACTCGGTCGACATCTACACCGGACTGGAGAGCGAGGGCGCGCCGCAGTGCTCCCCCGACTGCGGCCGCTTCTTCCACCAGGACGGCAACTACTCCAAGTGCCCCGGCGGCGCGGCGCGCCACTACGACCAGTCGCTCTGGCTCACCAAGGGCTTCGGCGGCGGCGCGGGCGGCGACTGGGGCCAGCGCATCGGCAGTGAGTACATGGTCGGCGCGGTGAACCAGGACAACATCCATATCCTGCTGCACGAGATAGGCCACACCTACGGTCTGGACGACTTCTATGACTGGACCCCGACCGGTGTCGGCGGCTTCCTGATGCAGGCGGGGACCGCGGATCGCATCACCGAGTTCGACAAGTGGATGTACCGCGACTTCTGGCGCCACCTCAAGGGCCGCTACGCCCTGTAGACACCCGCACCGCGGCCCCGTACGCCCCCCAGCGCACGGGGTCTGTCTGCGGTTTTCGAAAGTTTCGGGTGATGTTGAATCCTCAATTCCGGGGGGTTCCCCGCCGACTTGGGGCGCCTTAATGTAGGAACCGGTTGCTATCCGGTCAACGCTTCGAGCGGGTGAGTTCCCGTATTCGAAATTTTCGCCAACTGGCGGGGACGGAAGGGGATTCTCGATGGCGCGATCCTCGGGGTCGACGGGGCCTACCCTGGCGGTCATCGCCCGTGAGGCGGGGGTGTCGGTGCCGACCGCCTCGAAGGTGGTCAACGGCCGGGAGGATGTCGCCCCGGACACCCGGCGCCGGGTCACCGAGGTGCTGGACCGCCTGGGATATGTGCGCCGGCCCCGCTTCGAGGCCTCCAAGCCGCCGGCCCTGATCGACCTGGTGGTGCACTCACTGGACACCGCGTGGTCGGCCGCGGTGCTGCACGGCGTGGAGCAGGCCGCGCACGACGCGGGGCTTGACGTGGTGGTTTCGGCCGGGCTCACCCGTACCCGCGGTGGCCGCCCCGAGCGGGGCTGGCTGGACAAGCTCTGCGCCCGCGGCAGTTCCGGGGTGCTGTTCAACCTCGCCGAGCTGACCCCCACCCAGTACGCCTGGCTGGACGAGCACCGCATCCCGTTTGTGATGATCGACCCCGTGCTGGAACCGCCCCCCGGCGTGCCGTCCGTCGGCGCCGCCAACTGGCAGGGCGGGGTGAGCGCGGCCGAGCACCTGATCGGCCTCGGGCACCGGCGGATCGCGGTGATCGGCGGCTATCGGCGCAAGCAGTGCAGCAGCGCCCGGGTCGCCGGTTACCGCTCGGCGATGGCCGCGGCCGGGCTGCGCGTCCCGCCGGACTATGTGCGGTACGGCAACTTCGATGAAACCGTTTCCCATCAGCGGATGTGCGAGCTCCTCGAGCTGCCCGAGCCGCCCACCGCCGTCTTCACCTGCTCCGACCAGATGGCACTCGGTGTGTACCAGGCACTGGCGGAGCGGGGGCTGCGGGTGCCGGACGACATCAGCGTGGTGGGCTTCGACGACCTGCCGCAGGCCCGCTGGGTCACCCCCGCGCTCACCACGGTCCGTCAGCCGCTGTCCGAGATGGCGGCGACGGCGCTGCGCAGCCTGCTGCGGCTGATGTCGGGCGAGGTGCCCGAGGGCACCCGGACGGAGCTGTCCACCCGTCTCGTGGTCCGCTCCAGCACCGCTCCCCCGCCCGGCCCTCTCTCTTGACCGAGAAGTCGAACACCGATCGGATAGCCGGACGATCATGTACGCCGGTGAGCGCTGCCGCTGGGGTAAGCGCTTGCTGATCCCGACCGCTCTGCCGACCCCGCCCGCCCCATCGCACCACTCACCCAGGAGGTACCCCCGCCGTGTTCGTCGACATGCTCCGGTCGGCGGCACCGGGCCCGAGGCCGCCGGCAAGATGACCAAGGGGATCCTGTCTCCGGACGACTACTACTACCGGCGGCTCTACACCGATGCCGTACGCGCCGTCGCGGCCGCCCGCTCGCACCCGCTGGTCGACGCGGGGCGCATCGTCGTCAGCGGCGGCAGCCAGGGCGGCGGTATGGCCCTGGCTGCGGCCGGTCTGGTACCGGATCTGACCGCGGCGCTGGTCGATGTGCCGTTCATGACGCACATCCGCCGCGCCGTGGAGATCACCGACGCCGACCCGTACGGCGAGGTGGCCCGGTTCTGTGCCGGCCGGCGTGACCTGGTGGACCAGGTCCTGGCCACACTGGACCACTTCGACGGGCTCAACTTCGCCGTCCGCGCAGGCGCACCCGCGCTCTTCTCGACCGCGCTGCGCGACGCGATCACCCCCACGTCCTGCGGTTTCGCCGCGTACAACCACTACGCGGGCGACAAGGACCTGAAGGTATGGGCCTTCAACGGCCACGAGGGCGGGGGCGTGCACCAGCAGGCCGAGCAGATCGCGTTTCTGCGCGGTCTGCTCGGGTGACGGGCCCGGCGGGGGCGGCGGGCGTTCGGCCACCCCCGCCGGGGAAGAGGTGCCTGAGAACGCACCGAAGGAGTCGCCCGTGCCCGCGCAGCCCCTGGACGGCATCACCGTCGTCGCTCTGGAACAGGCCGTCGCCGCCCCGTTCGCCACCCGTCAGCTCGCCGATCTCGGCGCCCGCGTCATCAAGGTGGAACGGCCGGGGCGGGGGGACTTCGCCCGCGACTACGACCGTGCCGTCAAGGGCCTGTCCGCCTATTTCGTCTGGACCAATCGCGGTAAGGAGAGTGTCGTCCTCGATCTCAAGGGCGACCCGGACCGCAGGCTGCTCGACGCGCTGATCGCGGCCGCGGATGTCTTCGTGCACAATCTCGCGCCCGGCGCCGTGGACCGGCTCGGCCTCGGCGCGCCCGTGCTGCGCGATCGGCACCCACGCCTGATCACCTGCGCCATCTCCGGATACGGCCCCGATGGCCCCTACCGGGACAAGAAGGCATACGACCTGCTGGTCCAGTGCGAGGCGGGGCTGCTGTCGATCACCGGCGACCCGGGAGCCGAGGCACGGCCCGGGATCTCGATCGCGGACATCGCGGGCGGGATGTACGCCTACAGCGGGATTCTCACCGCGCTGTACGAGCGGGAGCGTACGGGCGAAGGAAGCGATCTGAGCGTCAGTCTCCTGGACGCGCTCGGCGAATGGATGGGCCACCCCTACTTCGCACAGGCCTACGGCGGGACCCCGCTCATGCGCAGCGGCGCCCGCCATCCGTCCATCTCGCCGTACGGGCCCTATCGCTGCGGGGGCGGCGGGCGGGTCTTTCTCAGCGTGCAGAGCGACCGCGAGTGGATCGCCCTGTGCGAGCAGGTGCTCCGCCGCCCGGAGCTGGTCCGCGACCCTCGGTTCGCCGAGAACCCGGCGCGCCACGCGCATGACGAGGAGCTGACGGCGGAGCTCGAGGAGTGTTTTGCGGCACACACCGCCGACGGACTGATCGCGCTGCTGGATGGGGCGGGCATCGCGAACGCCCGGCTCCGCGGTATCGCGGAGTTCGCCGCGCATCCGCAGTTGGAGGCACGCGCGCGGTGGCGGGAATTCGACTCCCCGGTGGGTCCGCTGCGCGGTCTGCTGCCGCCGGTCGAGGTGGGCGGGCGCCAGGCGGCGATGCGGCCGGTGCCCGCGCTCGGCGAGCACACGGAGGCGGTGCGCGCCGAGTTCTCCCGCTGAAACCGGGCCGGCCCTACCCTGCCGGGGCCACGGGGGCCAGGTTTTCGTCGCGCCGCACCAGGGCGGCGTACCGGCCGCCCCTGGCCAGCAGCTCGTCATGGCTGCCCCGTTCGGCGATGCGGCCGCCGTCGAGCACGACGATCTGGTCGGCGTCCCGCACGGTGGACAGGCGGTGGGCGATGGTGATCGTGGTCCGTCCGGCGGAGAGGGTCTCGATGGCCTGCTGCACGGCGTGCTCGGTACGGGTGTCCAGGGCGCTGGTGGCCTCGTCGAGGATGAGCACGGGCGGGTCGCGCAGTATGGTGCGGGCGATGGCCAGGCGCTGTTTCTCGCCACCGGAGAAGCGGTAGCCGCGCTCGCCGACGAGGGTGTCATAGCCCTCGGGCAGCGAGGCGATGTGGTCATGGATCTGGGCGGCCCGCGCGGCCGCCACGATCTCCTCGTCCGTGGCGCCGGGCCTGGCGAAGCGCAGATTGTCGGCCACGGAGGCGTGGAAGAGATAGGTCTCCTGGGAGACGACGCCGACCGCGCGGGAGAGGGTGTCGAAGTCGAGGTCGCGGACGTCCACTCCGTCGATCAGGATCCGGCCGCCGGTGACGTCGTACAGTCTCGGCACCAGATAGCTGAGGGTGGTCTTGCCGGAACCGGTCGGCCCGACGACCGCCAGGCTTCCGCCGGCCGGGACGGTCAGGTCGATGCCGCTGAGTGTGGGCCTCGAGCTCTTCGAGCCCTTCGATTCCTGGAGCCCCTTCAAGCCCCTGGCGTCCTTCACATCCCTCGCGTCCTTCACATCCCTCGCGTCCTTCGCGTCCTGCGCGTCCTGCGCGTACGAGAAGTCGACGTGGTCGAAGCGGACTTCGCCGCGCACCTTCGCCAGCCGCACGGGCTCGGCGGGCTCGGTGATGTCGATCGGCAGGTCGAGGTACTCGAAAATGCGCTGGAAGAGGGCGAGGGAGGTCTGGATGTCCACACCGGTGGACAGCAGGCTGACCGTGGGCCGGAACAGCCCCTGCTGCAGCGAGACAAAGGCGACCAGGGTGCCGATCGAGACGGTGGGGCCGCCCGAGTCCAGGACCATGCCGGCGGCCCAGTAGATGAGGGCGGGCATGGCGGCCATGACGATGCCGATGGTGGACATCCGCCACCGCCCGGCCATGCTGGAGCGCACCTCCAGCCCGACCAGACGCTCGGACTCCCGGGCGAACTCCCGGGTCAGCGACTCGGACCGGCCCATTGTACGGCCGAGGAGGATCCCGCTCACCGACAGCGACTCGGTCACCATCGCGGACATGGCCGCCAGCTGCTTCTGGCGCTGGGAGGCGATCCGCTTGCGCTCGCGCCCGACCCGGCGGCTGATCCAGACGAACAGCGGCAGCAGGAGCAGTGAGACGACGGTCAGCCGCCAGTCGAGGGCCAGCATCGCGACGACCGTGGCGACGACGCTGGTGAGGTTGGAGACCAGCGAGGTCGCGGTGGAGGTGACGGTGGCCTGCATGCCGCCGATGTCATTGGCGATCCGGGACTGCACCTCGCCGGTGCGGGTGCGGGTGAAGAAGGCGAGCGGCATGCGCTGCAGCCGGTCGTAGACCGCGGTGCGCAGGTCGTGCATGACGCGCTGGCCGACGGTGGTCGAGATGAGGGTCTGCAGCACTCCGAAGACGCTGGTGACGACGGCCGCGGCGATCATGCCGAGGGCGAGCAGGGTCAGCAGCCCGGTGCGGCGCTCGGGGATGGCGGTGTCGAGGACCTCGCGCAGCAGGAACGGCGAGGCGACGGAGACCAGGGCGGAGGCGGCGACCAGCAGGGCGACGAGGGCGAGGCGGCCGCGATAGGGACGGAAGAGCCCGAGGATGCGCCGCAGCTGGGCGGGCTGATCGGGGTCGGCGGAAGGTGGGGTCCCGTGAGATACGTCGTGGTGCATGGGCTCCTTCTGAACGGGGTGGGTAGCCCGCGACCGGGTGCGGCGCGGACATGCGGAGGCAGTTTGCCGAGCATAGCTCATTGTTACCTATACTCACAATGAACCAAGTCCTGATAGACTGCGATCATGCCCACCTCCGACACCTCAGGACTCCTCACGGAGCAACTGCTGCGCCTGACCCGCAGACTGCACCGCGCCCAGAAGCGGCACATGGAGCCCCTGGGCATCACCCCCGCCCAGTCGCGTCTGCTGCGCATGGTGGCGCACGGCGACCGGCCGCCGCGCATGGCGGACCTCGCGCAGCGGCTCGAAGTGGTCCCGCGCGCCGTGACGACGCTGGTGGACGCCCTGGAGGCGCATGGCTCGGTGCGCCGTGCGCCCGATCCGGACAGCCGCCGCGTGGTGCGCGTCGAGCTCACCGACACCGGCCGGGCGACGCTGCGCGCGCTGCGCGACGCGCGCCGCACCGCCGCCGAGGAGATCCTGGCCCCGCTGTCCGACCGGCAGCGCGAGGTGCTCGGCGAGCTGCTGGACACGCTCGCCGGCACACCCGACCAGGGCCGCTGCTGAGGAGCCCGCCCCCCGAGACGCCTTCGGCGCTCCCGGTGGCGCGGCTCAGTGCCCGGACGCGGGAGATGCCGCGGGCGAGGCGGCCTCCGCGTCCACAGCGGTCTCGACCGGCGCCGCGGCCTCCTCCTCGACGGCCACCTGTTCACCGTCGAGCACCCGCTTGGCCTTCGCCGTGTCCAGTGCGCCCTCCCAGCGCGAGACGGCGAAGACGGCCACACAGTTGCCGAGCAGATTGGTCGCCACCCGCATCGAGTCCATGATCCGGTCCACGCCGAGCAGCAGCGCGACGGCGGCCGCGGGGACCACCCCGAGGGCCGAGACCGTCGCCGAGAGGGCCAGAAAGGCCGAACCGGGTACACCCGCCATGCCCTTGCTGGTGAGCATCAGCACCAGGACGACGGTGATCTGCTGACCGAGGCTCAGATCCACCCCGACCGCCTGGGAGATGAAGAGCGTGCCGATGGACAGATAGATGGAGGCGCCGTCGAGGTTGAAGGAGTATCCGGTGGGGAGCACGAGCCCGACCGCGTCGTCCCGGCACCCGGCCGCGCGCAGCTTCTGCATCATCCGCGGCAGAACGGTCTCGCTGGAGGCGGTGCCGAGGGCCAGCAGCATCTCCTCGCGGGTGTACCTGACGAACTTCCACAGGCTCAGCCCGGTGATCGCCTTGAGAGCCACGCCGAGCACCGCCAGGAAGAGCAGCGCGACGCCGTAACAGAGCGCGATCAGCTTTCCGTACGTGGTCAGAGCCCCCAATCCGTACTGGCCGACGAGATGGGCCATGGCGCCGAAGACCGCCAGCGGGGCGAGCCTCATGATGAAGCCGACGATCGCGAAGACCACCTCCTGGGCCTGTTCGACGGCCGACAGGATCGCGGGGACCTTCGTCTTGCCCAGGTGGAGCACGGCCGCGCCCACCAGACAGGCCAGCACGAGGACCTGGAGCAGTGAGTTCTGGGCGAAGGCGCCGACGGCGCTCTCCGGCAGCGCGTCCAGGATGAACTGGGAGGTCGAGGGCAGATGCCCGCCGCCGGTCTTGTCGTCGACGGCGGAGGAGTCGAGCGTGGCGGGGTCGATGTGCATACCGGCGCCGGGGCCGGTCAGATTGGCCGCCAGCAGACCGAGGATCAGCGCCACGGTGGTGGCCACCTCGAACCAGATGAGCGCCTTGAGCCCGATCCGCCCGAAGGCCTTCAGGTCCCCGGCCTTGGCGATCCCGGCGACGACGACGCAGAAGACCAGCGGGGCGATCACCGCTTTGATCAGACGCACGAATCCGTCGCCGAGCGGCTGGACGGCCGTCCCCACGTCCGGCCAGAGCCGCCCGACGGCGATACCGAGCACGAGGGCACAGGCGACCTGTGTGAACAGCGAGGTGCGCAGCAGTCTCAGGGCGCGCAGGGGAAGGGATGGTGCGGCGAGCGACACGTGGACACCTCCGGCTTGATTCTGGGATGCGGAAAGTCAATTCCGCGATGCGTCACTATGGCGGACCGTGATCGCCTGCGGAAGGGCCCGGTGTAACAACCAGGAAAATCCTGCCCGCGCATACCGCCCCGGCCGACGGGCACTCAGGGGCGAGGAGCGGAGCAGACCTGCCCCACGGTGCCCGACGGCCCGGCCCAAGGGACGGCCATTCAGACGCGAGGGGACGGCCGCAGAAGGGAGAGGTGGGACGATGCGTTTTCGCGACCGGAGACAGGCCGGGCGGAAGCTGGCCGAGCGGCTGCGCGAGCCGCCGCAGGGCGAGCGGCTGAGGAATCCCGTGGTGCTGGCGCTGCCCCGGGGCGGTGCGCCGGTGGCGGACGAGGTCGCCCAGGCGCTGCAGGTGCCGTTGGACGTGCTCGTGGCCCGGAAGATCGGCGCCCCGTTCAACCCCGAACTGGGCGTCGGCGCGCTCGCCGGGGACGACCCGCCGCTGTATGACGAGGGGGCGCTGGCCCTGCTCGACCTGACACCGGCCCAGCTCGCCCCGCGGGCCCGGGAAGAGCGCACCGAGCTGCACCGCCGCGAGCAGCTCTACCGCCGTGGGCGCCCCTCCGCCGACCTGCGCGGCCGCACAGTGATCGTGGTGGACGACGGGCTGGCCAACGGCGTCACCGCGCGGGCCGCGCTGCGCTCCGTACGCCATCGCGAACCCGCGCGGGTGATCCTCGCGGTGCCGGTGTGCTCCCGGGAGGCCGCGGCGGCGGTCCGGCCGGAGGTCGACGACCTGGTGTGCCTGGACCAGCCCGACCCGTTCCAGGCGGTCGGCCTGTGGTACGAGGACTTCGCACAGGTCCGCGACGACGAGGTGATCGATGTGCTGCGGGCCTCCCTCGTTCCCCGATGAGAGGCCCGGACCCGGTGCCGGGCGGGGTCCGGCGGACCGGGCGGGCCGGTCCGCCGCCCACCCGGCCGACGGCTCACCCGGCCAGGTGGGCCTTGTCCCCCATCACCACGACCGGGTGCAGCGCGGGGTCGAGGTTCTTCAGCAGATACTCCATACCTGACTTGGACAAGCTCACGCACGCCGATGTGCCGCTGCCGTGGTCCATGTGCAGCCAGATGGAGCCGCCCTTGCTCTGCCCCTGAGGCCGGGTCGGGTCGAGCGGTGAGGTGCCCTTGACGCGGTTGTAGTCGATGGCGATGACGTAGTCGAAGTCGTGCCAGTGGGTCTTGGGCCAGTAGTGCGGGGCGGCGAAGGAGGCGGCCTGGTTGTACGGCAGCCGGGCGCCGGGGTCCGGAAGCACACCGCCCGCGTCGCTGAGCGAGTAGACGCCGACCGGGCTGCGCTTGTCGCCCTCGTGATGCTCCGTCGTCCAGCCGCGCTTGCCGTTGTGCGCGGCCCAACTGCGGGTCCGCTCCCACTTCTTGCCCTGCTTGGTGAAGAGCACGACAGTCGCGTCCGCGGAGTTCACACCATTGCCGTAGACCGCGACGACCTGCCGCGAGTCTGCCGGGATCTTCGCCTGGAGGGCGTCGCCCACATTCGGGATACGCGTGGGGTCCGACACGGGGGCGGAGCTGCGCAGCGCCTGCTTGCCCTGGCCACCGCTCTTGTCGCCGTCGCCGCCCGCGCCGCCGCCGCAGGCCGTCAGGAGGATGAGGGCGGCGCCGGTGGCGGCCGCCGCGCGCATGGACGTCGTGCCGGAAATTCGCATGTGCCCCATCGTCCCACTCCCGTGGCGTGGCGACGCACGCGGGATTGGCGTGTTCCGTGTCCCGGCGCGAGAAAACCAGTTGAATGCCGCAGGGGTGGGGCGCGACTCTTTCACGGCTCCTGCCTGCCCGTCACCCCGCCCGAAGCTTGGGACGTCATGCACATTCGCGATCTTCCATATCCCGACCCCGGCCTGCCCGACGTCCGATCAGGACCCCGCTTCCTGTGGTGGCTGGGCAGAAACCAACTCGGCGGGCAGGTGAAGGCGGCGCTGTGGGGTCTGCTGCACATGGCCGCCCTGGTGTCCTTCCCCGTGGCCATCGGCTTCGGCGTCCAGGCGGTCGTCGACGGCTCCGGCGGGCGGCTGGCGCTGGCCGGCGGGCTGATGGCCGGCCTGACCGCGGTCACCGCGCTCGGGGACACCATGCTGCACCGGGCGGCGGTCACCAACTGGATCACGGCAGCGGCCCGGGTGCAGCAGCTCCTCGCGCGCAAGGCGGCCGAGCTGGGTTCGACACTGACGCGGCGGGTGGCGGCGGGCGAGGTGGTGGCCGTCTCCACCGGCGATGTGGAGAAGATCGGCTGGTTCGTGGAGGCGCTGTCCCGCTTCACGGCGGCCGCCATCACCACCGTCGGGGTGTGCGTGGCCCTGATCGTCTATCAGCCGGCCCTGGGGGTGGTGGTGGCCCTCGGCGTGCCCGCACTGGCGCTGGCGGTCTTCCCGCTGCTGCCCCGGGCCACACGGCGCGCGGACGAGCAGCGGGAGAAGGCCGGCCGGGCGACCGAGCTGGCCTCGGACACCGTGGCGGGGCTGAGGGTACTGCGCGGCATCGGGGGCGAGGAGCTGTTCCTCGACCGCTACCGGCAGGCCTCACAGGAGGTGCGGACGGCCGCGGTGCGCAGCGCCCGCATGTGGGCGCTGATCGCCGCGGTACAGATCGCCCTGCCGGGGCTGCTGCTGATCGGGGTCGTCTGGTACGGGGCGACGCTGGCCCGGGAGGGGCGGATCTCGGTGGGCGAGCTGGTGACCGTCTACAGCGCGGTGACCTTCCTGCTCTTCCCCTTGAGGAACTTCGAGGAGATCGCGATGGCCTACTCCTTCTCCCGGCCTTCGGCGCGCCGCGCCGCCCGGGTGCTGGGGCTGCGGCGTTCCCCGTCGGGCGCCGAGGGCCCCGGCGCGGGCGCGGCGGGAGACCGGAGCGGGGAGGCGTTCGGCGGCGATCTGTACGACCCGGCGAGCGGGGTGCTCGCACCCGCCGGGCAGCTGACGGCAGTGGTGTGCGGCGACCCCGACCTGGCCGGACGGCTGGCCGACCGGCTCGGCGGACACGCTCCGGACGACGACGAGGACGACAAGGACGACAAGGACAAGGCCGGCGGCGGCGCGGCGGAGCCGGCGCCGGGGCGGACGCCGTCGGCGCTGCTTGGTGACGTTCCGCTGGACGGGGTGCCGCTGGCCGCCGCCCGCCGGGCCGTGCTGGTCCAGGACAAGGACCCGGTACTGCTGTCGGGCACGCTGGCCGAGCTGCTCGATGTGCCCCGCTCGGGGGCGGTCACGGTGGCGGAGGCGCTGGAGGCGGCGCAGTGCGGCGATGTGCTGGACGCGCTCGCGCAGGCGTCGGAGGACGGCTCGGGCGCGGCTGACCCGCTGCGCGCGCGGATCACCGAGCGCGGCCGCTCCCTGTCGGGCGGCCAGCGGCAGCGGCTGGCGCTGGCCCGCTCGCTGGTGACCGACCCCGAGGTGCTGGTGCTCGACGAGCCGACGTCCGCAGTGGACTCGCACACCGAGGCGCGGATCGCGCAGGGTCTGCGGCGGCTGCGGACGGGGCGGACCACCGTCGTCTTCACCTCGAGCCCGCTGCTGCTGGACCGGGCCGACCGCGTGGTGTTCGTGCGGAACGGCAAGGCGGCCGCCGCGGGGCCGCACCGCGAGCTGCTGAGCACCGAGTACGCGTACCGCGCGGTGGTCACACGCGAACCGGAGGAGCCGGATGAGGCAGACCTGGACACGGACCAGGACAGGGACAGGGACGGGCACGAGAGCGCGCAGCACGGTGCCGCGGGGACCGGGGCAGCGGGGCGGATCGGGAAGATCGGAGAGTCGGCATGATCGGAGTGGCCCCACCGGCCTATGACCCCGCGGCACCGGAGTCGGCGACGACACTGCCGGTCGGCACCCCCGCCACCGTGCGGGACTACGTCCGCGAGCTGCTGCGGCGCCACCGGACGGCCTTCGCCGTGCTGATGGCCGTGAACGCGACCGCCGTAATCGCCTCCATGGTCGGCCCGCAGCTGCTGGGCGGCCTGGTCGAGGACCTCGCGGCGGGCGAGCGTGAGCTCCATATCGGACGGGCCGTCGCGCTGTTCGCGGTGGCGCTCGCGGTGCAGACCGCGTTCGTCCGGATGGTGCGGCTGCGCGGCGCGGTGCTGGGCGAGAGGATGCTGGCGGACCTGCGCGAGGACTTCCTCGTACGGTCGGTGGGCCTGCCGCCGAGCGTGCTGGAGCGGGCCGGGACCGGTGATCTGCTGTCCCGGATCACCACCGACGTCGACCGGCTGGCCAACGCGATGCGCGAGGCGGTGCCCCAGCTGGCCATCGGGGTGGTGTGGACCGGGCTGCTGCTCGGCGCGCTGACCGTGACGGCCCCGCCGCTGGGGCTGGCGGTGCTGATCGCGCTCCCGGTGCTGGTGATCGGCTGCCGCTGGTACTTCCGCCGGGCGCCGAGCGCCTACCGCTCGGAGGCGGCCGGATACGCGGCGGTGGCCTCGTCCCTCACCGAGACGGTGGACGCCGGACGGACCATCGAGGCGCAGCGGCTGGGTGACCGGCGGATCGCCCTGTCCGAGCGCCGGATCCGCGAATGGACCGCGTGGGAGCGGTACACGCTCTGGCTGCGCAGCGTGCTCTTCCCCGTGATCAATGTGACGTACTCGCTGATCACCGGGTCGGTCCTGATGATCGGCGGCGCCTTTGTGCTGCACGGCTGGATGACGGTCGGCGAGCTGACGACGGGGGCGCTGCTGGCCCAGATGCTGGTGGAGCCGGTCGGGCTGATCCTGCGCTGGTACGACGAGCTGCAGGTGGCACAGGTGTCGCTGGCCCGGCTGGTGGGGGTGCGGGAGATCGAGCCGGAATCCGCCGACGACACGGTGGCGCCCGGCGGCCGGGAGGTGCGCGCGGACGAGGTGCGGTTCGGATACCGGGCGGACAGCGATGTGCTGCACGGGGTGACGATGCGGGTCCGGCCGGGGACGCGGCTGGCCCTGGTCGGGCCGTCCGGCGCGGGCAAGTCCACCCTGGGCCGGCTGATCGCCGGGATCTACGCGCCCCGGAAGGGGACGGTGACGCTGGGCGACGCGGAGCTGGCCCGGATGCCGGCGGAGCGAGTGCGCGAGCATGTGGCGCTGGTCAACCAGGAGCACCATGTCTTCGTGGGGTCGCTGCGCGACAATCTGCTGCTGGCGCGCACCTCCGCGCGGGACACCGAGCTGTGGGCGGCGCTGAGCGCGGTGGACGCCGACGGCTGGGCGCGGGCGCTGGAGGACGGCCTGGACACCGAGGTCGGCTCGGGCGGCCTGGCGCTGACGCCGGCGCAGGCCCAGCAGATCGCCCTGGCCAGGCTGGTCCTGGCCGATCCGCACACACTCGTCCTGGACGAGGCCACCTCGCTGCTCGACCCACGGGCGGCGCGGCACCTGGAGCGGTCCCTGGGCCGGGTGCTGAAGGGCCGGACGGTGGTCGCCATCGCCCACCGGCTGCACACCGCGCATGACGCGGACCTGATCGCGGTGGTGGAGCAGGGCCGGATCAGCGAGCTGGGAAGCCACGACGAACTCGTCGCGGCGGACGGCGCCTACGCTGCGCTGTGGCGCTCCTGGCACCAGTGACGACCGCCCCGGCGGCGCGGCTCACACCGCGCCGCCGGGGCACGGGTCAGATGATGCCGAGGGCGCCGAGGCCGCTCAGGCCGCCCACCACCATGAAGGCCGGCATCAGCACCTTCAACTCGACCCAGCTGCCCGCCCGGAACCGCATCGCCTTCGGGGGGCCGACCGGGTACCACCGCTTGCGGCCTATCGGTATGGGCCACAGGATCGGGCAGCCGGAGACGGTGAGCGCGTCCCCGATGTCGTGCACCAGGGCCCCCAGAACGATCGGCAGGCCGAGCCACAGATACTCCTGGCCCGGCTCGGTGAACAGCCAGCCGGCGCCGTTGCCCGGCTTGTGCAGCACATCGGCGAGGATCCAGGCGCTGGTGGCGCCGAGCAGCCACACCAGCACATCGCTGGAGACCCGCGCCATGCGCCACAGCAGCCCCTCGACGGCCAGCACCATATGGACGAAGAGGATCGCGAGCACCGCCCAGCGGCCGCCGACCATCGCGAGCGCCGAGGCGCCCGCGCCGATCAGCACCGCCCACAGCCAGGTGTGGGTGAGGGTGCGGTGGCCGCCCGAGCGGCGTGGGTCGCCCTGTTTCTTGGTCGCCTTGTAGACCGCGTGCGAGAGCTTGTCGATCACCTCGCACAGGCCCCGGGAGACCGGTCCGAACGCGCGGGATATCGTCGCGGCCTTGTGGTCGAGATCGGGGGCGAGCGCCGCCCCGGCGCAGATCAGAGCGCCGACGACCAGCACCGGCCAGGGCATCTCATGGCCCGCCGCCGCGGCCGCCGCACCCACCCCCAGCCAGGCCGCCGCCCCGGACAGCGAATGCGCCGGTCCCATCATGGTCTTTACCCCGCCCCTGTTCGTGCCCGCGTCTGCGCGGGAGTCGGTCTCTGTAGGAAGTACTGCAGGGCTCGGTGCGCCCCTGCGGCCCACTCGCCGGGCACAGCCTAGCGGCGAACGATCTTCGTCCCGGCAGCCGGTTCCCGACCGGCGCGGAAAAGCAGGCAGTATAGGGGCGTGACTCTTATCGATCAGCTGCCGAGCGACGCCGACCCCGACGCCCTTTTCGAGGCGTTCTCCACATGGGTCGAGGAGCGGGGCATCTCGCTCTACCCCGCCCAGGAGGAAGCGCTGATCGAGGTGGTGTCCGGGTCCAACGTCATCCTGTCCACCCCCACCGGCTCGGGCAAGAGCCTGGTGGCGGCGGGCGCCCACTTCGCCGCCCTCGCCCGCGACGAGGTCACCTTCTACACCGCGCCGATCAAGGCTCTCGTCTCGGAGAAGTTCTTCGAGCTGTGCAAGCTCTTCGGCACCGAGAACGTCGGGATGCTCACGGGCGACGCCTCGGTCAACGCGGACGCGCCGGTGATCTGCTGCACGGCCGAGGTGCTGGCGTCCATCGCCCTGCGGGACGGCAAGGACGCCGACATCGGGCAGGTGGTCATGGATGAGTTCCACTTCTACGCGGAACCGGACCGCGGCTGGGCGTGGCAGATCCCGCTGCTCGAGCTGCCCCAAGCCCAGTTCGTGCTGATGTCGGCGACGCTCGGCGATGTGACTCGGTTCGAGGAGGACCTGACCCGGCGCACCGGACGGCCCACCTCGGTGGTGCGGTCCGCGACCCGGCCCGTGCCGCTGAGCTATGAGTACCGCACCACACCGCTGACCGAGACGCTGACCGAGCTGCTGGAGACCCGGCAGGCGCCCGTCTACATCGTGCACTTCACCCAGGCGGCCGCGGTGGAGCGGGCCCAGGCCCTGATGAGCATCAACATGTGCTCGCGGGCGGAGAAGGACGAGATCGCGGCGCTCATCGGGAACTTCCGGTTCACCACCAAGTTCGGCCGGAACCTCTCCCGCTATGTGCGGCACGGTATCGGGGTGCACCACGCCGGGATGCTGCCGAAGTACCGGCGACTGGTGGAGAAGCTGGCGCAGGCCGGGCTGCTGAAGGTCATCTGCGGTACGGACACCTTGGGCGTGGGCGTCAACGTGCCCATCCGCACGGTCCTGTTCACCGCGCTGACGAAGTACGACGGCCAGCGGGTGCGGACGCTGCGGGCCAGGGAGTTCCACCAGATCGCCGGCCGCGCCGGGCGGGCCGGGTTCGACACCGCGGGCTTTGTCGTGGCGCAGGCGCCCGAGCACGTCATCGAGAACGAGAAGGCGCTGGCGAAGGCCGGGGACGATCCGAAGAAGCGGCGCAAGGTGGTGCGCAAGAAGGCGCCCGAGGGGTTCGTCAACTGGGGGCAGAACACCTTCGAGAAGCTCATCGCCTCCGAACCCGAGCCGCTCACCTCTCGGTTCAGGGTCACCCATGCGATGCTGCTGTCGGTCATCGCCCGGCCGGGCAACCCCTTCGAGGGGATGCGACGCCTCCTCGAGGACAACCACGAGCCGCGCAAGAACCAGCTGCGCCATATCCGCCGGGCCATCGCGATCTACCGCTCGCTGCTGGACGGGGGCGTGGTGGAGCAGTTGAAGGAGCCCGATGCCGAGGGGCGGACCGTACGGCTGACGGTGGATCTGCAGCAGGACTTCGCGCTGAACCAGCCGCTGTCCACCTTCGCGCTGGCCGCCTTCGAGCTCCTGGACCCCGAGTCCCCCTCCTATGCCCTGGACATGGTCTCGGTCGTCGAGTCGACCCTGGACGATCCACGGCAGATCCTGGCGGCGCAGCAGAACAAGGCCCGCGGCGAGGCGGTGGCCGCGATGAAGGCGGACGGCGTCGAGTACGAGGAGCGCATGGAGCGGCTCCAGGACGTCTCGTACCCCAAGCCGCTTGAGGAACTGCTCTTCCACGCCTACGGCCTCTACCGCAAGAGCCATCCGTGGGTCGGCGACCATCCGCTGTCGCCCAAGTCGGTGATCCGCGACATGTACGAACGCGCGATGACGTTCACCGAGTTCACCTCGTTCTACGACCTGGCACGGACCGAGGGCATCGTGCTGCGCTACCTGGCCAGCGCCTACAAGGCCCTGGACCACACCGTGCCGGACGATCTGAAGTCCGATGAGTTCCAGGACATCATCGCCTGGCTCGGCGAGATGGTGCGGCAGGTCGACTCCAGCCTGCTGGACGAGTGGGAACAGCTGGCGAACCCCGAGGAGGAGTCCGCGGAGGAGGCTCAGGAGCGCGCCGACCAGGTCCGCCCGGTCACCGCGAACGCGCGCGCCTTCCGCGTCCTGGTGCGCAACGCGATGTTCCGCCGGGTCGAGCTGGCCGCGCTGGACAAGGTGGCCGAGCTCGGCGAGATGGACGCGGACTCCGGCTGGGACGAGGACGCCTGGGCGACGGCCATGGACGCCTACTGGGAGGAGTACGACGACCTGGGCACCGGCCCGCAGGCGCGCGGCCCGAAGCTGCTGCAGATCGAGGAGCAGCCCGAGCACGGGCTGTGGCGGGTGCGGCAGACCTTCGACGACCCGAACGGGGACCACGACTGGGGCATCTCGGCGGAGGTCGACCTGACGGCCTCCGACGAGGAGGGCCGGGCGGTGGTGCGGATCACCGAGGTCGGGCAGTTGTAGCCTCCCAGGCATCACGGCCCCGGAACGGGCGGGTCCCGCGCAAGCGGGGCCCGGCCTCGCGGCGAGCACCACCAGTGAAGGAGCACCACCGATGACCAATCCCGCCGAGCGGCTGGTCGATCTGCTGGACCTGGAGCAGATCGAGCTGAACATCTTCCGTGGCCTCAGCCCCGACGAGTCGCTGCAGCGGGTGTTCGGCGGGCAGGTGGCCGGGCAGGCGCTGGTGGCAGCGGGACGGACCACCGACGGACAGCGCCCGGTGCATTCGCTCCACGCGTACTTCCTGCGCCCGGGGCGGCCGGGAGTGCCGATCGTGTACCAGGTGGAGCGCGTCCGCGACGGTCGCTCCTTCACCACGCGCCGGGTCGTCGCCGTCCAGCAGGGTCGGACGATCTTCAATCTGACGGCCTCCTTCCATCTTCCCGAGCCGGGCATCGAACAGCAGTTGCCGATGCCCGAGGTGCCTGAGCCGGAGAGCCTGCCGAAGCTCGCCGACGAGATCCGCGAGCATCTCGGGGCGCTCCCCGAGTCGCTCGAGAGAATGGCGCGCCGTCAGCCCTTCGACATCCGGTATGTGGAGCGGCTGCGCTGGACGCCCCAGGAACTGGAGGGCGCCGAGCCGCGCAGCGCCGTATGGATGCGGGCGGTCGGCCCCCTCGGCGACGACCCGCTCGTGCACACGTGCGCGCTCACCTACGCGAGCGACATGATGCTGCTGGACGCGGTGCGGGTACCGGTGGAGCCGCTGTGGGGCCGCCGCGGCTTCGACATGGCCTCGCTGGACCACGCCATGTGGTTCCACCGGCCTTTCCGCACCGATGAGTGGTTCCTCTACGACCAGGAGTCGCCGATCGCCACCGGCGGGCGCGGCCTGGCCCGCGGACGGATCTACGACCGGGCCGGCCGGCTCCTCGTCTCCGTGGTGCAGGAAGGGCTCTTCCGCCCCCTGTAGGGAGCCGCGCGGCCCACCGCCGCGCTCCGGCGCCCGCGGACGAGGCGGTGCCAGAGCGGGAGCCCTCGAGGCCGCGCCGGCGGCGGGGCGGGCTCGCTGCCCGGCGGCTCCGCCACCTCGGTCGGCAGCTGAACGGGCGGTGGCGGTGGGATGGGCCGCGCCTGACGGGCGTCCCGCACACAGGTGTCCAGCGCGGCGCGGCAGCGCCGGATCTCGGCGGGATCGTCCGCCGTCACCAGGGCGGCGGTCACCTCCGCGGCGGGGCCGGTCCCGGCGGCGGGCACCGGGGCGAGCCGGGGCATCAGCTCACGCAGACGCGACCGCTCGGCCGGGTCGGTGACCACCGCGTCCAACTCGGCGGGGGCCAGCACCGCGGCCCACACCGCGGCCCGCTCCCAGGGGTCGTCGGTCCGGGCGAGCAACTGCTCGATACGGCGGCGGCGCCATCTGGCGGCCCGCTGGTCCTCCCCCGCGCCGAGTGTGGCGCGCAGCCCGGCCGGGATGCGTCCGGTCAACAGGGCGGGCTCCCGCTCGGCGAACACGCCGAGCTCCGCGGCCGGATACAGCCACACCACGGCCCGGTACCGGTTGACATAGAACCGGACGGGGGTGAAGAAGCCGCCGCGCGCCAGGCGGGTGAACCGGCCCTGGCTGATGCCCAGCAGCTCGGCTCCCTCGGCCGTGCCCACCACGCGCAGCCGGGCGCGCAGCGCGCTCGGGAAGCCCTCGGCGGCCGTGAGCCGAAGCAGCTCCGCGCGCGCCACGCGGCGGCCCATGGCGCCCACGGCAACGGTGCGCACCTCGCCGAGCTGCACCGCCAGCTCGAACTCTCCGCGCTTGAGGCCCAGCTCCCTGGCGGCCCTGTCGAACGCGACGGTCTCCTCGGCGCCGTCCGGCACCGGCGGCACCGGACTCCCGCTCGGCTTCTGACGCACTGTCGGAGGCGACTCTTGAAGAGTTTGAAGCGACTTCTGAAGTGCCTTCTGGCGGTCCCCCACTACCACGACGGTCCTCCCCCGCGACTGGTCGATCACTGACAGTGACGACTGTAGCCGCTGAGCGAGACCGCCCGTCAGGCCTGTGGATAACTTCCGCTCACAGCCCGCTGGGCGCGCCGCTCTCCTGTCTGGCCTCGACGCCCAGGTGCTCCCCCACCCTGTTGACCAGCAGCGTCATCTCGTACGCGACCTGACCGACGTCGGCGTCCGCCCCGCTGAGCACGCACAGGCAGCTCCCGTCCCCGGCGGCCGTCACAAACAGCACGCCCTCCTCGAATTCGACCATCGTCTGCCGCACCCGCCCCGTGCGGAAGTGGAGCCCGGACCCCTTGGCCAGGCTGTGTAACCCCGAGGCGACGGCGGCGAGATGTTCGGCATCCTGCCGGACGAGCGTGGAGCTGGCGCCCGTCACCAGCCCGTCGTTCGAGAGCACCAAGGCGTGCCGTATCTCTGCGATCCGCTCGGTCAGATCGTCCAGCAGCCAATCGAGCCCTTTGCTGAGTGCCATACCGTTCCTCCCCGTCCGGCCAACCACCACAGCTGCCGGGCCAGCCTTTCTCACTGCCGCTCTCCGGGCAACCCGGCCCGCCTGTCGGCGCGCCGATGTGCGCCGCTTGACACAAGATGGAGACATGGCACGGAAAATGACCAAGGATCAGTGGCAGAAGTTCGTCTCGGAGGGCACCCACACGGCGAAGTTGTCGACCGTGCGGGCCGACGGCAGCCCGCACATCGCGCCCGTGTGGTTCCTGCTCGACGGCGACGACATCGTCTTCAACACCGGCGAGGACACCGTCAAAGGCCGCAACATGGCCCGCGACGGGCGGGTCAGCCTCTGCGTGGACGACCACCGGCCCCCGTTCTCGTTCGTCACTCTGCAAGGGCGCGCCGAGCTGAGCGACCGGCTGGAGGAGGTCCGCGACTGGGCGACCAGGATCGCGGCGCGGTACATGGGCGAGGACCTGGCCGAGCAGTACGGCGCCCGCAACGGCGTCCCGGGCGAGCTGCTGGTGAGGGTCCGCGTCGAGAAAGTCGTCGCTCTCGCCGACATCGCCGACTAACTGGATTCGGCCGAAACCCATCGCTCTCCGACGGGCCTTCAAGCGACTCAGCGCTGATAGAGGCCGACCAGCATGCCGCTCGCGAGCTGGCTGCGGTCGACGGCGCGGTGCACCTCGTCTGCCGAGGGCTCGTCGGGGAGGACCAGCGGTTCGGGAAGGGCGTACAGCCGGAAGAAGTAGCGGTGCGCCTGATCGCCCGCGGGCGGGTGGGGCCCGCCCCAGCCCTCCTGGTGGTATCCGTTGGTGCGCGGCACACCGCCCACGGGCGTCTGCCCGACGCCCACCCCACCGCTGGAAGGGGCGATACCGGTGACCAGCCAGTGGACGAACGATCCGGAAGGGGCGTCCGGATCCTCGCACAGCAGGGCCAGCTCGGCCGTGCCGGCCGGGACGCCGGACCAGGTCAGCGGCGGTGAGAGGTCCTCCCCGTCCTTTGTGTACCGGCGGGGAATCCGGTCGTGGTCGTCGAACGCGGCGCTGTTGAGCTCGATTCCAGCCATGAGCAGCCGAGTACCCTCGCTGAGGGCGGCCAAGCGGCCGGCCGCCCTCAGCCGCTCGCGGCCCGCACGGGCGTCAGGGGCGTCACGGACTTCATGGACTTCATGGACGTCGACGTCACAGCGGTCACGGCCGCATGACGATCTTTATCGCGCCCTCCTCCTTGCGCTGGAACATCTCGTAAGCGCGGGGCGCCTCCTCCAGCGGCAGGTGATGGGTGGCGAACCCGTCGACCCCCAGCGGGTCCTGGTCGGTCAGGAAGGGCAGGATGTCGTCGGTCCAGCGACGGACGTTCGCCTGTCCCATGCGCAGCTGGATCTGCTTGTCGAACATGGTCAGCAGGGGAAGCGGGTCGGCCATGCCGCCGTAGACCCCGATGAGGGAGACGGTTCCGCCGCGCCGTACCAGCGCGATGGCCAGCCGCAGCGCCGCCAGCCGGTCCACCCCGGCCTTCGCCGTGAGCTTGGCGGCCCACTCGCGGGGCAGGAATCCGGTGGCCCGCTGGGCCGTCTTTCCGAGGGGGCTGCCATGGGCCTCGGTGCCCACCGCGTCGATGACCGCGTCCGGGCCCCGGCCGTCGGTGGCCGAGTGGATGGCGTCGACGAGGTCTTCCTGACTGCCGTACGCCCTGAGGTCGTGTACCTCCACGCCGTCGTCCCGAGCCCGCTCCAGCCGCTCGGGCACCAGGTCCACGCCGATCACCCGGCCGGCTCCCCGGGCCTTCGCGATGCGGCAGGCCATGGCCCCGATGGGGCCGAGGCCGAGCACGGCCAGCGTACCCTCCGGCGGCACATCCGCGTACGCGACGGCCTGCCACGCGGTGGGGAGAACATCGGAGAGATAGAGGAAACGGTCGTCCGGCGGCCCTTCGGGCACCTTGATCGGGCCGTACTGGGCCTGCGGGACCCGCAGATACTCGGCCTGGCCGCCGGGCACCGCGCCGTACAGCTTGGTGTAGCCGAACAGCTCTGCGCCCATGCCGTGCTCGATGACCTGGGTGGTCTCGCACTGGGTGGGCAGGCCCGAGCGGCACATCCAGCAGTGGCCGCACGCGATCTGGAACGGCACGACCACCCGGTCACCGGGGCGCAGCCCGGTCACATCGGCTCCGGTCTCCTCGACGATCCCTATCGGCTCGTGGCCGAGGATGTCGCCGGGGGTCATGAAGGGGGTGAGCACCTCGTACAGATGAAGGTCGGAGCCGCACAGTCCGCTGGACGTGACCCGAATGATCGCGTCCGTCGGCTCCTTGAGGATGGGGTCGGGAACCGTCTCCACCCGCACGTCCCGCCTGCCCTGCCAGGTGACCGCTCGCATCGCCACGTCCCTTCAGCATCGGTTTCCGAAGGACGTCCCGGGTACCCCGCGGTCTTGGAGTGAAGCGCGGGGGCGTGGCGCCGGCGCAGTGGCATGAGCCGGTCAGGCGGGGGCTGCCGGGGCCTCCGGGAGGCGCGGGTGGGCGCGCAGATACTCTGCGACGCGCTCGACGAGCCGGGCCGTCTCGGAGGCGATCAGCGCCGGGTCGGCAGTGGCCGCGCTCAGGACGGCCAGGTACGAGCCCTCGCCCGCCGCCACGACGAACAGGTTGCCGGCTTCCGTCTCCACCATGGTCTGGCGCGCCGCACCGCGCGCCCGTCGGCGCGCCGATACGACGGCGAGGCCGTGGAAGCCGGAGGCGAGGGCGGCCAGCTGCTCGGCGTCACGGCGGCCCAGCCCGCGGGACGCGCTCACCGCCGCTCCGTCACCGGACAGCACGACGGCGTGTCGTACACCCCCGACGCGGACCACCAGATCGTCCAGAAGGCAGTCGAGGCCGTCCGGGAAGCGGGCGGCGATTCTGCGGTGCTCGGTCATGGCCCTCTCCTTCTGTCGGGAGCTGTCCCATGGCCCACGGACGCTAGCCGGGAGGGGGCGCACACAGGGGGCGCATTCGGAAGATGCTGGAATTTGACAGGGACAGATGACAGAACGATCGATCGATGCCCGAACGTGCACACTATTCGGGGTTCTCGCTCAGCGTTTCCCCCAGCTCCCCCACAGATCCGGCCCGCCCGAGGAGTCAGATGAGCCACCAGCGCACCCCCGCCGATCGCCTGGCCGAGGTCCGGGACTTCTTCACCCCGCGGGCCGCCGACTGGGACACCCGCTTCCCCGACGACGGCCCCGCCTATGCCGCCGCCGTCGCCGACCTCGGGCTGCGCGCCGGGGACGCGGTGCTCGACGCCGGCTGCGGTACGGGACGCGCCCTCCCCGCGCTGCGCGCCGCCGTCGGCGCCACCGGCACGGTCCTCGGCGCCGACGCCACGCCGGCGATGCTGACGGCCGCCGTACGCGCCGGCCGGCATCGGGACGCGGCGCTCGCCCTCACCGACGTCACCAGGCTGCCGCTGCGCGACGGATGTCTGGACGCGGTGTTCGGCGCCGGGCTGATCTCCCACCTTCCCGAACCCGAGGCCGGACTGCGGGAGCTGGCCCGGGTGGTGCGCCCCGGGGGCGGGCTCGCGCTGTTCCATCCCGTGGGACGGGCCGCGCTCGCCGCCCGGAAGGGCCGCCCGATCACCCCCGACGACCTGCGGGCCGAACCCAACCTGCGCCCCCTGCTGGCCCGTTCGGGCTGGCGGTTGACCTCGTACACGGACCGGGACACGCGCTTCCTGGCCCTCGCGGTCCGTCAGGGCTGAGCCGCCGGCATCACGCCGCCGCCGATGCGTGGTGCCTGGTGCATCGCCGCCGATGTATCACGGGGTCGAGATACAGCGTCCGTGGGAACAATGCGCACATGCTCGAACTCGCCATCCTGGGCTTCCTCTGCGACACTCCGCTGCACGGCTATGAGCTGCGCAAGCGAATCGCCGCGCTGACCGGGCACGTCAAACCCGTGGCCGAAAGCACGCTGTACCCGGCGATCAAGCGTCTGGAGACGGCCGGGCTGCTGGCCCGCGAGACCCAGCCGGGCACGGGTGCCGCGCCACGGCATGTGCTGACCTTGACCGCCGAGGGCCGGGCCGAGCTCCGCCGCCGCCTCGCGGAGCCGGCGCAGGCCGACATCACCGACGAGGACCGCTGGTTCACCGTGCTCGCGTTTCTGCGGCACCTGGAGGACCCGGCCGCCCAGGCGGGAGTGCTGGAGCGCCGGCTCGCGTTCCTGCGGCAGCCCACGAGCTTTTTCTACGACGACGACCGTCCGCTGCGCGCCGAGGAGATCGAGGATCCCTTCCGGCGCGGCATCCTCACCATCGCCCGCGCCACCAGCCAGGCCGAACAGTCCTGGCTGCGCCGCACCCTGGACTCGCTGCGGGCGACCGGCGGCGCCTGACGGCGGTGCGGCCGACAGGCCCGGTCCGCATCCGCGCACAAAATCTCGACGCCGTGGCTACTGCCTGGTTAAGGTGCGCCGCACAACGCATTGGCCCCCGGATTCCGGTACCGCGACAAGGAGGCTGCCGTGCCCGCCAGTGAGGAGTCGGACGACGACGCGCTGTATGTGCTCACCGCGGTGGAGCTGACGCCCGCGCGGTTCCCCAGCGTGTTGGGCGACGACTATCCCGAGGCCTGCGCCGCGCTCGGTCTCGAGCCGTACGACACCGGATACGGCCTGGTGCTGGGCCAGGACGGCGACGGCGCCCGGTGGACGGTCATCACCGACGACGCGTCGCTGGTCGCCTGCGCCGTCGCCGCGTGGGACTGCGGGATGGAGTACGACCTGGCCATCGACGACCGCACGGTGGTCGTCTCCCTCCCCGGCTGGCCGCTCGCGGTGGCCGTCGCCGCGCCGGGCGTGCCCGCGCCGCACGACCCCGAACCCGGCCCGGAGGGCGGGAAGGCGGCCACGCCGCCGCTCGCCCCGCCGGACACCGAGCGGTGGGGCCCGGCGCAGCGGCGGCAGGGCGCGGACGAGATCGCGCTGCAGTGGGCGCTGTGGCGCGAACAGGTGGACAGCGACGTCACGTTCGTGTCTCCCGGCGAGAAGCCGCACGGGGGTGTGCGACGCGTACTGGAGGAGGCGCGCGGATACCTGGACGCGCCCCCGCCGCCCGGCCGCGTCCGCTCCGCCTTCGCCTCCGGCGACGCGCGGACCCTGCGGGCCGACGGGCCCGGCTGGTCCATCGTGGCCCGGACGGATGACATCGCGTTCGTGCTGATGGACGACGCGCCGGGCGAGGTGCTGCCGGTCGGCCGCGGCCCGGAGCTGCCGGGCCTGCTGACGGCACTGGACCGGCTGGCCGTACGGCCCGGCTGAGCCGGTGTGTCGGGTCCGGGGCTCGCGGGTCACCAGCGGCGGTGCGGGACGACGAGAAGCGCCGCCTCGGCCGTGTCCGGGTCGGGGTGGCCACACAGCTCGTCGATCTCCGCCCGCCACGGGTCCGCCCAGCCGCTTCTGACGCCCATCGCCTTCACCAAGGCGAGCGCCGTCAGCCCACCCGCCGCGTCGCCGCGGTCGCGCAACACGCCGACGACGCTGCGCACCGCCGCCCGCACATGCTCGTCGTCGTGATCGAACGCGACATAGTCGTCGAAGCACAGGCGATCCGGCCGTTCCCGGACCAGCGAGAGATACTGCTCCCAGCGGCCGAGACCGGGGTCGGCCGCGCACAGCCCGGCACAGGCCACTCTCAGCAAGGCGCCGGTCGCCTCGCGACGCAGCCCGGCGGCCAGGAGCGCCTCCACCACGGCGTCGCCCTGCGAGAGTTCACCGGCCGGCTCCAGGGCGAGTCGGCTGGTGACGGCGGACCCGCAGCCGGCGAGCCGCCGCAGCGCGTCGGCGCGATCGCCTCGTCCGCTCCCCACGCCGGCGCCGGCGTCGGCATCGGCGCGTGTCCGGGCGACCAGGGTTGCGAGCAGGCCGCGCAGGGCGGCGGACCCCGCGTCCCCCGGGACGCGCCCGAGCGCGTCCACCGCGGCCCGCCACACTCGTGACGGCCGGTCCGTGGCGACGGCGGCCGCCGCCAGCGCGCCGGTCCCCTCCATGAACGTCCCGGCCACCATGCAGTGCGGCAGTGCGGCGCAGGCCGCCCGGGCCGCCTCGTCGTCCCCGGTACGGACCAGCCCGGCGAGGAAGGACGCATACGCCGGACGAGCCCGGATCCCTGCCGCCTCCGGATCGCTCACGATCACGGCCTCGCGCACAGCGGGCTCCTGCAGATGCTCCGCCAGCCGGTCGGCCACACCCGGCGCGCCGACACGCGCGAGGAGCGGGCGTATGAGCACCACCCGCACGTCCCGGTGCTGCCCGGGCTCGTCCCAGGCCGCGAGCAGCGCGGCGAACGCCGCGTCGCCGGGCAGCTCGGCCAGAGCGCGGGCGGCCTCCTTACGGCTGCCGACCGGCGCCGACACCGAGCGCACCACGGGTGCGAGAAGCGCGACGGCCCTCCCATCGGGCACGCCGCCCAGAAGGCGCCGCACACCTGCCATCGCCGCCCGACCGCGTGCGCCGCCGGTTCCGGCGTGTTGGAGGAGGAGGGAAAGGACATCGGGGGCCGAACCGGTGTCGGCGACCGGGTCGGCCGCATCGCGTCCGGAGGCCTCGCGGTCGGGCGCGCCGGGGGCGGGCCGCACAGCCGGGGTTCGTATGGGTGGGTCCGGCGTGTCGCCGCCCGGTCTGTCGGCGGGGGCGTGTCGGTCGCTCGGGCGGGCGCTCGGAGGGCCGTCGAAGGACGCGCCGAGCGCCGCGGTTTCACCCAGTGCGGTGAGCGCCGCCGCGGCCACGGGCTGCGGCGCGCCGGACGCCAGGGCCGCCAGGAGCGCCGGGTCGCCCAGCAGGGCCGCCGCGTCGGCGCGTGCGCGCGGCGGGGCCTCCTCGTCGGCGGCCACCGCCGCGAGATGGTCGTCCAGCAGACACCGTGTCCGCGCGGTCCACCGGCCGGTGACGGAGTACGGCAGCCGCGGCACCCAGCGGTCGGCGGGGCGGCGTGACAGCTGACCGGGCAACCCGTGCCGGGCGGCGCGCAGCACGTCCTCCAAGAGATCGGTGCGGCGGACGGCCAGGGTCCGCAGCACCGGTTCCACCGTGGCGAACGACGGGTCGGACGCGATCAGTTGGGCGCAGCGGCGCTCCCGCGTGGCGGGGTCCGCGATCCATACCGCGGCGGCGCGGGCGGCCGTCCCGGAATCCTCTCCGTTTAGCGCGGTGTGGCCCACCAGGGCGTCCAGCGCGGGCAGCGCGGCGAGATGGGGCACCAGGAGTTCGGCGAGGGGTACGAGCCGCGAGGCCGGCAGACGCCTCACCGCCTGCCCGGTCGGCCGAGCGGCGTGTCCGGTCGGCCGGGCGGCGTGTCCGGTCGGCCGGGCGGCCTGTGTGGAGGCACGGTCGGCGGCTTCACCGAGGCAGTCGACGGCCGTCCCGGCCCAGATGGCCGCGGCCGCCCGGGAATCGAGCCGCAACGGCGCCACCGGGCCGCGACGGCGCGGGTCGCCTACGACCTGGCACAGCAGATGGGCCGCCTGCGCCGCCCGTTCGGCGTCGCCCCGGGCCGCCGCGCTCTCCGTGGTGCGGCGCAGCCACCGCTCGGCCGCGGCGACCGTGGCGGGTGTGGAGTCCCGCGAGTGGACGGTGGTCAGCGCCGCGTCGCGCAACACGCTCAGCGGAACCGCGGCCAGCATCCGAGACGGCGCCCCGGCGGCCTGCTCCAGCACGGCGCGCCGTACCTCCTCCCTGTCGTGCCAGGCCCGCTCGCAGGCCGCCACGGTCCGCGCGAACTCCGCGGGGTCGGCGTTCAGCTCGGCGCATGCGAGGAGCGCACGCCAGGCGTACGCGCGCTCGTAGGAGCGGTGTCCCGCCGCCGCCTTGAGCAGGATCGGTTCGGCGTCGGGGAGCGGAGCCACCGAGACGAGGTGGTTGCGCTGTATCGGCGACCGGTGCGGCCGGGCGAGGGCGGGGCGCAGCAGGTCCGCGCGGTCCGCCGGATCGAGCGCGGCGAGGGCGTTGAGGCGGGCCCTCCTGCCGAGGCCACGTGCGGGAATCCCGGCTTCGACGATGCGACGCCGTGTCGCGGCGGGCAGCAGGGTGAGCAGGGGGTCGGGGGTGAGGTCGAGCCGGTCGGGGCCGTACGGGCGGATGCCGGCGGCGCCGGCCTGGGCTGCTTCGGCCAGTTCGGCCAGTTCCTCGGGGTTCAGGGCGCGCAGTGCGCGCAGCACGGACCGCGGCAGCTGCCCGGTGGGCAGCCGGAGGGTGGGCGTCCGTTCCGGCCCGCAGCCGGGGCCGCCGTGAGCCCGGTCGCTATGGGCGCGGGACGCGGCTCGCCGCAGGACCGCCAGCAGCTCCCGCGGCTTGCGCAGCAGTGCCGCCGCGCCACGGCCGTCGATCAGCGCGGGCACTCGTTCGAACAGCAACAGCCCGGCGTCGGTGTCGCGTTCGGCCACGACGGCGGCCAACAGGCGGTGGCGGCGGACCAGTCGCCGTCGACCGTGGTCGTCGCGAGCCTGGTAGTCGGCCGCCAGCCGGGCGGCGACGGCCGCCGGAGCGGTGCGGGCGAGGGTGTGCAGAACGCCGATCGGCGGGTCGAGGCGGGGCAGCCACTCCGCCGCCACGCCGGGTGAGCAGGCGGGCAGCAGACGGGCGGCGTCGGCGGGGCCGTACGCGACATGCGCTCGCGGCAGCAGCCGGTCGGCGAGCGCGGTACGCCGGCCGGCGCGCAGCACCCGGTACGCCTCATGCCGTACGGAGCGGCTCTCGCTCAAGGCGAGTCGGGTCAGGGCCTCTTCGGGCACCGGCAACCGGATGGCCGCGGACAGGGCGCGGCGCCGCAGCAGGGGGTCGGCGAGCGCGGCCGCCACGGCATCGAGATCGCGGCGGGCGACGGCGAGAAACAGCGCGAGATGCCGGTCGTCCGGCTCCGGGGAGGAGTCGAGGGCGGTACGCAGGGTGGTGCAGGCGTCCGGGGAGAGCGTACGGGCGTACCGTGCCAGGGCGCTCATCCGGGCGGGGAAGGGCAGCGGGTCGAAGTGCGCCCGGAGCCAGGAGGGGGTCAGCGGCTGAGGAGTTCCGTATGCGGCCATGGGCGATCACCGAGAGATCGCGAGGCCGTCCTTTCCATGCGTCATGGTGCGGATCATGGCCCGGTGCCGGTCAACGGCACAAGTCATTTACGAAACACCGGACCGCCGGGCCACCGGACCGAGCGGGGCCAGGGCGCCGGGTCGCCCGGGCCCCTCACGGCGCGGACGGACGGGGTCCGGGTGACACCCGCGATCGGTGTTGCGCGGTCACTCCCAGGCGTATGTCACCCCGGGCCCCGAGCCCGGTTGGCGGTCAGGCTCCGCCACGCCGCGGTCCCGCCGTCTTCCGCCGCGTCCCTTGTCGCTCCGCCTCCGTCTCGCCACGCCCCTTCCCACGGTTTTCATCCGGGAATTCGCCATCGGGGTGAACCCGGTGGCGCGGCGCCGGTCACCGCCGGTCGGGACAGTTACGCGGCCTCGGTCAGCGCCCCAGCTCCTTGCGCGACACGCGGCGCAGTCTGCCCCGCTGGGAAGGGTCGAGCAGCAGATACGCCAGTGCGGGGACACCGACGATCACCAGGACTGCCGCCCAGAACGGCAGCAGCTGGCACAGCAGGATCACTCCTATCGCCGCACCCCCGGCGACGGCCACAGCGCGCTTGGACATCTCCCTCTGCCTCCTTCACGGCTCATGCCGCTTCACTTCTGTCAACGGACGCCGACGGCGTCCGGTTCCTGAGTGCGAAGGATCCGGGTGAGGTGCTTCACACAGGACGCCCGCCCGGCCGGGCCACTCGTCCGGTACCCTCGGCGGCTCCCACTAGTCAAATTTGAGGAATGCGTCAGCTCCGTGACACCACCCACCGTGGCAACGCCCTCCGAGATCGCCGAACTCAGCCGCTGTACCACCGTCTTCCTCCCCGCCGACCCCGCGCGGACCGGACGCGTCGCCTTCTGGCGGCCGGACGGCCCGGAACCCACCGGGCCGGGTAGCACCGAAGAGATCACCGTCGTGGTCCCGGCCCTTTCCACCGGGAAAGACGGGGACGCCGGGGCAGCCGGGGACGACAGGGACGACGACGGGGGCCCGGGCGTCCGTACCCGCGCCGTACGGGCCCTCGTCCTGCCCCTGGCCGAGGCGCTTCCGGTGCTCACCCGCGCCCGGGCACGCGCCGCGCACCCCCCCTCCACCCAGGCCGATCCCACGGCGGCCTTCTGGGGCGCCGCCGCGGTGCTCGCCCTCCAGCTCGCCGCCCGCGGACGGCTGCTGCCCGGGCTCACCGCCACCGACCACGACGCCTGGCGCGTCGGCCCGCTCGCCGACGAGGATCTGCGGCGGGTCCGTGACCTGGCCGCCGCCATGCCCCCGGCCGCGCACGCCGTGCCCCTGCCCGGCACCGATCCGGTGCGCCTGCCGGAGCCGGAGCGGCACGTCCGCGCGTTCCTCGACGCGGTCGCTGACGGGCTGCCGCGCTCGCCCGCGGCGGCGCTGGCCGCCGGCGGCCCCGCCTTCGCCGGGGCCGAACCGCGGCGCCTGCCCGAGCAGCGGGCCTGGGCGGCGGATCTCGCCGCCGGGCACGACGCCGGCGTCCGGCTGTCGCTGCGGATCGAGCTGCTGGACGGTGGCCTCACCGGCGGCCATGACCTCACCGGCGACGGGGAGCACACCGGCGATGACCGCCATCGCCACGGCCCCCGCCGTCACCACGACATCGACAACGACAACCGCAGCGGCGGCGAAAACGGGAAGACTCCCTCCGGTCCCCGCTTCCGCGCCGTCCTCCAACTCCACAGCCTGGCCGACCCGGCCCTGCTGGCGGACGCCGCCGACGTGTGGGCGGGCACCTCGGCCGCCGCCGCGGCCCTGGGCCCGCGCGCCCGTATGGACGCGCTGCTGACACTGCGACGGGCCGCCCGCGCGTGGACGCCGCTCGCGCCGCTGCTGTCGGCCGCGGTGCCCGAAGCACTCGAACTCGCCGACGAGGAGGTCGTCGAACTGCTCGGCCCGGCGGCCGAGGCGCTGGACGCCGCGGGAGTCCAGGTCCACTGGCCGAAGGAGCTGGCGCGGGGGCTGACCGCGCGTGCCGTCGTCGGCCCGCGCGGCGGTGCCGACGACGAGGGGCCGGGCCCGGCCGGCTCCGCGATGCCCTCCTATCTGTCGGCCGACGCACTGCTCCGCTTCAGCTGGCGGTTCGCCGTCGGCGACCAGGAGCTCACCCGGGCGGAGCTGGACCGGCTCGCCGAGGCCGCCCGCCCGGTGGTGCGGCTGCGCGACCAATGGGTCGTCATCGACCCGGAGGCGATCCGCCGGGCCCGCGGCCGCGAGGACCGCGACATCACCACCGCCGACGCGCTCGGCGCCGTCCTGACCGGCCGGACCGAGGCCGAGGGCACCGGCGTCGAGGTGCGGGCCGCCGGCTGGCTGGCCACGCTGCGGGACCGCCTCGCCGACCCCGAAGGCCCGCGGCACGAGCCCGTCGCCCAGCCCGCGGACTTGGCGGCCACTCTGCGCGACTACCAGCTGCGGGGCCTGGGCTGGCTGGACCGGATGACCTCGCTCGGCCTCGGGGGCACGCTCGCCGACGACATGGGTCTCGGCAAGACCATCACCCTGATCGCCCTCCACCTCCACCGCCAGACCGTCCCCGAGGCCGCCGGCCCCACCCTCGTGGTCGCGCCCGCCTCCCTGCTCGGGAACTGGCAGCGCGAGATCGAACGGTTCGCGCCCGGCACGCCGGTGCGCCGCTTCCACGGCGCCGCGCGCACCCTGGAGGATCTGGCGGACGGGGAGTTCGTCCTCACCACGTACGGGACGATGCGGCTCGACGCGCTACGGCTGGCCGAGGCGGTGCCCAAGGGCTGGGGTCTGGTGGTCGCCGACGAGGCGCAGCACGTCAAGAACCCGTACTCGGCGACCGCCAAGCAGCTGCGCACCATCGGAGCCAAGGCGCGCGTCGCGCTCACCGGCACCCCGATCGAGAACAACCTCTCCGAGCTGTGGGCGATCTTCGACTGGACGACGCCCGGGCTGCTCGGCGGCCTCGGGTGGTTCCGCGCCCACTACGCCCAGGCCGTCGAGAGCGGAAGCGACCCGGCCGCCGCCGAGCGCCTGGCGAAGCTCGTCCGCCCGTTCCTGCTCAGGCGCCGCAAGTCGGACCCGGGCATCGCCCCCGAGCTCCCGCCGAAGACCGAGACGGACCGCGCCGTGTCGCTCACCAAGGAGCAGGCCGGGCTGTACGAGGCGGTGGTGCGCGAGATGCTCGCCGAGATCTCCGGCTCCGACGGGCTGGCCCGGCGCGGGCTCATCGTCAAGCTCCTCACCGGCCTGAAGCAGATCTGCAACCACCCCGCGCAGTATCTGAAGGAGGACCGGCCCGTCATCCCCGGCCGGTCGGGGAAGCTGGAGTTGCTGGACGAGCTGCTGGACACCATCCTCGCCGAGGACGCGAGCGTCCTCGTCTTCACGCAGTACGTCCAGATGGCGCGCCTTCTCCAGGACCACCTGGCGGCACGCGGCATCGCCGCGCAGCTGCTGCACGGCGGCACGCCGGTCGCGCGCCGTCAGGAGCTCGTGGACCGCTTCCAGCAGGGCGAAGTGCCCGTGTTCCTGCTGTCCTTGAAGGCGGCGGGCACCGGCCTGAACCTCACCCGGGCCGGGCATGTCGTGCACTACGACCGCTGGTGGAACCCGGCCGTGGAGGCGCAGGCCACCGACCGCGCGTACCGGATCGGGCAGACCCAGCCGGTCCAGGTGCACCGGCTGATCGCCGAGGGCACGGTGGAGGACCGGATCGCCGCGATGCTCGAGCGCAAGCGGGAGCTGGCCGACGCGGTGCTCGGCGCGGGGGAAGCGGCGCTGACCGAACTGACCGATGCCGAGCTGGCACAGCTCGTGGAGTTGAGGGGGACCGAGCGATGAGCGACGCGGGGGACGTCCGGACGGGGCACGCCGGGCGCGAGCGCACCTTCGAGGCCCTGCCGCCCGCCCACGGCCGCGGCTTCGCCCGCACCTGGTGGGGCCGGGCGTGGCTCAAGGCGCTCGAGGACACGGCGCTCGACGGGCAGCAGCTGGGGCGTGGGCGCAAGCACGCGCGCGAGGGCGCGGTCGGGGCGGTGTGCGTACGGCCGGGCCGGATCACGGCGGTGGTGCGGGATCGCGACCGTACGCCCCACCGCTCCGATGTGCTGCTGCAGGAGTTGACCGCCGCCGAGTGGGAACGGCTGCTGGACGTGGTCGCCGACCGGGCCGGGCATATCGCCGCCCTGCTCGACCGGGACATGCCCCCGCAGCTCGCCGAGGACGCGGCGGCCGCGGGCGTCGAACTGCTCCCGGGCATCGGCGATCTGGAGCCGCAGTGCGGATGCGAGGCCTGGGACCACTGCCCGCACACCGCCGCGCTGTGCTACCAGGTCGCCCGGCTGCTGGACGAGGACCCGTTCGTGCTGCTGCTGATGCGCGGCCGCGGGGAGCGCGAGCTCTTGGACGAGCTCCAGGTGCGCAGCGTGGCGCGCGCCGCCGGGCGGCGCGCCCCGGACGGCGAGGAGGAGGCCGCCGGCCACGCCCCGGAGGGGGTGCCGGCCCAGGAGGCGTTCGCCGCGGCCGCCTCCCGGCCGCCGCTGCCCGCGCCCCCGCCGGCCGTGGCCGAGCCCGGTCGGCCGCCGGTGCTGAGCGGCGGCAGCGATCCGGCCCCGGGGCTGGACGTCGCGGCGCTGGAGTTCCTGGCGGCGGACGCCGCGGTGCGCGCCCAGCGGCTGCTGGCCGAGGCGCTGGCGCCCGGCCACGCCTCGGCTCCGCTGCCGACCGCGCTCACCCCCTGGCAGGACGCGGTGCGGCTGGCCGCCGCCGCCCCTCCGGCCGGCATAGCCGACCGCCTCGCCTCGGGCTGCGGCCGCGACCTGGGCGAACTGGCGCGGGCCGTCCGCGCCTGGGAGCACGGCGGGCCTGCCGGGCTCGCCGTCCTGGAGGAGCGGTGGGCCCCGGCCGACGAGGCGCTCATGCGTGCGCGCGCCTCGCTCGCCGCCGCCTGGGAGGGCGAGGAGCGGGCGCCGCGGCTGCGGGAGGCGGGCCACGGCTGGACGGTGGTCGGCGCGGAGGTGCAGCTGCGCTACGGCCGGGACGGGCGCTGGTGGCCGTACCGCAAGGAACGCGGCCGCTGGTGGCCGGCCGGACCACCGCACCACGACCCGGCGGCGGCGCTGGCGACCCTGGAAGCGGTGCCGCTGCCCGGGGCGGTGACGAGTACGGAGGGTTCCGGGGGCACGGGCTGACCGTGCCGCTCGCGGCGGCCGCTGTCCCCGGGCAGCGGCCACCGTTGGCCGGCCCTCTCCGGCCCGGCCCCGCCGCGCAGCGCCCTGCGGTCACCGGCCAGGCAGCGCCGCGCGTTCCACGACGCGGCGCGGCGCGGGCGCGACGCCCTCAGGGCTCACCTGGCGAAACCGGCCCCGGGCCCCGACCGGCCGACCCCACCCGGCAACCTTTCCGCTCCGCGCGGCAACCCCAGGGCATCAGCATGTCCGGCACGTCTCCACGGGACGGAGTCACCCCCATGTCCACAACGGACCGGCGCCCCCGGCGGCGCCTCACTGGACCGCTCGTCGGCGCCCCTCTCGCCCTGGCCACGGGTGCCGTGCTGGTCGCCGCGGGCGCACCCGCGGCGCAGGCCGAGGCGGCGGCGACGATCGTCGTCGCGAAGGACGGCAGCGGCAACTACACCACCGTGCAGGCCGCGGTCAACGCGGTGCCGGCGAACAACTCCTCCGCCGTCACCATCTCCGTCAAGCCCGGCACGTACCGCGAGACCGTGAAGATCCCTAGCAACAAGCCGCACATCCGGCTGGTGTCCACCACCAGCAGCAAGAACGACGTGACCATCGTCTACAACAACGCCTCTGGCACCCCCAAGCCCGGCGGCGGAACCTACGGCACCAGCGGGAGCGCGACCTTCGCCGTCGAGGCGGACGACTTCCAGGCCCGCAATCTGCAGTTCGTCAACGACTTCAACGAGGCGAACACCAGCATCACCGACAAGCAGGCGGTGGCGCTGCGCACCGCGGGCGACAAGATCGTCCTGGACAACATCGGGGCCCTGGGCGACCAGGACACCCTGCTGCTGGACTCGGCGAGCAAGGACAAGGTCGGCCGGGTGTACGTCAACAACGCCTGGATCCAGGGCAATGTCGACTTCATCTTCGGCCGGGCCTCCGCCGTCATCAACAAGTCGACGATACGGCTGGTCAAGCGGTACGACGGCAGCTCGGCCGGATATGTGGCCGCGCCCTCGACCGCGGCGGGCAAGCACGGCTTCCTGATCATCAACAGCAACATCACCGGCGATGTCAGCGACCGCAGCCACTACCTCGGCCGCCCCTGGCACGCGGGCGGCGACGCGAGCCTGGACCCGCAGGCCATCGTCCGCAACACCTCCCTGAGCGCCGCGATCCGGACCACCCCGTGGACCGATATGAGCGGCTTCTCCTGGAAGGACGACCGGTTCGCCGAGTACAGGAACAGCGGCGCGGGTTCGGGGTCGGCGAGCACCGACCGGCCGCAGCTGAGCGACTCCCAGGCAGCGAACTACGAGATCGCGGACTGGCTGGGCGACTGGACGCCCTGACGCGCCGGTCCCATGGACCCCGGCCGCCGGTCCCGTCGGGGGGCTGGACCGGCGGCCGGCCCGCGCCCTCACCACGCGGGCCGGCCACCGGACGCGCTCAGCCGCGGGCGCCCAGCAGGTGGTCCATCGCCAGCTGGTCCAGGCGTTCGAAGGCCATGCCGCGCTCCGCCGCGGCCGTGACGTCGAACTCCTCGAACGCGGCGCGGTCCGCGAGCAGACCGGCCAGGGTCTCCCCCTCGCCGAGCGTCGGGAGCGCCAGTTCGTCCAGGCGCGAGGCGCGCAGCGCCTCCTGGACCTCCGGGTCGGCGCGGAAGGCGGCGGCGCGCTCCTTGAGGATGAGGTAGTTGCGCATGCACCCGGCCGCGGACGCCCAGACGCCCGCGATGTCCTCGGTGCGCGGCGGCTTGAAGTCGAAGTGGCGCGGGCCCTGGTAGCCGGCCGTCTCCAGGAGGTCGACGAGCCAGAAGGCGGCCCGCAGATCGCCCGCCCCGAAGCGCAGGTCCTGGTCGTACTTGATGCCGGACTGGCCGTTGAGGTCGATGTGGAAGAGCTTGCCGGCCCACAGCGCCTGGGCGATGCCGTGCGGGAAGTTCAGCCCGGCCATCTGCTCATGGCCGACCTCGGGGTTGACGCCGAACAGCTCGGGCCGCTCCAGCCGCTCGATAAAGGCGAGCGCGTGGCCGACGGTCGGCAGGAGGATGTCGCCGCGCGGCTCGTTGGGCTTGGGCTCGATGGCGAACCGCAGGTCGTAGCCCTGCTCGGTGACATAGGCGCCGAGCAGGTCGAAGGCCTCCTTCATCCGGTCGAGGGCGGCGCGCACGTCCTTGGCGGCGCCGGACTCGGCGCCCTCGCGCCCGCCCCAGGCCACATAGGTCTTGGCGCCGAGCTCGACGGCGAGGTCGATGTTGCGGATGGTCTTGCGCAGCGCGTAGCGGCGCACATCCCGGTCGTTGGCGGTGAACGCGCCGTCCTTGAAGACGGGGTGGGTGAAGAGGTTGGTGGTGGCCATGGGCACGGTCATGCCCGTGGCGTCCAGGGCCTGCCGGAAGCGCTTGATGTGTGATTCGCGCTCGGTCCCGGAGGCGCCGAAGGGGATCAGGTCGTCGTCGTGGAACGTTACGCCGTACGCGCCGAGCTCGGCGAGCCGCGTCACGGACTCGACGGGGTCGAGCGCCGGGCGGGTGGCGTCCCCGAAGGGGTCCCTGCCCTGCCAGCCGACCGTCCACAGACCGAAGGTGAACTTGTCCTCGGGGGTGGGGTTGTAGCTCATGCGGCTCCCTCGCCTATTTCGTCATGGCGCTTTACAAATTAGTATGCACGAGCATTCCGGGGAAGCCCCCACTCAGCCGGTGACCGGTCAGCCGCACGCTGACCAGCCGTACACAGGGACGTGAAAGGGAGAGCGCGATGGCAGCAGCAGCCGTGCCCGTGCCCGAGGGACCGCTGGTGGTCGGCGTGGACAGCTCCACGCAGTCCACCAAGGCGCTGGTCGTCGACGCCGCGACCGGCCAGGTCGTCGCGCGCGGCCAGGCGCCGCACACCGTAGGCGGCGGGGCGGGGGGTGACGGCAAGGAGAGCGACCCGGAGCAGTGGTGGCGGGCGCTGGCCGAAGCGCTCGGCCAGTGCGGGGCGCATGCCCGGCAGGCCGCCGCGGTCTCGGTCGGCGGCCAGCAGCACGGCCTGGTCACGCTGGACGCCGCGGGGCGCCCGGTGCGCCCGGCGCTGCTGTGGAACGACGTTCGCTCGGCCCCGCAGCGCGATCGCCTGGTCGAGGAGCTGGGCGGGCCCAAGGTGTGGGCGGAACGGGTCGGCAGCGTGCCCGCGCCGGCCTTCACCGTCACCAAGTGGGCATGGCTGAAGGAGACCGAGCCCGAGGCCGCGCGGGCCACCGCCGCCGTACGACTCCCCCACGACTACCTCACCGAACGCCTCACCGGCCAGGGCACGACCGACCGCGGCGACGCCTCCGGCACCGGCTGGTGGGCGTCGGCGAGCGAGTCGTACGACGCGGAGATCCTGGAGCGCGTCGGCCTCTCCCCCGATCAGCTGCCGCGCGTGCTGCGGCACGGGGAGGCGGCCGGGACCGTGCGGCACCTCCCGGATCTGCCGCTGCCCGACGGCGCCCTGGTGGCCACCGGCACGGGCGACAACATGGCGGCGGCCCTCGGCCTCGGGCTGCGGCCGGGGCAGCCCGTGCTGAGCCTGGGCACCTCCGGCACGGTCTACGCCGTCTCGGCGCGCCGGCCCGCCGACCCCACGGGGGTGGTCGCGGGGTTCGCGGACGCGCGCGACGCCTGGCTGCCGCTGGCCTGCACGCTCAACTGCACGCTGGCCGTGGACCGGATCGCCGCCCTGCTCGGCCGCGACCGCGAGGCGGTGGAGCGGGGCGGCTCGGCCGTTCTGCTGCCGTTCCTCGACGGCGAGCGCACCCCCGACCTGCCGCTCGCCTCCGGGCTGCTGTACGGGCTGCGCCATGACACGACGCCGGGCCAGCTGCTCCAGGCGGCCTACGACGGGGCCGTGTTCGCGTTGCTCACCGCGCTCGACCGGGTCCTGGACGCGGACGCCGCGCCCGACGCCCCGCTGCTGCTCATCGGCGGCGGCGCCAAGGGCGCGGCGTGGCGCGAGACGGTGCGCCGCCTCAGCGGCCGGCCCGTCCAGGTGCCCCGGGCCGAGGAGCTGGTCGCGCTCGGTGCCGCCGCCCAGGCCGCGGGCCTGCTGCTGGGCGAGGACCCGGCGGCGGTGGCCCGGCGCTGGCAGACGGCGGAGGGGCCCTCGTACGAGCCGGTGGAGCGCGACGCGGTGGCGCTGGAGCGCCTGGGCGGGGTCCTGTCCGATGCCGACGCGTTGCTGCGCGGGTCCACGCCGTAAGGTCGGGGGCCGGGCCGCGGAGGTACGGCGGGGGTCCAGGACCGTCGGGACCCACAGGACAGACAGGAGACCGTCAGGTGGCAGCGCCACTGCCCAACACTCAGCAGGCGATGCGCAGACGCAACCTCTCCCTCGTACTGCACGCCGTGGCCGCGCACGGTCCGCTGTCCCGCGCCGCCGTCGCGGCCCGGATCGGGCTGACCCGGGCCGCCGTCTCGACCCTCGTCGACGAACTGGCCCGGGACGCGCTGCTGGTGGAGCTCGGGCCGTCCCGGCCGGGCACGGTCGGCCGCCCCGGCAGCGCGCTGCAGCTCAACGAGCGCGGACCGGCCGGTCTTGGCGCGGAGATAGGCGTGGACCACCTGGCGGTGTGCGCGATGGACCTCGGCAGACGGGTGCGGGTGCGGGCCCAGGTCGAGTCGGCGAACCGGGACGGCGCGCCTGGCCCCGTGCTCGGGCGGCTCTCCGAGCTCGTACGGCGTGTCGCGGCGGAGGCGGAGGGCGAGGGGCTGCGGCCGGCGGGGCTCGCGGTGGCGGTGCCGGGGCTGGTGGCGCGCGAGTCCTGTGTCGTGGTGCGGGCGCCGAACCTCGGCTGGGAGGGGGTGGATGTGGGCCCGGCGCTGCGCGAGGCCCTGCCGGGCCTCCCCCTCACCGTCGACAACGAGGCCAACCTGGGCGCGCTCGCGGAGCTGTGGCTCGGCGGGCACGACCCCGCGCCGCGCGACTTCGTCCATGTCTCGGCCGAGATCGGCATCGGTGCCGCCGTGGTGATCGACGGGCGGCTGCTGCGCGGGACGCATGGGTTCGCGGGCGAGCTGGGCCATGTGCCGGTGCGGCCCGAGGGCCCCGAGTGCGCGTGCGGCGGGCGCGGCTGTCTGGAGCAGTACGCGGGCGAGGAGGCCGTGCTGCGGGCCGGGGGCGTCCATGCGGAGCAGGCCGCCGAGCACCGGCCGCCCGGGAGCCGGGTCGCCCTGCTGGCCCGGCGGGCGGCGGACGGCGATCAGAAGGTGCGGCGCGCGCTGCGGGGTGCGGGCTCGGCGCTGGGCATCGCCCTGGCGGGCACGGTGAATCTGCTCGACCCGCAGAAGGTGGTGCTGGGCGGGGCGCTCACCCCGCTGGCGCCCTGGCTGCTGCCCGCCCTGGAGCGGGAGCTGGCGCGGCGGCTCACCGACCCGGCCCGGCCGGGCCAGGACGTGGTGTCCGTCTCCCGGCTGGGTTCCGACGGGCCGGTGCTGGGCGCGGCGGGCTCGGTGGTCCAGGCGATCCTGGACGACCCGGCGGCGCTGAGGGAGGGCGGCGCGTAAGGCGTGCCCGAGGGCCTGGGGCCCGGCTGCCTCGGCGTGTCGTGAGTGCTGTCGCCCGACTGGCCGACACGCGCCTCACGGGGAGGCGCGTGTAGCGATCATACGATTTGCCAGTGACTGCCGTGAGCCAGCGGGGCGGGTCAGTGAGCGCCGCGCAGGAAGTTCTCCAGACCCGCCAGGTCGTCGGTGTTGATGTAGTCGACGTCGGCGGCCAGGAGTTCGCGCCACAGCGCCTCGCGCTCCGCGCCCGCCACGTCGGGGGTGGCCCAGAAGCGGACGCGCTGGCCGTTCGCGTGCGCCGAGCCCACGATCTGACGCAGCTTCTCCCGCTCGCCCGACGGCATCTGACCGGCGCCCAGCCAGCTGAAGCTCTGCGTCCAGTTGCTGCTGATGAGCGGGATGAAGGAGGCGGGCACACCGCTGCCCAGGTCCTCCAGGCGCCCGTCGTAGAAGGCGTGGCGCAGCCGTTCGGCCTCCATGGGGGCCCGCGCGCCGCGGTCGCCCGAGATGACGGCGGTCACCGCGGAGCGGCGCACCCGGCCGCCGACGCCGCCATGGGCGCTGGACAGCATCGAGTGGTAGGGGCGCAGACGCTTGGCGAGTTCGAGGTAGGTGGGCTCGCCCGCGGTCTTGATGTCGATGAGCAGCTGCAGCGTCAGGTCGTGGCCGCGGTAGACCCGGCCGCCGTTCTGCTTGACGCGCCGGGCCAGCGGGTCGAGGTAGAGCGACTCCAGGGTGCGGGTGGGGTCGAGGTCTTCCGCGTCATGGGCGACCAGCAACTCGCCGTCCACCAGCCAGATGTCGGCCTCGACGCTCCCGAAGCCGTGGGAGAGCGCGTCGGTGAGCGGACGCGGGTGCTCGTAGTCGTTGTGGGCGTGGGCTCTGGCCAGCGGCGGCTTGCCCCTGCCGGAGCCCGAACCCGCGTAGGCGGGGGCGGCTGTCACGCCCGCCACAGCTGCTCCGAGGGTGACGACAAAGGCGCGGCGCGTACGGCGGACCATGGGGGCCTCCCGGCTCTTGTCCCGGCGCGGGGCCGGGGGTGCACGACGGACGCCAGTGAGTATCGGGGCGCCGTGGGCCGGTTGGGCAGGGGCGTGCGAAGAGTTCCGCGGGTGGTCTCCGGCCATTTCCGTGCCGTTCCCACGGGACGCGCGGCGCGCCCCGAAGCGGTGGGCCGGGGCCGGAGGTTGACGGGAGGTGTGCCGTGGCGGTGAGCAGACGCGCGGGAGCCAGGCGGACGCGTGCGTCCAGGTGGGCGCGCGCGGCGGTCGCGGTGGCCCTCGCCTGGGGCGTCCTGGCCGGCGCGGGCCCGGCCGGGGCGGGTTCCGCGCCCGCGCTCCGCGCCGCGCCGCACTATCTGGAGCGCACCGCGCCGGCGCCCGGTGTGGAGTACCGCCAGTTCACTCTGGCCACCTCGCACGGCACGGCGCTGGGCCATCTGCTCACCGTCGATCTGCGGGAGCCGGGGGTCTCGCTCGATCTGCTCCACCCCGACGCGGTCGCCTCGCGCGCCCGGGTCTCCGCGATGGCCGCGGAGCGCTCCGCGATCGCCGCCGTGAACGGCGACTTCTTCGACATCACCGAGACCCAGCACCCCGGTGTGGACGCGACGGGCGCCGCGGTGGGCCCGGAGGTCACGGGCGGGCTGCCGCTCAAGTCGGCGGTGCCCCAGGGCCAGCGGTTCGGCCCGGCGGCGCCGCCCGACACCTCGACCGAGGACGTCGTCGGGGTCGGCGCCGACCGGATCGCCCGGATGGGCCGGCTGGCGCTGCGCGGCACGGTGACGGCGGAGGGGCGGGGCACCCGGCCGCTGCGCGGGCTGAACCAGTACGCGGTGGCCGTGGACGGCATCGGGGCGTACACCTCCGACTGGGGCGGCGCGTCCCGGGTGCGGGCCACCTGCGGCGTGGACACCGCCCGCTCGGCGCCCTGCAGCGCGGAGACCTTCGAGGTGACCGTGCAGGAGGGCCGGGTCGTCCGGCGGGCGGTCACCCCCGGCAAGGGCCCGATCGCGCCCGGCACGTTCGTCCTGGTGGGGCGGGAGGCGGGGGCGCGGGCGCTGCGCGAGCTGCGGGTGGGCGACCCGGTGAGCTTCGACTACGGGCTGCGCGACACGCACGGCCCACGGTTCGACTTCGCGCTCGGCGGCTTTCCGATCGTCCGCGACCGCCACCGGCTCGACGGGCTCGACCCGCTCACCGGGGCGGTGCGCACGGCCGCGGGCATCGGCGACGGCGGGCATCTGCTGTATCTGCTGGTGCTCGACGGCGAGATGACCTACCGCGCGGGGCTGACCCTCAGCGAGCTCGCGGATGCGATGCTCGCACTCGGCGCCGACGATGTGTTCAACCTCGACGGCGGCGGCTCCTCCACGCTCGTGGCGCGGGAGGCGGACAGCGGGCGGTTGACCGTGCTCAACCATCCCTCGGGCGGCACCGAGCGGCTGGTCCCCAATGGGATCGGGGTGTTCAGCCGCCCTGCGCCCGGGCTACGGTCCCGGCCGGACGACCGCCGCTGAGCCGCGCGACCCGCCGCTCAGGGCCGGACGCTGCTGACCACGTCCGCGGTCGCCGCCAGCCCCTCGGAGATGGTCGGCGCGATGCTGCTGCTGGCCAGGTAGAAGCCCAGCGTGACGCAGACCAGCGCATGGGATACACGCAGCCCTCCGCTCCGCAGGAAGACCACCGCCAGAATCAGCAGCAGTAGGACCACGGAGATCGAAATGGCCATGGCGAGCCTCCTCAGGCGCTTCATGAGGATCGGGATCCGGCCGCCAGTTTCGCCCAGTTATGCCCTTGACCCGCGCCATCGCGGTGCTCCATACGAGTGCCGATCACGGGTGCGAACGCCCCGGCCGCACCCGGACGGCACACCCCGGCCGCCCCCGGGCCGCGCGACGCGCCGCGCGCGGCGACCGGGAGCGGGGCCGCTCAGCCGACGGGAGCGGGCAGATTCACCAGCCCGGCCAGCGCCTCGCGGTGGCGGCCCGGGGTGCCCAGCGCGATCTCGTCGCTCTTGGCCCGCTTGAGGTAGAGATGCGCCGGGTGTTCCCAGGTCATGCCGATCCCGCCGTGCAACTGCACGCACTCCTCTGCCGCGTGCACCGCGACCCGCGCACAGGACGACTGGGCGACCGCCACCGCGATGGGGGTCTCGGGGCTGTCCGCGGCGAGCGCGTCCGCGGCGTGCCGGGCCGTGGCGCGGGCGGAGACCAGCTCCAGCCAGAGTCCGGCCATGCGGTGTTTGAGCGCCTGGAACGAACCAATGGGGCGGCCGAACTGATGGCGCTCCTTGGTGTGCCGTACGGTCTCCGCCAAGCACCATTCGGCCAGACCCAGTTGCTCGGAGGCGAGCAGCCCGGCCCCCGCCATGAGGGCGCGGCCGACGGCGGCCCGGGCGCGGTCGGGCCCGGCGAGGCGGCGCGCCGGGGCATCGGCGAAGCGGAGCGCGGCGAGCGGCCGGGTGAGGTCGAGCGGGGTCAGCGGTTCGACGGTGACGCCGGGGGCGTCGGTGTCCACGGCATAGAGCCCGTATCCGTCCGGGCCCTCGGCGGGAACCAGCAGCACATCCGCGCCGACCGCGCCCGCCACGCCGCCGGCCCGGCCGCTCAGGGTGGCGTCGGCGCGGGCGGTGACGGTCGCGGGCGGCGCGCCGCCGGGCGCGGTGGACAGCGGCAGCGCGAGCGCGCCGACCGCGCGCCCCTCGGCGAGCGCGCGGAGCAGCCGGGCCACCTGCTCCTCGTCGGTGTCGCAGCCCAACAGGGCCGAGGCGGCGAGCACGGCGCTGGTGAGATAGGGAACGGGGGCGACGGAGCGGCCCAGTTCCTCCAGCACGACCGCGGCCTCCCGCGCGGTGGCGCCCTGGCCGCCCAGCTTGTCGGGCACCAACAGCCCGGCCGCCCCCATCTCCACGGCCAGCGAGCGCCACAGCGCGGGGTCGTACGGGCGGCGGCTCTCCGTCTTTGCGAGCACGGCGGAGGGCGGGCAGCGGTCGGCGAGCAGCGACCGCACGGCGGCGCGCAGGTCGTCCTCGGCCTCGGAGTAGAGCAGGTCGGGCTCGGCGGAGGACAGGTCCAAGGTGCTCATCGGGGCAGGTCCTTCCACGGGAGGTCCTTGTCGGTCCGCGGCTCGGGCGGCAGGCCCAGGACGCGTTCGGCGACGATGTTGAGCAGCACCTCGGAGGTGCCGCCCTCGATGGAGTTGCCCTTGGCGCGCAGATACCGGTAGCCGGCCTCGCGCCCGGTGAAGTCGACGAGTTCGGGGCGGCGCAGCGTCCAGTCGTCGTACAGCAGGCCCTCCTCGCCCAGCAGTTCCACCTCCAGGCCGCTGATCTCCTGGTTGAGGCGGGCGAAGGCGAGCTTCATCGCCGAGCCCTCGGGCCCGGGCTGGCCGATCGCGAGCTGCTGGCGCAGCCGTTCGCCCGCCAGCCGGGCCGCCTCGGCCTCCACCCACAGCCCGAGCAGCCGCTGGTGCAGATCGTGGGTGCGCAGTTCGGGCCGCTCGCGCCAGGCTGCGGCGACCCGGCCGATCATCCCGCCCTCGCGGGGGACGCGGCCGCCGCCGATGGCGACCCGCTCGTTCATCAGGGTGGTCTGGGCGACCTTCCAGCCCTCGCCGACCTCGCCGAGGCGCCGGCTGTCGGGGATGCGCACACCGGTGAGGAAGACCTCGTTGAACTCCGCCTCGCCGGTGATCTGGCGCAGCGGGCGCACCTCGACGCCGGGGTCGGTCATATCGCAGATGAAGTAGCTGATGCCGCGGTGCTTGGGCAGGTCCGGGTCGGTGCGGGCGATGAGGATCGCCCAGCGGGCGAGGTGTGCGCTGGAGGTCCAGACCTTCTGCCCGTCGACCACCCAGGTGTCGCCGTCGCGCACGGCCCGGGTGGCGAGGGCCGCGAGGTCCGAGCCGGCTCCCGGTTCGCTGAACAGCTGGCACCACACCTCCTCGCCGGTCCACAGGGGGCGCAGCAGGCGGGTGCGCTGCTCGTCGGTGCCGAAGCCGAGGATGGTGGGCGCGGCCATGCCGAGGCCGATGCCGATGCGGCGGGGGTCGTTGTCGGGCGCGCCCGCGGCGTCGAGCTCGGCGTCCACGACGGACTGCAGGGTGCGGGGGGCGCCCAGGCCGCCGAGCCCCACCGGGTAGTGGATCCAGGCGAGTCCGGCGTCGAAGCGGGCCCGCAGGAAGTCCAGCCGGGCCGTGGTGGCCACGGGGTGCTCGGCGAGCAGCCGCCGGACCCGGTCGCGCAGCTCCTCGGCGGTCACCCGCGCCCGTTCGGTGTCCGTACTCATCGCGCCTCCCTCTGGCTCTGCCCCGGGACGACCACGACGCGGCCGGTGGTGGTGCCGTCCGCGACGCGCTGGACGGCGTCGGCGGCGCCCTCCAGCGGCACCCGCTCGCTGACCAGGGGGCTGACCGCGCCCTGGGCGGCGAGCCGCGCCAGTTCGTCGTGGCAGGCGCGGACGGCGGCGGGGTCGTGGGTGTTGTACAGCCCCCAGTGGAGGCCGAGGATGGCATAGTTCTTGACCAGGGCGTGGTTGAGGGCGGCCTGGGGGATCACTCCGCTGGCGAAGCCGACGACCACGATCCGGCCCTCGAAGGCCACGCACCTGACCGACTTGGCGAACGCGTCGCCGCCGACCGGGTCGTAGATCACATCGGCGCCCCGCCCGCCGGTGGCCTCCTTGACGGCCGCCACGAAGTCCTCCTGCCGCCGGTCGACGACCAGGTCGCAGCCGAGCTCCCGGGCCACCTTGACCTTGTCCTCGCCGCCGACGACGCCGATCACCCGCGCGCCGTGGGCCTTGCCGAGCTGGACGGCGGCGCTGCCGACGCCGCCCGCGGCGGCGTGTACGAGCAGCGTCTCGCCGGGCTGCAGCCGGGCCCGGCGGTGCAGGCCGAACCATCCGGTCTGGTAGCCGATGTGCAGCGCGGCGGCCTGCGCGTCGTCCAGCGCTTCGGGTGCGGGCAGCGCGGCCGCGGCGCTGACGACCGTGGTCTCGGCGAAGCCGCCGACGGGCAGCTCGGGGGTGGCGATGACGCGGTCGCCCGGGCGGCCCGGGGCGCCCTCGCCGACGGCCAGGACCTCGCCGCACACCTCGACGCCGGGGGTGAACGGCAGCGGCGGGCGCACCTGGTACTGCCCGCGGCACAGCAGGGCGTCGGGGAAGTTGACGTCGGCGGCCCTGACCCGCAGCAGCAGCTGTCCGGGCCCGGCGACCGGCTCCGCCACCTCTTCCAGGCGCATCACCGCGCGCGGCTCGCCCGTCTCGTGCACTCGCCATGCCTGCATACCGGTGGCCTCCCACACCCTGTCGGTCGGCGCGCGGTCCCCGCGCCGAGCGCATACTAACCAGTCGGTACGACCAGCGGAACCGTCCGGCGAGGCGTGCCCGGGCCACTCCGCCGGGCGGCGGACGCACTCTTGTGCGACGCTTGACGGGCCCTGAGGCTGGATGGGCCCTTGAGTCAGACGCCACCGACAGGTGAGGGTTGGCAGCGGCAACGCGGCCCACACCGCGGTGGCCCCCGTACCGGGCCGCGAGTGAACCGCCGGGGCTGAGACGCCCCGGAGGTGAACCGAGCCCGTAAGAAGGCAGAACGGGAGACGACTGTGCCCCAGAGTCAGGCGATCAGCGAAGCCGAGACAGAGGCCCGCATACGCGGCATCTGTTTCAAGACCGGACCGCCGAGGCGGTTCGGTGTCGAGCTGGAATGGCTCGTACACGACGCGCACCACCCCGCACACCCCGTGGAGACCGCCCGGCTGGAGGCCGCGGTCACCGCACTGCGCGGACTGCCGCTCCGGTCCACCCTCACCTTCGAACCGGGCGGCCAGCTGGAGCTCAGCTCCCTCCCGGCCGACTCGCTCACCGCCCTGGTGGAGTCCGCCGCCGCCGATCTGGCGCTCGTACGCCCGCTCCTCGCCCGGTTCGGCCTGGGCATCGCCGGCCACGGGCACGACCCCTGGCGGCCACCGCGCCGATTTCTCACCACCCCTCGCTACGCCACGATGGAGACCTACTTCGACCGCCGTGGACCGGCCGGGCGTTCCATGATGTGCAACACCGCCTCCGTGCAGGTGTGCGTGGACGCCGGTCACGACGAGCCGGGGCCGCTCGGCCTCGGGCGGCGCTGGCGGCTGGCCCATCTGCTGGGGGCCGTGCTGACCGCCGCCTTCGCCAACTCTCCCCTGCGCCAGGGCGCCCCCACCGGCTACCGCTCGACACGGCAGGCCCTGTGGACCGCGATGGACCCGGGACGGACACTGGCGCCGCCCGCCGGACCGGACCCGCGGGCCGCCTGGGCCGGGTATGTGCTGGACGCGCCCGTCATGGCCATCCGGGACGGCGAGGAGGCGTGGGCCGTGCCGTACGGCCTCACCTTCCGCGACTGGATCCGTACCGGAGCGCCCCGGCCGCCCACCCGGGACGACCTCGACTACCACATATCGACCCTCTTCCCGCCCGTCCGGCCCCGCGGCCATCTGGAGCTGCGCATGATCGACGCGCAGCGCGGCGAGGACGGCTGGATCGTCCCGCTCGCCGTCACCGTGGCCCTCTTCGACGACCCCGAGGCGGCGGAGACCGTCTACCGCGTGGTGAAACCGCTCGCCGAGACGGCGGGCCCAAAGCCCGCGCCCGCCAATCCGCTGTGGCGCACCGCCGCCCGCCACGCCCTCGCCGACCCCGAGCTGCGCGCCGCCGCCGTCGTCTGCTTCACCACGGCCCTTGAGGCGCTGCCCCGGCTCGGGGCCTCCCCCGCCATTGCCTCCGCCGTCGCCGACTTCACCGACCGCTATGTCGCCCGCGGCCGGTGTCCCGCCGACGATCTGCTCACCCCCGTCACCGGGAAGGAGTACCGGCCATGACCGCTCCCGGCCCCGACACCGACCCCGAGGCGCTGCGACGGCGCGCCGAGGCGGCGCTGCGGCGTGCGCGCGAGCGCACCGGCGCCCTCACCACCTGCGTCGACGAACACGACCTCACCGCACAGCACTCCCCGCTGATGTCACCGCTGGTCTGGGACCTGGCGCACATCGGCAACCAGGAGGAGCAGTGGCTGCTGCGCGCGGTCGCCGGGCAGGACGCGCTGCGCCCCGAGATCGACTCGGTGTACGACGCCTTCGAGCACCCGCGCGCCCAGCGGCCCTCGCTGCCGCTGCTGCCGCCCGCCGAGGCCCGCGGCTATGTCGCCGATGTGCGCGGCAGGGTGCTCGACGTGCTGACGCGGATCCCGCTGCGCGGCGGGCCGCTGGTCGACGCCGGCTTCGCGTTCGGCATGATCGCGCAGCATGAGCAGCAGCACGACGAGACGATGCTCATCACCCACCAGCTGCGCCAGGGGCCTGCCGCGCTCACCGCCCCGCCCCCGCCTCCGCCCCCGGCGGACGGCGTCCCGCTGCCGGCGGAGGTGCTGATCCCCGGCGGCTCGTTCACCATGGGCACCTCCACCGAGCCCTGGGCGCTGGACAACGAGCGCCCGGCCCACCGCCGGGTGGTCCCCGCCTTCTTCATCGACACCACCCCGGTCACGGCCGGTGCGTACGCGCGGTTCATCGAGGACGGCGGCTACGAGCGGCGGCGCTGGTGGACCGAGGCGGGGTGGGGTCATATCCGCGAGCACCGGCTGACCGCCCCGCTGTTCTGGCGGCGCGAGGGCGGGCAGTGGCTGCGCCGGCGCTTCGGGGTGACGGAGCCGGTGGAGCCCGAGGAGCCCGTGGTGCATGTGAGCTGGTACGAGGCCGACGCCTACGCCCGCTGGGCGGGCCGGCGGCTGCCCACCGAGGCGGAGTGGGAGAAGGCCGCCCGGCACGACCCGGCAGACGGCCGGTCCCGGCGCTACCCCTGGGGCGACGCCGACCCCACCCCGGTCCACGCCAACCTGGGCCAGCGCCATCTGCGGCCGGCCCTGGCGGGCAGCTACCCGCGCGGTGCCTCGCCGCTGGGCGTCCGGCAGCTGATCGGCGACGTATGGGAGTGGACGGCCAGCGACTTCCTGCCCTACCCGGGGTTCCGGGCCTTCCCGTACCGCGAGTACTCGGAGGTTTTCTTCGGCGACGGGTACAAGGTGCTGCGCGGCGGCTCCTTCGCCGTGGACCCGGTCGCCTGCCGCGGCACCTTCCGCAACTGGGACCTGCCGATACGCCGCCAGATCTTCTCGGGCTTCCGCACCGCGCGCGACGCGGGGCCCGCGGAAGCGTGAACACCCAGCGGATCGGACCCCACCCCGGATCGGAAGGGGGTGATGCCGATGTGCCGGCATCTCGCCTATCTCGGACCCAGCACACCCGTGGGGGAACTCCTCATCGCGCCCCCGCACGGGCTGTACCGCCAGTCGTACGAGCCGCGGCGGCAGCGGCACGGCCGGATGAACGCCGACGGGTTCGGCGTCGGCTGGTACGCGGAGGGCGACCCGGTGGCCGCCCGCTACCGGCGCGCCGGGCCCATCTGGGCCGATCTGTCGTTCACCGATCTGGCCCGGGTGATCAGGACCGGCGCGCTGCTGGCCGCCGTGCGCAACGCCTCCGAGGCCAGCGCCGACGGGGAGGCGGGCGCCGCCCCCTTCTCCTCGGGCGCCTGGCTGTTCAGCCACAACGGCAAGGTCGAGGACTGGCCACACTCCGTGGCCGACCTCACCGCCACCCTGCCGCCCGCCGACCTGCTGCGGCTGGAGGCGCGCTGCGACGCGGCGTTCCTGTGGGCGCTCACGCTGCACCGGCTGCGCCTGGGCCACGGCCTGCCCGCGGCGCTGGGCGAGACGACGGGTACGGTGGCTGCCGCGGCGCCCGGGTCGCGGCTGAACCTGCTGCTCACGGACGGCGAGACCATCGCCGCCACCGCCTGGGGCGACACCCTCAGCTATCTGGCCGAACCGGGCCACAGCGTGGTGGTGGCCTCCGAGCCGTATGACGACGACCCGCGCTGGACCGATGTCCCCGACCGCACCCTGCTCACCGCCACCCGCTCCGATGTCCAGCTCACCGCACTCAGGGAGGCTTCCCCGTGAGCCCCTTCACCGTCACCCGCACCCTGCCCGCCGACGCCACGGCCGCCGCGCTGCGCGCCGATGTGGCCGAGGGGCTGACCCGCACCCCCAAGCAGCTGCCGCCGAAGTGGTTCTACGACGCCCGCGGAAGCGAGCTGTTCGAGCGGATCACCGAGCTGCCCGAGTACTACCCGACCCGCGCGGAGCAGGAGATCCTGGTCGCCCGGGCCGCGGAGATCGCCGCCGCGACCCGCGCCCGCACCCTCGTCGAGCTGGGTTCCGGCTCCTCGGAGAAGACCCGCCATCTGCTCCGCGCCCTGCCTGATCTGCACGCCTACGTGCCCGTGGACGTGAGCGAGAGCGCGCTGACCCTCGCCGGGCGCGCCCTGCTGGCCGAGCACCCGGGGCTGACGGTGCACGCGCTGGTCGCCGACTTCCTGGACGGGCTCGCCCTTCCGCAGGACACGCCGGGCCCGCGCCTGGTCGCGTTCCTCGGCGGCACCATCGGCAATCTGCTGCCCGTCGAGCGGGCCGGGTTCCTCACCTCGGTCAGCGCCCTGCTCGCCCCCGGTGACGCGCTGCTGCTGGGCACCGACCTGGTCAAGGACGAGGCCACGCTGGTCGCCGCGTACGACGACGCGCAGGGCGTCACGGCGGAGTTCAACAAGAATGTGCTGGCCGTCATCGACCGGGAGCTGGGCGCGGACTTCGACCCGGCGGACTTCGACCATGTGGCGCTGTGGGACGCCGAGCACGAGTGGATCGAGATGCGGCTGCGCGCCCGCGGCGCGGTCACCGCGAAGATCCCCGCACTCGACCTCGCGGTGCACCTTGCGGCCGGGGAGGAGATCCGCACCGAGGTCTCCGCGAAGTTCCGCCGGGAGCGGGTACGGGCCGAGCTCACCGCGGCGGGGCTGCGGCCGCGGCGGTGGTGGACCGACAGCGAGGGGCGCTTCGCGCTGTCGCTCGCGGTCCGGGTGTAGGTCCCGGGCGCCGGGTCGGCCGAGCGCGACCCGGCGCATCCACCGGAGCCAAGGGGGCGCGCAACTCCGCTGTCACCACACCCCGTTGACATCACTACGCTCCGTTCCACCCACAACACCGACCGAAATAATGTGATCCATGTCACTCTCCAGCGGTGAGGCCGCAGCGCAGCGCGGTGCGGCCCTCAACCGCGCCCGAACCCCCTCTTGTTGTGGCGAAATCCACACCCTTAATCTTTGGCGCGCCCGGCAGCGCGCCGCGAAGGCGCATGAGAAGGAGCCGTCCATGGCCTTACGCGGACGCCACCGCCGCTACAAGCCCAACCGCATCTCCCGCGCCTCGCTCAGCGTCACCGCGGGCGGCGCCGGTATCGCCCTGCCACTGGTCGGTGCGGCCGGCGCGAGCGCGGCATCCGGGGAGACCTGGGAGAAGGTCGCCCACTGCGAGTCCACCGAGAACTGGGACATCAACACCGGAAACGGCTTCTACGGAGGTCTGCAGTTCACCCAGTCCACCTGGGAGGCGTACGGCGGGACCGCGTACGCGCCCCGGGCCGACCTGGCCACCAAGGACCAGCAGATAGCCGTCGCCGAGAAGGTGCTCGACGCCCAGGGCCCCGGCGCCTGGCCGAACTGCTCGAGCCGGGCCGGGCTGACCCGGGGCGACGCCGCCCCGCAGAGCGCGGCCAAGGCCACGGCCGCGTCGGCGACGACACACCACCAGCAGGCCGACCGCACCCCGCGGACCAAGCACGACACGCCGACGCCCACCAGCCTCCCGGGGCGCACGCCCGCCAAGGCCGGCCCGTACGTGGTCATCAGCGGCGACTCGCTGTCCCGGATCGCCGACCGGCACGATGTCGACGGCGGCTGGCAGACGATCTACCAGGCCAACCGCGAGACCATCGGCGGCGACCCGGATCTGATCTATCCGGGCCAGAAGCTCTCCCTGAACGGCCCCGGAGCCAAGGCCGGGCCCAAGGCGAAGGCCACGCCCAAAGCCGAGCCCAAGGCCAAGGTGAAGACGGAGCCGAAGACCGAGCGGCCGTCGAAGGCCGCCAAGCCGGACCGCCACCACCGGACCACCCACAAGCCCGCCGCGAAGCCCGCCACCACCACGGGGTTCACCGCCCCGGTCAGCGGGGTCGGCCCGAGCACGGCGTACCGGGCGGCCGGGGGCAGCTGGTCGAGCGGCTATCACACCGGCGTCGACTTCCCCGTGTCCATCGGCACCTCGGTCAAGGCCGTCGGCACCGGCCAGGTGGTCTCGGCGGGGTGGGCCGACGCGTACGGCTACGAGGTGGTCATCCGGCACCCGGACGGCCGGTACAGCCAGTACGCCCATCTGTCGCAGCTGTCCGTCCGGGCGGGCCAGCAGGTGAGCGGCGGCCAGCAGGTGGGCCGTTCCGGCTCGACGGGCAACGCCACCGGTCCGCACCTCCACTTCGAGATCCGCACCGGCCCCGGCTACGGCTCCGACATCAACCCGCTGGCCTATCTGCGCTCACACGGCGTCTCCATCTGAGCAGCTGAGCAGGCGCGAGCCGCGAGCCGGGGCAGGAGGTCCCCGGGCCGCTCGCAGACCAGGATGCCGTCCACGTCGCGGCGCGACACGAACCCTTCGGCCGCGGCGTGGGCGAGGAAGGCGAGCAGGGGCTGATAGAAGCCTCCGGTGTCCAGGAGGGCACACGGCTTGCCGTGCAGCCCGATCTGAGCCCATGTCAGCGTCTCGAAGAACTCCTCGGCGGTGCCGAGTCCGCCCGGCAGGGCGACGAAGGCGTCGCCGAGTTCCGCCATGCGCGCCTTGCGCTGGTGCATGTCCTCCACGACCAGGAGCCGGGTGAGACCGGTGTGGCGGATCTCGTGGCGCGCCAGGTGCCGCGGGATGACGCCCGTGACGGCGCCGCCCGCGCGCAGGGCGGCGTCTGCCACCGCCCCCATCAGACCCACCCGGGCCCCTCCGTACACCAGCTCGAGACCGGCTTCGGCCACGGCCCGGCCGAACTCGGCCGCCGCCCGCAGATGGACCGGGCGAGAGCCGGAAGAGGCCCCGCAGAAAACCGTGACCCGGCGCACGGCGACATCCGCGCTCACGCCGCGTGGTAAACCGCCGAAGGGATTCCCTCGAAAACTTTCGAGAAGATTCTTTCCTGCATAACACCGTGTTCCGCATGGCGCTCCGCCACCATCCGGGAAATCTTGTCCAGCTGTGATTCGGAGAGCTTGCGCGAGGTCAGCGATTCGACGCTCACCGAATAGGTGGCACACCATTCCAGAATCGCCTCGAGTCCGTTGACGGATGCCGCGAAGAAGCGATGGTCCGGACTTTCCCAAAGGGTGACCAGCTCCTGGAGCATGCTGGTCTGTTCGCCCTCGGGGGCCAGCATCCGGCGCGCCCTGCGCGCCAGGCCGGCCACGTATCCCTCCCGGTCCGGGATGTGCAGCAGCCGCACGGTCAGCCGGTGGGGCAGATCAGGAAGCCGCTGCGCGAAATCCCGCAGCAGCGATATGGAACCGCCTTCGACGATCACGAACCGATGGCGCTCGCCCAGCTCCTCCAGCCTGCGGACGAGCGCGTCCGCCGCCTCCTCGGGCGGGAAGTCCCCGTCGGCCACGGTCCGGTCGCCCAGCCAGGAGCGCTCCACCTCGACCGTCTCCTCGCCGGCCCGGGCGCTGGTGGTGGCCAGGTCGGTGAAGCACTGGATCCGGTCGGCCACCACGATGGGCGCGCCCGTGATCCGGGCCAGCGCGGTGGCGGCCGCGCTCTTCCCGACGCCGGTGGGTCCCGCGATGACGTGCACGAACTGCGGCCCTCCGCCATGCGATCCAGACATCGAAATCCCCTTCGCCGCAACGTTCCTGACGGGAAATCACGGTAACCCCCAACGTCCCGCGCGCATCCCTAGCCAAGGCATCAAAACAGTAAACGAATGGGCAAGTAATTAAAGGTTGAATATTTAACGCGATCCTTACTGGCCCCGCGCCACACTCCGGATCGCACCATTCTCACGGCAGCTCTCACGGCAGCCCCAACGGCATTCACGAGAGGACCGGGCATGACTCAGCTATCGGAACCGCCGTCACCAATTCTCGATCCATTCGGCAAGGGATGGATTCCGGACACGCTCTCGCTCCCCGCCGGATCGGCTCTGATCGACCTCTCCACTCCCGTCGAGCGCGTTCTGGAACAGCTCGGGCCGGTGCTCCGCCGGCGTGCGGAGCGCACGGTTCTGGTCGGCTGCGGCGCCTCGTACGACTCCGCGCCACAGGACGTGGCGCTGTTCGACGCCCTCCCGGGCTGGAGCCTCCATGTGCCGGGGCACCCCGCCGAGGCCGGGCGGCTGCTGCGGGACGCCGCGGCCGGTGACGGGAGCACGTACCTCAGGCTGCCCGAGCGGGGCAACGCCGAGCCCCACGGCGCCTCGGGGTCGTTCGAGGTCATCAGACTCGGCGCGGGCGGTGTGGTCCTGGCCGTGGGCCCCACGCTGGACGCGGTGGTGCGCGCCACCGCCGGCCTCGACCTGACCGTCCTGTACGCCTCGACCATCCGCCCCTTCGACGCGGTGGGCCTGCGCACGGCGGTGCTGGCCGCCGACCGGGCCGATGTCGTCCTGGTCGAGCCCTATCTGGCCGGGACCTCGGCGCACCGTATCGCCGAAACCCTGGTGAACGTCCCGCACCGGCTCCGCGCCCTCGGCCTCCCCTGGGACGACTCCGGGCCGCGCGCCCACGGGCTCGACGAGGCGGGCATCGCCACGGCGGTCAGGGCCTTCCTGCGCTGACGGCGCCGAGCCGTCGCCGAAGGCTCCACAACAGCACTCCACTTCCCGGGGAGGAAGCCGATGAACGTTCTCCTGATCTCCGGCATGGGTCCGGAAGTACCGAACAAGAAGCTTCTGGAGGGCTCTTCGTTCCAGGCGTTACTGGCCCCCGAGGTTCACCGCCCGGCCGCCGGGCGGCCCGAGGTGTTCGACCTGTCCCTGCTGCGCACGGCGGACGGGGCGGGGCGGCCCCTGCTGCGCCCGAGGCGCGCCGGCGGCCGGGCCCGCGCGGTCAGCTCCGTACGCCTGACCGCCGCCGAGGAGGAGGCCGAGCCGGGCAAGGCACCCCATCTGACCACCTTTACCCTGCAGTCGATCCTGCTGGCCGCCGGGGTCGAGCACGAGGTGTTCCCGATCGAGCGGATCTGGAACGGCTCCGCCGAGGAACCCCCGGGCGACGCGGACATCGTGCTGCTCTCGACCACGTTCATCTGGGACCGCCGGACCCTCGCCAAGGCCGTCGCATGGGTGGAGGAACGTTTCCCTACCGCGGTTCTGGTGCTCGGCGGGCAGTACAGCAACCTCAAGTTCCAGCGGATCCTCGCCGATCACCCCTTCGTCCGGTACATCGTCCGCGGTGATGCCGAGGACGCCCTGCCCGCGCTGCTGCGCGCGCTGCGCACCAGGGGCGATGTGGGCGCCGTCCCCAACCTGGTGTGGCGCGACCCCGATACGGACCGGATGCGCATGACCAGGATCGAGTACGTCGACCTGGACGCGCTGCCCTCGCCCAGCCCGGTGGGCAGGCTCCCGGTCGTCCCCTACGAGTCCATGCGGGGCTGCCCGTTCAGCTGCAAGTACTGCTCCTTCCCCGCCGCGTCGCCGAAGTGGCGCTACAAATCGGCCCAGAAGATCGCGGATGACTTCCTGCGCTACCACCGTGAGAACGGCGCCGAGTACATCAAGGCCCTGGACTCCACCTTCACCGTGCCGCCGACCCGGCTGCGCGCGCTGCTGCCGCTGCTGGCGGAGGCGAACGTCGGCTGGGAGGCGTACACACGCGCCAACTCGATCCGCGACCGGGGCGTCGTCGACGATCTGGAGCGGGCTCACTGCCGCGCGCTGTCCATCGGCTTCGAGTCGATGAACGACACCACGCTGGGCTACATGCGCAAACAGGTCAAGGCGCGCGCCAACCGGACGGCCTTCGAGCTGCTGCGGAACAGCTCGATCCACTCCTTCGTCTCGTTCATCGTCGGCTATCCCGGCGAGACGCCCGAACTCTTCGAGGACACCAAGCGGTTCCTGGTGTCGGAGTACTCCGGCCAGTTCGCGCTCTACGTCTTCATGATGAACGACGAGACCATGCCGATCTGGCAGGAGGCCGACCGCTTCGGTCTTGAGGTGTTCGACCTGGACGGCGAGGCGGAGGACTGGACCCACCACGGCATGGACAGCCACACCGCCGCCCAACTGCAGCTGGAGACCCTGCGCGAGGTGCGCTGGAAGAACGACCACGCGATCGCCAGGGTGTGGCAGCACGGCTTTGAGTCCCCGCTGCTCCCCGACCGCTCTCCGGCGCAGAACGCGGTGGTCGAGAAGCTGGTGGACCGCCTCGGGATGCTGAGCGCCGACGTCCGCGACCCGGCCGAGGCCACGCGCCGCAGGGACGGTCTGCTGTCCGACCTCGCCGGGCACGGGGTGGTCACGGCCCGCTGAGGTCGTACTGGCAGGCCTGCAGATGGAACAGCTCGGCGTAGATGCCACCCCGGTCCAGCAGCTCCTGCGGGGTGCCCGATTCGGCGAGCCGCCCCTCGTGGAGGACGTGGATGAGGTCGGCGTGCCGGACGGACGCCAGCCGGTGGGTGATCAGCACGACGGTCTGCCCGTCCCCCGCGAGGGCCCGGATCTGCTCGAAGACGGCGAGCTCGGCGCGTGCGTCGAGCGCCGAGGTGGGCTCGTCGACCAGCAGCACGGGCGCGGCGCGGTAGCGGGCGCGGGCGATGCCCAGCCGCTGCCACTGGCCGCCGGAGAGCTGCTGGCCGCCGCGGAACTCCCGGGCCAGCAGGGTGTCCCAGCCGTGCGGCAGCCCGGCGACGATGTCGTCGGCCCCCGCGTAGGCCGCCGCGCGGTCCAGGGCCTCGGCGCGGACGGGGCTCTGCGGGCTGCCGATCGCGACGTTCGCCTTGGCGGTGAAGGGCCAGCGCTTGAAGTCCTGGTTGACCATGGCGATCCGGGAGAAGAGCTGTGCGCGGTCGGCCTCCGCGATGTCGGTGCCGTCCCACAGGATGCGCCCCGTATCCGGCATATGGAGCCCGGCGAGCAGCTTGACCAGGGTGGACTTACCGGACCCGTTCTCGCCGACGAGCGCCACCACGCCCCCGCCGGGAATGGTGAGGCTGACCTTGTCCAGGGCGGGCCGGTCGCTGCCGGGATAGGTGAAGGAGACGGAGTCGAAACGGATCTCCTGCGGCTCCATCGGCAGCGGCAGCCCGCCCTCGGGGATGGCGCACCGCTCGGCGTCCTCGCACAGCCGGTCCAGGTCCTGGACGAACAGCATCTCCTCGTAGAGCTGGTTGAGCTGCAGCACCAGTGTGGACAGGTTCTGCGAACCGGTGCGGATCGCGATGACCGCGGTGCCCGCGACGGACAGCTCCATGCCGCCGGTCAGCAGCAGCCCGCCGAGCGCCGCGTACGTGGCGAGGGTCGCCGCGCCGGTGAGCGCCGCGGCGATCAGCTCGGTGCCGGCCGCGGCGTCGGCCAGCCGGGTCTGCTCCGCCTCGGCCGACTCCGACATCCGGCGGAAGTGACGCAGCAGGAAGCCGCCGACGCCGTGCACCCGGACCTCCTGCGCCGCCTCGCGCTCGGTGAGCAGCCGGCTGAGCAGATGGCCCGCCCGGGCGTGCTCGATCATGGTGTGGAAGGAGAGATAACGGCGGCGGGCGATGCGCAGCGCGCTCCAGCTGCGCGGCAGGGCGATGAGCACCAGCAGGGGCAGCAGCAGGGGGTGCAGAACGGTCAGCACTCCAGCGGCGGCGACGACGGCGAGCATCCCGTTGACCACCGCCACGCAGTACTTGACCATGCGCCGGGCCGAGGAGGCCCCGTACTGGGCGGAGTCCAGCAGCCGGTGGAACTCCGCGTCCTCGATCGCGGAGAGCTCCACCCGGGCCGCGCACTCCAAGTACCGCTCGGTCGCCACCCGTTCGACCTTCGGCTCCAGCCGGCCGGTCCCGGCCGTCGAGGCCGAGGCCAGCAGCGCGCCGAGGACCGCCACCACGCCCACCACGATCAGGGACGGCAGGGCGCCTCGCAGCCGGTCGGCGGTCGCCCCGTCGGACAGCAGCGCCGCCAGCGCGTCGTTCACCGCGACCAGGCTGAACGCCTGGCCGATCCCCTGGCCGATCTCCGCCGCCGCGACCGTCCGCAGCGCCCTGCGGTCGGCGGCCCAGGCGAGCCGTACGGTGGAGCCCACCAGGCGCGGCAGCCTGCGGGCCATCGCCCAGAGCGACAGATGCAGATAGGCGTCGTCGTAGCGGCTGAATCCCATGTCGTACCGGAGCCGTCCGCCGAAGAGGAGACGCTCGGACTCCGATGTCTCGTCAGGGGCCTGCTGCTTGCGTCGCCGCGGCCACGGCATCGCGCCACCCCCTCCGCCCGGGCACCGCGTCAGTCTGTCGTAGTGGAGGGGTCGTCCGCGACGCATTTCCGGTCGGGCTCGGCCGCGCTCCGTGGCACGATGTGCGAGGTGTGGGGCATCGTGCGCCCGCGGTGGGGCTGGGTACGCGCCCTGGCCTCGAGACGGAAAGCGGAGGAGAGTGCGGCGTGCGTCTGGCCCACGACGACCCGCGGCTGCGCTACCGGGGGGCGGTGTCGCTGCAGCGCGGCCCCGGCTGGACCGCGCCCTGGCGGCTGCCGCATGAGGAGGCCGCGCTGTATCTGCCCGAGGGCGGGCTGGGGCGGGCGGCGATGCCGTCGGGGGTGCGGGTGGGTCTGCGTACCGACAGCACCGGGCTGACCTGCCGCTACCAGGCGGATCCCGCGCCGAAGCTCAACGGGCCACCGGAGGTGGCGCGGCTGGATGTGCTCTGCGAGGGGCGGCACGCGGCCACCGTCGAGCTGCAGACACACGGCGGGGACGCGGAGTTCCGGGTCGACGGCCTGCCGGGGCGGATGGCCGCGGTCGAGCTGTGGCTGCCCTTCTACCATCAGTTCCGGCTGTGCGAGGTGGAGCTGGACCCGGGCGGGGCGGTCGAGCGTGACGGCGGCGAGGGGCGGCCGCGCTGGGTCCACTACGGCAGCTCCATCTCGCAGGGGCGCGGCGCCGCCTCCCCGAGCCGTACGTGGGCCGCTTTGGTGGCCCGGCGCGCCGGCTGGGAGCTGACCTCACTGGCGCTGGGCGCGGCCTGCCAGCTGCAGCCGATGACCGCGCGGCTGATGCGGGACCTGCCGGCCGATGTGCTCACCGTCTGCGTCGGGATCAACATCCAGGCGCTGGGCAGCCACAACCGCGACTCGCTTGCCTCGGCGCTGATCGGCTTCGTGCGGACGGTGCGCGAGGGGCACCCGAGGACGCCGTTCGCCGTGATGTCGAACATCGTCGCGCCCGAGCGGGAGGAGGTGCCTGGGCCCTCCGGGATGACGATGCGCGAGTGCCGGGCGCACATACGGCGCGCGGTCGAGCTGCTGCGCACGCACGGGGACACGAATCTGCACTACGTCCACGGCCCGAAGGTGTTCGGGCCCAGCTGTACGCGGCTGCTGCTGGAGCCCGAGGGCCTGGACCGGCTGCACCCCGCGCCCGCCGGGCATCCGGTCTTCGCCGCCCGCTTCCTGACGGCTCTGCGCCGCGCGGGATGTACGCCCGAGAGCCCGGCGGGCTCATGACGCCCCGTACACCGGCCGGGGCGGCTCGGCGGCGGCGAGCAGCTTCCGGGCGGCCTCGCCCGCCTCGGCGGGGGTCCAGCGGGCTCCCTTGTCGGCGGTGGGGCCCGGTCGCCAGCCCTCCATGACGGTGATGCGGCCGGCCTCGGCCTCGAAGACCCGGCCGGTGACACCCGCGCTGTCGGCGGAGGCGAGCCAGACGACGAGCGGTGAGACGTTCCCGGGAGCCATCGCGTCGAAGGCGCCGGCCTCGCCCGGGGCGGCCATGGTCTCGGCGAAGGCCCGCTCGGTCATCCGGGTGCGGGCGGCCGGGGCGATGGCGTTGACCTGGACGCCGTAGCGGCCCAGCTCGGCGGCGGCCACGAGGGTCAGCCCGACGATCCCGGCCTTGGCCGCGGAGTAGTTGCCCTGGCCGACGCTGCCCAGCAGCCCCGCCCCCGAGCTGGTGTTGACCACGCGGGCGGCCGGGGCGCGGCCCGCCTTCGCCTCGGCGCGCCAGTGGACGGCGGCGTGCCGCAGTGGCAGGAAGTGGCCCTTGAGGTGGACGCGCAGCACCGCGTCCCAGTCGTCCTCGTCCAGGTTGACCAGCATGCGGTCGCGCAGGAAGCCGGCGTTGTTGACGAGGGCGTCGAGCCGGCCGTAGGTGTCGAGGGCGGTGGCGACCAGGGAGGCCGCGCCGTCGGTGGTGGCGATGTCGCCGCCGTGCGCGACCGCTTCGCCGCCCAGCGCCCGGATCTCCTCGGCGACGTCCTGGGCCGGGCTCCCCTGGCCCACCGCGCCGTCCAGGGCCACGCCGAGGTCGTTGACGACGACCCTGGCCCCCTCGGCGGCGAGGGCCAGCGCGTGTGCGCGGCCCAGGCCACGGCCCGCTCCGGTGACGACGGCGACGCGTCCGCCGCACAGTCCGGTCATCTTGGGTCCTCCCGCTGGTTGACGTTGGCGGCGTCGAGGAACGCCGGGCGCTCACCGCCGCCGTGGACGTGCAGGGCGGCACCGCTGATGTACGCGGCGAGGTCGGAGGCGAGGAAGACGCAGGCGTCGCCCGCCTCGTCCGGTTCGGCCAGCCGTCCGAGGGGGACGGTGCGGCCGACGGCGGCGAGCCCGGCCTCGTCGCCGTAGTGCAGATGGGACAGTTCGGTGCGGACCATGCCGAGCACGACGGTGTTGACCCGGACCGTGGGGGCCCACTCCACGGCCAGGGAGCGGGCGAGGTTCGCAAGGCCCGCCTTGGCGGCTCCGTAGGCGGCGGTGCCGGGCGAGGGGCGGGTCCCGCTGACGCTGCCGATCATCACGATGGAGCCGCCGCGCTCCTGATGCCGCATCACCTCATACGCGGCGAGGGAGACGGTCAGGGGGGCGATGAGATTGAGCTCCACGACGCGGGCGGCGCGGGCCGGCCCGGAATCGGCGAGCAGTCCGAACCGGCTGCCCCCGGCGTTGTTGACCAGGAGGTCGAGCCGCCCGTACGAGCCGCGCAGCGCGTCGAAGAAGGCGCCGACGGCGTCCGTGTCGCGCACGTCCAGGGGCAGGAAGCGGGCCGTGCGGCCCGCCGCCGCGACGGGCCGGTCCCCCAGCCGGCGGGCGCAGACCACGACCTCGGCGCCCGCGGCAAGCAGGGACCGCGCGATCCCCGCGCCCACGCCCCGCGTCCCTCCGGTGACGACCGCGACGCGCCCGGACAGGTCGATGGTGACGGCCACGTGACACCTCCCGCCGCGCCCCGGGCGCTGCTACCTTCTCGCCTAACAAATGTTTGGTGGAAAGGTAGCGGATCTGCTCATGGGTGTCTCCACCTCCGCCCCACACGCGGGCGTCGCCGTCGTCACCGTGGACTTCCCGCCGGTCAACGCCCTTCCCGTCCAGGGCTGGTACGAGCTCGCGTCGGCCGTGCGCGGCGCGGGCAGAGATCCGGACGTGCGCTGTGTCGTCCTCGGCGCCGCCGGGCGGGGCTTCAACGCGGGCGTGGACATCAAGGAGATGCAGCGCACCGAGGGGCACCAGGCCCTGATCGGCGCCAACCACGGCTGCTACGAGGCGTTCGCCGCCGTCTACGACTGCCAGGTCCCGGTCGTCGCCGCCGTGCAGGGCTTCTGCCTCGGCGGCGGAATCGGTCTGGTCGGCAACGCCGACGCGATCGTGGCGAGCGACGACGCGACGTTCGGCCTGCCGGAGCTGGACCGGGGCGCCCTGGGCGCGGCCACCCATCTGGCCCGGCTGGTGCCGCAGCACCTGATGCGCACGCTCTACTACACCTCGCGCACCGTGACGGCCGGGGAGTTGCACCGGCACGGCGCGGTGTGGCGGGTCGTGCCGCGCGCGGAGCTGCCGGATGCGGCGCTGGAACTGGCCCGGGAGATCGCCGCCAAGGACGGGGCGCTGCTGCGGCTGGCCAAGGCCGCGATCAACGGCATCGACCCGGTCGATGTGCGCCGCAGCTACCGGTTCGAGCAGGGCTTCACCTTCGAGGCCAACCTGAGCGGCATCGCCGACCGGCACCGCGAGGCGTTCGCGTCCGGCGTGTCCGGCCCCTCCGGCCTTTCCGAGGCGGGTGAGCGGCGTTGAGCCCCGGCAACAACAAGATCATGACCCCGGAGGAGGCCGTCGGCCGGATCGAGAGCGGCATGACCGTCGGCATCGGCGGCTGGGGGTCGCGGCGCAAACCCATGGCGCTGGTGCGGGCGCTGCTGCGCTCGCCGGTCACCGATCTGACCGTCGTCTCGTACGGGGGTCCTGACGTCGGGCTGCTGGCCGCCGCCGGGAAGATCCGCAAACTGGTCGCCGCCTTCGCCACGCTCGACTCGATCCCGCTCGAGCCGCACTTCAGGGCGGCGCGCGAGCGCGGGGACTTCGAACTGGTGGAGCTGGACGAGGCGATGTTCATGTGGGGGCTGACCGCCGCCGTCCACCGGCTGCCGTTCATGCCGGTGCGGGCGGGGCTCGGCTCGGACGTGATGACCGTCAACCCCGGTCTGCGGACCGTCACCTCGCCGTATGAGGACGGGGAGGAGCTGGTGGCGGTACCCGCGCTGCGGCTGGACGCCGCGCTGGTGCACCTCAACCGCGCCGACGCGCACGGCAACGGCCAGTATCTGGGCCCCGATCCGTACTTCGACGACCTGTTCTGCGAGGCGGCCGCTTCGGCGTACGTCTCCTGCGAGCGCGTCGTGGACGGCGCGGAGTTCGCGGACGCGGGCGGTCCGCAGACGCTGCTGGTCAAGCGCCACTCGGTGACCGGCGTGATCGAGACCCCGAACGGCGCGCACTTCACCTCCTGCGCCCCCGACTACGGGCGCGACGAGGCGTTCCAGCGCGCGTACGCGAAGGCCGCCGCCGACCCGGGCACATGGCGGGAGTTCACCGACCGCTTCCTGTCAGGCGACGAGGACGCGTACCGGACGGCAGTGGCGGAGTTCGCCAAGGAGGACGCATGAGCACGGTCAGCCGAGCCGAGTACTGCGTGGTGGCCTGCGCGGAGGCCTGGCGCGGCGACGGCGAGGTCCTCGCCGCCCCCATGGGCACCGTGCCGCGCATCGGCGCCCAGCTGGCCCGGCTCACCTTCGCGCCCGAGCTGCTGCTCACGGACGGCGAGGCCATGCTGCTGGGCGACGGGCCGGGGGTGGTGGAGGGCTGGCTGCCCTACCGCCAGCACCTGGCTCTGGTGAGCGGCGGCAAGCGGCACGTGATGATGGGCGCGAGCCAGCTCGACCGGCACGGCAACCAGAACATCAGCTGCATCGGCGACTGGCACCGGCCCCGGCGGCAGCTGCTGGGCGTGCGCGGCGCCCCCGTCAACACGCTGAACAACCCCACGAGTTACTGGGTGCCTCGGCACTCCCGGCGGGTCTTCGTCGAGCGCGTCGACATGGTCTGCGGCGTCGGCTACGACCGGGCGGCCGCCGCGGGGCCGTCCGCCACGCGCTACCACCGCATCCCGTGCGTCGTGACCGACCTGGCCGTCCTCGACTTCGCCACGCCCGACCGCACCATGCGCGTACGCTCCCTGCACCCGGGCGTGACCGCCCAGCAGGTGCGGGAGGCGACCGGCTTCGCGCTCGACATCGCCGACGACGTCCCGTGCACCCGCGAGCCCACGGGCGAGGAGCTGCGGCTGATCCGGGAGGTCATCGACCCGGAGGGGCTGCGCGAGCGGGAGGTGCCCGCCTGATGGACACCCCGCTGACCGAGCTCGTCGGCGTCCGGCACCCGATCGTGCAGACCGGCATGGGGTGGGTGGCCGGCCCCCGGCTGGTGTCCGCGACCGCCGACGCCGGCGCCCTCGGCATCCTCGCCTCCGCCACCATGACCCCGCCCGGGTTACGGTCGGCCGTACGGGAGGTCAGGTCACGCACCGACGCCCCTTTCGGCGTGAACCTGCGGGCGGACGCGGGGGACGCCGAGGAGCGGGTGCGGATCATCATCGAGGAGGGGGTGCGGGTCGCGTCCTTCGCGCTCGCCCCCACACGGGAGCTGATCGCCCGGCTGAAGGACGCGGGTGTGGTCGTCATCCCGTCCGTCGGCGCGCGGCGACACGCCGAGAAGGTCGCCGCCTGGGGCGCGGACGCGGTCGTGGTGCAGGGCGGCGAGGGCGGCGGCCACACCGGGAGCGTGGGCACGGCCGTGCTGCTGCCCCAGGTCGTCGACGCGGTCGACATCCCCGTCGTGGCGGCCGGCGGCTTCTTCGACGGACGCGGTCTGGTGGCGGCGCTCGCGTACGGCGCGGCGGGGATCGCGATGGGCACCCGGTTTCTGCTGACCTCCGACAGCACGGTCCCGGACGCGGTCAAGGCCCGCTATCTGGCGGCGTCGGTCACGGACGTCACCGTCACGACCGCGGTCGACGGGCTCCCCCACCGGATGCTCCGCAGCGAGCTGGTCACCTCGCTGGAACGGTCCGGCCGCGCCACGGCGCTGGCGCGAGCCCTGCGCCACGCCGCGGCCTTCCGGCGGCTGTCCGGGCTGAGCTGGGCGCGGATGGTGCGCGACGGGCTCGCGATGAAGCACGGCAAGGAGCTGACCTGGAGTCAGGTGCTGCTGGCCGCCAACACGCCGATGCTGCTGAAGGCGTCGATGGTCGACGGCCGTACGGACAGCGGCGTGATGGCTTCCGGGCAGGTCGCCGGGGTGATCGACGACCTGCCTTCGTGCGCGGAGCTGGTGGAGCGGGTGATGGCGGAGGCGGCGGAGGTCCTGGGCCGGCTTACAGCCGCTCGATGATCGTCACGTTCGCCTGCCCGCCGCCCTCGCACATCGTCTGCAGGCCGTAGCGGCCGCCCGTGCGCTCCAGTTCGTGCAGCAGGGTGGTCATCAGCTTGGTGCCGGTGGCGCCGAGCGGGTGGCCGAGGGCGATGGCGCCGCCGTTGACGTTGACCTTCTCCGGGTCGGCGCCGGTCTCCCGCAGCCAGGCCAGCACCACGGGGGCGAAGGCCTCGTTGATCTCCACCAGGTCGAGGTCGTCGATGGTCATGCCGGTCTTCTTCAGCGCGTGCGCCGTCGCCGGGATCGGCGCGGACAGCATGCGGATCGGGTCCTCACCGCGCACCGAGAGGTGGTGGACGCGGGCGCGCGGCGTGAGGCCGTGTTCGCGCACCGCGCGTTCGGAGGCGATCAGCATCGCCGCGGCCCCGTCGGACACCTGGGAGGACAGGGCGGCGGTGATCCGGCCGCCCTCCATGACCGGTTTGAGGCCGGCCATCTTCTCCAGGCTGGTGTCCCGGCGCGGCCCCTCGTCGGCGGTGACCTCCCCGTACGGCACGAGCTCGCGGTCGAAGCGGCCCTCGTCCATGGCCCGTATCGCCCGCTGGTGGGAGCGCAGCGCGAACTCCTCCATCGACTCGCGGGTGATGCCCCACTTCTCGGCGATCAGCTCGGCGCCGTAGAACTGGTTGACCGGCCGGTCGCCGTAGCGCGCCCGCCAGCCCTCGGAGCCCGCGTAGGGGCCCTCGGTCAGCCCGAGCGGCACGGTCGCCTGACGGCTGGCGAAGGCGATCGGCACCATCGACATGTTCTGCACACCGCCCGCGACCACCAGGTCCTGGGTGCCGGAGAGGACCGCCTGCGCCGCGAAGTGGATCGCCTGCTGCGAGGAGCCGCACTGCCGGTCGACGGTCACGCCCGGGACCTCCTCGGGCAGCCCGGCGGCCAGCCAGCAGGTGCGCGCGATGTCCCCGGCCTGCGGGCCGACCGTGTCCAGGCAGCCGAGGACCACGTCCTCGACGGCGGCCGGGTCGGCGCCCGAGCGCTCCATCAGGGCGCGCAGGGCGTGCGCGCCGAGGTCGGCCGGGTGGACGGACGCCAGTCCGCCGTTCCGCTTGCCGACCGGGGTCCGTACCGCTTCGACGATGTATGCCTCGGCCATGATCGCTCCTTCAGCCCGGTGTCAGCCGGTGTAAAGCCCGGTGGTCAGGCCCGCGGGGTGATGCCGTCCAGGACCATCGACAGGTACTGGCGGGCGATCTCCTCGGGGCTGTGCTGTCCGCCCGGCCGGTACCACGAGGCGGCGACCCAGACGGTGTCGCGCAGAAAGCGGTACGCCAGCCGGATGTCGAGGTCGGCGCGGAAGACCCCCTCGGCCACCCCGCGCTCGAGCGTGCCCAGCCATGCCTCCTCGAACTTCCGCTGCGAGACGGTGAGGTAGCCGAAGCGGGGCTGGGCGGAGAGGTGCTTGGACTCCTTCTGGTAGATGGCGACCGCCGCCCGGTGCCGGTCGATCTCCCGGAAGGACTCGGTGACGAGCGCCTCGATCGTCTCCCTGGGGCCGAGCCCGGCGCCGAGCACGGCCTCGTAGCCGGCCCACAGCTCGTCGAGGAAGGTGGAGAGGATCTCGTCGACCATCGCCTCCTTGGAGTCGAAGTGGTAGTAGAGGCTGCCCGCCAGCATCCCCGCCTCGTCGGCGATGCGGCGCACGGTGGTCGCGTTGTACCCGTGCGCGGCGAACACCTCCGCCGCCGTCGAGAGCAGTTCGCGGCGTCGCCGGGGGGACGGGGTCACGGTGGTCTTCTTGCTGTTTCCGCTGGTCTTCGGCACATGACCATTGTCGCTGTCCCGGCCCTTCCGCCTCATGCGCGCTGGCTGCTGACGGACACCGTCTCGCCCGTCATGTACGAGGAGTAGCCGCTGGTCAGGAAGACGATGACGTTGGCCACCTCCCACGGCTCGGCGTACCGGCCGAACGCCTCCTTCCCCGTGAGTTCGGCGAGCAGTTCGGGGGTGGTCACCTTCACCAGGTGCGGATGCATGGCGAGGCTCGGCGCGACCGCGTTGACCCGTACGCCGTAGGCGGCGGCCTCGACGGCGGCGCAGCGGGTGAGGGCCATCACGCCGGCCTTGGCCGCCGCGTAGTGGGCCTGGCCGGCCTGGGCGCGCCAGCCGACGACGGAGGCGTTGTTGACGATGACCCCGCCGCGGCCGTCGGCCTTCATCCGGCGCAGCGCGGCGCGGGTGCAGCGGAACGTGCCGCCCAGGGTGACGTCGATGACCTTCTGCCACTGGTCGTCGGTCATCTCGGTCAGCTCGGCGGTGCCGCCGAGCCCGGCGTTGTTGACGACGGCGTCCAGGCGGCCGTGGGCCTCCTCGGCGAGGTCGAGGAGCGCTGCCACCTGGTCCTCTTCGGTCACGTCGCAGGCCGTCCCGGTGACCCGGTCCGCTCCGAACTCCCCGGCGAGCGCCGTGACGGTCTCCTTCAGCCGGCGGGCGTGGGCGTCGCCGATGACGACGCGGGCGCCTTCCTCGAGGAACCTGCGGGCGGTGGCGCCGCCGATGCCGGTGCCCGCCGCGGCCGTGATGACGGCCGTGCGGCCGGTGAGGAGGCCGTGACCGGGGACGTAGGGCGCTCGGTCGGCCTTGTTGTCCGCCTTGTTGTCCGTCACGGCGCCACGGTAACCTACCAAACACTTGTTAGGGAACGGGAGGGGGGCGGGAGCTCCGGTGGATCTCGACCTGACCGAGCGGCAGCAGGCGTTCCGGGACGAGGCGCGGCGGTGGCTCGCGGCGCATGTGCCCGCCGAGCCCCTGCCCTCCCTGGAGACCGCCGAGGGCTTCGCCGCCCACCGTGCCTGGGAGCGGACGCTCGCCTCGGACCGCTGGTCGGCGGTGAGCTGGCCGAAGGAGTACGGCGGGCGGGGCGCGTCGCTCATCGAGTGGCTGCTGTTCGAGGAGGAGTACTACGCGGCGGGCGCGCCCGGCCGGGTCAGCCAGAACGGAATCAGCCTGCTGGCGCCCACGCTCTTCGAGCACGGCACGGCGGAGCAGCGGGCCAGGGTGCTACCGCCGCTGGCCCGCGGCGAGGTCGTCTGGGCGCAGGCCTGGTCCGAGCCCGAATCCGGCTCGGACCTCGCGTCGCTGCGCTCCACCGCCGAACGCACCGACGGCGGCTGGCTGCTGAACGGCCTGAAGACGTGGTCGTCCCGGGCCGCCTTCGCCGACCGCGCCTTCGGCCTCTTCCGCAGCGACCGGGGCGCGTCGGCGCCCCATCGCGGGCTGACGTATCTGATGTTCGCGCTGCGCGCGCCGGGGGTGACCGTGCGCCCCATCGGCCGCCTCGACGGCAAGCCCGCCTTCGCCGAGCTCTTTCTCGACGAGGTCTTCGTGCCGGACGAGGACGTGATCGGCGAGCCGGGCGAGGGCTGGCGGGTGGCGATGAGCACGGCGGGGAACGAGCGCGGGCTGACCCTGCGCAGCCCCGGGCGCTTCACCGCGGCCGCGCGCCGCCTGGCGGCCCTGTGGCGCGAACAGACCGCCGACACCGCCGGCACCGCCCCTGGCGCCGACCCGGCGGCCGAAGTCCCGTCCGCGCTGCGCGACCGGGTGGCCGACGCGGTGATCCGCGCCCGCGCGTATGAGCTCTTCGCCTACGCGGCCGCCTCCCGGCTGGCCGCCGGCGGCTCCCTGGGCGCCGAGTCGAGCCTCAACAAGGTCTTCTGGTCCGAGCTGGACATCGCCCTCCACGAAACGGCCCTGGACCTGCTCGGCCCCCTCGGCGAACTGGCCGACCGGGCCTTGGACGCGCCCGCGCGCGGCGCTTGGGCGGACGGCTACACCTTCGCCCTGGCGGGCCCGGTCTACGCGGGCACCAACGAGATCCAGCGCGACATCATCGCCGAGCGACTGCTCGGACTGCCGAAGGGCCGCAGATGAGGCGGGGTCCCCTGCCGGGACGAGCGAGGAAGGGTCGGTACGGATGAGGTTCCTGCTGGACCAGGAGCAGTTGGAATTCGGCCACACCCTGGACCGTATGCTCTCCGCCGCCGGGGCCCCGGGGGCGGTGCGGGCCTGGGCGCGGGGCGAGCGCGAGCCGGGGCGGGCGGTGTGGGGGCGGCTGGGCGAGGCCGGGGTGTTCGCGCTGGCCGTTCCGGAGGAGTACGAGGGCGTGGGGCCGCTGCCGGTGGAGCTCGCGGTGGCGTACGTGGAGGCGGGCCGGCACGGGGTGCCGGGGCCGCTGGTCGAGACGGCCGCCGCAGCGGTCCTCCTCGCCGCGCTGGCCGAGCGCGGCGACGCGGCAGCGGCGGCGAAGGACTGGCTGCCGCGCATCGCGGCGGGGCAGGCGGTGGTCACGCTCGCGGCGGACGCGGGCGGTCCGTACGCGCTGGACGCGGACGCCGCCGACGCGGTGTTCGTCGTCGAGGGCGAGCGGCTGCGGGTGGCCCCGGGGCACGGGACGGTGCAGCCCTCGCTGGATCCGGCCAGGCGGCTGGCCCGGCCGCTGGGCGGCGGCGAGGCGCTGGCGAGCGGCCCCGCCGTCGCGGCGGCGGCCGCGCGCGCCGCGCACTGGGCCGCGTTCGCGACGGCCGCGCAGGCGCTCGGCACCGGGCTCGCGCTGCTGGACCGGACCGTGGCGTACGTCAGGCAGCGCACCCAGTTCGGCCGCCCGATCGGCTCGTTCCAGGCGGTCAAGCATCAGCTCGCGGACGCGGCCATCGCCCTGGAGTTCGCCCGGCCGCTGCTGTACGGGGCCGCGCTGGCGCTGGCGGGCGGCCCCGGCCGGGCCGGCGCGGAGGTCGCCGCCGCCAAGGTCGCCGCGGGCGAGGCGGCGTACGCGGCGGCCAGGACCGCGCTTCAGCTGCACGGCGCGATCGGCTACACGGACGAGTACGACCTGTCCTTGTGGATCCGCAAGGCCCGTGCGCTGCGCGCCGCTTGGGGCTCCCCCTCCGTCTGCCGCGCCCGCGTCCTGGCGCCCTGAGCGGGCGCCGCCGTGAGCGGTCAGCCGATGACAGTTCGGCCGAAGGGTGCCGTCCGCCGCACCGGGTGATCCATGCTGTGACGACCGGCCGGCACGGACCAGCGGCTCGGCGAAGAGCGACGGAGAACGAGGTATCGCGCCCATGCACCGGACCCGGCCCACATTGGAGAGCGTGGCGTTGCACGCGGGCGTCTCGCGCGCCACGGTGTCCCGCGTCGTCAACGGCTCCACCAGGGTCGGCGAGGACGCCCGCGAGGCGGTGCAGCGGGCCATCCGGGAGCTGGGGTACGTCCCCAACCAGGCGGCCCGCAGCCTGGTCACCCAGCGCACCGACTCCTTCGCGCTCGTCCTGCCCGAGGAGCCGGGCCGGGTCTTCTCCGACGACCAGTTCTTCCCCGGCCTGGTGCGCGGGGTGAGCCAGCGGCTGGAGGAGGCCGACAAGCAGCTGGTGCTGATGATGGCCCGCTCCCCCGCAAGCCGGGACCGCATCGAGCGCTTCGCCCTGGCGCGCCATGTCGACGGGGTCATGGTCGCCTCCGTACACGGTGCCGACCCGCTGCCCGCCTCCCTCGCCCGCATGGGCATCCCGGTGGTCTCCAACGAGCGGCTGCTCGGCCCGGTGTCCCTGCCGTACGTCGGTGTGGACAACGCCGGGGGCGCGGCCGCCGCCGTACGCCATCTGGTGCGCTCGGGGCGCACCCGGATCGCCACCGTCGCGGGCCCGCAGGACATGGTGGCCGGGATCGACCGGCTGGCCGGGTACCGGGCGGCGCTGGACGAGGCGCGGCTGCCCGCGACCGTCGCGGTCGGTGACTTCACGCAGGAGTCGGGCGTGGCCGCGACGCGCGAGCTGCTGCGCGAGGAGCCGGGACTTGACGCGGTGTTCGCGGCCTCCGACCTGATGGCGGTGGGCGTGCTGCGGGCGCTGCGGCAGGCCGGGCGCCGGGTGCCGGACGACGTCGCCGTGGTCGGCTTCGACGACATCGAGACCGCCGGCTACACCGATCCGCCGCTGACGACGGTCCGCCAGCCCATCGCGCGGATCGGCCGGCGGCTGGCCCACCAGCTGCTGCGCCTCGCCTCCGGCGAGCAGATCGAGCCGTCGCTGGTCCTGCCGACCGAGCTGGTGCTGCGGGAGTCGGCCTAGGCCCTGTCGTCAAAGTCCCGCCTGCCCCACGACGCCTGGCACGCGCGCTCGCTGCGTTGTCGGGATCGTCCGAGTAGGCCCACTACGAGGACGACCCTCCGCCTTGCGATCGCACGCACCAGACGCCGTGGGGCCCGCCCTGCGGGCGGACGGCGCTACTTTGACGACAGGGCCTAGCCGGCCCGATCTCCTGCGGTCAGTCCCCCGCGTACCGGGGCAGCAGGGCCCGGAACTCGCGCTCGAAGGCGTCGTAGCCGCGGCGCAGCTCGGCGCCCGGCCAGTCGGGGGGCAGCAGCCGGGTGGGCAGGACCGGGTCGGCGAGGAGGTGGCGGAGCGCGGCGGCCGCGACGGTGAACCGCTCGGCCGGTCCGTCGGCCCGCTCCAGGGCCGCCGACAGCAGCCGGGCCCGGGCCGCCCAGCCGTCCAGGTCCCACAGCCGGGCCGCGAGCCGGACCGGGTCGTCCTCAGGCGTGCCGGTGAGCCATGCGCACTGCTCGGCGGCGACGGCCGGGCGCGGCCGTAGGAGGTTGGCGGGGCGCAGCCAGGTGCCCTCCCGCAGCTCGGCCAGGCGCAGGGCGGCCATGGCCTGGCGCAGCGCGGCCCGCTCGGGGGCGGCCCGCCGGTCGGAGGTGACGACCGCGATCTCCCAGCCGCCGTCCCAGCGCCGGGTGCGGGGGGCACGGCTGTCGTCCTGCCGGGCCTGGCGGGCCAGGAGGCGGTCGGTGAGCCGGTAGGCGCCGCCGTGCTGCTCGAGGTCGCCGGCCGCGACCATGCGGGTGAGCGCGACCCGGACGGTGCCCTCCGCCGTGCCGAACAGCGCCCCCACCCGGACCAGGGCACGGGCCGGCAGCTCGGGCGGGTGGTGGCCGAGCAGGGTGCTGAGCACGATCGAGCGGGCCGTCAGCGGGCGCAGCGCGAGGGCCCCGGCGGGGCTTGGGCCGGCGGCGCCAGGAGCGGCGGCGGGAGCGGCGGCGGCGCGGGGTTCAGCGGAATCGCGGGGGCCGTGGGTGTCGCGGGTGTCGTCCATATGTGCCCGAACCCTATCCATTACAGTTCTTCGTCAAGCATGATGGAAGTGTAAGAGTGCAGGGCCCTCGCACACGAGGAGACGCCATGGGTGCCACGCATGAAGTCCTCAACCAGGCGCCGCCGCTGACCGGCTTCAGCACGGCCGACGACCCGGCGCTGCTGGAGGCCCTGCGGCGGGATGGAGGGGGCTGGGGCGAGCAGGAGGTGCGGGAGCTGGGCGCGCTGGCCGGGTCCGCCGAGGTCCAGGACTGGGCGCGGATGGCCGAGGAGCACCCTCCGGTGCTGCACACCCACGACCGGTACGGCCACCGCGTCGACGAGGTCGAGTACCACCCGGCGTACCACCAGCTGATGGCCGCCGCCGTGGCCAGCGGGCAGCACGCCGCCGCCTGGAGCGAGCCCCGGCCGGGCGCGCATCTGGTGCGCGCGGCCAAGTTCTACTGCTTCGCGCAGGCCGAGCCGGGCCATGGCTGCCCCATCTCCATGACGTACGCCTCGGTCCCGGCGCTGCGCGCCGAGCCCGAGCTCGCGGCCGCCTACGAGCCGCTGCTGGCCGCCCGCGACTACGACTTCGGGCTGCGCCCGCCGCTGGGCAAGCGGGGGCTGATCGCCGGCATGTCGATGACGGAGAAGCAGGGCGGCTCGGACGTACGGGCCAACACCACGCGGGCCCTCCCCCAGGCGGACGGCAGCTACCTGCTGACCGGTCACAAGTGGTTCACCTCCGCGCCGATGAGCGACATCTTCCTCACCCTCGCCCGGACCGACGAGGGCCTGACCTGTTTCCTGGTGCCGCGCGTGCTGCCCGACGGGACGCTCAACGCGATGCGCCTGCAGCGGCTCAAGAACAAGCTCGGCAACCGCTCCAACGCCTCCTCGGAGATCGAGTACGACGGCGCAGTGGCCTGGCGGGTCGGCGAGCCGGGCCGGGGGGTGCGGACGATCGTCGAGATGGTGAATGTGACCCGGCTCGACTGTGTCATCGGCTCCGCGGCGGGCATGCGGGCCGGGCTCCGGCAGGCCCTGCACCACGCCGAGCACCGGCGGGCGTTCGGCGCGGAGCTGATCGACCAGCCGCTGATGCGCCATGTGCTCGCCGATCTGGCTGTCGAGTCGGAGGCCGCCACGACGCTCGCGCTGCGGCTGGCGGCGGCCCTGGACCGGGCCCAGGCCGGGGACGAGTCGGAGGCGGCGCTGCGCCGGCTGGGGCTCGCGGTGAGCAAGTACTGGGTGTGCAAGCGTGGCGCCACGCATGCGGCGGAGGCCCTGGAGTGCCTGGGCGGCAACGGTTACGTCGAGGACTCCGGCATGCCGCGGCTGTACCGGGAGGCGCCGCTGCTGTCGATCTGGGAGGGCTCGGGCAATGTCGCGGCCCTCGACGTCCTGCGCGCGCTGGGGCGGGAGGCGGGGGCGCTGGACGCCTTCCTGGCCGAGGTGGACGCCGCCGCCGGGGCCGACGCGCGGCTGGACGCGGCCGTCGCCCGCCTCCGCGACCTGCTGCCGCAGCTCGCCGATCCACAGCGGGCGCAGCTGCTCGCCCGCCGCCTCGCCGAGCAGATGACGCTGGTCCTGCAGGGCAGCCTGCTGGTGCGGCACAGCCACCCGGCGGTGGCGGACGCCTTCTGCGCCTCGCGGCTCGGCGGCGACTGGGGCCACGCCTTCGGCACCCTGCCGCCCGGTGTGGACACCGGCCCGATCCTGGACCGGGTGCGCCTCAAGGACGCGCGGTGACCGTCTGCTGAGGCCGCCGGTCAAGACCCCCGTTCAAGGCCGCGGCTCTGCCGGGCGCCCAGCCCGACACGGCCACGGCCCGGACGGGGGGATTCCGCGCAAATTCACCTATTCGAGGGAATCCAGGCTGGCATGCGGCTGTAACGGGTCCGATCAGCCGAAGATCTCGGTCGTGAACCGATGGCAACGCACGTGGCGTTCAGGGATTCTCGCCACGGCTTTGGTGCTCGCCTCGACAGGGGCGGGCCCTGTGGCCGGGGCGGACCGGGCCGGGGCTGACGGGCCCGACCACTCGGCGCATGGCCCGCACGGGGGCATCCACCTCCACATCGAGGTGCGCATTCCGGGTGTTGACCTGGACTGGCCGGGGTGGTGGTGTCCAAAGCCGACGCCCACCCCCACCCAGACGCCGACGGCCACCCCGACCCCAACGCCGACGCCGACGGACACCCCCACGCCGACCCCCACGCATACGTCGACGCCGACGCCCACCCCCACGCAGACGACGGCGCCCACACCGACACACCGCCCCACCCACACCCCGGCGCCCACCCCTCCCGCGAAGCCGTCCTCGGCCGCGCCGCCCCCCGCACGCCCCACCGCTCCCCCGCCGCCCTCCCCGTCGGCCGCCAAGAAGCCGCCCAGGACGCCGACGCCGAGTTCACCGGCGCCGACCGGCCCGCCTCGTACCGCGGAGTTGAGCGCGTACCACCCGCCCGCGCCCCAGCAGTCGGGCGGCGGCGTCTCGTTGGTCACCTTCACCCTGCTGATCACCGCGCCCGCGGTGCTCGCGGCCGCCACCCTGCGCCCCCGTTCGCGCTCGCGCTCCGCCGCGCGCGGCCGCGGGTCGCGCGGCTGACGCCGCCGCCGACGACCTGACGGAGGTTGCCCATGCCCGAATGGCTGATTCTGATTCTCGTGACGGCGGGGGTCTGTGCGCTCGTCCTGGCCGTCACACTGCTGAACCAGCGGCGGGTCCCGGAGGACGACGACCCCTCCGAGACCCCCGATGTCATCGAGTACATGACCATGATGATCGGCGTGGTGTACGCCATCGTGCTGGGCCTGGCCATCGCCGGCGTCTGGGAGGCGCGCGGCGCCGCGCAGGACGGCGTGCGCACGGAGGCGCAGGCGCTGCACGAGGTGAGCGAGCGCGCGGCCGGCTACCCCGCGCCGGTGCGCGACCGCATCCGCGCGGACGCCAAGGCGTACGCGGACCATGTGGTGTCCAAGGAGTGGCAGGTGATGATCGACAAGGGCGAGCTCACCGACCGCGGCGCCACGCTGCTGGCGCAGTTGCGGCGCGATGTCACCGACTACACCCCGCGCACCGAGCGGGAGTGGAACATCTACCAGCCGCTGGTGGACCAGGTCGCCGCGGTGGACGCAGCCCGCGAGGCGCGGGCGCAGAACGCCGGGCCGACGATGCCCCACGTGGTCTGGCTGGGGCTGGTGGTCGGCGCGGCGCTGGTGGTCGGGCTGCTGTTCACGCTGCAGATCCGCCGTACACCGCGCGAGCTGGCGATGTCCGTGATGTTCTGCGCGCTGATGGTCTTTCTGCTCTTCCTGGTCTGGGACTTCGACGCGCCCTTCGGCCGGTCGGTCGGGGACGCGGCCGACCCGTTCAGAGATCTGTTTCCCAGCTGACCGGCAGGTGTTTGAGGCCGTTTTGGAAGTTGGAGGTGAGCCGCACCGGCTCGCCTGCCCGGCGCAGCCCGGGCAGGCGGGTCAGGGCGCCGCGCAGCATCGCCCGCATCTGCAGCCGGGCGAGGTGCGCGCCCAGGCAGAAGTGCGGGCCGTGGCCGAAGCTGACGTGGTCGCCCAGGCTGCGGGTGATGTCGAAGCGGTCGGGGTCGGCGAAGACCGTCTCGTCGCGGTTGGCGGAGGCGTGGTAGACGACGACCTTGTCGCCGCGCCGGATGCGCTGCCCGCCCAGCTCCACCTCGCGGGTCGCGGTGCGGCGGAAGTCGATGACGGGCGGCCAGAAGCGCAGCATCTCCTCCACCGCGGAGTCGGTCAGCTCCGGGCGGGCCAGCAGGAGTTCATGGCTCTCGGGGTGGTCGAGCAGGGTCAGCAGCCCGCCGGGGATGCCGTTGCGCAGGGTCTCGTTCCCGGCCACGGCGAAGAGGAAGAACATGTTCTCGAACTCCTCGCGGCTCAGGCCGCCCTCCCGCAGGTGGGCCATCACGGTGCCGGGTCTGGGCCGTTCGGCCAGCGCGTGGGCGTAGGCGAACATGTCGGCCAGCGCCTCGCGGGAGCGCGGGTTCATCGGCCGGCCGTCCGGGCGGGTCAGTGAGGGCGGCCGGTGGGCGAGGGCGGCGCGCCCCGTCGGGCTGAGCCCCGCGGTATCGGCGGTGCTGGAGTCGGCGTAGTCGGCGTCCTGGTAGCCGATGACCCGGCTCGCCCAGTCGAACAGCAGCCTCCGGTCGCTCTCGGGGACGCCCATGACGTGGGCCAGCGTCCACACCGGCAGATCCGCCGCGAGTTCCACGAAGTCGGCCTCGCCCCGCGGCGCCACCGCCTCGACGAGCGCCCGTGCGCGTGCCTCGATGACCGTCCGCAGCTCGCGCACCGCGCGCGGGGTGAAGGCCGCCGCGACGACGCGCCGCGTCCGGGAGTGGTCCGGCGGGTCCTGATTGAGCATCATCGCCCGGACGAACTCCAGGTCGCCGGGCGTGTCCGGGTCGCGGATCTGGGTGGCGCCCAGATGGGAGGAGAAGACCTCCGGCGTGCGCAGCACATGTTTGACGTCGGAGTGCCGGAAGACCGCCCAGAAGCCGGGGCCCGCGGGCCACGCCCCGACCGCGGGTTCCTCGATCCAGCAGACGGGGCGGGTGGCGCGCGCCTCGGCGAAGAGCGCGTACGGGACACCGGCGGCGTAGGTCTCGGGAAGGAACACCGCGTCAGGGTTCACAGCCGTGACCGTACGGCGCCACCCGCCGGTGCCGTCAAGACGGGCGCGTACGTGAGGCCGGTGGGTCAGGACACCGGCACCGGCAGCACCCGGCGCAGCGGGTCCTCCGGCAGCAGCCCGTGGCGCTTCCACTCCCTGGGGTAGCCGACCGACACCTCCTGGAAGCGCACCCCGTCCTCCACGGTGGTCCTGGGGATGTGCAGATGTCCGTAGACCACGGTCTCGGCGCGGAACCGCACATGCCAGTCGGCGGTGAGCTCGGTGCCGCACCACAGGGCGAAGTCGGGATAGCGCAGCACCCGGGTGGGCAGCCGGGTCAGCGGCCAGTGGTTGATGAGCACGGTCCGCAGCTCGGGTTCGCAGGCCTCGAGCTTCGCCTCGGTCTCCTTGACGCGGGCCCGGCACCACGCGTCGAGGGTGGCGTACGGCTCCGGGTGGAGGAAGTGCTCGTCGGTGCACACGACCCCCGCCTCGTGCGCATGGGCGAGGGCCGCCTCCTTGGTGTCCAGGCCCTCAAGTCGGAACGAGTAGTCGTAGAGCAGGAACAGCGGGGCGATGGTCAGCGGCCCGCCGATGCCCTCCCACACCGGGTAGGGGTCCTCGGGGGTGACGATGCCCTTCGCCCGGCACATGTCGACCAGCGCCTGGTAGCGCCGGACGCCGCGGGTCTTCTCCGGGTCCTTGGGGTGGCTCCACAGCTCGTGGTTGCCGGGCGACCAGATGACCTTGGCGAAGCGTTCGCTCAGCAGGCCCAGCGCCCACTCGATGTCGGCGAACAGCTCGCCGACGTCCCCGGCGACGATCAGCCAGTCGTCGTCCGAGCCCGGCCGCAGCCGTTCCACGATCTCCCGGTTCTCCTGGTAGGCCACGTGCAGATCACTGATGGCGAGGAGCTCGCCACGGTGCGTTCCGCCCATCGATTCTCCTGTCGTACGGTGCCGGTCATGGTGCGGTCGCGGCGCAGGCGCCGCGGTCCGGGCCGGTTGATCACCTACCCTTTCCTGGCGCTAGCCTCGCAGATGTGGTGGACAAACTCCCCGCGTCCTTCGAACGCGGAACGGACGGCCCGAAAGTCATCGTGGTCGGAGTGGACGGCTCCGATTCTTCCTGGCGCGCCGCGTCGTACGCGGCCGGCCTGGCCCGGCGCCAGCGCGCGCTGCTCGCGGTGGTGTACGTACAGCCGGTGCTGGCCGCGGGGGCCGCCCTGGGCGCCTCGGTGGCCCAGACCACCGAGCAGGTCGCGGAGGAGCTGATCCAGGAGATCCGTCAGGCGGCCGAGCGGCTGCGCGGGGTCTTCGAGGTGCGCTGGGAGTTCCACACCTTCCGCGGCGACCCGTACAACGGCCTGGTGCAGGCGGCCGACGAACTCAAGGCCGACGCCGTGGTGGTCGGCGCGTCGGAGCAGGCGGGCCACCGCTTCGTCGGCTCGGTCGCGGTCCGCCTGGTCAAGGCCGGGCGCTGGCCGGTGACCGTGGTCCCCTGACCCGACGCCCGGGGCGGCCGAGCGCCCGGGGCGCCGGCGCGGCCCCGGGCGAGGCACGGCGGCAGGAGCGGCCGGCCCGCCGGCCGTCAGGAGTCGGTGTCCTCCAGACGGAACCCGACCTTCAGTCCCACCTGGTAGTGCGCGATCCGACCCTCTTCGATGTGTCCGCGGATCTCGGTGACCTCGAACCAGTCAAGCTCGCGGAGGGTCTTCGAGGCCCGGTCGATGCCGTTCGTGATCGCCGCGTCGATGCCGTCGGCCGATGAGCCGACGATCTCGACGACACGGTATGTGTGGTTGGACATGGCCTTTCCCCTCACCGTGAGTCGCCCCTCCCACCGTGCATCAGGCTGCCCCGATCCGCGACTCATCGTGAAGCCGCCGAAGTGGCGTCAGCCGCTGCTCGTGTGTCCCACCAGCGGTGCCGTCTCCATGCCGGTGCCGTGGCGCAGGCCGTGGAGGAACTCCTCGAACGTCTCCGCGGAGGTGCGTCGCGGCTGCCAGCCCAGTTCGTCGCGGGCACGGGCGGCGTCCATCAGCGGCAGCCTCAGCGCGGCGTCGAACAGTTGGGGGGAGGCGGGGACCAGGCGGAGGTGCCAGGCGGCGGCCAGTGCCGAGCGGGCGGCGGCACGGGGTGTCCGGACCACTTTCGCGCCCAGCATCTCGGCGAGCACGCGCGCGTCGAGCGGGGGTTCGGCAGCCAGGTTGAAGGCGCCGCGCACATCCCGGCCGACCGCGAGCCGGTAGGCCTCGGCCGCGTCGTCGGTGTGCAGGGCCTGCAGCAGCAGGCCGCGGATGTCGGGCACCACCGGCAGCAGGGCGGGGCGCACCAGCCGGCGGGGCAGGAGCGGGCCCAGGAACAGGCGGCGCTGCTCGGCGGCTGACTGCTCCTTGAAGAGGAAGGCGGGGCGCATCCGCACCACCCTGACCTGCGGGTGCTCGCCCTCGTAGGCGTCCAGCACCCGCTCCAGGTAGGCCTTTCCGCGGCAATACGCGGCCTCGGGCCAGCCGTGGGTGGGCCAGGACTCGTCCACCCGGCGGTCCTGGGGGCCTGGCGAGTACGCCCCCACCGAGGACGCGTACACCAGCGCCGGCACCTCCGCGGCCGCGACGGCCTCGAAGAGGCGGATGCTGCCGAGGACATTGGTCCGCCAGGTGGTCACCGGGGCGTGGCTGGGCTGGATGAGCCAGGCCAGGTGGATCACGGCGTCGGCGCCTTCGAGGGGCCGGACCAGGTCGTCCGCCTCCTCCGCGATGTCGGCCCGCACCCAGGTCACCTTCGGCGGCGTCCAGGCGGGGATGCGGCGGGCGATCCCCACGACGGAGGCGACGTCCGGATCCTCGCCGAGTGCCCGCAGGACGCTGGTGCCGGTGTTGCCGGTCGCGCCGACCACCACCACACGCTTTCCGTGGTCGTTGCTCATGGTCCGCTCCTTGCACAGTGGGCGGTTGTACGTCAGGTCCCCGCGCCGACCAGTTGGCGGGCGGCGGCGGCGATGGCCTCCGCGTCGATCCCGGCCGCGGCCAGTTGCTGCGCCGGGGTGGCGGAGGCCGGCATGTCGCGCACGGCGAGCCTGGCCGTGGGGGGCATCGGGTAGCCGTCGCAGAAGGCCTCGAGCACCGCGTCGCCCAGGCCGCCCTCGGGGTGGTGGTCCTCGACGGTGACCATGGCCCCCGTCAGGTCGGCGGCGGCCCTGAGGGTTTGCGCGTCCACCGGCTTGATCGTGTACAGGTCGATGACGCGGGCGGAGATGCCTTCCTGGGCGAGCCGGTCGGCGGCGGCGACGGCCTCGTGCAGGGTCACTCCGGCCGCGACGATGGTCACGCGGTCGTCGTCCGTGGCGCGCACCAGCTTGCTGCCGCCGATGGGGAAGTGTTCGGAGGGCGGGTAGATGACCGGGGTCTTGCCGCGGGTGGTGCGCAGATAGCGGATGCCCGACTCCTCGGCCATCGAGGCGGTGAGCCGGGCGGCCTGGTTGGCGTCGCAGGGGTACAGCACCGTGCTGTCGTGCACCGCCCGGAAGGCCGCCAGGTCCTCGAGTCCCATCTGTGAGGGGCCGTCCTCGCCGATGGCCACCCCGGCGTGCGACCCGACCAGGTTGAGGTCCGCCCGGCTGATGGAGGCCATCCGTACGAAGTCGTAGGCGCGGGTGAAGAAGGCCGCGAAGGTGGACGCGTACGGGATCCAGCCGCGCGCCTGGAACCCGACGGCGGCGGCCACCAGCTGCTGTTCGGCGATGTAGCACTCGAAGAACCGCTCGGGGTGCTCCTTGGCGAAGAGCTCGGTGCGCGTGGAGTCGCCCACCTCGCCGTCGAGCACCACCACATCGCCGCGGGCCGTGCCGAGGGCGGCCAGTGCCTGCCCGAACGCGTCCCGTGTGGCGACCTCGTCGCCGGGGTCGAAGTGCGGCAGGCTCAGGGGGCCTTCGCTCAACGGCTGCGCGATGCCGACCGCGGGCGGGCCGAGGACCGGTACGGCCATCTCCCGTACGCCGCCGAGTTCGGCGACCGCCTCCTCGGGGTCCGGCAGCGGCTTGCCGTGCAGGCCCTCCCGGTTCTCCACGGCGGCGACGCCCCGGCCCTTCACGGTGCGGGCGATGATCGCCGTGGGCCGGCCGACCGTGGAGAGCGCCTCGCCGTAGGCGCGGTCGATCGCGGCGATGTCATGGCCGTCGATCTCGATGGTGTGCCAGCCGAAGGCGTGCATACGGCGCGCGTACGCGCCCAGGTCCCATGCGTGGCGGGTGGGCCCGCGCTGGCCCAGCCGGTTCACGTCGATGATGAGGGTGAGGTTGTCGAGGTGCTCGTAGCAGCCGTGTTCGACGGCCTCCCACACCGACCCCTCGGCCAGCTCGCTGTCCCCGCACAGCACCCAGACGCGGCTGTCGACCTTGTCCAGGCGCTTGCCGGCGAGCGCCAGTCCGACGCCGACGGGCAGCCCCTGTCCGAGCGATCCGGTGGCCACGTCCACCCAGGGCAGCCGTGGCGTGGGGTGTCCCTCCAGCCGGCTGCCGAGCTTGCGGAAAGTGAGCAGTTCTTCGTCGCTGATCGCCCCGGCCGCCTTGAACAGGGAGTACAGCAGCGGGGACGCATGTCCCTTGGAGAAGACCAGGTGGTCGTTGCCGGGGTGGCGGGGTTGTTCGAAGTCGTAGCGCAGGTGGTTCGCCAGCAGGACGGCCACCAGGTCCGCGGCCGACATCGACGAGGTCGGATGGCCGGATCCGGCGGCCGCCGCAGCCCGCACCGAGTCCACTCGGAGCTGCTGTCCGAGCTCGCTGAGCAGGTGGTCTTGCATGTCGCTCCTTCCAGTTCCGGCTCCGGGTCCGGCGGTTTCCCGGGTCCTTGGTTCCTGGTCCCCGGTCGCTGCTCCCTGGTCCATCAGCGGCCGTCCGGGGACGTGTGGGGCATCCGGACCCGCTCGGGCGCCTCGGTGTCCAGCGGGACCGCCCAGGAGCGCACCATCCCCAGCTGTACGCCCTGGGGCGGCAGCACCGCGTCGATCAGCCAGTCGGTGGCGACCCGGACGCGGTTGCCGGGCATCGCCATCAGGTGGTAGCCGCGGGTGACCAGGTTGGCCACCGGTCCGGACAGCGGCACGTGCAGCGGATTGGCGGCTCCCTGCAGCCCGCCGAGGTCGACGGTGAAGCCGAGGTCGTGGTGTTTGTACGGGCGCCGCGTGCCGTACCCGAGCGAGGCGGCGACATTGCGGCCCGCCACCTTGCCCTGCCGGTGCGCGTGCTGCGCGGTCATCGGCGTGAACTGGCCCGGGCGGGTGAGGTCGGGCACCGCCGCCGCGTCCCCGCACGCCAGCACCTCGGGGTGGCCCGGCACGGCGAGATACGGGTCGACGCACAGCCGCCCCCGCTCGGTCGGCAGTCCGACGTCGGCCACCAGCGGGTCGGGGCGGACGCCCACGCACCAGATCAGCGACCGGGTCGCGATGAACTCACCGGTGTCGAGCAACACGCCGTCCTCGGTGGCCTCCTTGACCGAGGTGCCCGTACGGACGTCCACACCGCGCTTGGTCAGCACCCGGTGCGCGGTGTCGGACAGCCTCCGGTCGAGCTCGGGCAGCACCCGGTCCGCGATGTCCAGCAGCAGCCAGCGCGGTGACGGGGCGCCGCGCAGCGCGGCGTTGCGGCGGGCGAGCGTGTCGGTGAGCAGGACGCCGTGTGCGGCCACCTCGGTGCCGGTGTACCCGGCGCCGACCACCACGAAGGTGCAGCGGGCGGCCCGCTCCGCGGGGTCGTCGGTGGCACCGGCCAGCTCGATCTGGCGGATCATGTGGTCGCGGAGGTAGAGCGCCTCGGGCATGCCCCGGAAGCCGTGCGCGTGCTCGGCCACGCCGGGGATCGGCAGCAGCTTGTTGACGCTCCCGACGGCCAGGACGAGCCGGTCGTAGTCCGTCCCGCCGCGCCGGCCCTCGGGGTCCGTCCAGGCGATCCGGCGCGCGTCGAGATCGACCGAGTCGACCTCGCCGAGCACCAGGCGTACCCCTGGCAGGGTCTGGGTGAGGGAGACCGAGACCCGTCGGGGTTCCAGGACCGCGGCCGCCACTTCCGGCAGCAGCGGCAGATACAGAAAGTAGTCGTTGGGGTTGACCAGGACGATCTCCGCCTTGTCCCGCAGGGTGCGGGAGAGCGTACGGGCCGCCTGGTAGCCGGCGAATCCGGCGCCGACGATCACGATGCGGACTCGGTTCACGCGGGGCTCCGGGGCGTGGGGATCACACGGAACGCTCCAAGTGCCCCCAGGTGCCGACGCCAAACCCCTAACAGCCGGCGCCGTTGTTCAGGGCTTGGCCTCAGGGAGACTCACGCGCCCCTGAGGCCGAGCCCTCGTGCCGCGTCCGCGGCGCGTCACCGCCGGGCGCGCGCCGCCTCCTCCGTGACGCGCTCGTCCCAGTCGATGCGGTAACCGGTCAGCCAGTCCGCGCCGCCGCCGTCCGCCCGTTCGAGTTTGCGCGGGAGTATCGCGTCCCTCAGGGCCCGGCCCACCGGCCCGGGCGCGGTGCGGCGGACCAGGCCCGCGCTCGTCGCGACCACCCGCTCCACCCGCTCGCGGCGCAGCCCCTCGTACGCGGCGAAGGCCGACCGGGGAGTGCGCAGGTCGCGCAGGCACTTGGCGAGCACCACGCCGTCCTCGATGGCCAGGGACGCGCCCTGGGCGGCGTTCGGCGCACAGGCGTGCACCGCGTCCCCCACCAGGACCATCGTCTCGTCGGACCAGGTGGGTGTCGAGGCGATGTCGTAAGCGTTGGTGGCGACGATGGACTCGCCGCTCGCGCGGATGATCTCGGCCGCCGGGGTGTTGTCCCCCGCGAACAGACCGGCCAGCTGTTCCCGCCACTGCTCCGCGGTGGTCGCCGCGATCTCGTCCTTGGACAGCTCGGCGCCCGGGGCGTTGGCGAACCACCAGACCTCGCCGTCGGGGGCCGTGGTGCAGCCGAAGAACGCGCGCTTGCCGTAGATCATGGCGTAGGTGTCGCGGTCCGGGGGCGACGCGGCGTCGCGGGTGTAGCCGCACACCGTGTGCTGGCCGGTGAAGCGCGGCCGGGGAGCCGCGGCCTCGATGGTCCTGCGGATGAGGGAGTGGATTCCGTCGGCGCCGACGAGCAGGTCCCCCTGCGCCCGCCCGCCGTCCGCGAAGGACGCCACCACGCGTCCCTCCGGGCCGGTCTGGGCCGCCAGGAGGCGCTTGCCGTGCTCGACGCGTACGCCGCGGCGCGCCGCCTCGTCGCGCAACACCCGTGCCAGGACGGCGCGTTTGATCGTACGGGCGCCCAGCGCGCCCTCCTCGGAGCCGGCCATGGGCCGCCCGCCGAGCCGTTTGCCGGTGTTGCTGATGAAGTCGGCGCGCCCTGCCGGGAAGGAGTTGTCCAGCACCGGCTGGTGTGTGTCGATGGTGCGCAGCGCCTCCATGCCGTTGGCGGAGACGAGCAGGAACGCACCCGCGTCGGTGGCGGCGGTGCCGGCTGTGTCGGGAGAGGGACATGCCTCGTACACGGCCGCGTTGATCCCGGCCTTGCGCAGGGCGATCGCGGTCACGGTTCCGGCGATTCCGCCACCGATGATCAGGGCATTGGTCATGGTGCTCCGTGGAGTGGAGTGGGGGGACAGGGGGTGGTGCGGGTGCTGCTCGGCACAGCGCTATCAGGGTCGGCCGACGCCGTCCAGTCCCCGGCCGATATGGCGCCGGGTCCCTCGCGAACGGCGGCATTTTAAGGGGTCATTGGCGGTCGTGTGTGTGGGGGACGGGGCAACTGTGCGAGGGCGCGGGGCGCTTCGGGGCGGCGGCCGGGCGGTGGACGGCCGGCTGCTCAGCACGGCGATCGCCGACACGACGGCCCGCCCGCGGCGCGGCCCTTCGCGGCCGCCCACCGCGCTACTTCAGCAGCCGGGACAGCCGCCGGTCGGCGAGCGGTTTCCCGCCGGTCTGGCAGGTGGGGCAGTACTGCAGGGAGGAGTCCGCGAAGGACACCTCGCGGACCATGTCGCCGCACACCGGGCAGGGCTGTCCGGTGCGGCCGTGCACCCGCATGCCGCTGCGCTTCTCCGCCTTCAGATCGCGCGCCGCCGGCCCGAGGGAGCGCTCGACGGCCTCGCGCAGCGTGGCGCCCATCGCCTCGTACAGCCGGGTGACCTCCTCGTCGGTGAGGTCCCCTGCCAGCCGGTAGGGCGACATCCGGGCGGCGTGCAGGATCTCGTCCGAATAGGCGTTGCCGATCCCGGCGATGACGCTCTGGTCGCGCAGCACGCCCTTGATCCGGTGGCGCACTCCGCGCAGCAGCCCGGCGAACGTCTCGAGGGTGAAGGACTCCGCCAGCGGGTCCGGGCCCAGCCGGGCGATGCCCGGCACCTCCTGGGGGTCGCGCACACAGTAGACGGACAGCGCCTTGCGGGAGCCCGCCTCGGTGAGGTCGAAGCCCGCGCCCTCCGGGCCGGCCAGGCGCAGCCGCAGCGCGAGCGGACCTTTGCCCGGCCGGGGCGGGGCCTCGGGAAGGCCGTCCCGCCAGCGCAGCCAGCCCGCCCTGGCGAGGTGGAGGACCAGATGCGGGCCGTCGGTGGCCAGGTCGAGGAACTTGCCGTGGCGCCGTACCGCGGTGACGGTGCGCCCTTCGACGTCGGTCAGCGGCGGGTCGTACGTCTTGAGGACGCTGACCGCGGCGGGGTGGACACCGGCGATCTCCCGGCCGACGGCGCGCTCGGCCAGGATCTGGGCCAGGGCCTCCACCTCCGGCAGTTCCGGCATGAGACCAGTGTGCCGCAGCGGCCCGGCGTCCGCCGGTCACCCCTCCGGCGGCGCTGAGCTGCGGGTCCGCCAGGCCGCTCCTACGCTGACCGCAGAGCCGGACCGGCGCCGCGCACCGGCTCGGCACGCCCGCGCCACCCCGCCGTACCGCGTCTCTCGCCGTCCCGCACGGAGGCTTCCCCCATGGTCGACACCGCACAGCACGAGCGGTCCACACTCCGTCACGCCACGTCGCTCCTCCCCTACGAACGGTACGAGGGCGGCAGTCTGGAGGCGGAGCGGCTGGTCCTCGACAAGCTGGCGCATGAGCTGGTGGGCGTGCAGCGGGCGAACCGGCACGGCGGCGGCCCCGCGCACCTCCTGCGCACCTTCCACACCAAGGCGACGCTCGGCGTGGACAACGCCCGGCTGCGCTTCCACGACGATCTGCCGATGGCGCTGCGGGTCGGCTACGCGCAGCCGGGCGCCGAGTACCCGGCCGCGGTGCGGCTGTCCGACGCGAGCGGCGCCGAACGGCCGCACGCCGCGCCCGGTCTGCGGGGGCTGGCCGTGCGGGTGCGGGCCGGGGCCGAGGGGACCCACGATCTGCTGGCGACCAGCTTCCCGGTGTCGCACGCCGCCGACGCACGCGAATACGTCGCCTTCGCCAAGGCCATGGCGGGCGCGGGCAGCGCCGCCGAGCAGGCCTTCGGGCTGCTGGTGAAGCTGCCGCTGGCCGTCGGCTGGTCGACCGCGGCCCGGATGCGCCGCAATGTGCACACCGCGGCCCGGTACGCGGTCGGCTCGCTGGCCCGCGAGACCTTCTGGAGCTGCGGGGCGATCCTGTGGGGCGACGCGGGGCCGGTCCGCTACCAGCTGCGCCCCGCGCCCGGTGGCACCCCGGCCCCGCCGCCCGACCGGGGCGTCCCCGACTACCTGTACCGCGAGCTGACGCAGCGCCTGTTCACCGGCGACATCTGCTTCGAGCTGTGTGTGCAGCGGTATCTGGACGAGCGCCGCACCCCGGTCGAGGACGGCTCGGTGGAGTGGCGGGAGAGCGACACGCCCGTCATCCCGGTGGCCCTGCTGACCGTGCCGCGCCAGGACCTGGACGCGGCCGCGGCCCGCTCGGCGGCGCGCCGGGTGGAACAGCTCGCCTTCAACCCCTGGCACACCACGGAGGAGTTCCGTCCGCTGGGCAACCTCAACCGCGCCCGCAAGGCCGCGTACGAGGCGAGCGGCGCCCATCACCTCGGGCTGCGCCTGACCCCCGCCGGACCGCTCAGCCCAGAGGGACCGCTGAGCGCCGCCGGACCGCTGGGCCCTGACGGACCGCTGAGCGCCGCCGGACCGCTGGGCCCTGACGGACCGCTGACGCCCGCCGGACCGCTGACCCCCGCCGGGCTACTGACCCCCGTCGCATCACTTCGTGCCGCCGTTCTGCCCGCCCCGGTGCGCGCGGCCTTCGGCCTGGTGGGCCGGTATGTCCCCTGGCACCGGCTGCCCCTTCCGGCCGGGCTGCGGGGCCTGATGGCGCCGAGCCCGTCGCTCCCCCTGGCCGGCGATCTGCTCAGACCGCCGATGGGCGCCCTCGGCCAGGTCCTCGGCCGCGGTCCCGCGCCCACTGCGGCGGCGTACCGGCGGAGCGGCTGAGGGACCGCGAACGGCGCGGCCGGGGGCCGTTCGCGGCACGGGCACCGGAAAAGGGACCTTGACCGGTTTACCGACGCGGTAGGGTGTGGCGTTCGTCGCGAGCGGCAGCCGAGCAGCGGGAGTCGGTGCATGGACAGCGAGGTCACGGCGGGTCCGGCGAGGCGCGTCACCATCAAGGACGTCGCCGCGCGGGCCGGGGTCTCCAAGGGGGCGGTGTCACTCGCCTTCAACGACCGCCCGGGCGTCTCCCAGGCCACCCGGGCCCGGATCTTCGAGGCCGCCCGGGAGCTGGGCTGGGCGCCGCATCTGTCCGCCAGATCGCTGTCCAACGCGCGGGTGGACGCCGTGGGCCTGGCCATCGCCCGGCCGGCCCGGATGCTGGGGCTCGAGCCGTGGTTCATGGAGTTCGTCTCGGGCATCGAGAGCGTGCTCGTCGAGCGGTCCTGCTCGCTGCTGCTGCGGCTGGTGCGGGATGTGCGGGAGGAGATCGCGGTCCAGGAGGCGTGGTGGCGGGGGCGGCAGGTCGGCGGGTCGATTCTGGTCGACCTCCACGACGGGGATCCGCGCGTCCCCGAGCTGCGCCGGCTCGGGGTGCCCGCCGTGGCCGCCGGGCATCCCTCCCTGGCCGGCGGGTTCACCTGCGTATGGACCGACGACGGCAGCGCCGTCACCGAGGCGGTGCGCTATCTGGCGGCGCTGGGCCACCGGCGGATCGCCCGGGTGAGCGGCCCCGCCACGCTGGGGCACAGCGTGATCCGCACCGCCGCCTTCGAAGCGGCCGTGCGGGAGCTGGGGCTGGCCGACGGGCGCACGGTGGCCACCGACTTCTCGGGAGAGGAGGGGGCGCGTGCCACACGGGCGCTGCTGGCCTCGGCCGACCGGCCGACGGCGGTCATCTACGACAACGACATCATGGCGGTGGCCGGCCTGTCGGTGACCGCCGAGATGGGTCTCTCGGTGCCCGCGGACGTCTCCCTGCTGGCCTGGGACGACTCCCAGCTGTGCCAGCTCACCCACCCCACGCTGTCGGCGATGAGCCACGACGTGTTCGGCTTCGGGGCCGAGGTGGCCCGCCGCCTGTTCGACGTGCTCGGCCAGGCCGCGCCCAGCGCCCACCAAGCGCCCACCCCGGCCCTCACCCCGCGCGGCAGCACCGCCCCGCCCGGCAAGTGAGCCGACAGGGGCTGTGGCGCCCCGGAGGCGAACCGAGCCATGAAAGCAGGGGCCCTGAACCGGTTAAGCGAGGACCGGCGGGCGGACCCGCGCCGACCGGATGAACTCGGCCCGCCCGGGGCCCGCCGGGCCGCACCCGTTTAACCGTAGGTGGTACGGATAGCCGAGTGCCCGGCGGCGAGGGCGAACCGAGCCGGGAAACAGGCCCAGGGAGCGGTTCCGCATGGAGTGGTTCACCTCATCCGACTACTGGCTGACCCGGCTGGTCTTCCAGCGGGGGCTGGCGGCCCTGTATCTGATCGCCTTCGTGGTCGCGGCGAACCAGGGGCGGGCCCTGATCGGCGAGCGCGGCCTGACGCCGGTGCCGCGGTTCACCGCGCGGATACCGTTCCGGCGCTCCCCGAGCCTGTTCCACCTCCACTTCTCGGACCGCTTCTTCACCGGCTGCGCCTGGCTGGGGGCCGCGCTCGCCGCCGCGGTGGTGGCGGGGGCCGCGGACCGGGTGCCGCTGTGGGCCGCGATGCTGATGTGGCTGGTGCTGTGGCTGCTGTATCTGTCGATCGTCAACGTGGGGCAGGTCTGGTACGGGTTCGGCTGGGAGTCCCTGCTGCTGGAGACCGGCTTCCTCGCCGTCTTCCTCGGCAACTCCCACACCGCGCCACCGGTTCTGGTGCTGTGGCTGCTGCGCTGGCTGCTGTTCCGGGTCGAGTTCGGCGCCGGGCTGATCAAGATCCGCGGGGACCGCTGCTGGCGGCAGCTGACCTGTCTGTACTACCACCACGAGACACAGCCGATGCCGGGCCCGCTGAGCTGGTTCTTCCACCGGCTGCCGAAGCCCCTGCACCGGGTCGAGGTCGCGGCCAACCACATGGCCCAGCTGGCCGTGCCCTTCGCGCTGTTCACGCCGCAGCCGGTGGCGAGCGTGGCCGGGGGCGTGATCGTGGTCACCCAGCTGTGGCTGGTCGCGTCCGGCAACTTCTCGTGGCTGAACTGGGTGACCATCCTGCTGGCCCTCGCCGCGGTGGACGGGCGGCGCGCGGCCCGGGCGCTGGGACTGCCCGAGCCGCCACCGCTCGCCGCTCCCCCGGTGTGGTTCGAGGCCCTGGTGCTGGCCGCCACCGTCCTGGTGGTGGTGCTCAGCTACTGGCCGGCCCGGAACCTGGTGTCCGGCAGTCAGCTGATGAACTACTCCTTCAACCCGCTGCACCTGGTCAACACCTACGGCGCCTTCGGCACCGTCAGCCGCTCGCGGTTCGAGGTGGTCATCCAGGGCACCGACGAGCCGGTGCCCACGCCGGACACGGTGTGGAAAGAGTACGAGTTCCGGGGCAAGCCGGGCGATGTACGCCGGATGCCGCGCCAGTTCGCCCCGTACCATCTGCGTCTCGACTGGATGATGTGGTTCGCCGGGATCTCTGCGGCCTACGCCAGGTCCTGGTTCGGCCCGCTGGTCACCAAGCTGCTGGAGGGCGACCGGGCGACGCTGAAGCTGCTGCGGGTGTGCCCCTTCCCCGACGCACCGCCCACCCACATCCGCGCCCGCCTGTTTCTGTACCGCTTCACGACCTGGCGTGAGTTGCGGGCCACCGGGGCGTGGTGGCACCGCACGCTCATCCGTGAATTCCTGCCCCCGGTCGCCCTCGACCGCCCGGACCGGCAGGCCCGATAGCGGGCGGTTGAGAAGCCCATGAACCTGAAACCCGCGATTTATTTGATGAGGCGTACCCGCTCAGGGTTGCATTTCCGAACCGGGGTGGTGGATTACCCGCACCGCCAATTCGTCAATGGCCGTGCGGCGCCGAGCGGTGCACCGGCCCATGCGCGGCGAGGCAGTGCTCGTCGCGCGCGTCGCCCTCGACGGCCGGGCTCGGGCCGTGCGCGTCGCTCGGCGGCCGGCGGTCGCCGAGGTGGTCGACCTGCAGGGTGGTGTGGGTGATTCCGTACGTCTCGCCCAGCACCCGCTCCAGGTCCTCGCGGACGGCGTGGCAGTCGCCGTCCGGGGCCGCGACCAGCACATGAGCGGAGAGGGAGACCTCCCCCGAGGTGATCTGCCAGACATGCAGATCGTGCACCTCGGCCACGGCCGGATGGGACACCAGCCGGTCGCCGATCTCGTCGGGCTCGACCCCGCTCGGCGCGGCCTCCAGCAGCACCCGGCCCGAGGCCCGGACCAGTCCCACCCCGGCCTTGACCATGAGCGCGACCACGACGAGCGAGGCGATCGCGTCCGCCCGCGCGAAACCGGTGGTCACCACGATGACACCGGAGACGGCGGTGCCGATGAAGGCGTAGAGGTCGTTGAGGATGTGCTGATAGGCGCCTTCGACGTTGAGTGAGCTGCGGTTGGCCTTGGACATGCACCAGGCCGCCGCGATGTTGACCGCCACTCCGGCGATTCCGGTGGCCAGGACCAGAGCTCCGTTCACATCGGGCGGGTCGATCAGCCGCTCCACCGCCTCATAGCCCAGCCACACCGCCAGCAGCAGCAGCGAGAGCCCGTTGGCCTGGGCGGAGAGAATTTCGGCGCGTTTGAGCCCGTAGGTGTAGCCGCCGCGCGAGGGGCGGGCCGCGAGTCGGATCGCGAACAGCGCGAGCACGATGGAGGCGGCGTCGGTGAGCATATGGGCGGCGTCGGAGAGCAGCGCCAGCGAGCGTGCCAGCACGCCGATGATGCCCTCGATCACGATGAAGCCGCTGATCAGCGTGAGCGCCGCCACCAGCCAGCGGCGGTCGGCGTTCTCCGCCACGCCATGGCTGTGCCCGGCATGGCCCTCCCCGTGCCCGTGCGTATGGGTGCCCACCCACTCCTCCTCGAATCGCTCCTCGGAACAGCGCAAGTGAACAGCACATCGGAAAATAATCCAAAGGCTGCAATGGACACGGTTATCAAGTGCCGCGATCGCGTGCCGGCGGCGGCGATACGGAATGCTTTTCTGAATTCGGCAACGCTTTTCATTGTCGGGGCGTGGTCGGTGATATGTGCGAGACCGCCCCGGTCCGGGTGAGCTCGTCGGGGAGCCGGTGACCGCGCCGGGCGCGGCGCGTTGGCCTGACATGACGACGACGATGCGACGCCGTTCTCTCTCGCAGCCGAGCAGAGCGCTGGACCGGAGCACCGCGGGCGGCGAAACGCTCCACCAGAGCACCTGTGTGCCCATCTACGCCGCCCTGGTCGAGCGCTGGGCCTCCGCGGGCCGGGCCGTGCCGGGGCGCTACGACCGGGAGTGGGCCGAGCTGGTGAACTGCCCGCCCTGGCCCGAGCGGGTCCGCTCGGCCTCCCGGCCCCCCGCTTCCCCGGCGCCCCTCAAGCGCTCCTGACCCCCGATCGATCCCGGCCCGGCGCCGGGCCGGCCCGGCCGGCCCGCCTCACGCGCGGCGGACGCGGCCCTCGGCGACCAGCCGGTGCAGCACCTGCCGCAGCGCGGGCGCACAGCGGCCCGCCCCGTCCGCCGTGAGCCAGGCCAGCTCGGCGATTTCCCGGCCCGGGACCGGCTCGCCCTCGGCCGGGCCCGCGTAGCAGGTCATCCGCAGCCGCCGGCCGTTCTGGCCGTGTGCCTCGTCCTCGATGACGAAGGACTCCGGTGCGGCCAGGGCCGCGGGCGCAGCGGTCAGGCCGAGCTCTTCGGCGAGCTCCCGGGCCAGCGCCCGGGGCCCGTCCTCCCCCGGTTCGAGCTTGCCTCCGGGCAGGTAGAACGCGTCGCGCCCGCGGGTGCGCACGGCCAGCAGCCGCCCGTCGCGTACGCACACCCAGCCCACCGACTCCAGGGGCGGCGTGCCGGGTGCCGCCGCACTCCCCGTCCCGGTCATTCGGCCTCGTCCTCCCCGCCTTCCAGGCCTCCTTCGGTCTCCAGGTACAGCTCCCGCACCGCCGCCAGGACCTCGGGGTCGGGGTGCTCCCACAGGCCGCGGCTCTCGGCCTCCAGCAGCCGCTCGGCCATGCCGTGCAGCGCCCAGGGGTTGGCCTCCTGGAGGAAGGAGCGGTTCTCTGGGTCGAGGAGATAGCTCTGGGCGAGTTTGTCGTACATCCAGTCGGCGACCACGCCCGTCGTGGCGTCATAGCCGAAGAGGTAGTCGACGGTCGCGGCGAGTTCGAAGGCACCCTTGTAACCGTGGCGGCGCATCGCCTCGATCCAGCGCGGGTTGACCACGCGCGCGCGGAAGACCCGGGAGGTCTCCTCGTGCAGGGTGCGGGTGCGGACCGTCTCGGGGCGGGTGGAGTCGCCGATGTACGCGGCGGGGGCGGTGCCCTTGAGGGCGCGCACGGTGGCGACCATGCCGCCGTGGTACTGGAAGTAGTCGTCCGAGTCGGCGATGTCGTGTTCGCGGGTGTCGGTGTTCTTGGCCGCGACCGCGATCCGGCGGTAGGCGCTCTCCATCTCCGCGCGGGCCGGGCGCCCTTCCAGGCCGCGGCCGTACGCGTAGCCACCCCAGACCGTGTAGACCTCCGCCAGGTCGGCGTCGGTGCGCCAGTCGCGGCTGTCGATGAGCTGGAGCAGGCCCGCGCCGTAGGTGCCGGGGCGCGAGCCGAAGATGCGGGTGGTGGCGCGGCGCTCGTCGCCGTGCTCGGCGAGGTCGGCCTGGGCGTGGGCGCGGATGTAGTTGTCGTCGGGCTCGTCGAGGGAGGCGGCGAGGCGTACGGCGTCGTCGAGCAGCGCCACGACATGCGGGAACGCGTCGCGGAAGAAGCCGCTGATGCGCAGGGTGACATCGATCCTGGGGCGGCCCAGCTGGTCGAGGGTGACGGGTTCGAGTCCCGTGACGCGCCGCGAGGCGTCGTCCCACACCGGGCGGACGCCCAGCAGCGCCAGCGCTTCGGCCACGTCGTCGCCCGAGGTGCGCATCGCGCTGGTGCCCCACAGCGACAGGCCGACGGAGCGCGGCCAGGCGCCGTCGTTGTCGGCGCGGTAGCGCTCCAGCAGCGAGTCGGCGAGCGCCTGGCCTGTCTCCCAGGCCAGCCGGCTGGGCACGGCCTTGGGGTCGACGGAGTAGAAGTTACGGCCTGTCGGCAGGACGTTGACCAGGCCGCGCAGTGGCGATCCTGAGGGGCCCGCGGGCACGAAGCCGCCGTTCAGCGCGTGCACGGCGTGGTCGATCTCGTCGGTGGTGGCGGCCAGCCGCGGTACGACCTCGCGGGCGGCGAAGTCGAGGATCGCGGTCACCGCGTCGCGCTGCTCCTCGGGCAGCCCCAGACACGCCTTCTCGACGGCCTCCGGCGCCCAGTCGGCGTCCTCCATCGCCTGGACGAGGGCGCGGGCGCGGTCCTCCGCCTCGTCCGCGCCGGTGCGGGTGGCGGCCGACTCGTCGAGGCCAAGGGCCTCGCGCAGCCCGGGGAGCGCCGAGGTGCCGCCCCAGATCTGCCGGGCACGCAGAATGGCCAGGACGAGATTGACCCGCTCGGGGCCGGACGGGGCGGCGCCGAGGACATGCAGACCGTCGCGGATCTGGGCGTCCTTGACCTCGCACAGCCAGCCGTCCACATGCAGCAGGAAGTCGTCGAAGCCGTCGTCGTCCGGCCGGTCCTCCAGGCCGAGGTCGTGGTCGAGCCTGGCGGCCTGGATGAGGGTCCAGATCTGGGCGCGGATGGCGGGGAGTTTGGCCGGGTCCATCGCGGAGATGGCGGCGTACTCGTCCAGCAGCTGCTCCAGGCGCGCGATGTCGCCGTAGGAGTCGGCGCGGGCCATGGGCGGCACGAGGTGGTCGACGAGGGTGGCGTGCGCGCGGCGCTTGGCCTGGGTGCCCTCCCCCGGGTCGTTGACCAGGAACGGGTAGATCAGCGGCAGGTCGCCCAGCGCGGCGTCGGGGCCGCAGGCGGCGGACAGGCCCGCGTTCTTGCCCGGCAGCCACTCCAGATTGCCGTGTTTGCCCAGGTGCACCATGGCGTCGGCGCCGAAGCCGCCGTCGGCCCTGGGGGTGGCGATCCAGCGGTAGGCGGCCAGGTAGTGGTGGGAGGGCGGCAGGTCGGGGTCGTGGTAGATGGCGATCGGGTTCTCGCCGAAGCCGCGCGGCGGCTGGATGGCGACCAGGAGATTGCCCCGGCGCAGCGCGGCCAGCACGATCTCTCCCTCGGGGTCGCGGCTGGTGTCGACGAACATCTCACCCGGCGGCGGCCCCCAGTGCTCCTCGACCGCCTCGCGCAGCTCCTGCGGCAGCCTGGCGTACCAGCGGCGGTAGTCGGCGGCGGGGATCCGGACCGGGTTGCGGGCCAGCTGCTCCTCGGTGAGCCAGTCCTGGTCGTGGCCGCCCGCCTCGATGAGGGCGCGGATCAGCTCGTCGCCGTCGCCGGAGGCGAGGCCGGGCAGCGCCTCGGGCCCCTCCTCGGGGCCGAGGTCGAAGCCGTCCGCGCGCAGCCGGCGCAGCAAGGCGACGGCGCTGGCGGGCGTGTCCAGGCCGACGGCGTTGCCGATGCGGGAGTGCTTGGTGGGGTAGGCGGACAGGACGAGCGCGAGGCGCTTGTCGGCCGCCGGTATGTGGCGCAGCCGGGCGTGTCGTACCGCGATTCCCGCGACACGCGCGGCGCGCTCGGGGTCGGCGACATAGACGGGCAGGCCGTCCTCGTCGGTCTCCTTGAAGGAGAACGGCACGGTGATCAGCCGCCCGTCGAACTCCGGGACGGCGACCTGGGTCGCCGCGTCCAGGGGCGAAAGGCCCTCGTCGTTCTCCTCCCACGCGGCGCGCGAGCCGGTCAGGCACAGCGCCTGCAGCACCGGTACGTCCAGCGCGGCCAGCGCGCCCGCGTCCCACGCCTCGTCGTCGCCACCGGCCGAGGCCTCGGCGGGCCGGGTGCCGCCCGCGGCCAGCACCGTCGTCACCACCGCGTCGGCCTCGGCAAGGGCCTCCAGCAGCTCGGGCTCGGGCGCGCGCAGCGAGGCGACGTACAGCGGCAGCGGGCGGCCCCCGGCGTCCTCGACGGCCTGGCACAGCGCCTCCACGAAGGCGGTGTTGCCGCTCATGTGGTGGGCGCGGTAGTAGAGCACGGCGACCCGCGGCCCGGTGACGTCCTCGCGTACGGTGCGCTCCAGCGGGCCCCACGAGGGCGCGGGCGCGGGCGGCTCGAAGCCGTGACCGGTCAGCAGGACGGTGTCGGACAGGAACCGGGCCAACTGGCCGAGGTTGCCGGGCCCTCCGTGTGCGAGATAGGCATGGGCCTCGGCGGCGATCCCGACCGGAACGGTGGAGGCCTCCATGAGCTGGGCGTCCGGGGCCTGTTCGCCGGTCAGGACCACGACCGGGCGGTCCCCGCCGAGGAGCGTGTCGAGCCCTTCCTGCCAGGCGCGCACCCCGCCGAGCAGCCGTACGACGACGAGTTCGACGCCGTCGAGGAGCGCGGGCAGGTCGTCCAGCGGGAGCCGGGCCGGGTTGGCGAGCGAAAAGGGCACCGGGGTCTGTGCCGCGCGGGCACTGAGCAGGTCGGTGTCGGACGTCGACAGCAGCAGGATCATGCGACGGCAGGCCTTCCTCGGGGTCCGCGCCCCGGGCGGGTTGAAGACGGCGGGAGTTCCTGGCTCGCGCGGCCGTCGCATACCGGCTGCCGCGCTCACAGTGGCGGGACCGCGCCGGATTTCCACCGGCTTCCTACCCTTTTTGCCGTCTTGTGTGGTGGCGGGCCGGGACCGACCCGCCGGTGAGCATAGTAGGCGCTCCTGACCTGCCGTGGGGCGGTGAGCGGGAGGCGATCGTCGGTATGCTCGCCGCCATGCCCCTCCCCCCGACAACCGCCCCACCAGGGGACGAAACCACCGTGCGCGGTCGCACCGACGCCTGCCCGGGGGCGCTGCGCCTGCACCCGGCGGACGACGGCGCGCTGGCCCGGGTACGCGTTCCGGCCGGGCTCCTGACGGCGCGTCAGGCCCTCGTGCTGTCGCTCGCGGCCGAGGAGTTGGGGGACGGCCGGCTGGACCTCACCTCCCGGGGCAATCTTCAGCTGCGCGGTCTCGACGCGGGGTGCGCGGCCGGGCTCGCGGAGCGGCTGCGGACGGCCGGACTGCTCCCGTCGGACCGGCACGACCGGGTGCGCAACGTCGTGGCGTCCCCGCTGTCCGGGCTGGACGGGGCGGGGTACGCGGACGTCTCGGCGTGGGCGAGGGAGCTGGACGCCCTGCTGTGCGACGACGAGCCCGAGGGTTCCGGATTCGCCGAACTGGCGCAGCTCTCGGGCCGGTTCCTGTTCGCGCTCGACGACGGGCGGGGCGATGTGGCGGCGCTGGGCGCGGATGTGACATTGATCGCAGCACCGGACGGCGAGGCGCTGCTGCGGCTTGGCTCCGCCGGGGGCCATGAACCGGCCGCCCCGGGCACGCGCCCGGACCCCGGGGAGTGCGCGGCAGATGCCCGCGGCGCGCCGGGTGCGCCCGGCGTGGCGGACAGCTGCGGCGCGGCGGACACTCCTGGCCCGGCGGACGCCCGCGGCACGACGGCCGTCCCGGCACGCCGGGACGGCCGGGCGGAGCCCGATGGCGACACGCCGGACCCTGCGCGGCCCCTCGCCCACCCCGGCCCCCCGCACGGACCCGGGAACGGCGGTCCGGAGGCCTCGTCCAGGCCGGGCGGCGGGACCGTAGGCGCTGAGCTCCGGGTGCGGGCCGAGGACGCGCCTCGTGCGGCGGCGGTGGCCGCCGTGGCGTTTCTCGACGCGGTGCGCGCGAGTGGCACGCGGATCTGGCGCGTCCGTGAGCTGCCGGCCCGACACGCCGTGACGGCGGACGGGTTGGCGCGGCGACTCGCCGAAGCGGGGGTCCGGTTCGCGGGCCTCGGTCCTGTCTCCGGGGTCGCTGGGGCGCAGACCTCGGCGACTGACGCCGCAGGGGTCCACAGTGGCAGCGAGCGCCCCGCCGTGGCCGGTCCCACGTACGGCCCGCCGCCGGCCACGGGGCGAGGCGTCGCGGGCACGCGGGGGCCGGGAAGCCAGGAGCCGCCCGCGATCGGGCTCGTCGCCGGGCCGGACGGGCGGTGCGCGGTGTCGATCGCCGCTCCGCTGGGGCGGCTCAGCGCCGCTCAGTGGCGGCTGCTCGCCAAGGTCGCCTCCCAGGGCGGCTCGGGCGAGCTGCGTGTGACACCCTGGCGCGGCGTGGTGCTGCCCGGTTTCTCCCCGGACGGCGCCGAAGCCGCGCTGCGGGAGCTCGCCGACGCCGGGCTGGTGACCGCGCCGGACTCCCCCTGGCTCGGGGTCGGCGCGTGTACGGGCCGACCGGGCTGCGCCAAGTCCCTGGCCGATGTGCGTGCCGAGGCGGGGCGCGCGGTGGCGGGCGGGGCGTCCGGCAACGGCCTACCGGGCCGGCCGCGGGGCCGGCTGCCTGCGTATTTCTCCGGCTGCGAGCGGCGCTGCGGCCACCCCGGCGGCCGGTGGGTCGACGTACTGGCGACGGGCGACGGCTACCAGGTCACCGTACGAGGCGCCACAGGGGCCGCGCGGGGCGTGGACGTGACAGCAGAGCAAGTGGCCGGCGCCGTGGCGGCGGCCCGTGGAACGACATGATCGAGGACACAGTGTTCGACTACGAGAAGGACGGCGCGGCCATATACCGCGCCTCCTTTGCCACCATCCGCGCCGAGGCCGACTTGGGCGCTCTGCCCGCCGACGTCAGCCAGGTCGCGGTGCGGATGATCCACGCCTGCGGGATGGTCGACCTCGTCCAGGACCTCGCGTACACCCCCCAGGTGGTCGCCCGCGCCCGCGCCGCCCTGCGCGCCGGCGCGCCCGTGCTCTGCGACGCGCACATGGTGGCCAGCGGCGTCACCCGCAAGCGGCTGCCCGCGGACAACGACGTGGTGTGCACCCTGTCCGACCCCACCGTTCCCGAACTGGCCCGCAAGATGGGCACCACGCGCAGCGCCGCCGCACTGGAGCTGTGGCGGGACCGGCTGGAGGGCGCGGTGGTGGCCATCGGCAACGCGCCCACGGCGCTGTTCCGCCTGCTGGAGATGGTCGAGACGGGCGCGCCGCGCCCGGCCGCCGTCATCGGCGTCCCGGTCGGCTTCATCGGCGCCGCCGAGTCCAAGGACGCGCTGGCCGGGCATCCGGCCGCGCTCGACCACCTGGTGGTGCGCGGCCGGCGTGGCGGCAGCGCCATCGCCGCGGCCGCGGTCAACGCGATTGCGAGCGAGGAAGAGTGAGCGAGCAGCACACCGGCCGGCTCTACGGCGTGGGTCTTGGCCCCGGCGATCCCTCGCTGATGACCGTACGCGCCGTGGAGGTCATCGCCGAGGCCGATGTCGTCGCGTACCACAGCGCCCGGCACGGCCGCAGCATCGCGCGCTCCATCGCCGAGCGCCATCTGCGGCCCGACCACATCGAGGAGCGGCTGGTCTACCCGGTCACCACCGAGGCCACCGACCACCCCGGCGGCTACCGCGGCGCGATGGAGGAGTTCTACGCGGACGCCGCGGCCCGGCTGGCCGCCCACCTGGACGCGGGGCGCACGGTCGCGGTGCTCGCCGAGGGCGACCCGCTCTTCTACGGCTCGTACATGCACATGCACAAGCGCCTGGCCGACCGCTACCCCACCGAGGTCGTCCCCGGCGTCACCTCCGTGAGCGCCGCCGCCGCCCGGATCGGAGCTCCGCTGGTGGAGGGCGAGGAGGTGCTGACCGTGCTGCCCGGCACGCTCCCGGAGGAGGAGTTGACGGCCCGCCTGGCCTCGACCGACTCGGCCGCCGTGATGAAACTCGGCCGCACCTTCCCGGCGGTGCGCCGGGCGCTGGAGCGCTCGGGGCGGCTGGCGGAGGCCCGGTACGTGGAGCGGGCCACGATGGGCGCGGAGCGCGTGGCGCCGCTGGCCGACGTGGACCCCGAATCGGTGCCCTACTTCTCGATGGCGGTGCTGCCGAGCCGGATCGACGCGCAGGCCCCGGCCGGCCGCGGCGAGGTCGTGGTGGTGGGCCTCGGCCCGGCGGGACCGCTGTGGCTGACCCCCGAGGCACGGGGCGAACTGGCCGCCGCCGAGGACCTGGTCGGCTACACCACCTATCTGGACCGGGTGCCGGTGCGCCCGGGGCAGCGCCGGCACGCCTCCGACAACAAGGTGGAGGCCGAGCGCGCCGAGTTCGCGCTCGACCTGGCCCGGCACGGACGGCGGGTCGCCGTGGTCTCCTCAGGCGATCCGGGCGTCTTCGCCATGGCCACCGCCGTGCTGGAGGCGGCGGCCGAGGACCCGTACCGCGAGGTGCCGGTCCGGGTGGTGCCCGGCATGACCGCGGCCCACGCGGCCGCGGCCCGCGCGGGCGCCCCGCTCGGCCACGACTACGCGGTGATCTCCCTGTCGGACCGGCTCAAGCCCTGGGAGGTCATCGCCGAGCGGCTGCGCGCAGCCGCCGCGGCCGACCTGGTGCTCGCCCTGTACAACCCCGGCTCGCGCAGCCGCATCTGGCAGGTCGGCAAGGCGCGCGAACTGCTGCTCGAACACCGCGCGCCGGACACGCCCGTGGTCCTCGGCCGGGACGTGGGCGGCCCCGAGGAGCGGATACGCATCGTCAGACTGGCCGATCTCGACCCGGCCCAGGTCGACATGCGCACCATCCTGCTGGTCGGCTCCTCCCAGACCCGCACCGCCCGGCGCGGCGACGGCACCGAGATCGTCTGGACGCCACGCCGCTACCCGGAGCGCTGACCAGCCGGGCACGCGGTCAGCAGGTCAGCAGGTCAGCCGAGCGTGGTGCTCAGCCAGGCCAGGGCGGCCGCCGGGTCGGGTACGACGGGCACGCCGTCCGGGGCCGCGGGGCGCCGGACGACGACGACCGGCAGCCCGGCCTCCCGCGCCGCGGTGAGCTTGGCGGCGGTGGCACCGGCACCGCTGTCCTTGGTGACCACGACGTCGATGCGGTGGCGGCGCAGCAGCTCCGCCTCCCCCGCCACCGTGAACGGACCGCGGTCCAGCACCACTTCCATGTGCGGCGGGGCCGGCGGCTCGGGCGCGTCGACGGAGCGGACCAGGAACCACTGCTCGGTCAGATGGGCGAAGGCGGCCAGGCCCATCCGCCCGGTGGTGAGGAAGATCCGCCGCCCCAGGGCGGGCAGCAGCCCGGCCGCCTCGTCCAGCGACCCCGCCCAGTGCCACCGGTCCCCCGGGCCCGGCACCCAGCCGGGGCGGCGCAGGGCGAGCAGGGGAACATGGGCCGTGGCGGCCGCCCGGGCCGCGTTGAAACTGATCGTGCCGGCGAAAGGATGGGTGGCGTCGATGACCGCGTCCACCTGCTGCTCGCGCAGCCAGCGAACCAGGCCCTCAAAGCCCCCGAATCCGCCGATCCGCACCTGCCCGGCCGGCAGCCGCGGCTCGGCGACCCGCCCGGCCAGCGAGCTGGTGACGCACAGCCCGGGGGTATCGGCCACGTCGGCGGCCAGTCGGCGCGCCTCGGTGGTGCCGCCGAGGATGAGCACATGGCGGGGCCGGCGCGGCCGGGGTCCTGGGGCGGCCTCCGCCGGGGTCGGTGTCATCGGGTGCCTTCCGTGGTGCGTGGTGCCGTGCCGGTCCGCGGCCGGCCGGCCGCGCCCGGTCAACCCTCCCATGGCCGTGGCCGGCCGCGCGGCGCCGGGCCTCTCCGGCGGGCCAGGGGTGAGTGCCGCCGGACGGTCCCCGGGCCGCGCCCGGCGCGGGGCCGGCGCTTGGACGAGAGGCGGAGCTTCCCGTGGCTGAGCGGATATCGAAGGACGGGACCGCCCCGGCCGGGGGCCGCGGCGCGCAGCTGGCGCGTTCGGGGCTGCGGCACGGCTGGACCACCGGGGCGTGTGCGACGGCGGCGGCGACGGCCGCGTACACCGCGCTGCTCAGCGCGGAGTTCCCCGATCCGGTGACCATCGAACTGCCGAGGGGGCAGCGGCCCGCGTTCGCGCTCGCGGGCGAGGAGCTGACGGCGGGCCGGGCGATGGCCGCGGTGGTCAAGGACGCGGGTGACGATCCGGATGTCACGCACGGCGCGGTGGTACGCGCCACGGTGCGGCTGCTGCCGCCCGGCAGCGGTGTGGTCTTCCGGGCCGGGCCCGGCGTGGGCACGGTGACCCGTCCCGGGCTGCCGCTCGCGGTCGGCGAGCCCGCGATCAACCCGGTGCCCCGGCAGATGATGCGCGATCACATCGCGTCGGTGGCGGCCCGGCTCGGCGGCACCGGCGACGCCGAGGTCGAGATCGCGGTGGACCACGGCAAGGAGATCGCCCGCAGCACCTGGAACCCGCGTCTGGGCATCCTCGGCGGGCTGTCGATCCTCGGGACGACGGGCATCGTGGTGCCGTACTCCTGCTCGGCGTGGATCGACAGCATCCGGCGCGGGGTGGATGTGGCGCGCGCGGCGGGGCGTCGGCATGTGGCGGGGTGTACGGGCGCGACCTCGGAGAAGGTCGCGACGGCCGAACACGGGCTGCCGCAGGACGCGCTGCTTGACATGGGGGACTTCGCGGGGGCGGTGCTCAAGTATCTGCGCCGTCATCCGGTGGACCGGCTGACCGTCGCCGGGGGCTTCGCCAAGCTCTCCAAGCTCGCGGCGGGCCATCTGGATCTGCACTCCTCCCGCTCGCAGGTGGACAAGGCCTTCCTCGCCGAACTCGCCCGCCGCGGCGGCGCCGACGAGGAGCTGGCGGCGGCGGTGGCGGCGGCCAACACCGGCCTGCAGACGATGCAGCTGTGCGCGGCGCGCGGGGTGCCGCTCGGCGATCTGGTCGCGGCGGCGGCCCGGGAGACGGCGCTCGGGGTGCTGCGCGGGGCGCCGGTGGCCGTGGACGTCCTCTGCGTCGATCGCGCGGGCACGATCGTGGGCCGCGCGGCGGCCCGGGGCCCTGGGGGAACGGCCACCTGACGCTCCCGGGGGCTACGAACGCTCCCGCGCCGCCGAGTACAGGTGGCTGTCGCGGAACTGCTCCGCGCCCAGTGTGCGGCCCACCATGATGACCGCGGTGCGCACCACGCCCGCCTCCTTCACGCGGTCCGCGATGTCGCCGAGGGTGCCGCGCAGCACCAGTTCGTCGGGGCGGCTGGCCCGGGCGACCACCGCCGCGGGGCAGTCGGCGCCGTAGTGCGGGAGGAGTTCGGCCACCACCCGGTCCACGTACCGGGCGGCGAGGTGCAGCACGATCAGCGCCCGGCTGCGGCCGAGGGTGGCGAGGTCCTCGCCGTCCGGCATGGGGGTGGCCTGCTGGGCGACGCGGGTGAGGACGACGGTCTGGCCGACGGTCGGCACGGTCAGCTCGCGCCCCAGCGCCGCCGCCGCGGCGGCGAACGCGGGGACGCCGGGGATCACCTCGTACGGCACGCCGTGCGCGTCCAGCCGCCGCATCTGCTCGGCGACGGCGCTGAACACCGACGGGTCGCCGGAGTGCAGCCGGGCCACGTCCTCGCCCGCCCGGTGGGCCCGGACCAGCTCGTCGGTGATCTGGTCGAGGTTGAGCCGGGCGGTGTCGACCAGGCGGGCGTCCGGCGGGCACTCGGTGAGGAGTTCGCGCGGCACCAGGCTGCCCGCGTACAGGCACACCCGGCAGCGGGCGAGGGTGCGGGCGCCGCGCACGGTGATCAGGTCGGCGGCGCCGGGGCCCGCGCCGATGAAGTACACGGTCATGGGGCAGTCTCTCCTTCGGCCGCTTCGACCGCGGCTTTGGTCACATGCTCGGCCGCGGGTCCGGCCACAGCTCCGGCCGCGCCTTCGGCCGCGTGCTCGGCCGCGGGTTTGACCGCGGCCCACTGGGTGACCGGCATCGCCTGCCGCCACCCGGTGAAGCCGCCGACCGGGGCGGCGTGCGCGACGGCGAGCCGCACCAGCTCCCCGCCGTACCGCCGGTACCAGTGGGCGAGCAGCGCCTCCGACTCCAGCGTCACGGTGTTCGCGACGAGCCGCCCGCCGGTGGGCAGCGCCGCCCAGCAGGCCTCCAGCAGACCGGGCGCGGTCAGGCCGCCGCCGATGAACACCGCGTCGGGGGTGGGCAGTCCGGTCAGGGCGTCCGGGGCGGCGCCGGTGACGACGCGCAACCCCGGCACCCCGAGCGCGGCGGCGTTGCGGCCGATGCGCGTCGCCCGTACGGGGTCCCGCTCGACGGACACCGCGGCGCAACCGCGGTGCGTACGCATCCACTCCACGGCGATCGAGCCGGAGCCGCCGCCGACGTCCCACAGCAGCTCTCCGGGGGCGGGGGCCAGCGCGGCGAGCGTGGCGGCGCGCACATGGCGCTTGGTCAGCTGGCCGTCGTGTTCGTACGCCTGGTCCGGCAGTCCGGGGACGGCGGACAGGCGCAGCGTGTCCGCGGCGGGGGCGCATACGACGGCGATGACGTTGAGGGGGTCGCCGGGCGCGTGGTGCCAGTGGTCGGCGGTGCCTTCGAGGTGCCGTTCGCGCTCGCCGCCCAGCTGCTCCAGGACCCGCATCCGGCTGGGGCCGAAGCCGCGGTCGCGCAGCAGCGCGGCGACCTCGGCGGGGGTGGCGGCGCCCGCGCTGAGGACGAGCAGCCGCCGCCGGGCGTGCAGGGCGCGGGCCAGGGAGGCGAGGGGCCGTCCGACGAGGCTGATCACCTCGGTCTCCTCCACCGCCCAGCCCAGCCGGGCACAGGCCTGGGACACGGACGACGGGTGGGGCAGCACCCGCAGCCGGTCGGCGCCCAACTCCTCGGCCAGGGCGCGGCCGATGCCGAAGAACATGGGGTCGCCGCTGGCCAGCACGGACACCCGCCGCCCGGCGTACGCCGCGAACAGCCCCGGCACGGCGGGCCGCAGCGGCGACGGCCACGGCACGCGTTCGGCGGGGCACTCCGGTGGCAGCAGCTCCAGTTGGCGGTGTCCGCCGATGACCACCTCGGCCGCGCGCAGCGCCTCCCGGCCCGCGGGACCGAGCCCGTCCCAGCCGTCGGCGCCGATGCCGATCACGGTCACGGGGGAAGGGGGCGGGCTCACAGGTGATACCTCAATGGTCGGGGACAGTCACCGAAACTCTACTGACCTGCTACGACGTCCGTGTCCCCGGCTCCGGCCGGCCCGCGTTCCCCCGCTCGCTCCTGCTCGGCGAGGGCGAGCAGTTGCTCGACGGTCGTGTCCTCGCTGATCGGCACCGGGGCGGGGGTGCGCAGCGGCGGCTGCCAGCCGGATTCCGGGGCCCAGCGGCGTACGATCCGCGCGGGTGCCCCGGCCACCACGGCGTGATCGGGGAACTCGCCCCGTACGACCGCGCCCGCCGCGACCACCACGTTGCGGCCCAGCCGCGCCCCCGGCAGGATCACCGCGCCCGCGCCCAGCCAGCTGCCGGAGCCGATGTGGACGGGGGCCGAGCGCGGCCACTGCCGGCCTATGGGCTGGTCCGGGTCGTCGTAGGAGTGGTTGTCGCTGGTCACATAGACGTACGGGCCGCAGAAGACGTCGTCGCCGAACTCCACGGTCCGGGAGGCGACCACATGGCTGCCGCGGCCCAGGACCACGCCGTTGCCGAGCCGCAGGACGGGGTCCGGGCCCAGGTCGAGGCCCGGCATCATGCCCGCGGTGAGTGTCACGTCCTGACCTATGACGCAGTGGTCGCCGAGCTGGATCCACGGTTCCCCGAAGATGGTGCCCTGGGGGAACGCGAGGCGGGTGCCGACGCCGAAGCGGCCGAAGCGGTAGGGGCCGGGGCGGTCGGCCGTCACCGCACCGGCCCGCTGTACGGCGCGCCATCCGCGGTGGACCAGGCGGGAGGTGAGGCGCCCGGACCAGCCCCTCCAGGATGAGAACAGGTTCTCGTTCTTCGGCATTCGCACACCGTATCGGCCCGCCGCGGGACCGTGTGACTCACACCGGCGCTCGGCGCAGTACGCAGTCGCCGCACAGGCCGCCGCCCGGCACCCGGTAGTAGAGACAGCAGGTGCGGCGCCGGAAGGCGGGCGGAGGGGAGGAAAGGGTGCCGGTGTCGCGCAGCGGCGGGTGGGCGAGCTGGGCACGGGCCAGCTCGGTGGCGCGCTCCGCCGCCTCCGGAAGGCCGTGCGCCCGGCACCAGTCGTGCAGGACCCGCAGCGAACCGGCCAGCGCCGAGGCGGCGTTCCCCCACAGCAGTCGCCCCGAGACCCGGTAGGCCCGGCTGACGGCGGCGTGCAGCGGCAGCAGATGGGGGTACGCGGCGTCGCCCACCTGACCGGCGAGCCCTCCGGGCTCCCCCATGACGGACGGCACGCCGGGCCACCACAGGTCGTCGGGGGCGGCGCGCCCGGGGTGCCACCACAGCCGGTCGGGGCGGAGGCTCGACACCATGCCGGTCAGGGCCGCCCGGCCGAGGGCGAGCGACCACACCCGGGCGGCGAGCCCCTGGAAGACGAGCGATGCGGCGACCCTCGGCTCGTCGGTGCGCAGGTTCGCGGCCACCGCCTCGACGCGGGCGCGCAGAAGCGGCGCGGCGGCCCCCTCGGGCGTGAGCCGGTACGCCTCGCCGATCAGCGCGTAACCCTGCTCGCGCGGATCTCCGGTGGCGGGGTCGGTGCGCAGGGCGAAGAACGGCCCCACCTCGGCCGGCGGCGGCGTGTCATCCATCGGCGTCGGCCGGCCTCCCGAACGCCTCCAGCAGCCGGTCGGCGGCCAGCGTCGCGGTCAGCGTGCCGTCGCGCACCTGCTGTTCGAGCACGGGGCCGAGCCGCCGCACATCGGGGTGTTCCCGCAGCCGGGTCAGCAGCTGGTCGCGGACCATGGACCAGGCCCAGTCGACCTGCTGGTCACGCCGCTTGGCGTCCAGCGCGCCGGCCGCCTCCAGCACCCGGCGGTGCTGCTCCAGCCGCTCCCACACCCCCTGAAGGCCGGTGCCCTCACGTGCGCTGCAGGTCAGCACCGGGGGGTTCCAGGGCGCGCCCGGGGGCTGCAGCAGCCGCAGCGCGCCCCTGAGTTCACGGGCGGCGGACTTGGCGTCGCGCTCGTGGGGGCCGTCGGCCTTGTTGATGGCGACGACGTCCGCGAGCTCCAGGACCCCCTTCTTGATGCCCTGGAGCTGGTCGCCGGTGCGGGCGAGGGAGAGCAGCAGGAAGGAGTCGACCATGCCCGCCACGGCGGTCTCCGACTGGCCCACGCCCACCGTCTCGACCAGCAGCACGTCGTAGCCCGCCGCCTCCATGACCACCATGGACTCGCGGGTGGCGCGGGCCACCCCGCCCAGCGTGCCCGCGCTGGGCGAGGGGCGGACGAAGGCGGCCGGGTCGACCGCCAGCCGCTCCATCCGGGTCTTGTCACCCAGGATGGAGCCGCCGGTGCGGCTGGAGGAGGGGTCGACGGCGAGCACCGCGACCTTGTGGCCGAGCCCGGTGAGCAGCGAGCCCAGGGCATCGATGAAGGTCGACTTGCCCACCCCCGGTACGCCGCTGATGCCCACCCGGCGCGCCCCGCCCGCGTGCGGCAGCAGTTCGATCAGCAGCCGCTGGGCGAGGTCGCGGTGGTCGGGGCGGGTGGACTCGACGAGCGTGATCGCGCGCGCGATGTAGGCGCGGGAGCCGTCGAGCACGCCCTTGGCGTAGGTGTCGATGTCGACAGTTCGTCTCTTCTTCTCCGGCATGGGCCTACAGCTCGTGGCCGAGGTCCGCGGCCAGCGTCTGGACCAGCTCGTACGCGGCGTCGGGGATGACCGTGCCGGGCAGGAAGACGGCGGCGGCTCCCGCCTCGTGCAGGGTCTGCACGTCCTGCGGCGGGATGACCCCGCCCACCACGACGGTGATGTCCTCCCGCCCCGCCTCGGCCAGTTGCTCGCGCAGCGCGGGCACCAGCGTCAGGTGGCCGGCCGCGAGCGAGGAGACGCCGACGATGTGCACATCGGCCTCGACCGCCTGCCGCGCGACCTCCTCGGGCGTCTGGAAGAGCGGGCCGACGTCCACGTCGAAACCCAGGTCGGCGAAGGCGGTGGCGATCACCTTCTGGCCGCGGTCATGCCCGTCCTGGCCCATCTTGGCGACCAGGATGCGCGGGCGGCGGCCCTCGGCCCGCTCGAACTCCTCGACCAGCGCCCGGGTGCGGTCCACGCCGGAGGACGGTCCTGCCTCGTCTCGGTACACACCGGCGATCGTACGGATCTGGCCGGAGTGGCGCCCGTACACCTTCTCCAGCGCGTCGGAGATCTCGCCGACCGTCGCCTTGGCGCGGGCCGCGTTCACGGCGAGCGCGAGGAGATTGCCCTCGAGGCCGGCGCCAGGGCCGGACTCGGCGGCCGCGGTGAGCGCGCGCAGCGCGTCCTGGCAGCCGGCCTCGTCGCGCTCGGCCCGCAGCCGGCGCAGCTTCTCGAACTGCTGGGCGCGGACGGCGGAGTTGTCGACCTTGAGGACGTCGATCTGCTCGTCGCTGTCGACACGGTACTTGTTGACGCCGATCACCGGCTGCCGCCCCGAGTCGATCCGCGCCTGGGTGCGCGCCGCGGCCTCCTCGACGCGCATCTTGGGGATACCGGCGTCGATGGCCTTGGCCATGCCGCCGGCGGCCTCGACCTCCTGGATGTGGAGCCAGGCGCGCCGGGCCAGGTCGTGGGTGAGCCGTTCCACATACGCGCTGCCGCCCCACGGGTCGATCACCCGGCAGGTACCGGACTCCTGCTGGAGCAGTATCTGGGTGTTGCGGGCGATGCGCGCGGAGAAGTCGGTGGGCAGCGCGAGGGCCTCGTCGAGGGCGTTGGTGTGCAGCGACTGGGTGTGGCCCTGGGTGGCGGCCATGGCCTCCACACAGGTGCGGGCCACGTTGTTGAACACGTCCTGGGCGGTCAGCGACCAGCCCGAGGTCTGCGAATGGGTGCGCAGCGACAGCGACTTGGGGTTCTTGGGGTCGAACTGGCCGACCAGCTTGGCCCACAGCAGCCGGGCCGCCCGCAGCTTGGCGATCTCCATGAAGAAGTTCATGCCGATCGCCCAGAAGAACGAGAGCCGGGGCGCGAAGGCGTCCACGTCCATCCCGGCGTCGAGCCCCGCGCGCAGATACTCCACGCCGTCGGCGAGGGTGTAGGCCAGCTCCAGGTCGGCCGTGGCGCCGGCTTCCTGGATGTGGTAGCCGGAGATGGAGATGGAGTTGTAGCGGGGCATCCGCTGCGAGGTGAAGGCGAAGATGTCGGAGATGATCCGCATCGACGGCTGCGGCGGATAGATGTAGGTGTTGCGGACCATGAACTCCTTGAGGATGTCGTTCTGGATGGTCCCGGCCAGCTTGTCGGGCGCCACGCCCTGTTCCTCGGCGGCGACGATGTAGAGCGCGAGGACGGGCAGCACCGCGCCGTTCATCGTCATCGACACGCTCATCCGGTCCAGCGGGATGCCGTCGAAGAGCTGCCGCATGTCGTAGATGGAGTCGATGGCCACGCCCGCCATGCCGACGTCGCCGGTGACTCTGGGGTGGTCGCTGTCGTAGCCGCGGTGGGTGGGCAGGTCGAAGGCGACCGACAGGCCCTTCTGGCCCGCGGCGAGGTTGCGGCGGTAGAAGGCGTTCGACTCCTCGGCGGTGGAGAAGCCCGCGTACTGGCGGATGGTCCAGGGCTGGTTGACATACATCGTCGGGTACGGGCCGCGCAGATACGGCGCGATGCCCGGGTAGGTGCCCAGGAAGTCGATGCCGGTCAGGTCCTCGGGCCCGTACAGCGGTTTGACCCCGATGCCCTCGGGGGTGTCCCACACCAGGTCCTCGACACCCTTGCCGGTGGCGCTCTGCAGCGCCTCCGTCCACGCCGCGGCACCCGCAGCGCCGGACACCTCCTCCGGTGTCCCGAGGTCGACCGTGGAGAAGTCAGGAATCCCGCTCACGGTCACGCCACTCCCATCGTCTCGAGGGCCGAGGTGAGCACCTCGACCGCGTCACACCCGGCGAAGACGAACGCGTCCACCCCGGCCCGCTGCAACTCCTCGCGCCGCTCACCGGGCCTGCCCGCCAGATAGACGCGCCGTGCTCCGGCGGCCTTCAGCCGCTCCGCCACGGCCACCGCCTCCTGCTCGTACACCGTGTCGCTCGAGCACAGACAGGCCACGCGGGCTCCGCTGGCGGCGAACGCCTCGGCGGCCGACTCCGCGTCGACCGTGGTGGGTTCGTGCACCGCCTCGATGCCGCCGGCCTGGAAGAGGTTGGCGGCGAACGCGGCGCGGGCGGTGTGCGCGGCCGCGGGGCCGAGCGCGGCCAGGAACACCCGGGGCCGGGTCCCCTCCGCCGCCAGGTGGGCGTCGGAGCGGGCGCGCAGCGCCTCGTACGCCTCGTCGCGGCGCACCCGGGGCAGGCCGCCGCCGGGCGGTACGGGGGCGGGCTCGCGCTCCACCGGCTGCTCGTCAAGGTTCGGGAACTCGCTGACGCCGGTGATCGGCTCCTTGCGGCGGGCGAGGTCCTTGGCGCGGCGCTCCCAGGTGGCGGCCAGCCGCCGCTCCACAAGACCGGAGGCGAGGGCCTGTCCCAGTCCCCCGGCGCGCTCGATCTCCTGGAAGAAGGCCCAGGCCGCCTTGGCCACGTCGTCGGTGAGGCTCTCGACGTACCAGGAGCCTCCGGCCGGGTCGATCACCCGCGCCAGGTGCGACTCCTCGAGCAGGATCGTGGAGGTGTTGCGGGCGATCCGGCGGGCGAAGTCGTCAGGCAGGCCGATCGCGGAGTCGAAGGGCAGCACGGTGACGGCGTCGGCCCCGCCCACCCCGGCGGCCAGGGCCGCGACGGTGGTGCGGAGCATGTTCACCCAGGGGTCGCGGCGGGTCATCATCACCGGGGAGGTCACCGCGTGCTGGCGCTGGGCCGCCGCCTGGGTGGGCGCGCCGCACACCTGCGCCACGCGCGCCCACAGCCGCCTGGCCGCGCGCAGCTTGGCGATGGTGAGGAACTGGTCGGCGGTGGCCGCGTAGCGGAACTCCAGCTGGCCGCAGGCCGCTTCGGCGGTCAGCGGCCCGGTGTCGGTCAGCGCCCGCAGATACTCCACGCCCGCGGCGAGCGAGCAGCCGAGCTCCTGCGCCACCGAGCCGCCGGCCTCGTGGTACGGCAGGGCGTCCACGGTGAAGGCCCGCACACCCGGGTGGTCGCGGTCGCAGAGCGCCGCGAGCTCGGTGGCGGCGGACAGGTGGGCCGCGAGGCCGGTGTGGCCACCGGTGCGGGCCGCCAGGCCCAGCGGGTCGGCGCCGAGGTTGCCGAGGGCCGCGCCCGGCGGCACCTGACGCTCGGCGTACAGCCGCAGCAGCGCGCGGGCGGCGTCGTCGAAGTCGGCGCCCGCGTCCAGGACGACGGGGGCGAGGTCGAGATAGACCCCCTTGAGGGCTTCGGGCAACGCCTCCACGGGCAGACCGGCCGCGCCGACCGCGAGCCACAGCGAACCGGCTCCGTTCTCCAGGTCCGCGAGTACCGCGCGGTTGGTGTGCCCGGGGTCGACGTGGGCGTGGCGCTGGCGTACGTCCCAGCCGGACACCGTGGAGCCCTGCGCCCTGCCGCCGCGTACGAAGGGGGCGAACCCGGGGTAGCCAGGGTCGGCGGGGGCGTCCTCCGCGGTGTAGAGGGGACGGACGGAGATCCCGTCCTCGAGCGCGGTGGACAGCGCCGCCGCGGCCTGCGCGCCCACGGCATCCACCGTGCCGGATTTGCGCAGCACCCCTTCGACGAGGTGGTGCCACTGGTCTCGGGTCGCCTCCGGGAACTCGGCGGCGAGCGGGAGGTCGTCAGGCAGGACCGTCATGGGAGGAGGCTAGTGCGAGGGCCTAAAGCGAAAGCAGTGTCTCCCCCTGTGACCTTGCTCTCTAGCCCAATCTCTAACCCTTCCGGCCCTGTGATGGCGTCTGAACGCCTTGGGACGACGAAGGCCCGCCCGGTGCGACGGGGGATGCACACCGGGCGGGCTCAGCACCTTTTTACCGCATCGAAGCGCAGTTATGCATCAAAAGCTTGTTCGCTTTCCCCCGCTACCACGCGACAGGAAGCGAGATCAAGCCACGTGCGCGAATCGTCGGCCGCCAGCGCAGCTGTGTGCGCGGAACGTCGAGACGCAGGCCCGGAGCGCGGCTCAACAGGGCGGTCAGGGCGGTTTCGGCCTCCAGACGAGCCAGCGGGGCGCCGAGGCAATAGTGGATTCCGTGACCGAAGGCAAGATGCCCCAATCGGCCAAAATCCGGATCAAGTCGGTCCGGTTCCCTGAAGTGGCCAGGGTCGCGGTTGGCGGAGGCCAGGGAGAGCAGCACGGTCTCCCCCGCCGGGACCGTCACCCCGCCGATCTCCACGTCCTCGAGCGGAAAGCGGCGGATCGCCAGCGGCGCCGGGCCGTCGTGGCGCGCGAACTCCTCGACCGCCGCCGCGATCGCGCCGGGCCGCTCGCGCAGCTCCCGCAGCAGCGGGGGGTGGTCGAGCAGCGCGAGCACCGCGTTGCCGATGAGGTGGGTCACGTTCTCGTACCCGGCCATCAGCAGCAGAAAGGCCAGCGAGGTCAGTTCGTCCTCGGTGAGCCGGTCGCTCCCCTCGCCTGCGCCACCTTGCCCGTCGTCCCGCACCGCGATCAGGTCGGAGAGCAGATCGTCACCGGGCTCCTCGCGTTTGCTCGCGATCAGGCCGGTGTAGAAACGCAGCATGCTGCCGACCGCCTCCTTCGCCAGGTGCGGCCGCGCCGGGTCGGGGGCGATGAGCGCGTCGCTCCAGGCGCGGAAGTCCCGCCGGTCCCGCTGGGGAACACCGAGCAGATCGCAGATCACGGTGATGGGCAGCGGTCCGGCGTACGCGGCGATCAGATCGGCCCGGCCGGCCGGCTCGACGGCGTCGAGGAGTGCGTCCGCGGCGCGCCGGACCGGCTCCCGCATCCGCTCGACGCGCCCGGGGGTGAAGGCCTTGACCACCAGCCGGCGCACCCGCGTGTGGTCCGGCGGGTCCATGTTCAGCAGATTGGCGTCCAGGGCGGGTGGCAGGGCGAACCCGCGGAAGTTGCCGGCCAGCGCGTTGCTCTTGTCCAGGGAGAGCCGGGGGTCGGCGAGCGCCCGCCGCACATCGTCGTAGCGGGTCACCAGCCACGCGGGCCGCCCGTCCGGACCCGGGATCCGGTGGACGGGGCCCGCCTCGCGCAGCTCGGCGTACGCGGCGTGCGGATCCTCCAGCAGCGCACGGGTGTCGAGCGGCTCCGGCGGGCCGGGAACAGCGGTGTTCGCGGTGTTCTGCATGGCTCCCGACTCTAGGGCCTGGTCCGTGAGGTCCGGTGGGTTGGAGCCAGTGTCTCGACACCGGCCTTCCGGCTCGGCCCGGGCAGGGTGAGACGTGTGGCCGAGAGGCGGCGCCGGGGCTGAATCTCCCCGGCGCCGCCCTGTGCCACGGGCGGCCCCGACCCCCGTCCAGGGCCACCTCGCTCTCGGTCCCCCTTCACTGCCGCTGGGCGGCGGTCCGTTCGCCCAGCTCCTCAAGCACCTCGTCGACCAGCGGCTGGTGGTACACGTCGGCGACGCGCGCCAGGTGCTCATGCTCCTGGTTCGGCCCGGCGCCCGTCTCCACCACCACGCTGTCAGCGCCGGGCACCGGCACGCGCCCGGCCGCTTGGTTCAGCAAACCGCGTCGGAGCGCCGTCGCCTCCATGAATGCAACAAGTTGCCAATCCCCGAGCCCGGCGGCACGGCCCTTGACACGGGCGATCTCCAGCGCATCGGCCTCCACATGGCGCCGGACACCGCGCTGTACGTCCCGGATCTCCGCCATCTGGCGGTTGGCCCGCCACTCCAGATCGGCGAAGGGCCACCAGCCGGCCCAGCGCGGACGGCCCATGGGCATGGCCACTTCGGGCGCCTGGGCGGTGACCTCGCGCCACAGGGGGTTCAGCCGGCGCAGCCTGCGCCAGGCGGAGGCGCGCGGCCCGAGCGCCGGGATGGCGAACCCGGCCAGGACCAGCAGGGCCGCGACCGAAGCGGTCAGCGGCGCCACGCCGTTGGACAGCCAGGGCAGGTCTCGGCCCGCCCACGAGAAGAGAAAGCCGATCACCTTGCAGGCGCAGTACGCCAGGCCCAGCCAGCACCCGGCGGCCAGCACCCGCAGCCCCCGGGCGAGCCAGGACCCGCGCAGGGTGGCCGCGTAGCGCCGGCACAGCACGCCGAGTCCGGCCAGGCCCGAACCGAAAATGGCCAGATACAGCACCAGGAAGATGACAACGCCCGGCGCGTCCGCGTAGGCGGTGGAGAAGTCGCGGGGGTGCTCGACGGCGTCGGGGCGGCCGGCGGCGAAGGCGACGACGGCGCCCGTCCACGCCACGCCGACGGCGGCCACCACCGTACGGGGCCGCACCGCCGACCCGGTCCAGCGCAGCATCAGCACCAGGGCGCCGGTGGCGAACACCACCACCGAGGAGTAGAGGAAGACCATGGCCAGGTTGGCCACGCCCACCAGGCGGTCGAACCAGCGGTAGACACTCGGCGCGGAGAGCAGGAACACATTCGCCACGCCGGCCGTCATGACGCAGGTCAGGCCGAGATCGGCGTTCTGCCGGTCGCGGAACCAGGCGCGCGCCTTGTACGCGACGATCGCCCACGCGGCGGCACCGAAGCACAGGTAGACCACGTCAAACACGCGCGCCCCCGTCCTCGCCGCCGTCCCCGGCGCCGCCTCCCTTGGCACCGGCTGTCCGCGCCTCGCGGACATGCCGCAGCGCGGGCCCGAGCGCGGCGGCGAGCTCGGCCGCCCGCCCCTCGAGCAGCAGCCCGTCGTCGGGCGGGGCCGGCACGACACGCTCCATGAGGAGGGTGCCCAGCACCTCGGTCTCCCGCTCGGTCAGGTCGTCGTAGCAGTGGTGGCGCGCGAAGTCCGCGGTCATCCCCAACCGGCGCATGGCGGTGGTGACATCGACCGACGGCGCCCACATGCGCAGCGCGTCCTCCGTGACGGCGGGGTCCTGGTCGTGGCCGAGCAGCAGATGCCCGACCTCGTGCAGCACGATATGGGTCTGGTGCCACGGGGACGTGCGCAGCTCGTAGAAGATCCAGAATCCCTCGTCGGTGCTGGCCGTCATGCCCGAGACCACGCCGCCCAGGCTCATCGGCACCAGGTGGACGGGGCGGCCCACACGGCTTGCCACGAGCTCGCACAGACCCGGCAGGTCGGTCGTGGCGGGCAGCCCGAGCTCCTTGATGAGCTGCTTGCACCGCCGCCGTATCCGCCCCACTCGCATGCCCGCACCGTCCTCGTCTCCGGTCCGCCGCCAGGATCGGAACAGCCGCTCCTGGTCACCGTCGGCCACTGGGCGCTCCGTCGTCGGGATCCCCCGGGCCACCCGCACCGCCGGTGTCGGCCGGGTCGGGCGGAAGGTTCATCTGCTGTCGGAACTGGGAGATGATGGCGGTCAGGCTGTCCTGCACCTCCGGTGGCAGGCCCACCGAGCGCAGCGCGATACCGCGCACCCGCTTGTCGCGCATCGCGACGAGGAACCGCACCTCTTCCTCGACCCGCTCGGCCTGCGAGGGGGACAGATCCCCCAGCAGATAGCCCACGGGCACGGCGAAGAACCTGGCCAGGGCCCGCAGCACGTCCGGGCTCGGGTTGGTGCGCTTGCCGTTGCGCAGCATGGACAGGTACTGCTCGGTCAGGCGGACCCCGCCGTACTCGTCGCCGCCGCTGATGGCCTCGGCCACATGCGCGTTGGTGTAAGGCGCGCCCGGCGGATGCATGGCGGCGAACAGGTAGTTGAGCCGCCGCGCCAGGGGGCTGCCGTCGGCGTCCGGCGCCCCAGGGGTCCCAGGGGTCCCCACTGCCATCCGCACCCCCTTCTGCTGGTCGCGGCGCGTTCACTCACGGTTGGTTAAGGCGGACTCGGCCGCGCGATGCATACTGCCATGGGCATCGGGCGGCGCACCAGCCCACCCCCGGCCGATCACGGCCGGGCGGACTTAACCACCAGTTGAGGAGCGCGGGCGGCGCCAGGGGCGCAAGAGGAAGAGGTCTTGTGCCGCCGCGTCCGGGCGCGTGAGTTCAGGGGCGCCCGCCGCGTCAGTCCACGCTCTGGAGGATGTGCGGCTCGGCCAGGTCGTCCTCGTACCCGGCGAGCCGGATCGGGGCCGACCTCGCCCAGACTTCCAGGCTGCCCACCTCCGTCGGCTCCGCGAACCGCTCGCGGTTCCTGATCAGCGAATCGTCGCTCTGTGTCTTCTCGGGGGTCACCGCACACTCCCTAGTGTCGGCTGAACCGGATGTGTCGCCAGGTTAACGAGATCCCGAACGCCGTGCGCGTTGATTCCCAAAGGGTGGACACCCTGTCCCGGGACCGCGGTCCGGTGGCCACCGGACCGCGCCGCGGCGCACCGGGCCACGAGGGGGGTGGGCGGGGGCCGCCGAACGGGTGGCTCAGCTCGCCGAGCCGACGTCCTCGGCGAGCGCGTCCCGCTCCAGCCGCTCCGCGCGGTTCTCGGCGGGGGTGTGCAGCGCCGCCTCGGCCGCCTGGGCCCGCTCGGCGTCGGCGAGCAGGGAGTGGCCGGTCGACAGGACGGCCAGGCCGACCAGGACCGCGGCCGCCCCGACGTAGAACGGCATATGCACGTCGTAGTGCTCGGCCAGCCGGCCGGCGGCGTACGGGGCCAGGCCACCGCCGATGAACCGGACGAAGCCGTAGGCGGCGGAGGCCACCGAGCGCTCGACCGGGGAGACGGTCATGACGGCCTGGGTGGTGATGGTGTTGTTCACGCCGATGAAGGCTCCGGCCGCGATCACCGCGGCGATCAGCGTCGTCCGGGACGAGGTGAACAACCCGATCACGAGGATGTCCAGGGCGAACAGCGCCAGGTTGACGTAGAGGGCGCGGGCTATGCCGAAACGGGCCTGGAGCCGGGGCGCGACGAAGACGGAGAAGACCGCGACCAGCACGCCCCAGCCGGTGAAGACATAGCCGAGCTCATGAGTGCCCAGCTCCATGGGGTACGGGGAGTAGCCGAGGACGGTGAAGAAGCCCCAGTTGTAGCAGAGCGCCATCAGGCCCATGGTGAGCAGCCCGCGGTGGCGGAGCGCCTTGAGCGGGTCGAGGAGCGAGGTGCGGCGGGCGGGGGTCGGGGTCGGCTGGACGAGGGTGAGGGTGGCGATCAGGGCGATCGCCATCAGCACGGCGACGCCGAAGAAGGGCCCGCGCCAGCTGATCCCGCCCAGCTCGCCGCCCAGGAGCGGGCCGACGGCGATACCGACGCCGAGGGCGGTCTCGTAGAGGATGATCGCCCCGGCGAAGCCGCCGCTCGCCGATCCGACGATCACGGCGAGCGATGTGGCGATAAACAGGGCGTTGCCCAGGCCCCAGCCCGCCCGGAAGCCGACGATGCCGCTGATGCTCCCGGACGCGCCCGCGAGCGCGCTGAACACCACGATGACCGCCAGGCCCGCCACCAGGGTCCGCTTGGCCCCGATACGGCTGGAGACGAAGCCGGTGAGCAGCATGGCGACGGCGGTGACCACCAGGTAGCTGGTGAACAGCAGCGACACCTGGCTCGGCGTGGCATGCAGCTGGCTGGACAGGGCGGGCAGGATGGGGTCGACGAGCCCGATGCCCATGAAGGAGATCACGCAGGCGAAGGCCACGGCCCATACGGCCTTCGGCTGCCGGAACGGGCTCGGGGCGCTGCTGTGAGCGGACAAGGTGTACTCCCGGATAGGAATGCGTTCTTTGAATGCGCTCTCGCGTGACGAGGTCGGGCGGCTCGCGGCGTGGTGACGGATCGTCACTTTCCCGGGGTCACAGAAGGTGTGACGGAAAGTCACCTCTCGGAGGGCGTGGCGGGCCGCCCGCCCGGAGCCGCCGCGCTCGCCACGAGGCGCCGCAGGGCGGGCGCGGCCGAGCCGACCGCGGCGGCGAGCGTCGCCTGATCCTCGGGCGGGAGCGCGGCCAGCAGGCCGGACAGGCGCGCGACACGGTCCCGGCGCCGCTCGGCGAGCAGCCGCCGCCCGGCGTCGGTGATGGACACGAGCACGGCCCGGCCGTCACCCGGGTCGGCGACCCGGGCCATCAGCCCCTGCTTGGTCAACCGCTGCACCAGCTGGGTCATGGCGGGCTGGCTCACCCCCTCGTCGACGGCGAGGGCGGTCAGCCGGGTGGGACCCTCGCGGGCCAGCCGGCCGAGGGCGGAGGCGGCGGTCATGCTGATGTCGCGCTTGCCCAGTTGCCGCACCGCGAGCACCGCCAGCTGCTCCAGGAGGTCGGCGATCTCCTCGCGCCGCTCGCGGCCGACGGGGCCGCCGTGCTCCATAGCTGCATCACCCATGTATTAATTTGTATCACGCACCTATATAAAGGGGGAAGCCCGGGCGCGCCGCCCGTCCGGCGCCCTGGGTTAAGGTCTCCTGCGCGCCGTACGCGCGCTGTTCACACCCGTGGGGGGACCGTGTCGATTTCGCGTGCCGTCAAGCCCGTCGCTCTGCTTCTGGCGGGGGTCTTGGTGTGCTGGGCCGTGGCCTTCCACTGGCTGGGGTGGTCCGCGCTGTCCAGTGAGTCGAACGGAGCGTGCGGGGGCCGGTACGGTCCGTGTCCCGAAGGGCTCACGCCGGTGCTCGTCCTCGCGTTCGTCTTCACCTTCGCCGGTGCCTTCGGGATGATCTACGCCGTCGCGTTGAACAGCGGGTCGCTGGCCAAACCCTGGGTGGTGTCGCTGGTCGTGGCCGGCCTGGCCGGCGGCGTGTGGCCCGGCGTGCTCGGGTACGAGTGGCTGCGCGGGCCGCACCTGGACGTGGCCTGGGAGACGCCCCGGGACCGCCCCTCCTCCGCGCGGGCCGTCGGTGAGTGGATGTCAGGACCGTCCACCCTCATCAGGGCGCGCAACGACGGGCTGTTCGCCTACGACACCTCCAACGGCACCCGGCGGTGGACCGTCCCGGCGCCCGAGCGGAGATCGGTGTGCGCGATGAGCCGCACCACGCCGTCCTCCGTCGGACTGATGGGCCTCGGGCGGTACGAGAAGCCCTGCGACACTGTGGTCGCCGTCGATCTGTCCTCCGGCCGTGAGCTGTGGAAAAAGAAGATCAGCGCCGATGGCTCCGTCACCCGTGCCACCGACGCCCGGCTGGTCGGCGCCGGCGACACCGCGGTGGTCCTGGAGGAGAAGGCGGTCGTCGGGCTCGGGCTGCGCGACGGCACGGACCGGTGGCGCAGCCCGCTGGACCGCGGCTGCCAGGCCCTGGCCGTCGACGCGACGCCCGAGCGCGCCCTGGTCGTGGAGCAGTGCACCGGCACCGACGGGAAGAACCCGAAGATGAGGCTGTCCGCCCTCGACCCCCGGTCCGGCGAGCGGCAGTGGCGCAGCACGCTGCCGACGGAGAGCCGTTGGGAGACGGTGTTCATGCTCTCGGCCGATCCGATCGTCGTGTATGTGAACGAGGACGACGACCGCGGAACCGACGCGGTGATCAGCTTCGACAGCGAGGGGCGGCGACAGGCCGTGATCCCCCGGCTCGGGCAGGAGGACGACCTCAACTTCGAGGTCATGTCGTACGCCTTCAGTGAACCCTTCGACGCCCGGCCGGTCTTCCGGTCGGTGGTGGCCAACGGGCTGTTCATCAGCGCTGTCGGTCCGGCGGACAAGAACGATCCCCAGCACGTCGCCGCGTATTCGCTGAAGGACGGCAAACGCGTCTGGAGGACATCGCTCGGCGGAACCGTCGCCGCCCTGACCCAGGACCGCACCGGAGAGCTCGAGCTCCTGGCCGGTGGCGACCTGTGGCACCTCGACCCGGCCACCGGCGAGAAGCGCGGCTCGACCCCGCTGCGCGGCGCACCGCTCAGCAGCGTCCTCGCCCTGCACCGGGTGGAGGGCGGCCGGTATGTGATCGTCAACTCCAACGGGGCGAAGGACACGCCACCGATGTTCGCGATCAAGTAGCCGAGGACGCCCGCCGCCGTCGAGCGGCCTGCCGCGCCTTCAGCCCTCCCAGGGCCAGCGGGCGTTCCGGCCGGCTTCCAGGAGCGGGATCATGCCGAAGGCATGGTCCGTCAGGCCCCCGAAGGCATGGCGGCTGCCGCCGCCCGAGGGCATCGCCCCGGCCCGGTAGCCCGCCATGTTCCACATGTAGACCGGCACCTCGGCGGGCACCAGGTCGTCGATGTGCGTCTCGGGCATGCCACCCCACTGGCCGTGGCAGTTCGACGGCAGCCAGCCGGGGCGGGTCTGCTCGTCGGTGACGATGACGACCCGGTCGTGGCCGGCGTAGTGCTTCTTGACCGCGGAGGGGATGTCGGTGCCGTTGATCCGCCCGAACTCCTCCATGAGCCGCAGCGCGCTGCCGCCCCTGGGCACCTCGAGCCGTCGGCTGGTCATGCCGAACTCGACCAGCGTCGGGGCCTCGGCACGCACCGCGAGACCCGCGCCGAACACCGCGGCCTGCTCGGCGAGCGGGATGTCCGAGGTGTTCGGGGTGGAGTATCCGTAGCCGGGGAACATCGACGGCGACCGGTCGATCAGGATCAGCGTCCGGCCGGGCAGGGCGGGCACGTTGGTCAGCGAGGCGTTCAGCGCCTTCTCCAGGGCGTGGCCCCAGCGCAGCGACCGGGTGTGCTTGTACGCCGCCCAGAACCGGAACGGGAACATACGCGACCGCGCGACCACCGCGGGGTCGCCGATGCGCGCGGCCACCTGCTCGGCGACCTCGTCCGAGACACCGGCCTCGTCGAAGTTGCGCAGATTGCGCACCAGCGCCATCGGACCCATGAACGGGATGGCCGCTTCCCAGGCCGCCTTGTCCATCGGCCCCTGCAGCCAGCCGGCCAGCCGCTCCCAGGTGAAACCCGCGCCCGCGAGCCCGCCGGGGGCGGTGACCAGCGAGGGGTCGAGCACATACGCCCGGCGCTCGGCGACCGGGAGCGCGGAGAGCGCCGCGGCGGCCCGCAGCACCGTCAGGCGCTCCGGGATCTCCGCGTCGCGGCCGTGGCGCCGGTCGAGCGCGTGCTTGAACAGATCGCCCTGCCACGGCTTGTCGTCCGCCGGGCGGGCGTGCACGAGGTCGAGCACATCGCCGAACCGGAAACCCTTGGCGGCGGTGTCGTACTTGAGCAGCGATCGCTCGTCGTAGAGGCGCCGTACGGCGTCGGCGACACCGCGCTTGACGGGCTTGGGCAGCGCCCGGCCGTACCGGCCGGTCCAGTAGCCGAGCATCTCCCCCGGCTCGTCGGCGCGCTGCAGCACGGAGTCCACGACCTGCCGCGAGTGGCCGGGCGCCGCCGCGTCCAGGCGGGCCCTGACGTACTCGGCGGCGCCCACCAGGGACGCGGTGCGCATGTTGCCGCCGCGGCGGAGCCAGCCCAGCAGCCGGGCGGTCCACTCCGGGTCCTCGACGGCCAGTTTCCGCACCAGGCTGCGGTAGCGGTCGTCGCGGTCGTCGCCCTGCTCGTAGAAGGTGTCGGTGCCGACCAGGTTGGACACGGCGAGGAGGAACAGTTCGCTCTTGTCGTCGCGGAGGTATCCGGTCGCGCCCTCGTGGGTGGCCGTCCGCTTTCCGGTGGTGGTGATCGGAGAGACGGCCGCCGGGCGCGCGGCACGGGTGTTGAAGCGAGCCATGAGATTTCCCCCTCGTACTGGACGTCCGGATGACGTGGCTCCCGCCTGCGCACCTGGACGCGTCCACTGTAGCCACGACGGCCCTGGACACCGAACGGATTACCGGCCCCGGCACCTCCCCCGTACGAGCGGGCGTCACCTCCCGCCACCGGGGGAAACGCATTTGGCTCCGCGCAGCGATGTGGGCCCGTGGCGACGGATGACACGTTGGTGCGCGGTTCCGGTCCGGTCGCGAGGGAAGGGCGTGTATGTCGAAGACGAAGTGGAACAGAGGGGTTGTGGCGTTTGTCGCCCTCACGTTGGCCGGTACGTGGCTGTGGCTGTGGGTGGCGCACGGTGTCCTGGGCCTGTCGGCGCTGAACCCGCTGCTGCAGCTGCCGGGTTTCTGCGTGCCGGGGATCGCGGCCGTGGTGGTACGGCGCTGGGTCACCCGGGAGGGGTTCGCCGACGCGGGGCTTTCGCCGCGTCTGCGGGCCGCCTGGCCGTACTACCTCCTCGCCTGGCTCGGCCCGCTCGCACTGGCCGCGGTGGCCATGGCGCTCGCGGCCGTCCTGGGCGTGTGGCACCCGGATCTGTCCCCGCTCGACGAGCTCGCGCCGGGGATGGGCAGGTGGCCGGCGCTGCTCGTCCTGATGCTCGTCGTCCCGCTGCTCACCCCGGTGTACTGGGGTGAGGAGTTCGGGTGGACCAGCTACCTGCGGCCGCGGCTGTTCGGTGGCCGCGTCCTGCCGTCCGTGGTGGCCACGGGCGTCGTCTGGGCGGTGTGGCACTACCCGCTGGCCTTCATCGGCTACGCCGACTTCGGGAACATGGCGCTCGGTCTGCTGGTCTGGACGGTGTCCCTGCTGTGCCAGGAAGCCGTGCTGGCGTGGCTGTATCTGCGCAGCGGCACCGTCTGGGTGGCGAGCCTGGCACACGCCGGGAACAACATGGTGCTCTTCCTGCTCACCGGCCAGTTGCTGAGCGAGGGGGCGGACGGACTCGGCGCGATCGCGACCATGCTTCTCACCACGGTTCCGGTCGCCTCGCTCGCCGGGTGGCTCGCGTGGCGCTCCCGCCGCCGGAGAAGGGCGTTGAACGCGCGGCCCGCGCACCGCGTACTCCATGGCGCGGGCGGGCCGGCCCGCCGCTGAGGCCAGGAGGGCTGCGTCGGATGACCGCACACCGCACCACCACCGTGGCCGCCCTCCTCGGGGCGGCCACGGTCCTGCTCACGGCGCTGGCCGCCGGACCCGCCCAGGCGCACGGCGCGCCGACGGACCCGGTCAGCCGGACGGTGGCCTGCTCCCCGGAGGGAGGTGAGCGGGCCCGCTCGGCCGCGTGCCGGGCGGCCGTCGCCGCCGGCGGGGTCCCGGACGAGTGGGACAATCTGCGGGTGGCCGGGGTGGCGGGCGAGGACCGGCGGAGGATTCCCGACGGGAAGCTGTGCAGCGGGGGGCTCGACGCGTACAAGGGGCTCGATCTGGCCCGCGCCGACTGGCCCTCGACACCACTGACCGCCGGTGCGGACCTCACCCTCACCTACCGTTCGACCATCCCCCACTCCGGGACGTTCGAGCTGTATCTCACCAAGGAGGGCTACGATCCGGCGCGGCCGCTGAAGTGGTCCGACCTGGAGGCGAAACCGTTCGCGACGGCCACCGACCCGGCCCTGGTCGACGATGCCTACCACATCAGGGCCGAACTGCCCTCCGACCGGACGGGCCGTCAGCTCCTGTTCACCATCTGGCGGAACACCAGCACCCCGGACACTTACTACTCGTGCTCCGATGTGGTGTTCACCGGCGAGGATCGCGCCGGCGGCTCCGGTGCCGGCACACCGAGCGCCCGCGGCGGCGGCAGTGCCGATGACGCCGAGGGCGCGCGCGGCACCGACAACACCGGCAGCACGGCTCGTGGCGGCAGCGCTTCCGGCACCGACAGCACGGACAGCACAGCCGGCACGGACAACGCCGAGGGCACGGACAGCGCCGACGGTACGGACAGCGCCGACGGCACCCCGCTGACGCTGTACGCGGGTGGCGCGGCGGCGCTCGCCGTCGGCGCGGGCGTGGCCGTCACCCTGCGACGGCGACGCCCCCGACGTCCCCGGTGACGACGAGATCGGCCCGGTGCCGGGTGCCTGCTACCAGGTCGGCGTTGCGCTGGTCCGTGCCCAGGCTCCAGGCCACCGCCGCGGCGTGGTCCTTGCCGAACCGCTCGTGGCGGGCGACGAGCCGGCGCAACCGCTCGGCCTCGTCCAGCTCGCAGTACCAGACCTCGTCGAGCTGCGGCCGCACCCGGGCCCAGTCCCCCTCGTCGTGCAGCAGGTAGTTGCCCTCGGTGATGACCAGCCGGGCGGTGCGCGGCACGGGGATGCTGCCCGCGATCGGCTGCTCCAGCTCCCGTTCGAAGCCCGGCGCGTACACCACCTCGTCCTCGTCCTGGCGCAGTCGGCGCAGCAGTGCCGCGTAGCCCGCCGCGTCGAAGGTGTCCGGGGCGCCCTTGCGATCGCGGCGGCCCAGGCGGTCGAGCTCGATGTCGGCGAGGTGGAAGCCGTCCATCGGCACATGCGCGACCCACTCGCCGGCGCCCTCTCCCCCACCCCCGGCCGGGCCGTCGCGCAGCGCGGTCAGGAGGTGTTCGGCGAGGGTGGACTTGCCTGCCCCGGGGCTTCCGGTGATCCCGAGGATGGCGCGCCGCCCGCCCCGCACCAGGGCGCGGGCACGGGCCGCGAGTTCGTCGATCGTCGTCGGAGTGGTCGGCGTCATCGGCCGCGGCCGCTCACGGCGAGCTGGTTGGTGATGAAGGTGTGGGCGTGGCGTGCCAGGTCCTCGCCGTCGGACCACAGGTCGCGCCAGACGGCCAGGTCGTTCGACAGGCCCCGGGCGACCACGGCGGAGGAGAAGGACTCGAAGGTGATCGGACCGCGGTAGCCGATGTCGGCGAGCGCGTGGAAGAAGGCGGTGAAGTCCAGGTGCCCGGAGCCGAGGTAGCCGCGGTGGTTCTCGCCGATGTGGACGTAGCCGAGCCGGTCGCCGACCTCGTGCACGGGGCGGATGAGATCGTCCTCTTCGATGTTCATGTGGTAAGTGTCCAGGTGGATCAGGACGTTGTCCTCACCGATGTCATCGGCCAGCGCGAGGGCGTCGCGGGCGGTGTTGATGACGTTGGTCTCGTAGCGGTTGCAGATCTCCAGGCCCAGCGTCATACCGAGGCCCGCCGCCTCCTGGGCGAGCCGCTTCAGCACGGTGACGGCGTTGCGCCGGCCGGCCTCGGTGAGGGGGCCCGCGTACTTGCCGAGCGCGCTGTAGAGCGCGCCGGTGAAGTGCGTTCCCCCGAGGCCGTGGGTCACGGCGAGGGAGCTGTGCAGCAGATGCTCACCGCGCTCGACCACGGCGGGGTCCTCGCTGGAGACATCGGCGTCGAAGGCGAGGCCGCGGGAGCAGGCGACCTTGAGTCCGGCGTCCTCCAGCCGGCGGCGCGCCGCCGGGACGTCCAGCGAGTCCGAGTCGTGCAGCGACAGTTCAAGGAGGTCGAAGCCGGTGGCCTTGGTCTTGTCGATGGCGTAGGCGAGCGATTCGGGTGAGGTGTCGCCCGCCCACACGAGGGCGTGCACGCCGATCGGGCCGGCCTGGGTCACGGTGGTCATGAGCGGTGTTCCTTTGTGTGGCTGGTCGGTGAGTGGCTAGGCGGCCTGTGCGCCGGTGATGAGCGCGACGATCTCCTCGCCCGTGGTCTCCTCGGTCCGGCGGCCCGCGACGCAGCGGCCGGACCGCATCACCCAGACCTGGTCGCTGAGCCGCATGACCTGCGCGAAGTTATGGCTGATGAGCAGCACCGCGTGGCCGTCGTCGCGCAGCTTGAGGATCAGTTCCTCGACGCGCGCGGTCTCCTGGACGCCGAGGGCCGCCGTGGGCTCGTCCATGATGACCAGCTGCGAGCTGAACCCGGCCGCCCGGCAGATGGACACGGCCTGGCGTTGCCCGCCGGACAGCCGCCGGACCCGCGAGGTGACCGCGGGGACGTTGACCGCCAGGGTGGAGACCATCTCCTTGGCGCGGGCCTGCATGGCCTTGCGGTCGAGGAAGGACACCGGTCCGAAGCTGCGGACGATCTCGCGGTTGAGGAACAGGTTCTGCCAGACGGTGAGGTCCTCGACCAGCGCGAGGTTCTGGTGGACGGTCTCGATGCCCGCCTCGCGGGCGTCCTCCGGCGAGCCGAAGTCGACCTGCGCCCCGTCGAAGAGGATGCGGCCGCTGTCGGGGCGGTGGATGCCGGACACGCACCGCACGAGGGTGGACTTCCCCGCGCCGTTGTCGCCGACCAGCGCGGTGATCTCACCGCGGCGCAGGCTCACCGAGACATCGACGAGGGCGCGCACACTGCCGAAGGACAGCGAGACGTCCTCGCAGCGCAGCAGCTCGTCCGAGGCGGTGGCCGCGGTCTCGGGTTCGGGTTCGGGCTTGACGGTCGTCATCGCTGAAACCTCATCAGGAAGGCCGCGAGCACCACGACGATGCCGACGGACAGCGGCTGGTAGAACTGGGAGACGCCGAGCAGGGTCAGCCCGTTGACCAGCGCGGTCAGCAGCAGTGCGCCGATGACCGGGCCGATGACGGTGGCCCGGCCGCCGAACAGGCTGACCCCGCCGAGGACCACGGCGGCGACCGAGTTCAGCAGGAAGGAGGTGTTGGCGGCGGGCTCGGCGGCCCCGACCCGCGCGACCAGCAGGATCGAGGCGAGGCCGGCCAGGAGTCCGGCGACGGCGTACACCGCGATCTTGATCCGTGCGGTGCTGATGCCCATCGCGGTGGCCGATTCGGGCGACCCGCCGGTGGCCAGCACATGGGTGCCGAACCGGGTGTGGAAGAGCACCACATGGGCCACGAGGGCGACAGCCGCGGCGATGATGAACATCCAGCCCAGGATCCCGATGCCGTTGGTGGACAGCTTGAGCAGGGCCGGTTCGATGACGGTCACGGGCTTGCCGTTGGAGACGATCAGCGCGAGCCCCGAGGCCGCCGACAGCATGCCGAGCGTGACGATGAAGTCGGTGATCTTGCCGCGGGCCACCACGACGCCGTTGAGCAGACCGGCGAGGGTCGAGGCGGCCACGGCGACGGCGCAGGAGGCGGCGAGCCCCCAGCCGGCCGAGTACGCCTGGCCGAAGCCGACCGCGCCCAGTGTCATGGTGGAGGCGATGGACAGGTCGATGCCCGCGGTGGCGATGACGAAGGTCTGCCCCACCCCCAGAATGATCAGGATCGCGGCGGCCTCCAGCATGGACTGGATGTTGCCGGTGGACAGAAAGGTCGGGTTGGCGGCCTGGAAGACCACCACGAGAACGACGAGCCCGACCAGGGCCGCCCAGTCGGCCCAGAAACCGATGTCACGCAGGCGCGTGGGCCAAGTGTCACGGTCGGGTGCCGCGAGCGTTGCGTTTGCCATGTGTGTCCTCCTGGCGATGGCGGGTGGCGTGGTGCGCCACCCGCCCGCCGGATGCGTCGCTGTGGGTGGCGGCCCTAGCGAAGGAGCTTCTTGAAGGGGTCGTCGTAGCTGCCGAAGGGCTTCGGCGTGGCGGCCAGGGCCTTGCCCGCGTTGTCCTTGGTCACGAGTTCCACCGGGGCCTTGACGTCGGCGGGCAGCTTCTTGCCCTTGGCGGCCGCCTGGCACGCCTCGACGCCCATCAGGCCGATGGCGTACGGGTACTGGGCCACGGTGGCGTCCAGGGTGCCGGACTCGACGGCCTTCAGCGCGTCCTTGACCCCGTCCACGCTGATCACCTTGACCTTGCCGGTCCTGCCCGCGTTGGCGATGGCGCGCGAGACGCCCAGGCCCATGTCGTCGTTGGCCACGAAGAAACCGGACAGGTCCTTGTGGGCGCGCATCACATCGGTGGCCTTGGTGAGGGCGGTCTGCCGGTCCCAGTCGGCGGCGACCGTCTGGACCACCTCCAGCTTGCCGCTCACGCCCTTCTTGAACCCCTCGACGCGGGCTCCGCTGGTGGCATCGCCGGCGATGCCGCCTATGACGGCGACCTTGCCGCCCTTGGGCAGCAGTTCCGCCATCCGCTTGCCGGCCGTCTCCCCGGCCGCCACGTTGTCGGTGCCGATGTAGGTGGCCGGGGTGGCGTTCGCCGCCTTGGCCGCCTTGGCGTAGACGGGGTTGTCGATGTTGACGATGGTCTTCTTCTTCGCGGCGAGTTTGGCCAGCCCCTGGACGAGGTTGGAGCCGGAGATCGGGTTGACGATGAAGCAGCCGTAGTCCTGGCCGGCCAGGCCGTTCAACTTGTCGGCCTGGCCGGTGGTGTCGGTGATCGAGTTCGCGGCCTGCACGGTCGTCGACAGCTTCTCCGACGCGGCCTGGGTCTCGATGCCCTGGCGCATGCTCTGGAAGAACGGGTTGTCCAGCCCCTTGATCACGGCCGCGACCTTGGTGCTGCCCGACGCGCCCGTGTCGCCGGATCCGCAGCCGCTCAGGACCAGGGCCCCGGCCACGACGGCGGCAGCGGTGGCGACAACGCTCCCTCTTCTCACGGTGGCTTTTCTCCGCATCAGGCGTCCCTTCCGATGGTGATGCGGCTGAAAGTAGCCCTCGTTTTCGAGATTGAGCAACCCTTCTTTCGACTTTTTCCGTCACAAGATTGCCGTCTTCCGCCCACTCACCCCCATGGCTAGAGTGTGCGAGTGGACACCATCAACGCAGGCGCTCTCCGGACCGGGATCGCTCTCGGCGATGTTCTCGCCCTGTTCCGCGACGTCGACGAGGGCCTCACCAAGGCGGATGTGGTGCGGCTGACGGGGCTTTCACGGACCACCGTCAACCAGCGTCTCGACAGCCTCCTGGGCGCCGGGCTCCTCGTACCCGCGCCGGAGGACGCGCGCACCCGCGGCCGCCCCGCGAGCCGATTCGTCGTCAACCGCCACCGCGGGGTGCTGCTGGTCGCCGACATCGGTGCGACCGGGCTGCGCACCGCCGTGTGCGACCTGGGCGGAGAGGTACGGGCGGAGCGCGAGGCCCCCTCCGATGTGACCGCCGGGCCGACGGCCGTTCTGGCCCTCGTCGACGAGTTGTTCGGCCAACTGCTCAAGGAGACCCGGCAGGAGGAGTCGGACGTCCTCGGCGTGGGCCTCGGGGTGCCGGGCCCGGTGGACTTCGGCACCGGGCGCGTGGTCAGCCCGCCGATCATGACCGGCTGGGACCGGTATGACATCCCCGGCTGGTTCGCCCCCCGCTACGACTGCCCGGTGCTGGTGGACAAGGACGTCAACGCCATGGCGTACGGCGAACACCGGCTGCGCTACCCCGACACCGCCCATCTGCTCATGGTCAAGATCGGCACCGGCGTGGGCACCGGCATCATCGCCGGCGGCCGGATCCACCGGGGGGCCGACGGCGCGGCCGGGGACGTGGGCCATATCCAGGTGACCGTCGAGGACGTCACCGAGCCGCCGCTGTGCCGCTGCGGGAACACCGGCTGTGTGGAGGCCTACGCCGGCGGCTGGGCCCTGGTCCGGGACCTGCGGGAGGCCGGTTACGAGGTGACCACGGTCGACGACGCGGTGCGGCTCATACGCTCCGGCGACAGCACCGCCGTACGGCTGGCGCGCCGCGCCGCCCGCATCCTGGGAGGCGCCATCGCCGACGCGGTCAATATGTTCAACCCGCGGGTCATCGCGATCGGCGGTCAACTCGCCCACACCGACGAGCAGTTGTTCGCCGGCATCCGGGAGGTCGTCTACGGCCGCTCGCTGCCGCTGGCCACCCGCAACCTCCAGATCGTGCGCAGCGAACTGGATCCGCACGCCGGCATCCTCGGCCTGTCCCAGCTGCTGACCGACGGCATCTACGCACCGGAGCGGGTCAGGCAACTCGTCGAGGGCGCCACCTCCTAGGATGCGGGCCATGGACATCGAGCTGGACCCGCCGAACGGCATCACGGGCTTCCCCCTCGGCATGCCGGCGGAGGACCTCAAGGCCGCCGCCGCGGAGCTGGGCAGGATCAAGGTCTCCAACGACGGCTCCGCGGTGCGGTTCCGCTCGATGAAGGTGCTCGCGCTGCACCCGCAGTTCGAGATCGTCTTCCATCTCGAGGACGGCAGGACGCTCGGCGCCGCGGAGGTGTGGATCCCCCGCCCCGGCCCGGAGGACTTCCGCGTCCACTTCCGCGGCGTCGACGTCTTCCGCACCCCCGCCCGGGAGTTGCTGGGGCGGTTCGAGGCGATGGGCCTGACGGTCCTGAACGAGACCTTGTACGCGTATCTGCCCCGGCTCTCCCTCGGCTTCACCCGGGTGGCCGGTCATGAGGTCCCGCTGGACACCGACGGCGAACCGCTGTACTTCCAGGCGGTGTTGACCGGCCCCGCCGACTACTACGACTTCAAACTGGCCGAGGGCTGAGCGCCGCCCGGCGGCGGTCCACTGCTCTCGCGTACGACGAGTTCCGTGGCGACCTCGACCCGGGTGGTCTCGGGCTGTTCCCCGGCGAGCAGCTGAAGGACCATCCGGGCGGCGAGCGCGGTCATATCGGCCAGCGGGGTGCGCACGGTCGTCAGCCGCGGGGTCACCCAGTCGGCGAAGGGCAGATCGTCGAAGCCGACCACGCTCAGGTCCTCGGGGATGCGCAGGCCGAGGGTCGCGGCCGCGCGGAAGGTGCCCAGGGCCTGGTGGTCGCTGCCCGCGAAGATGGCGGTGGGCCGCCGGTCGAGCGCGAGGAGATCCAGGGCGTGCCGGTGGGCGAGGTCATGGGTGAAGTCGCCGTAGCGCACGAGCTCCGGGTCGAAGGGCAGCCCTGCCTCCTCCAGCGCCGAGCGGTAGCCGTCGGCGCGGGCGCGTGAGGTGAGGCGGCGTCGCGGGCCGCTGATGATGGCGATACGGCGGTGGCCGAGCTCGATCAGATGGCGGGTGGCGGCCAGCCCGCCGGGCCAATTGGTGGCGCCCACCCACGGCACGCCGGGCGCGGGTTCGTCGACCGGGGCGACCAGCGCGAAGGGGATGGAGAGCCGGCGCAGCTCCTCGTGTTGCGCGGTGGTCAGTTCGGGGACGACCAGGATCGCGCCGAGGGTGGGCCGGGTGGCCAGGGAGTCCAGCCACTGGCGGGCCAGCCGGGTGCGGCCGTGGGTGGCGGAGACGACCAGGCTCATGCCGACGCCGTGCAGGGCCTCCTCGGCGCCGCGGATCAGCTCGACCGCCCAGGGACTGTCCAACTCGTTGATGACGAAGTCGATCAGGCCGCCGCGCAGCACCGCCGAGGCCGCGGGGCGGTGGCGGGCGAGATAGCCGTACCGCTCGAGGAGTCGTTGGACCTTTGCTCTGGTCTTCGAGGAGACATCGGATCTGTTATGCAGCACCTTTGAGACGGTAGAGACCGAAACGCCCGCCTCATTCGCTATCTCAGCCAAGGTCGCCCCGGCCATTTCGTCCCCAGCCGTTGACCCCATCCGATGTTTCTCCTACCTTTCGGGGCGATCGCGGTGTTGCGAAAACTATCGCAACATCAGCACTCATGGCAGGAGCCGAGAAGGGATGACCGACCGCAACGCGTTGCAGGGGTTCGCGCGCCGTCTCACCGAGCCGCTGCTGCCGCACTTCAGCGAGGGCCGGGCCAGGCTCAGGCTCGGCGTCAACACCGCCATCCATGACGACACGGCCGCCGAACTGGAGTCCTTCGCCCGGCCCCTGTGGGGGCTCGCCCCGCTCGCCGCGGGCGGCGGGTCCTTCGAGCACTGGGGCCACTGGGCGCGGGGCCTGGCCGCCGGCACGGACCCCGACCACCCCGAGTACTGGGGCGAACCCGGCCCCCACGACCAGCGGATCGTCGAGATGGCCGCGATCGGCTTCGCCCTCGCGCTGGCCCCCGACCGGCTGTGGGACCCGCTCAAGGGGCCCGAGCGGGACCGCGTCGCGCGCTGGCTGCGCTCCGCCCTCGACCGCCCCACCACCGAGAACAACTGGCTGTTCTTCCCCGTCCTGATCGGCCTCGGCCTCGACCGGGTCGGCGTGTCCTACGACCCCGGCCCGATCCGGGCCAGGCTCGACCGGCTGGAGTCCTTCGCGCTCGGCGACGGCTGGTACGCGGACGGCCCCACCGAGCGCCGCGACTACTACGTGCCGTGGGCGATGCACTTCTACGGGCTGCTGTACGCGGCGCTCGCCGGTGAGCGCGACCCCGGGCGCGCGGTGCGCTTCCGGATGCGCGCCGCGCTGTTCGCCAAGGACCTGCAGCACTGGTTCGCGGACGACGGGGCCGCCGTCCCCTACGGCCGCAGCCTCACCTACCGCTTCGCGCAGGCCGCGTTCTGGTCCGCGCTGCCGTACGCCGGGGTCGAGGCGCTGCCGTGGGGTGTGGTCAAGGGGCATCTGCTGCGCCATCTGCGCTGGTGGCAGCGGCGTCCGGAGGCCGTGGGCGAGGGCCTGCTGTCCATCGGCTACGGCTATCCGCAGCCCGCGCTCGCCGAGCAGTACAACGCCCCCGGCTCCCCGTACTGGGCGATGAAGTCCTTACTGCCCCTCGCGCTCCCCGCGAGCCATCCCTTCTGGACCGCGCCGGAGCTGCCCGCCCCGGCCCTCGCCCCCGTCAGCGCCCAGCCGCATGCGGGCGCGGTGCTGATGCGCGCGGACGGCGAGGTCACGCTGCTGGCCGGGCGGCAGCACCACGCGTGGGTGCGGCACGGCGCGGAGAAGTACGCCAAGTTCGCGTACTCGACCCGGTTCGGCTTCAGCCTGCCCTCGGGCCCGCTGGGCCTGGAGCAGGGGGCGTACGACTCGATGCTCGCCCTGAGCGAGGACGGCACCCACTACCGCGTCCGCGAGGAGCCCCGCGCCACCCAGCTGGACGGCGATACCGTCCGCTGCACCTGGCACCCCTGGCCGGATGTCGAGATCACCACCTGGCTGACCGCCGCCCCGCCCTGGCATCTGCGCACCCACCGCATCCGCACCGGGCGCGCCCTGCACACCGCCGAGGGCGGCTTCGCCATCGACCGCGACCCGGGCCTTGACCGGCAGGCCTGCGCCGGGCGGGCCAGGGCCTGGGGGCCGGCCGGGCTGACCGGCCTGATCGACAGCGACGGGCAGCGCACCGGGCGGGTCGTCGAGACTCTGCCCGGCACCAATGTGCTCGCCCGGCGCACCGCCCTGCCCACGCTGACCGGACAGCTGACGCCCGGTGAGCACTGGCTGCGCTGTGCCGTCCTCGGCACCGCCGCGGGGCCGGAGGGCGAGGCCGCCTGGAGACGCCCACCCGCACACCCCACCCTTGGAGGCTGTACATGAGATCCGCGTTCAGGATCGTGTCCGTGGTCGCCGCGGCAGCGGCGGCCCTGGCCACGGCATCGCTCCCGGGGACCGCGGTGGCCGACACCGCGGCCGGCGCGTCCCGGGGCCATACGTACCACGTCGCCACCTGGGGCGCCGACCGGGCGGGCGGCACCGCGGCACACCCGCTGCGCACCATCGGCCGCTGCACCGAGCTGGTCCGGCCCGGGGACACCTGTCTGATCCACCGCGGCCGCTACCGCGAGCGCGTCGCCCCGCCCTCGGGCACCAAGGACGCGCCGATCACCATCGCCGCGTACGGGGACGGCACCGTCACCGTCGACGGCACCAGGGCCGTGACGGGCTGGCGGGACGCGGGCGGCGGGCTGGTCGCCACCGAGGTGGACCTGCCGCTCGACCCCAGCGAGAACGCCCTGTTCGTCGACGGCGGGCGGGCCATGGAGGGGCGCTGGCCCAACTCGGGGCCCGATCCCCTCAACCCGTCCTGGGCCGTGGCCGAGCGGACCTCCACCGACCAGCACATCGACGACCCCGATCTGCCGGCCGGCGACTTCACCGGCGCCACCGTCCATCTGTGGGCCGGGTCCAACCCCTGGAGCCAGCAGACCGGCACGGTGACCGCCACCGCTCCCGGCGCGCTCGATTTCAGGGGCGGCAACTACCGCTGCACCCCGCTGTGCATGGGCAACCAGAACTACCGCAACTACTACCTGGTCGGCGCCAAGTCCACCCTCGACCAGCCGGGCGAGTGGTACTACGACAAGGGCGCGAAGCGGCTGTACCTGGTCCCGCCCGAGGGCGGCCTCGCGGGCCACACCGTGACCGCGAAGTACGAGAGCTGGGGCGTGGACCTCGCCGGCAGCTCGTACGTCACCGTCCGGGGGCTCGATCTGTGGGGCACCTCGCTGCGCACCGGCGACAACAGCACGGGCGTGCTCGTCGAGGGGTTGCGGGCCCGCTACATCTCGGAGTTCTCGACCCTGCCCATGCCGCGCGACGACGAACTGGCCATCCCGCCCTTCGAGGGACACATCGTCGCCGCCCGGGTGCTGGGCTCGGGGGTGCAGATCCGCGGCAGCGGCAACACCCTGCGCGACAGTGACATCGGGTACTCCGCGGGTACGGGCGTGCTGCTGCGCGGCAGCGGGAACACCGTGACCAACACCTACATCCACGACGTCGGCTGGATGGGCAGCTACACGCCCGGCATCGAGATCAACGGCAGTGGGCAGACCGTCACCCACAACACCATCCGGCGCACCGGCCGGGCGAGCATCGACACCGCCTGGCAGCTCAACGGGGTGCCCTTCCACGACAACCGCATCGCCTACAACGACCTGTCCGAGGCCATGCGCACCTCGCGCGACGGCAGCCCGTTCTATGTGTGCTGCAATCTGGACGCCAAGGGCACCAGCGTCGACCACAACACCGTCCACGACGCCGACGGCCAGGTCGGCTACTACATCGACAACTCCTCCGGCAGCTTCCTGCTGCACCACAACGTGGCGTACAACACCGGCTCCCGCGGCACCTTCTTCAACGGCCACAGCAGCGTCAGCCTCGGCAACCGCGACCACCACTCCACCTACGGCCTCGGCGTCTCCACCGCCGTCCGGCTGAGCGGCGCGACCGACGCCTCGGGCACCTACGTCAGCAACGACGTGGCGCTCGCGCCGATGGACATCACCGGGCCGGGCGACCCTGCCCCGGTGGTGCGCAGCAACCTGCTGCCGCCCGCCGACCCGGGCTACACCGACGCGCGCAACGGCGAGCTGTGGCCGCGCGAGGGCTCCCCCGCCATCGACGCCGGTGAGGCCGTGGACGGGGTGACCACCGGCGTCCGGGGCGCGGGCCCCGACCAGGGGGCGTATGAGTACGGCGCGCCGATCTGGTCGTCCGGCTGCCATCTGCCGGGCTGCCAGTCGCGGGTCCGCAACGACGGCTGGAAGGCGACTGCTTCCGACGGCACCGATGCCTCGGCCGCCGTGGACGGCGTCCAGACCACCCAGTGGAAGGGCGCGGCCACACAGGCGACGGGCCAGTCGCTCACGCTCGACCTCGGCGCTGCCAAGACGTTCGACCGGCTGTCGATCGACGCCGGCATGGACGCCACCGGCCACCCGTACGGCTTCGCCGTGTCCGTCAGCGACGACGGCAGCCACTGGGGCGCGCCCGTCGCCCGGGTCAGCGGCCGCTCCTTCACCCAGGACGCGGTGTTCCCGCAGCAGACCGCACGCTATCTGCGCGTCGAGCTGACGGCTCCCGGCGAGGTCCCGTGGGCGGTGAACGAGATCCGGCTCTACGCGGACGGCCCGGACGCCGCGGCCACCCTCCAGGCCGAGCAGGCCACCTCCGTACGCGGGACCGGACGGGGCGACGCGGCCACCGGAGTGCTCGGCTCGGGTGACCGGATCGGCTTCCGCGGGGTGCGGTTCGGCGCGGGCGCGGACAAGCTGACGGTACGGCTGGCCTCAGCCGGCTGTGGCCGGGGCTGCTCGCTGCAGCTGCGGCTCGACGCCCCGGACGGCGAGGTGGCCGCCACCCTGCCGGTGCCGGACACCGGCTCCACCGACACCTGGCGGGAGCGGTCGGTGGCGCTCCCCCGCACCGTCACGGGCACGCATGACGTCTACCTCGTCGCCGCCGGCGGCCCCCGGGTCGCCGCGCTCGACTGGCTGACGCTGCGCCGCTGATGTCCAGCTGATGCCTGCGGGGCGCTGACGTCTGTTGGGGCGGGCCGGGTCAGGCCCGTCCCAGCAGCGCGTCCCGATGGAGCCAGGCGAGCCTGAGCAGGGCGGCACCGGCGGGCTGCATGGGCTCGGCCGTCGTGAACCGTTCGATGTGGTCGGCCCGGAAGGGCACGCCCATCGAGCGGCCGGTGCCGTCCTCGACGCCGACGAGATGTCCTTCGTCGTTCGTCGCGGCCAGGTCCTGGAAGAGCTCGTCGAAGACCTCGGCGTCCAGGACGAGCACGGTGAGCATGTCGGTGACGAACGTCAGCGGGTCCACGCCGAGCCCCAGCCAGTGGACCTGTGCCGCCCCGGAGCCGCGGGCCTCGGCCAGGGCCTGGTGGAAGGGCCATCCGTCGTAGTCGATGGGCGCGGTGTCGCTGCCGTAGTCCTCGCTCGTGCCCAGCAGTTCCTCGCTGAGCTCCCGGACGACCGCGCGCCACAGGCCGAAGTCGTTGGCCTCGTTCCAGAGGGCGTCGTGCGACGGCTGGAACATGCCGACCGGCATGACCTGGTGCAGCCCGCCCGCGGTGGCGACCTTCGCCGGGTCGCGCCAGTGCAGGACGAACTCGGCGTGATGGGCCGGCCCGTGGCGCAGGAGGAGGGTGCTGACGCCCGTCATGACCGGCCGGCGGGTCAGATCGGTCGGGTCGCCGATGAGGGCGCGGAACGGCGTGCGGGCCGGGTCCGGGGCCTGGTCGGCGCCCGCAGGGGCCGCCGCGGCGAATTCGTGTGCCGCGGCCTCGCAGATGTCGATGACATCGAAGTAGTGGCCGCGGCCGAAGGTGAGCGTGGGCGCGTCACTGCCCCTGACCTGGAGCAGCCGGTAGCACACGCGGTTTTCGAACAGGCGGGGGCGTGCCAGCTCACCGACGGCCTCGGCGTACGAGGCATACGGTGTGCCGTCGTCGCGCAGTGGCCGGACGGGGTCGAGCGCGGGGCTGTGCCCGTCCACCGCGGTGGCGGGGGTCTCGCCGGTCCACACCAGCCGCACCCGCTCCAGCGGAACGGGCCTGCCGGGGATCCACTCGGGGCGGGCGAGAAGGGGGGTGCCGGCCACCCGCCAGTGGGCGGGGAAGGCTTCGGCGGCGCGGGCGGTCAGCTCGGACCGGCGCCGGTTCAGGTCCGCTCGTACGGAGCGCCACTGGTCCCGGGTCCGGCCGGGCCGGCCGCGCGGGGCGGATTCGGGATGGTCATGGGTCACCTTCCCCTCTTTACCAGCACCCGGTGCGGAATGCCCGGCCGGTGGTTTCAGCACCGGCCGGGCACGGCCGTCACGTCCGGTACTCGACGGCGCCGGTGTCCGGGGCGCCCTGGTACAGCCGGGTGCCGATGTAGTCACGGCCGCCGTTGTCCGCGTCATCGACGCGCCCCTCCCCCTGGATCCTCGGCTTCGGCCCCTTGCCGTAGTCGCCGATCACGATCGGCCGGTGCTCCTCGCCCGACCCCTTGGGCCACAACTGCCCCTGCCATGAGCCACCGGCCTTGAGCAGGATGCGGTCGCCGGGCCGGAACGTCGTCCGGTTGACCTGGTCGAGGCTCCGCCAGGCCTGGTCGGGGCTGGTGCCGGAAGCGCTGTCATTCCCAGCCCTCGAATCCACATAGTACGCGGCACCGGCCGGCGGGTCGGCGCCCGCGCGGCGGCGGGGTTCCCGAGCGGCGAGAGGGCGCCAAGCGCGACCGCGACGAGCAGACCAAGTCGTGTGTGACCGCGTCTGACAGACCGTTCAGGTGTCAACGTCGGCCCCTTCCTCGGAATGGATGCCGGGGTGCGGCCGAGCAATAGAAAGCGCTGTCAGCGACCTCTGTCAAGACCTCGCGCACAAGAGAGACCCCCGCGCCCCGCCCGAGCGGCGCTGAGCCGTTCGGGGGGACGCGGGGGTGCGGTGATTCAGAGCCGACCCACGACCTTGGTCGGGGTGACCCGTACGACGACACGCTCACCGTCGTCCTTGGACGCCGGGTTGAAGGTGGCGTAGTCCTTGCCCGTGTACTTCAGCGACACCTTGTTCAGCACTTCCTTGTCGCTGTCCGGGGCGAGGGTGGCAGTGCCGCGGATCTCGGCGTAGACATACGGGTCCTCCGGCGGGTTGACCATCACGGTTATCCGCGGGTCGCGGCGGAGATTCCTGCCCTGCAGCCGGTCCACGGTCGTGGAGAACAGCAGGTCGTCACCGTCGCGGATGACCCATACGACCGTCAGGTGCGGGCGGCCGTCCGGCGAGATGGTCGCCACGGTCACGAACGCACGCGATTCGTCGAGGTACTTCTTCAAACCGTCCGAGAGGCTGGCCGCCACAGTCAGAGCCTTTCCACAGGGGACAGGGTCGCGGCACCCCACGGGGTGCCCGTTCGGAACGTACCACCCCACCCGACCGCGCGGTTGCGCGAAGGCGCCGGCCCTGGCGGCGAACCAGCCGCGGGTCACCAGCCCTTGGTCACCCGGTGCTCCTTCAGCGATCCGCAGTTGCTCCCGTACGTCCACGTCGCCTGGTTGTCGATGCCCCCGGCCCAGTCCACGCACTTGCCGCGCGCGGAGACGTACACCGGGCCCGCGTAGGACGTGTAGTCGCCGGTGTCCTCCTGGTACTCGCCGTCGTACGCATAGAGGTAGGCGAACATCGGGACCCGGGAACCCGAGGCGTTCCGGACGGTGACCACGCAGTTCTTGCCCTTCGCTGCGTTGTACGTCAGGTAGACGGTGCCCTTCTGGCCGATCGGTGCCGAGTTCACCACCTTGTAGCCGCTGCCGCAGACCCCGTTGTACGCGGCCCTGGTGGCGGCCGTGGCCTGCGGGGCCAGGGCCGCGGTGCCCGCGACGGCGGAGGCCAGGACCGCGGTGGCGGCCATATAGCGAGAAAGCTTCATGTATCCCCCTTATTACCTCTGGACGCTGTTTGCGCCATCTAGGTGACATACGAGGGCGGTGAATGGTTGTAGGCGTCAAGTCGCCGTCGTGGCAGCGACGTTGCGCGGGCCGGTTCGGCCAATGCGCGCGGCCATGGCTGTGGGAGCGCTCCCGTGCCACTATTCCCTCACACCCCACGGGAACCCCCTCGGAAACGGAGGATCGGGCATGAGATCCCGCGGCGTCGGTGATCGTGGCGGCGTCCTCGATCAGGTGGCGGGCGAAGCGTTCGGCGTGCGGCCACCCCGGCCGTAGGACGCGCGCGCTGTTCAGTTCGAGGTAACGCGGATGGTCCGAGTCCTTCCTCGTCACGTAGCGCTCGATCACGTGGCCGTAGCCGATCTCCTCGGGGTGCTGGAACGGCATCGGTCACCTCTCCGGGTGCAGGTCGCTGCGGTCGATCCAGGACGGGGCGACGAAGATGCCGTCGCCGACGGGGGCTTCTGAGACTTCCCGCAGGGACCAGGTGCGGGACTCTTCGACCAGGTGCTTCCAGGGCGCGGTCCAGTCGAGTTCCCAGTCCAGGGTGGCGCCGGGGGGATGCCGCACTCGCGGCCGGCGTCCAGCTGCCAGAACTGGGAGTACAGGATCACCTGGGCGTGGTCGGCCAGGTCGTTGATGATTTCGGTGAAGTGAACCGAGGGCCGGCGGGGGACGCCGTCCGCCGTGGTGGCTCGTAGGCATGCGGTGAGCGGCGGAACGACAGGGGTGCGTGCGCCCAGTTCGGTCAGGGCCCAGCGAATGCCGTCGGCCGCCGAGGGAGGGCAGCCCGTCGATGAGGGCGGGGAGGGCGTCGGCGCCCATGTCGATCAGTTCCGCGCGGGCGTCGTACGACGGGCCGGTCGCGTCGTCGAGCTGCTGGACGAGTCTCTCGATGTGCGTGGTCATGGGTGGTCCCGGCGCCAGGGCGTGGGGACCACCAGCAGACGGGGCGGATCTCATACGAGCCGGGCATCGCTTCCAGCACGCGATGCCCGCGGCAGGGGCAGGGGCAGGGGGAGGCGGCGCTCATTCGGGCAGTCTCGTCGCCGGTCCCGCCGGTGTGCCATGGATTTCTCCGCGCTGTCGCGCCCTCGTTCGCGTCGGGCTCGTGGGGGCTCGGGGGATGTCGATCGCCGGTAGTCGCGGTCGGTCCTGTGCGGCGACGGGGCCCGTCGGTCGTGATCGGACGTGCCGCGTCGCGTCTCCCGTCGCGCGCCACGCCCAGGGGGCCGGGCGAGTGCCGGATCGCTCATTTGTACGTTCGGTGGATCGGATGTGTCGGATGTATTGACGCGCCCCCTTTCCCGATTTAGCCTCTGCCCGATTTCGCGAACAGTGTTCGATATATCGTTCAACGTGCCTGATTGGACAGTGAGTTGGTTATGAAGGCTTCCGGCCGAAGCGCCACCCACCTGAAACGCCTTCGCGGGCGCTGAGAAGCACAGACACCCGGCCCGCGCCGCAACCGCCCCACCTGGGCGGACGCGCGTGCTCGCGCGCCCTGACCCGCCGTCACCACGACGCCATGGGCGAAGCGGTGAAACCCCGTCGTTCGGATTCCCCTTCCGGCCCGCGCGGTGTCCGGGTCCTGTCCCGCCCACTCCGAGACCAAGTTCCCCCCGCCACCCCACTCTCCCTTCGCCCGGCGGTGGCACCCGCACCCGACAGGAGATCCGATGTCTGCGCTCCGCGCCCGGCTGACGGTGATGTTGCTCGCCGTCTGCCTCCTCTTCACGGGCCAAGCCCTCGCCACACCCCAGCGAGCGGCCGCCGCCGACCCCGGCTACCTGATGGTGCACTTCACCGGGGATTCCGCGACCGGTCAGATGCTGTACCTCGCGCACAGCACGGACGGCCTGCACTGGAGCGACCTCAACGGCGGAGCGCCGATCCTCAACTCGAAGATCGGCACGAAGGGAGTGCGCGACCCCGCACTGGTGCGCTCTCCCGACGGCAGCCGGTACTGGATCATCGCGACCGACCTGTGCGTCCGCTGCGGCTCGACCTACGAGAACGGCAGCCCCAACTTCGTGGTGTGGGAGTCGACGGACCTGGTGACGTGGTCGAAGCCGTGGCTGCTCGGCGCCGCCGGACTGATCCCTGGCGGAAAGAACGCGTGGGCGCCGGAGGCGATCTGGAACCCCGAGACCAACGACTACGTCCTGTACTGGGCGACGAACGCCACGGTCAACGGCATCTTCAAGTACCGCATCTACTCCGCCCGCACCAAGGACTTCCGCACCATCACCACCCCGCAGATCTGGATCGACCCGCCCGGCAGCACCCCGGTCGTCGACACCCAGATGACCGAGGTGCCCGCAGGTACCGGCCCCTACCGCTACCTGCGGGTCTCCGGCGACGGCCAGAACAACGTCGAGGGCAGCAACTCGATCCTGGGGACGTGGACCAACCTCGGCAACCTCGCCAGCATCGGCCTCACCGGCAACGTGGTCGAAGGCCCGGTCTGGATGAAGTTCAGGGATCGCGACGAGTGGGCCCTCTACATCGATTACAACAACCCACAGGGCGTACGCGAGTACAGGCCGATCCTGACCACCAACCCATTCGACGTCAGCACCTACCGGCTGCAGCCGACAACCAGCTACGACGTGGGCGGCACCCCCAAGCGCCACGGCGCGATCATGACCCTCACGGCCGCCGAGGAGAGCCGCGTGCTCGCCCGCTGGCCCAACACCCCTGCCCAGCGAATCCAGTCGTACAACTTCCAGGACCGGTACGTGCGCCAGATCGACTTCGACGTGCGCATCGACCCGAACGTCAGCCCCGTCGAGGACTCCCAGTTCCGGCTCAGGCCCGGCCTGGCGGGCACCGGCACCGTCTCCTTCGAGTCGGTGAACTACCCCGGCTACTTCCTGCGCCACGCCAGCTACGACTTCCAGCTCGCCCTCAACGACGGCAGCAGCCAGTTCGCCGCGGACGCCACCTTCCGGAAGGTCGACGGCCTCGCCGACGCCACCTGGTCGTCGTTCCAGTCGTACAACTTCCCCGACCGCTACATCCGCCACTACGCCTACCAACTGCGCCTCGACCCGATCACCACCGCGACAGCCCGCAGTGACGCCACCTTCCGTGTGACGAACTGACCCGCATCGCCAGGGGTGCCGGCGCCCCCCACGTCCGCACGGCCCTCATGGCGGCACCAAGGCCTGGGACTACACGAGAGCGTGGGCCCAGGACACCAGTTGGCTCACCGCGGCTCCCTGGAGCTGACGAGGGATCGAACCTGTGGGCGGCTCCAGGCCGGGGCCGCCCACAGGTTCTGGATCCGCCCGCACCTTTCCTACGCCCCGGAGGCACCAGATGAGTGCAACACCCCTCCCGTCGCGCCGGCTCTTCCTCGGCATGGCCGCGGCCGTGCCGCTGTCCACCACCGGCGTGCTGACCCTCGGCAGCCGGTCCGCGAGCGCCGCGACGACCTCCCCGTTCGTCATGGCCTACTTCACCCAGTCACCGAGAAACCTCGGCACGGACTACGGCCTGCACCTCGCGGTCAGCACCGACGCGCTGCAATGGATGCCGCTGAACCAGAACAACCCCGTCGTGACCCCGACCGCGGGCGACGGCGGTCTGCGCGACCCCTTCGTCCTGCCCAAGCAGGACGGCACCTTCGTCGTCATGGCGACCAATCTGAAGGGCACCGACTGGACCAAGAAGACCCCGTACATCCACGTCTGGGACTCCGCCGACCTGCGCTCCTTCGACAACTACCGTCTGCTGGAACTGCACGACATGGCCACCCACACCTGGGCGCCCGAAGCCTTCTGGGACCCCTCCCGCGGCCAGTACGCCCTCATCTACTCGGCCGTCAACAGCAGCGGACACAACGTGATCATGGTGAACTACACCACGGACTTCCAGACGGTGACGGCACCGCAGGTCTTCTTCGACCCGGGCTACGACGTCATCGACGGCACCCTGGCCAAGGACGTGAACGGCGCCAACTACCTGTACTTCAAGGGCCGCAACAGCCTGGTGGGTGCGAGGTCCACCTCCCTCGCCCCCGGCAGCTTCACCCAGTTCACCTCGGGCCTGGCGCCGCAGGGAGGCATCGAGGGCCCGATCCTCGCCGAGGCCTCCGGCACCTGGTACCTGTGGGGCGACGCCAACGCGCTCTTCTACACCTGGCAGACCAGCGACCTCTCCACCGGCACCTGGACCGCCACCGACCGGCGCGTCTACACCCAGCCGCTGAACTCCAAGCACGCCACCATCCAGCCGATCCCCCAGACGGTGTACGACAACATGGTCGCCACGTGGGGAAGACCTGCCTGGAACCGGCTGAAGTCCTACAACTTCCCGGACAGATACTGGCGGCAGGTCGATTCCCTCGGCCGCATCGACCCGTACCCGTTCGACCCCTACACCGACTCGCAATGGAAGCTGGTGCCGGGGCTGGCCGACCCCTCCGGCGTCTCCTTCCAGTCCCTCAACCAGCCGACCCGCTATCTGCGGCACTCCTTCTACCAGCTGCGGCTGGACGCCAACGACGGCAGCACGAGGTTCGCCCAGGACGCCACCTTCCACAGGACCGCCGGGCTCGCCGACCCGTCCTGGTCGTCGTTCCGCTCTCACAGCCACCCGGACCGCTACATCCGGCACTTCGATTACGCACTGCGCATCGACCCGATCTCCACCGCCACCGGCAGAGCCGACGCCACGTTCTCCGTCTGGTACTGAGGCGACGCGCACGCTCCGAGTGCGTCCGGCTCGTGGTGGTTCGGGGATGTCGATCTCTTGGCGTGGGCAGCTCTCGGGGAGGGAGGCCGGCAGGTCGGGGGAGGGGGACTCATATGGGTGGCGTTGGCGATTCTCGGGGTGCTGCTCGTGTTCGACGGTGAGGTGCGGGTGCTCGCGGTCGCCGCCGCGGTGCTGCTGCTCCCGTCTGCCCCGCGGCGCCCGGCACGCTCCCCCAAGCTCTTCGAGCAGGGGGTACCCCCACTCGCCACGCCGGGCGAAAGCCCGAGTACGCCCAGTACGAGGACTTCCGCCCGGCGCGCCGAGAGCACGCACGGTTGCCCTCGAGGGCGGCCGCGCCCTGTGCGCGGCCGCCCTCGGCGGTGTGGAGGCCAAGAGGCCGGCTCAGCCCTTGTACGCCATGCCCTTGCCCAGATCGTCGACATACGAGGAGATCCAGGCCAGCGGGGCGTTCCAGTTGATGGTGACCTCGTTGGTGGAGAACGCCATGATGTCGTCGGTGTAGCACATCGCCGGGGCACAGCCCTTGAGCTTCTTCTGGGAAACCGGGTCCTGCAGCCCGGAGTTCGGGCCACCGGCCAGTGTGCCGGGCGCCGGGCTCGGCAGCTTGGAGTCGAGCTGATGCGCCCAGAAGCGGTGGTGCTGGCGGTGCGAAGCCCGCTCGCCGTAGCCCGTGACATAGGACTGGTTGAGCGGGTTCGCGCCCAGCAGATAGTCCATGCCGCGCAGCACCGCGTCACGGTAGCGGGTCTTGCCGGTCAGATCGTGAGCCGTGGCGAGGACGATCATGTTGTTCAGCACCTGGCCGTTGGAGCCCCACTCGTACGCGCCGTCCTTCGGCGCGTACGGCACGCCGTAGTCCGACTTCGCGGAGTACGCGGCGTAGCGGTCGGCGGCCCGGATCACCGTCTGGCGCACCTGGGCGCGCTGCATGGGGGTGAGCTTGCTGTCCACGGTGGCCAGGTCGAGCTGTCCGAGGCCCGCGGTCGAGGCCCAGGACATGGCGCTGGTGCGCGGGAAGATCGCGTCGACGTCGCCGTACAGCGGAGAGTCGAGGACGGCCTGGCGGTAGGTGTTGTCGCCGGTGGTGATGAACAGCTCGGCCGCGGCCCAGTAGAACTCGTCGCTGACGTTGCTGTCGCCGTACGCGCCGCCGCCCGTGGAGTCCTGGTCGCCGGCGAGGATGTTCGGATGTGCCTTGGCTGCGGCCCAGGCGGTCTTGGCCACGTGCAGGCTGCGCGCGGCGAACTGCGGGTCGTAGGGCTTGAAGAGGCGGGCGCTCTGGGCGGCGGTGGCCGCCAGGTTGAGCGTGGCGGCGGTGGACGGCGCGTGCAGCTCACGCTGCTGCTTGTCCTGGTCCGGCCGCGTCGGGAACCCGGTCCACTGCTTGTCGTGCACCTTGTGGAACGCCATACCGGCGAGCGGCTTGCCCTGGGGCACCTGCATGCGCATCAGGAAGTCCATCTCCCACCGGGCCTCGTCGAGGATGTCCGGGATGCCGTTGCCGTGCTCGGGCACCCGGAGCCGGCCGTCGCCCAGTGGCCCCGCGTCGGCGCCCTTGGTGGTGCGGGTGCGCTCGAACTCGGACATCAGCTGGGCCACCGAGATACCGCCGTTGACGACGTACTTGCCCTGGTCGCCGGCGTCGTACCAGCCACCGGAGACATTGCGGCGGTAGTCGCACACGCTCTGCCGGCACGGGACGTCGGTGTCGCCCCGGTGCGGAGCCGCCTTGTCATGACCCGCGGGGCGGGCGTACTTGCCGCCGACGAGACCCGCGTCGATCTTGATGCCGCTGCGGTTCTGGTAGAAGTACTCCAGCGAGTCGCGGCGCAGCGAGCCGTAGAGGTCGTCGCTGATGGAGAACGGCTCGCTCTGCTTCCCGTCGACGTTGATGGTGTATCCCTTGCCCTGGGCGGTGACCTTGCTGAAGTCGAAGGTCTGGACGTTCTGCCCGGAGCTGCGGTCGACGCCCGCGGGCGTGGTGGTCCCGCCGGCCCGCTTGGTGCCGTCGGCGGCCCTGAGGGTCCACGTCAGGGGTTTGGTGGCGCTGGTGACGACGGTGCCCTGCTTGGGCCCGTGGGTCAGATAGCCGACCTGGTTCACCCGCACCGGGGAGCCGGTGTCGAGCTTGGGGCCGGGCTTCTGGGCGCCGGCCGCCCCGGCGCCGTGCGGGGCGCCGCGGTCCACGGCCCCTGCCGCGGGTGCCGTCAGGGCACCCAGCGCCAGGCCCGCGGCGACCGCCGCGCCCAGCATGCGCTGGCGGCGGCCGGTCTGGTCGGGGGCGGGACGTACTCGGGGGGCAGCAGGCATCAAGGCTTCAGCTCTTCCGCAGGGGACAGGGACAACGCGGCGGCGCGGTTGAGGTCACCGCCGCGCTTTTCCGTGCCTCAGAGCCTAGAAAGCCGCCCTGGCCTGCAGCTTCGTACGCTTAGCCGAAATCCGGGTACATCAGTCGGCCGAATTCGATCTCATCCAATTGAGGTATTCCGGGCGGCCTGGACGGTGAAGGCCGCGGTGTGGACCTCGCCCTGGTGCTTGAAGTCCAGGAACAGACGGTATGCGCCAGGGCTCGGCGCCGTCGCCGTGAAGGAGATCCGGGGGCCGGGCTCCGTCCTGCCGTCTCCCGGCTCGCCACCCGGGTGGACGTGCAGATAGCCGAGGTCGCCGGCGCGCAGGGCGACCAGATGGCCATAGGCGCCGAGGTAGGGCTGGAGGTCCCGCACCGGCTTGCCGTTCTTGGTGACGGTCAGCGTCAGCTCGCTGCCCTTGCCCGGCGTCAGCCCGCCGGCCAGCTCGACCTGGTACCCGTCGACGCGGGCCGTGGTGGAGCGCGCGGGCAGCTTCGCCGACTCGTACGCTCCGGAGACGGCCAGGTCGGCGCCGAGTGTGAGCCCTTCCCCGCTCTTGGGCGTGAAGTCGGCGAAGACCCGGTAAGGGCCGGCCTCCGGCAGATCGACGGAGGTGGACCAGGTGCCGTCGGCGGCCCGGGTGGGGTGCAGATGGCGGAAGGTCGCCAGGTCGCGTGAGGCGACGATCAGATGCAGCTCCTTGTCATGCTCACGGTCGTACGCGGTGAGCGGGCGACCGGTGTCCTCCCGCACGATGGCGAAGCGCAGATCGGCGCCCTTGCCGGCCCTCAGGCGCGGGGTCTTCAGGTCGAGGGCGTAGCCCCCTTCGGATATCTGCAGGCCTCCGGGCGGGGCGAGCTCCTGGCCCTTGTCGTGGCCCTGATGTCCTCCGCCGTGTTCGGCCCCCTCGTTTCCCTCTCCCCGCTCGGCATCCGTGTGCCCCTGGTGAGCCGCGCTCGCCGGCTCGGGCGAGATCTCTCCGACCGTGCCGCCCACGCCGTACGCGGTGCCGAAGGTGGCGGCGAGCGCGGCGGCGAACGCGGCGATCCGCAGTCCAGTGTTCATGACACACCCCTTGTCTCCTGGCCGCCCATCCCTGGCGGCCTTCATGCTCACGCGGCCAAGCCGCATATCGACCACGCGGCGGAGCCGCATATTGACACCTAAAGTTACCCCCCGGGGGTATCAAGTCAAGCCCGCTCCATTCTTGCGATGGATACGGGTGGGGGGTATACAAGAGGGCGTCGCCAATACCCCACCCGGGTATCCACTGATCGATGACGGAGGACCACCCATGTCGGACTGCTGCACCCCCGACGGAAGCTGCCACACCACGTCCAGGACCAGCTACCGGGTCGAGGGCGTCGGCAGCGCCCACTGCCAGGGCGTCGTCGCCAGGGCCGTCGGTGCCCTGGACGCCGTCAAGGACGTCGAGGTCGGGATCGGCACCGGACTGGTGACCGTGACGACCGCCGCCGAGCCCGACGCGGCGTTCGACGAGCTGCTCGCCAAGACCGTCGACGAAGCGGGCTACGGCTTCGCCGGCCGCGTGGCCGCCGCGGACGCCTGACTCGTCCCACCCGGGCGGGGCCGCCCAGGCGCGGCCCCGCCCCAGCCCCCCTGCTGCGAGGAGCAGACATGACCACCACCACGCCCGGCGCCGCCGAGGTCGAACTCGCCATCGGCGGCATGACCTGCGCCTCGTGCGCCGCCCGGATCGAGAAGAAGCTCAACCGCATGGACGGGGTCGAGGCCACCGTCAACTACGCCACCGAGAAGGCGAAGGTCACCTTCCGGGAGGACATCGCCGTCGACGACCTGATCGCCACCGTCGAGGCCACCGGCTACACCGCGCGGGAACCCGAGCCCGAGCCCGACCCCGTACGCACCGGATCGGCGCCCGACGAGGAGGTGGAAGGGGAGGCGGCACTCGACGAACTGCGGCCGCTGCGCCAGCGGTTGACCACGGCCGTCGTGCTGGCCGTCCCCGTGATCGCGACGGCCATGGTCCCGGCCCTCCAGTTCGACTACTGGCAGTGGCTGTCGCTGACGCTGGCGGCCCCCGTGGTGACCTACGCCGCCTGGCCCTTCCACAAGGCCGCCTGGACCAACGCCCGGCACGGCGCCGCCACCATGGACACCCTGATCTCCGTCGGCACGGCCGCGGCGTTCCTGTGGTCGCTGTGGGCCCTGTTCTTCGGCACGGCCGGTACGCCCGGCATGACCCACCCCTTCGAGTTCACCATCGCCCGCAGCGACGGGGCCGGGAACATCTACCTGGAGGCCGCGGCCGGCGTCACCGCCTTCATCCTGGCCGGACGCTACTTCGAGGCACGGTCGAAGCGTAAGGCGGGCGCGGCGCTGAAGGCGCTCATGGAGCTCGGGGCCAAGGAGGTCACCGTCCTGCGCGGCGGCCGCGAGGAGCTGATCCCGGTCGGCGAACTCAGGACCGGCGACCGGTTCCTGGTCCGCCCCGGCGAGAAGATCGCCACGGACGGCACGGTCGTCGAGGGCTCGTCCGCGGTCGACGCCTCCATGCTGACCGGGGAATCCGTCCCCGTCGAGGTCGGCGAGGGCGACAGCGTCACCGGCGCCACGCTCAACGCGGGGGGCCGCCTGGTCGTCGAGGCCACCCGGGTCGGCGCCGACACCCAGCTCGCCCGCATGGCCAAGCTGGTGGAGGACGCGCAGAACGGCAAGGCCGCCGCCCAGCGGCTCGCCGACAAGATCTCCGCCGTCTTCGTCCCGGTCGTCATCGCGCTCGCGCTCGGCACCCTGGGCTTCTGGCTCGGCAACGGCGCCGGCCTGACCGCCGCCTTCACCGCCGCCGTCGCCGTCCTCATCATCGCCTGCCCCTGCGCCCTGGGCCTGGCCACCCCGACCGCGCTCATGGTCGGCACCGGCCGCGGCGCCCAGCTGGGCATCCTCATCAAGGGCCCTGAGGTCCTGGAGACCACGCGCAAGGTCGACACCATCGTCCTGGACAAGACCGGCACCGTCACCACCGGCCGGATGACCCTGCTCGCCGTCCACACCGCGAGGGGCACCAGCGACACGGACGTCCTGCGGCTCGCGGGCGCCCTGGAGCACTCCTCGGAGCACCCCATCGCCCAGGCCGTCGCCGCCGGCGCCACCGCCCGGGTGGGCACCCTCCCCTCCCCCGAGGACTTCGTGAACGTCCCAGGTCTGGGCGTCCAGGGCGTCGTCGAGGGACACGCCGTCCTCGTCGGCCGCGAAAAGCTCCTGGCCGAATGGGCCATCTCGCTGCCCACCGAGCTGGAGCGCGCCAAGGCCGCGGCCGAAGCCACCGGGCGCACGGCCATCGCGGTCGCCTGGGACGGCGAGGCCCGCGCCGTCCTGGAGGTGGCGGACGCCATCAAGGACACGAGCCCGGAAGCCATCAGGCGGCTGCGCGCCCTCGGTCTCACCCCCTTCCTGCTGACCGGCGACAACACGACCGTCGCCGAGGCGGTCGCCGCGGAGGTGGGCATCGCGCCCGAGCACGTGATCGCCGAGGTCATGCCGCAGGACAAGGTGGCCATGGTGAAGCGCCTGCAGGGCGAGGGCCGTTCGGTGGCGATGGTCGGCGACGGCGTCAACGACGCCGCCGCACTCGCCCAGGCCGACCTCGGGCTGGCCATGGGCACCGGCACCGACGCCGCCATCGAGGCGGGCGATCTGACCCTGGTGCGCGGCGACCTCAGGGCAGCGGCGGACGCCATCCGCCTCTCCCGCAAGACCCTGGGCACCATCAGGTCCAACCTCTTCTGGGCCTTCGCCTACAACGTCGCCGCCCTCCCGCTCGCGGCCTCCGGACTCCTCAACCCGATGATCGCCGGAGCCGCCATGGCCTTCTCCTCCGTCTTCGTGGTCGGCAACAGCCTCCGGCTGCGCGGCTTCCAGCCGACCGACGCGTGAGCCGAGGACGATGAGCCCCCGGCGGTGGCCGCCCGGCCGCCGCCGGGGGCACCGGAGGAGGGATCGCAGTCGTCTCCCCCGTGATCAAGTGTGAGGAGCGTGCGACGTGCGGATCTACTTCAGCGTGGACATGGAGGGCGTCACGGGGCTCGTCGACGCTGACGATGTCCAGCCGGGCGGGCGGGCTGAACGGCCGGCCCGTGGGCGAGATCGGCCTCGCCCATGCCACCGCGGCGGCCATCGGCGTCCCGATCGAGGAAACGGTCGCCGCCCGCCCTCCGCGCACCGCGGACGCCTCAGCCGGCGGCATCGGCCCCGGCCACCCTCGCCGTCCGCTGGCAGTCGGCCTCGGTGGCCGCCACCCTCCTGGGCACCCCCGGGGTCACCTCGACGGACACGCGCACCGTCCAGGCGCAGGGCGCGCTGCCCGGCCTGTACCGGCTCTTCGTTGTCTGGATGCGGGTGGCGGCATCGCTGACCAACCAGCAACCGTACTGCTGACCGGAGCCGCTGGCCGGGCCCCGTCGTCGCGTCAGGTGGTGGCCCGCGGCCGAGGTGGCACGAGCCGGACTACAGGTGCTGCCCGACCCCCCGGATGAGGTCGGCCGCCTTCTCCGCGGCCATGATGACGGGCGCGTTGGTGTTCCCCCTCGGCACCGTCGGGAACACCGAGGCGTCGACGACCCGCAGGCCCGCCACGTCCAGTACGCGCAGCTCGGGGTCGACCACCGAGCCGATGGCGCAGGTGGAGGTCGGGTGGTAGAGCGTCTGCCCGACCCGCTGCGCGAAGGCGAGGAGTTCCGCGTCGGAGTGCGAGTCCGGAACCTCGAAGGGGCCGCTGATCACCTGGGTCAGAGCGTCCTGCGCCGCGATCCGCAGGGCGATGCGCATACCGCTGACGATGCAGTCCCGGTCCTCGGCCGTCGTCAGGTAGTTGTGCGTGATCCGGGGTGCGGCGTCCGGGCGCGGGGAGCGCAGGGTCACCTGGCCGCGGCTGGTCGGGGCGAGGACGCACGGGCCGAACGCGAGGCCGTGTTCGGTGACGGGGCCGAGCCCTTCCTGGTGGAACAGCACCGGAGCCATGTGGAACTGCACATCCGGCACCTCCAGTCCGTCACGGCTGCCGAAGAAGCCGCCGGCCTCGCCTATGTTGCTCGTCAGCGGGCCGCGCCGCTCGCTCTCGAACAGCAGGGCGTTCTCCGGGCTCGCCGCGCTCATCAGGGATTCGACGTCGGTACGGAAGTTCAGCAGCGCCATGTAGTGGTCCTGCAGGCCCTGGCCCACCGGAAGGTCTCGCACCACGTCGATGCCGAAGGCCGACAGCGTGGCGGCGGGCCCGATCCCGGAGAGCATCAGCAGCTTCGGCGACTCGTAGGTGCCCGCGGACAGGATCACCTCACGGTCGGCGCGGACCACTTCGACCGTGCCGTTCCGGTCCAGTTCCACCCCTGTCGCCCGGCCGCCCTCGATCACCACGCGGTGGGCCCGGGCCGCCCCGAGCAGGGTGAGGTTCGGGCGCCCCAGGGCCGGGTGCAGATAGGCCACGGCCGCGCTGCAGCGCATACCGCCGCGCTGGGTCAGCTGAAACCGTCCGACGCCGAACTGCGTCTCGCCGTTGAAGTCCTCGTTCCGCTGGTATCCCGCTTCCTCAGCGGCCTGGAGGAACGCCGTGGTGAGCGGATGGTGGGACCTGCCGTCGCTGACCGTCAGCGGACCGCCCACCGAGTGGAAGGCGTCCTCACCGCGCTGGTTGTCCTCCGAGCGCCGGAAGTACGGCAGCACATCGGCGTACGACCATCCGGTGGCCCCGGCCGCGGCCCAGCCGTCGTAGTCGGCGCGGTTGCCGCGCATGTAGATCATCGAGTTGATCGAGCTGCAGCCCCCGAGCACCTTGCCCCGGGGCAGATAGGTCCGCCGGCCCCCGATCCCCGGCTCCGGGTCGGTGTCGAGGTCCCAGTCGACCTCGCTCTTGAAGAGCTGGGGGTAGGCGGCCGGGATGTGGATCTCCTGGGCGGTGTCGGGGCCGCCGGTCTCGATCAACGCCACCCGGACGTCGGGGTCTTCCGTCAGCCGCGCCGCCAGCACACAGCCCGCGGATCCGGCGCCGACGACGACATAGTCGTAACTGTTCATCCATTCTCCCTGCCTGACGAGTGCGCTGATTGCGCGAACGCCCCATGACGGTCGCGACGAGGCCACGCTGACCTGGTGGTTCGCCCCTCAACGCTATATGGGTCCCCGGGGGCGTGGGTTCAGCTCTCGAAGGCGGCGCGCAGCGCCCGGGCGAAATCGGTCGGATGCGTCGGAAAACCCACGCGTCCGCGCGGGAACTCCGCGATGGGGGCGCCGACTTGTTCCGACCTTCTACCGCCCGGATCAGTCCAGTCGCGCGCGGAGTTGTGCGCAGGCCCGGTCCAGGTGGGAGGCGAGGGCCCGGTCCGCCCGGTCGGTGTCGCCGTCGGCGACGGCGTCCAGGATGTCCTGGTGCTCCTCGGCGATCTCGGCGATGCGCAGCAGCTTGTACGTCTGGACCTGGGCCATGCACAGCCGCATCTCGGCCATGACCGAGGCATGGAGGCGGCTGAGGCGCGGGCTGCCGAGCTCGTCGACGAGCGAGCGGTGGAAACGTACGTCGGGCTCGACCGCGGCGATGGTGGAGTCGTCCGCCTCCGCCAGTTTGCGGATCTCCACCTGGGCCGAGACGGCGGCGGGGGGCACCGACCGCCGCTGGGCCAGCTCGCGCATGACCTGGCGTTCCACACAGGCGCGGGTGAAGTACAGGTCGGCGATGTCGTCGGCGTCGAAGACCGGCACCCGGGCGCTTTTGTGGGCGTCCCGGCGCAGCAGGCCCTCGCCGGTCAGCCGCTCGATGGCCGCTTTGGCGGTGGGGCGAGCCACCTCGTACTGCCCCGCGACCTCGGTCTCCGTGAGCGCCGTCCCACCGGCGATCCGCCCGTCGAGGATCTGCTCGCGCAGCTCGACGACGAGCGCGTCGATCAGGGATGTCGCCTTCAGGCGACTCGCCATCACGCCTCCCGCGGGATGAGTCGGACTCAACCAGACCACCCCCAAATTACCACACGTGAATCCTTGACTGCCCGGAATACTTGTCTTACAAGTTAGGGACTCGCCATGGCCTTGACGCTCCAGGCGGCTCCGCTCGCCGCACCGGGAGGTTCGATGTACCGACAAGTCCTTGACCCCCTGGCCGGGTCGCTGTTCTGGTCCGCGCTCTGCGCGGCGGTGCCCCTGCTCGCCCTGTTCGTACTGCTCGGCGTCTTCCAGGTCAGAGCCCAGATCGCGGCGCTGACCTCGCTGGTCCTCTCGCTGGCCCTCGCCGTGGCGGTCTGGGAGATGCCTTTGACGCAGGCCTTGTCCGGAGCGGTCGAAGGCGGCTTCTACGGGCTCTTTCCCATCATGTGGATCCTGGTGAACGCGCTGTGGATCTATCGCATGACCGAGATCACCGGATGGTTCGCCGTGCTGCGGCGGTCCTTCCGCACCATCTCCTCCGATCAGCGCGTCCAGGGCATCGTGATCGCCTTCTGCTTCGGAGCGCTGATCGAGGCGCTGGCCGGCTTCGGCGCCCCCGTGGCGATCACCGCGGTCATGCTGATCACCGTCGGCATCGCTCCCATCAGGGCGGCGACCGTCGCGCTGGTGGCCAATACGGCGCCAGTCGCGTTCGGCAGCATGGCGGTGCCGCTGACCACGCTCGCCGGTGTGACCGGTCTGCCGCTGGACGACCTCGGTGCGATGGCGGGACGGCAGACGCCGTTGATAGCCGCGTTCATCCCGCTGCTGCTGGTGTTCCTGCTGGACGGCCGACGCGGCGTTCGGGAGACCTGGCCGGTGGCGGTGGTCGCGGGACTGACCTTCGGCTGCGCCCAGTTCGTCGCCGCCAACTACATCAGCGTCGAGACCACCGACATCATCGCGGGCGTGGTCACCCTGGCGACGGTGCTCGGATTCATGCGGATCTGGCAGCCGCGTACGGTACGGCAGGACCTCCAGGCACCCGCCGAGGCCGACTCCGAGGAGCGCGAGGGCAGTGGCAGTGCCGCTATGTCTTTCGCCCCGTACCTCATCATCTGCGCGCTCTTCGCGCTCACCCAGACCGGGCCCGTCAAGGAGTGGCTGGCCGAGCACGGCGTCGCCCAGTTCACCTGGCCCGGTCTGGATGTCGAGTCCCCCGGTGGCGAACCCGCCGCCGCCATGACCTTCAAACTGGAACACCTCAAGGCGGCGGGCACCGTGCTGCTGGCCGCCGGTCTGCTCACCATGGCGCTCTACCGGGTCGGGCCCGGCCGCGCGGTGCGGGCGTACGGAGCCACGCTGCGCCAACTCCGCTGGACCGTCGTCACGGTGGCGTCGGTGCTCGCCCTGGCGTGGGTCATGAACCTCTCCGGCCAGACCGCGACCCTGGGCACCGCGCTGGCCCAGACCGGCGCCGCCTTCGCCCTGTTCTCCCCGATCGTGGGGTGGCTGGGCGTCGCGGTGACCGGATCCGACACCTCGGCCAACTCGCTGTTCGGGGTGCTCCAGGTGACCGCGGCGCGGGAGACCGGACTGGACCCCGTGCTCCTCGCGGCCGCCAACTCCACCGGCGGCGTGCTCGGAAAGATGCTGTCGCCACAGAACCTGGCCGTCGCCGCCGCGGCGATCGGCATGGCCGGCAGCGAGGGCACGATCTTCCGCAAGGTGATCGGCTGGAGCCTGGGGCTCCTCGCCGGCTTCGCACTCCTCATCTATCTGCAGTCGACTCCGGTCCTGGGCTGGATGACCGTCTGACCGCGAGAACCGCGGCGGGAAAACGCAACGAAAGGAACCCCCATGCGCGTTGTCTGCGCTCCGGACAAGCTGCGCGGCTCACTGGACGCCGCCCAAGCGGCCGCCGCCCTCGCCGCCGGCGTCCGCGCGGCCGGCGGCACCGCCGTCGAGCATCCGCTCGCCGACGGCGGGGAGGGCTCACGGCACACCGTGCAGACCGCGCGTGGCGGCGCGGTTGTCGACATCGACGCCGTCGACGCGCTCGGCCGCCCGGCAAGGACGCGCTTCGGCCGCCTGGACGACGGGACCGCGGTCGTCGAGGCGGCCGAGGCGGTCGGCTGGGATTCGGCGGCCACCGCGGAGCACGATGTGATGCGCGCCTCCAGCGCCGGCCTGGCCGCTCCGATCCTCGCGGCGGTACGGCAGGGAGCGCGCCGGATCATCGTCTTCCTGGGCGGAACGGTGACCATGGACGGCGGAACGGGAATGCTCGCCTCCCTCGGGGCCCAGATCCTCGACGCCGACGGGAAGCCGCTCGCGGGCAGCGGCGCCGACCTGAGCCGCGTCCACTCGGTGGACCTCGCCCCGGCGCGCCGCGCGCTCGCCGGCGTCGAACTGGTCGCCGCGGCCGATGTCCTCAGCCCCCTCTTCGGGCCCGAGGGCGCCGCGCATGTCTTCGGACCCCAGAAGGGCGCCACCCCGCCCATGGTCGAACTCCTCGACGGCGGGCTGCGACGGCTCGCCCCCCTGCTCGGAGCCGGATCGGCAGCGGGCGGCGGCGCCGCCGGCGGCCTCGGGGCCGCGCTGCTCGCGCTGGGGGCCGACCTGGTGCCGGGTGCGGCACTGGTCCGGCGGTTGACCCGCTTCGACGAGCAGCTGGCCACGGCGGATCTCTGCCTGACGGCGGAGGGGAAGGTGGACGCGGGGACGGACGCGGGCAAGACCGTCGCAGCGGTGGTGAGCGCCTGCGCGGACGCCACCGTTCCGTGTGTCGTACTCGGCGGGACGATCACCCCGGAGGCCGACCGCCTCTATGGGCGCGGCGCCACCGCGGTCCTGCCCATCGGCGCCGGTCCCCGCGATCTCGACACCGCCCTGCGGCACGCCGCCGACGACCTCACCAGGACCGCCTACGCCGTGTGCCGCCTCGCCATGGCCCAGTCCCGCCGGCAGGACGCCCTGGTGTGACGGGAGCCCTCCGCGCCCGGCCCGGAGCGGGGCCGGGCGCGGTTCGCATGGCTCATGGACCCGGCCGGACCCGGAACCAGTCGAATGCCGCCACCTCCCTCAGGCCGCCGCTTCCCTCAGGCCGCCATGTTCCGTCAGGCCGCCCGCACCGGGAGTCTCCGGCCGCGTGGCGAAGAGTCCCACCGTCGCCCCGATCCACTTGCCCGCCGTCGCCTGGAACGGCGCGCCGAGCGGAGTGAACCCATGTCCGTCCACGTCGGCCGCGAATTGGCACACCGCTCCGGGGCCCACGCTCACCCGCAGCCGTACCGCCGCGCGCCGCCCGCCCAGCGCCACCGGCGTGACGGCGTCCACCTCGGCGGCGTCCTTGGCCGCGGTGCGATACGCCAGGACGATCCGGTCCCCGTCGTGGCGCAGGCCCGCCCAGGCATAGCTCTCACCCAGCATGACGAGTCCGGCCCGGGCCCCGGCGGTCCTGGCGGACAGCGTCATCGAGGTCGTCGCGACAAAGGATTCGGCGGGCAGCCGCTGGCCCAGCACATTGGGCAGCAGCCGCAGATCATGGGTGACCTGGGCCCGGCCACAGGCCCGCGGCTTGGTGTGCACCGGCACCGGGGTCCCCCGGCCGCTGCCGTCGTCGGCGCCCATCACCGGCCACCCGTCGGCGCGCCGGCACATCGGCTGCAGATGCACCACCCGGCCATAGGCCCCGCGGTCCTGGAAGTGCAGGAACCAGTCCTCGCCGCCGGCAGTGCTCACCCAGGCCCCCTGGTGCGGTCCGTTGACAGGGGTATCGCCCTGGGCCAGCACGATGCGATCCTCGTACGGGCCGTCAATGGCGCGGGAGCGGAACGCCGACTGCCAGCCGTTGGTGACCCCGCCGGCCGGGGCGAAGATCCAGTACCAGCCGTCCCGCTTGTAGAGCTTCGGCCCCTCCAGTGTGGTGCAGCCGGGCAGGTCGTCGCCGTTGACCACGATCCGGCCCTCGTCGAGCAGGCCCCTCCCGTCCGGGCTCATACGGTGCAGCGTCAGCCGGTTGTTGATGCCGCTGCGGCTCTTCGCCCCGGCGTGGATGAGATAGGCCTGACCGTCGTCGTCCCACAGCGGACACGGATCGATCAGCCCTTTGCCCGGCTTGACCGGGTGCGGCTTGCTCCACGGCCCCCGAGGATCACAGCCCGAGCACCCCGGGCAGCGTGGTCACGCTCGGCGACTCCATCACCGACGGATCAGGGTCGACGGCGAGCGCCAACCGCCGCTGGCCCGACAGTCTGGCCGCGCGGCTGCGCGAACTGCCCCCGCGCCACCGGCTGGGCGTGCTCAACGCCGGCATCTCGGGCAACCGCGTACTGCTGGACGGCACCGGGCCCAGCGCCCTGTCCCGGCTGGACGCGGACGTGTTCTCCCGCAGCGGGGTGCGCGCCCTCATCGTGATGGAGGGCATCAACGACATCAAGGGCAACCCCAACCAGACCGACCCCGCGGCCTTCGCGGACGCCTACCGCCGCATCGCCGAGCAGGCCCACGCGCGCGGTATCCGGGTCATCGGCGGCACGATCACCCCGTACGGCGGCAACGGCGGCTACACCGAGGCCCGCGAGAGCGTGCGGCAAGCCGTGAACGAGTTCATCAGGAGCAGCGGCACCTTCGACGCGGTGGTGGACTTCGAGCCGTGGTCCGCGACCCCGCCGACCCGCACCGCATCCTCCCCGCCTACGACACGGGCGACCATCTGCACTTCAACGACGCGGGGCTGCAGACGATGGCCGACGCCGTCGACCTGGCCGAACTGCGGGTCCGTACCCCGTCTCCACGCGCCACCGGATGACACCGGAGTCCAGGATGTTCCAGGCGGCCCGCCGGCGCACAACGGCGTGGGCATTAATTATGGATACATCTTGACACCCTTCCGGTGCCCGCCGACGATGAACCGGACCCCTCCTACCGAAAGGCCGGTTGCCCGTGCCCGTCGCGCCGCCCGACCACCTGCCGGAGAAACTGACCATCTCCCTGTGGGACTTCAGCTGGTACACCCGTACCGGACCAGGGGAGCCCTTCGCCGACCTCGACCGGGCCTTCGCGGAGGCCGTGGCGCGCGGGTACAACACCGTGCGCATCTGTGCCATGCCCTTTCTGCTCTTCCGCTCCGGGCTCGACACCGGCAGACTCCGGCTGGGGCCGCTGGGCGGCGGGTACGGGCAGCGCACCCGGTGGTACGACGTGGGCGGCAGCACCGAGATCGACGGCCGCGCCCATCTGCGCGCGCTGTTCGAGGCGGCCCGCCGGCACGGCTGCTTCATCATCCTCTCCAGCTGGGAGTACCAGCAGAGCCCGTCGTTCGGCGGCGACCGCTCCTGGTACGACGCCCTGATGGCCGTCGATCCCGAGCGGCGCGCCGAAGCCCTCGCCGACGCGCTGGCGGACCTCATCGACTTCCTCGCCGCGGCCGGGCTCGACGACCGGATCGCCTTCACCGAGTTGCACAACGAGGTCCAGGGCGGCCGGCTCACCCAGGGGCTGACCGGCCCGGACACCGTGGTCGCGCTGCGCCCGCGCCTGGAGCGCGGGCTCGCCCGGTTCCGGGAGCGCCACCCCGACCGGCCGGTCACCGTCAACTACGCCAAGGTCCCGGTCGGATCGCTGCGCGGCGTCCCGCGCGACATCGACGTCGCCGTCTTCCACCCGTATGTCTACGGGGTGCTCGACGACCTCATCGACGCCTTCGCCCTGCGCGACCGGGCCCGCCCCTTCCCGCAGGACTTCGCCCGGCAGCACCTGCTGCGCCCTGACGCCCCGGACCTGGCCGACTGGGCGCCGCCCGCCGACGACCTGTGGCGGCTCGACGCCACCCTCGTCGGCCGTGAGATCTACGCGCACGACTGGTGCGATCCGGCCAAGTGGGACGCCTATCTGTACGAGCGCTACGCCGTGCACCGCCTGGCGATGGAGCAGCGGCTGATCACCTGGATCGAGGCCGCCGCCGACTGGGCGGCCGGGGCAGGAGTCCCCCTGGTCTTCGGCGAGGGCTGGATCGGCTACACCCCGTTGCACGGCACCTTCGAGGAGGGCCCGGTCGGAGCCGCGTTCTGCCGCCGCGCGGTGGCCGAGTCCGCCCGGGTCGGCGCCTGGGGGACGGTCGTATGCTCCAACGCCGCGCCGCACCACCCGATGTGGCAGGACCTCACGCTGCAGCGGGAGTGCAACGCCCTGCTGCTCGGCTGAACCGCGCCGCCGCCGCGCATGCGAATGCGTGTTCAGCAGTGGCGGGGCGCCCACGGCGCTAACCTACGTACCCTGTCGTGCGCACAACGGGGTGAGGGGCCCGGTGCGGGGATCGGGGAAACCATGGTCTGGACCGAGCGCATCGCGCCGGACGACCACTGACGGGCCCATCTGGCAGACCCCTCGCGATGGCAACGATGAAGCGACCAGGACTGGCCCGAAGGATCTGGCGGGTCCGTCCCATCAGATTCGCGCTGGTAGGGATGGTGTGCTTCATCGTCCTTCCGGTGGGGTTGCATAGCGGTCATGAACGCCGTGTCGGGAGAGTGCGAGAGGACCAGTCCCGACGTGGCCTCGTACGACCTGCCCGGGACGTACCGGGGCCCCGACGGCATGCGGATCACCGTCGGGCGCCGTGTCCAGGTGAAGAACTGGCCTTACGACCTGTCCCTCGGGGAGGACGACGAACGACGCTTCGACGGCCGGGGGAGCTGGTACTACGACACCGGCACCGCCGTCCCCGGCGAGGAGGGGTTCGGGATCGTCGAGCTGACCTTCTCGCAGGGCAGCCCCGCGGACGATGTGCCCCACGAGAGCCAGGAGTTGCCGGTCGGCGGCACCCCCGCGGATCCGGTCCTGTTCCGCCAGGTGGACCCCGACAACTGCCCCGATCCGGTGTTCCGGCGGTAGCCGCGGACCACCGGACCGGACGGGGCCGGAGTTTCAGCCAGGGCTCTCCACGTAGCTGTAAATGCCCGAGGAGGTGGTGCCGCCGACGGTGGTGACCGCGATGTTGACGGGCGCGGCGACGGGGTGGGGCGGGGCGGTGGCGGCGATCGCGTTGTCGGAGATCACGGAGAAGGCCGCCGGGACGCCGTCGAAGGTGACCGACTGGACGGTGGCGAGGTTGGTGCCCTGGACGGTGACTTCAGTGCCGCCCGAGGTCGGGCCCTCGTTGGGGCTGGCGCCGGTCAGGGTGGGTGGGTCGACGTAGGTGAAGGCAAGGCCGTTGGAGGTGCCGCCCAGGGTCACCACGGTCACCGTCACCGGGCCGGGGCCCGGGACCGCGGGGATGTTGACGGTGAGGGAGGTGTCGGTGCCGGACACAATGGTGGCCGTGCTGGGGCCGAAGTGCACGGCGGTGGCCCCGGACAGGTTGAGGCCGGTGATGACGGCGGTGCCCCCGCCGCCGGTGGGGCCCTCGGTGCCGCCCACGCCCCCGAAGGGACTACTGGCCACGGCGAGGCCCATGAGGACAGGGACGCGGCGGTAGGAGAAGATGCCGAAGCTTCCGGTGCCTCCCGGAGTGGTCACGGTGACCGGGACCGCGCCTTGTCCGGGCGGGCTGGAGACGGTGACCGAGGTGGCGGTGTTGGCGAGGATCGTGGCGGTGGCGGTGCCGAAGTGCACGGCGGTGGCGCCGGAGAGATTGTGGCCGTGGATGGTCACGATGGTGCCGCCGGCGGCCGGCCCGGCGCTGGGAACGGCCTGCAGCGAGATGGCGCTGACCGTATTGGCGACGCTATTGGTCACATACAGCCGGGCGGAGTCCGGGGTCACCGCGGCTCCGAGCGGACCGTCTCCGGTGTTGATGATGTCGACGACCGCGTTGGTGGCGATGCCGATCACGGTGACGGTGTCGTAGCCGAGGTTGGCCACATAAGCGACGGTCCCGTCCGGGCTGACGACCACGACACGGGGGGTGGGGACGGGGATCGTGGTGATGACCGCGTTGGTGGACGTGGCCATCACGGCCACGAACTGGGCGCCGGCGGTGCTCACATAGGCGCGGGTGCCGTCCGGGGTGATCGCCACGATCACGGGGACGTCGCCGACAACCGTGGTGCTGGTGACGGTGTTGGTGGCGGTGTCGATCACCCTGACAGAGCCGTCCGCGGTGGAGGCCACATAGGCGCGGGTGCCGTCGGGGGTCACCGCCACCCCGACCGGGCCGGGGCCCACGGGGACGGTGGCGGTGACCGCACTCGTGGCCGTGTCGACCACGCTGACGGAGTTGTCCTGGAAGTTGGTCACATAGGCGCGGGTGCCGTCGGGGGTCACCGCCACCCCGATGGGTCCCGCGCCCACGGGGATGTTCGTCACGACCGTGTTGGTGGCGGTGTCGATGACCCCGAGCGACGCGTCGCCGAACTGGGTCACATAGGCGCGGGTGTTGTCCGGGGAGACCGCTATGAGGGACGGCCCGGTGTTGGTGGGAATGGTGGCGGTGACGGTGTTGCCGACGGGGTCGATCACACTGACCGTGTTCGACGCCTGGTTGGCGACGTAGACACGCGCCCCGTTCGGGCTCACGGCCACTCCCTGGGGAGTGACGCCTACGGGGATGGTGGTGCCGGCTGCCAGGAGTACGGGATCTCGCAGCGTCTGCCTTTCGGCGGCCAGGAGGAGGGGGGATTCGAGCAAGGTGGTCATGGTGCGTCCCGGGGAGAGAGCAACAGCGGGCGGGGGGTTGCCCATTCCCCCAATTCCCGGACCTGCACGCCATGTAACACTTGCGGCATATGTGTTCTTATATGACCCACCTCTCCCCTGCGGGCGCCCTCACGCCGCGGCGAGTTCGCCGAGCAGGGCGAAGGTGAGGGCGTCGACCGGACGGGGGTCCGTCGCGGTCTGCTCGCTGTAGGTGTTCACCATCATCACCACCGCGCAGGCGCTCTCCCGGCTGAAGGCCGCACAGGTGCTGAACCCGCCGGTGCCGCCGTTGTGCCAGGTCACCGTCCGGCCGCCGGCCAGTCGGCCGAGGTGCCAGCCGAGCCCCAGCCGCAGATTGTCATCGGCGGTGAAGTGCGGCCGCTGGGTCAGCTCGATGGCGGCTCGCAGCGGGGAGCGCTCCGGGCGCAGCTGTGCGCCGAGGAAGCGCACCATGTCGTCGGCGGTGCTGTACATCGAGCTGCCGGCCGCGCTGAGCACATGGTCGCGCCAGTCGGGGACGGGCTGTCCGGCGAGATGCCCGACCGCCTTGCGGGGCGCCATGTCCGGCCGCAGCACCGTGGTGGTGTCCGCCAGACGGAGCGGGTCCGTCACCCGGTGTCGCAGCATCGAGTCCACGGCGTCGAAGGCCAGCGCCTGGCCGAGGAGGCCGAACCCGAGGTTCGAGTACGCGTAGGTCTGGCCCGGCTCGGTGGCGAGCGTGGTCTCGCCGAGGCCGGTGGCCAGGTCGTCCAGCGTGTAATGGGCGTACGGGTCGTGAGGGTCGGCACCGGCGAGCAGGTTCGGCGGCAGCGAGGGCAGGCCGGAGGTGTGGGTGGCCAGGTCGGCCAGGGTGATCCGGCGCGGCCCCCGGTGCGGGACGGGGAACCCCGGGGGCAGGGTCAGCGGCGCGTCCAGGCGGGTGGTGCCCGCGCATACAGCGCGGGCCAGGGCCGTGGCGGTGAGCGTCTTGGTGATCGAGCCGAGCTGGAAGACGGTCCTGCCGTCCGGCGCCGACGCGCCGGGGCCCTCTCCCCCGCCGGCGACATGGGTGCGGGTGCCGTGGATGACCCCGCAGACCACGCTCGGGCTGCCGGCGTCCAGCGCACGGCTCACATACCGGCGCACCAGGGCGGGCAGGTCGTCGGCCGCCTCGGCGGTGCCGGGGAGCAGTGACGCCCCCGCCGCCGTCGTCGCCACGGTGAGGAACTTCCTCCGCTGCACGGTCAATCCCCTGTCTTTCGGTTGCCTGTCGGTACCACCGCGGACACCATGACGAGCAGCGGCACCACCCTGCCCGCGGGGACCTGGTAGTGGCCACGCCCCTCGGCCTGGAGCCAGCCGGTGGCGGTGAGTTGTTTGAGGTGGTGGTACAGCTGACCGGTGGTGTGCAGACCCGCGGCCTCCTGGAGCTCCGCCGCGGACCGGGTGCCGCACAGCGCGGCGCGCAGCAGGGTCAGCCGTACGGGGTGGCCCAGCGCGGCCAGCGGCGCGGCCCCCTCCGGCCAGTCCGCCTCCAACAGCCGGTCCGTCTCCGCGCCTTGCTGCCATTCGTATCTCTCGCCGGTCGGCAGGTTCAGCGCGCCGGTGAACAGCACCTGGCCGGGCCCGGTGAGGCGGCGGCGCAGCCCTTCGAGGGCCCAGAACACCTCGTCCCGCTGCGCCTGTGGCTCGGCTTCCAGCCGTGTCACCCGCTCTTCGAGCGCGGCGAGCCGTCTCTCCAAGGACTCGTCAGCCATAGGACGGATATTACGGTATTCCGTAATAACAGAGCAAGCCGGTGATCGGAGCCCAGCTCAGGGACGCCGATCGGCCGAAGAGCAGAAGCACCCGTCAGTAAAGGTCGGATGAAAGGCCGTTCGGAGCCTTGACGGGTGTATTGGTCCAGTCCATGGTGGGAGGCGTTCCGGCGTGCCCCGGGGGCGGGAGCGAGCCGCACCCCGCCGCATGCCGCACACCTTCACGTAGGACCGCTCTGACCCCTTCATCGCGGTCCGTCCGCACCGCGTGTGTCATCGGTTGACATCCTCAGAAGGAAACCAACGAACATGACCGAACACGCTCCACGCCATCTCAGCCGTCGGGCGGTACTCGGCTCCATGACCGCCGCCGCCGTCGGCACTTCGCTCGCCGTCGGCCAGGCGGCCTCGGCGGCGCCCCGGGTGCCGGCGACTCCCCGTGCGCCGCAGCTGCTCTGGCACCCGGACCCGGGCGACGACGGGCTCAAGGCCTTCGAAGGCATCGAGGCCGACCGCGGGAACGCCCATCCCGACCGGGACTACGTCGTCGTCGAGGGCGGCGATCACTACCGCTTCAACATCTGGAAGGACGACCGGGACACCACCGGCGACGGGGACCGTCAGCGCACCGAGTCCAAGGGCATGGTGCAGGACGGCACGAAGCTGAAGATGCGCGACGGCGAGACCTGGAGCATCTCCTACGAGATGTTCATGCCGACCTCGCTGCACGGCACCAGCAAGTTCACCCATATCTTCCAGACCAAGACGCCCGTGGACAACGGGGGCCCGTACGTCGTCCTGGATCTGGGCCGCAGCGGCAGCACGGAAACCCTGCGGGCCCGCGCCTACGCCAACTCCGGGTCGCCGGATATCGCCTCGACCAATCTGTCGCCGCTGCGCAACAAGTGGATCACCATCGAATGGACCTTCACCATCGGCTCGAGCGGCAAAGCCGGATTCGTGGCCCGCAATGGCACCGGCTCCAGCGCTCCGGTGGCGGTCCAGGGCTCCATGTCCAATGTGAAGATCCCGGATCAGGACGACTATGTCCGGCCCAAGTGGGGCATCTATCGGTCGGTCGAAAGCGCTTCGTCGGACATCCTCGACACCTACTTGCTCTTCCGTAACTTCAGGGCAACGAAGGGTTCCTGAGTCGGCGACAGCAGTGTGAAACCGGTGAATGTGGGGTCGGTGGCAACCGGCCCCACATTCTCATGTCCACGGCAGTCGGTCAACAGTGGCTCAAGCGTGAAGTTCCGGATGCCCTCTTGTGATCCTGCGTGCGCTCGGGAATGCTCGTCAGGGCGTTAAGCGGGAAAGCGGAGCAGAGGGATTTTCTGCTCCCTGTTCACTTGAGCGAGGTGAAGGGTTCATCATGCTCTCCATCACCAAAGAGTTTCGTTTCTCGGCGAGCCACCAGCTGGACCATTTACGGTCCGGCCATCCATGCGCCCGACTGCACGGCCATAACTATGTCGTCGTCCTGGAACTGTCCGCGGCGCCGGAGGACCTGACACTTCCGGGTTTCGTGCGGGACTACGGCGATCTCTCCGCCTTCCAGAAGTGGGTCGACGACACACTGGACCACCGACATCTCAACGATGTGCTGGACGGGGTGAATCCCTCGGCCGAGAACATCGCCATGTGGCTCCACGAGAGGTGGGTCAAGGAGTTCCCCGAACTCACCGCCGTACGCGTGTCGGAGACCCCCAAGACCTGGGCGACGTACCGCCCCTCCCCCGGCGGAGCGGACACGCCCGGGTGACCGCGGACCAAGGTCCGGTCCTTGACGCAGTACGTGAAAGGGGGTGGTGAACATGACGGCACCGAAGCTCGTGGTCAACGAGATCTTCGGGCCCACCTAGGGCCGTCCAGGGAGAAGGGCCCTCCACGGGCACATCCTGCGCCTTCCTGCGGCTGGGAGGCTGCAATCTGGACTGCCGCTGGTGCGACACTCCGTATACCTGGGACTGGAAGGGCGTCTCGGACACCGGGGTCGCCTATCGCCCGGCCGAGGAACTGCACGCGATGGACCCGGCCGAGGTGGCGCGGCGGCTGCTGGACTTCGGCGTCGGGCTGATCGTCGTGTCCGGCGGGGAGCCGCTGAACCAGCGGTCCAGGCTGGAGCCCGTGGTCCGCGCGCTGCGCGAGGCGGGGATCGCGGTGGAGATGGAGACCAATGGGACGGTGGCCCCGGGGGCCGCGCTGATCGCGGCGGGCGTCCGGTTCAACGTGTCGCCGAAACTCGCCCACTCGGGCATCGCCGAAAAGCGCCGGATCGTGCCGGAGGTGCTTCGGGAGTTCACCCGGCTTCCCGGCACGGCCTTCAAGTTCGTCTGTGCGACAGCGTCCGACCTGGAAGAGGTGGACACGCTGGTGGCGCGGCACTCGCTGAAGAACATTTGGATCATGCCGCGCGGACAGTCCCCCGAGGAGATCGACGAGGGCATCCGCACGCTCGCGGACGAGGTCGTCGGCCGGAGGTGGAATCTGTCCGGGCGCCTGCACGTGACCATATGGGGCAGCAAACGAGGTGTTTGATGAGCAGTGGAATAGACGAATTGCCGGGGAACGAGCAGATCGTGCGGAGTCCGGCGCCGAAGGACCCCCTGGAAATACTCGCCCGGCAGCTTCTCGTGGAGATCGGTGAGGATCCCGAACGGGAAGGGCTGCGCGACACGCCCGCGCGCTACGCGCGTTGGTGGCGCGAGTTCACCCAGTACGCGCCCGGTTCGACCGATACCGTCTTCGAGTCCAGTTGCAGCGGCGATCTGGTGGCCGTCTCGGGCATCCATGTGTGGTCGCTGTGCGAACACCACCTCTTACCGTTCTCGTGCCGCGTGACCATCGGCTATCTCCCCCGCGGCCAGGTGCTGGGCCTGAGCAAGTTCGCCCGCATCGCCCATCAGCACGCCCACCGGCTGCAGTCGCAGGAGCAGCTCTCGCAGGACATCGCGGACGACATCGAGAAGCTCACCGGATCGCCGGACGTCGCCGTGATCGGCAAGGGCGAGCACCTGTGCATGGCCATGCGCGGCATCCGCACCCCCGCCACCATGGCCACGGCCGTCTGGCGCGGCGCGCTCCAGGACAGCGCCCTGCGCACCGAGTTGCTCACCCTCACCAGTGAATCGTTCCGCGGCGCCGGCTTCTGAACCGGCTCACCACCCCTTGAGAGGAGCACCCATCTCGATGCGCGTAAGTGAACCTCCGCGGACCGGGCTGAGCTTCGACGATGTGCTGCTGGTGCCCCAGCGCACCCCGCTGACCAGCCGTCGCCAGGCCGACACCTCCTCGGAGCTGCTGCCGGGCGTCGTGCTGCGCACGCCCGTCGTCTCGGCGAACACCCAGTGGTGCACGGGCGACCGGATGGCCGTGGCCATGGCGTTGAACGGCGGCCTGGGCGTGCTGCACCGCATGCAGACCGTGGAGCAGCAACTGGAGCAACTGGACGCGGTCAAGGCACACCGGCCAAAGGAGGAAGCGGCGCCCGGGGCGACCCGCGCCACCGACGGCCGGCTGCTGGTCGGCGCCGCGGTGGGCGTCTCGGGCGACTGGCGGGAGCGCGCCGAGCGCCTGGTCGAACACGCGGTGGACATCCTCTTCGTGGACGTCGCCCACGGCCACAGCGACCAGGTGATCGAAGCGGTGGCGAAGCTGCGGGCCGCCTATCCGCGGCTGCCGCTGGCCGCGGGGAACGTGGCCACGGCCGCGGGGGTCACAGACCTCGCGGAGGCCGGTGCCGACGTGGTGAAAATCGGCATCGGCCCCGGCGGGGTGTGTACGACGCGACTGGTGGCCGGGACCGGGGTCCCCCAGCTCACCGCGGTCATGGACTGCGCGGCCGCGGCGGCCGAGCGCGGGGTGGGGGTGATCGCGGACGGCGGCATCCGGCAGTCGGGCGACATCGCCAAGTCGCTGGCGGCCGGGGCGCATGCGGTCATGCTGGGCTCCGCGCTCGCGGGGGCCGATGAGAGCGCGGCCACCCCGGTGACCCGGGACGGGCGCTCGTACAAGGTCAGCAACGGATTCGTCTCCCTGGGCATGAAGCTGACGCTGCGCCATGCGGCCGGCGAGAAGATCACCCGGGAGGAGGTCGACGACTACGTGCCGGAGGGCACCGAGGCGACCTTCCCCGCCACCGGCCCACTGGCCAGGACGCTGCGCCAGCTCATGGGCGGGGTGCAGTCGGCGATGAGCTATTCGGGGGCGCGGGACGTCGCCGGCTTCCGGGAGCGCGCCGAGTTCATCCGGGTGACCTCCGCGGGCCGGGCGGAGAACCGTCCGCACGCGCGCGAGCGCTCGGAGCAGATCGACATCGACCATGTCAGCCGGGCGGTGGGCGATGACTGACGCCGGCGCCACGGCGCGCCCCGCGGTGGCCGGTGAGCGGCCCGGCATGTGGTCCCGGCAGGGGCCCTACCTCCTGGACTGGGCCTCCTTCGGGGAGCTGGTCGGGGACATCGCCGCCCGGGTGCGGGAGGAGGGCTTCCGGCCGGACGCGGTGCTGGCGGTGGCCCGTGGCGGTCTCACTCCCGCCGGCTTTCTCACCTGCGCCCTCGATGTGCCCGTCCAGCACACCATCCGGGTGCGCAGAACCGCGGACGACACCCGTTACGCCGCGAAGCAGGCGCCGGTCATCGACATGGGCACACCGCCCGCACTGGGCCCCGGAGACCGGGTGCTGGTGGTGGACGACATCGTCGGCACCGGCTCCACGGCCGATGTGGTGCTGGCCTATCTGGCGGACGCCGGGGTGGCGCGGTCCGATGTGCGCTTCGCCTCGGTGGTCCGCAACCACCGGTCCGGCTATGTGCCCGACTACTGTCCCGCGGTGATCGACGACTGGATCGTCTTCCCGTGGGAGACCGACCGGGAGTCCACCGCGGACTGCCGGCCGTTCCCCGCCACCGCACGGGCGGTGCGCCCATGACGGTGGGAGCGCCGCGGGGACTGCCGGACCGCGGTCTCGTCCCGGTGGCCGGCGCGGCCGAGCTGTCCCTCCCGGCCTGTTACGACGCGGTGGACCTGTACACCTGTGACACCCCGCTCAGCAGCCGGGTGGAGGTGGCGCGCACCCTCGCGGAGTTCGAGAAGGCCCTGGGGACGCGTCCGACGACGGTGTTCACAGGCGTCGTGGAGCGGCCGGGCGGACGGGTGCTCGGGAACCCGTATCCGCGGGCGGTGCTGCTCGCCGCGCTCGGCACCACCGAGGAGAAGCACCTGGAGGAGATGTCGGACCGGCTGGCGGGCCCCGCGCACCCCCTGCGCGAGCCCCGACCGGGCGGTCAGCGGGAGGAGTTGGCCGATCTGCTGTACGGCCTGCCGATCCTGCAGCACCGCCCCGGCGACGCCGGCCCGTACATCACCGCGGGCGTGGGGGTGACCACCCGGCCCGACGGAAGCGGCGTCAACCTCGGCTTCTACCGCATCCAGGTGGTGGCGCCCGACGAGGTGCGTATCTTCCTGGACCCGCGCACCGACGGCCACCGCAATCTGCGGGCCTGGCTGGAGACCGGGCAGCCGATGCCCATCTCCGTGTTCCTGGGAGCGGATCCCGCCATCTGTGTGGTGGCGGCCTCACGGCTGCCCGCCGAGGGCGACGACTACCAGATCGCCTCCCGTCTGCTGGGGCGCCCGCTCGGCCTCAGCGGCAGCCCTCCGGTACCGGACGACGCCACCCACGTCATCGAGGGGCACGTCCTGGCCAGGGACGAAGTCGAGGGGCCGTTCGGCGAGTTCAAGGGCTACTACGCGGAGGCCCGGCGCAGCAATGTGATGACCGTCGACAAGGTCACCGCCGTGCCCGGGGCCCCGTTCCCCACCATCGTGGCGGGGGCCACCTCGGGGCTGACCCTGATGAGCTTCCAGAACGAGTACCTGATGTACGCGCACCTGCGTGGTCAGGGTCACCCTGTGCGGTCGGTACGCTACTCGCTCAAGGCCAGGGGGGAGTTCGTGGCGTACATCGAGTCCGACGAGCCCAGCCAGGAGCTCGTCACGGAGGCGATGGCGTTCGATGTGCGCTCAAAGGTGATCATCTGTGGCCCGGACCTGTCGAATCCCGGGCAGGCGCTGGCCACCTACGGATTCACCACCCGGACGGAGCCGTATCACCGCAAGGGAAGGGTGGAAGGTGAGCGCGTGGGCCTGGCCTTGGTCATTCCGCCCGAAGGGCGGCCCACCGAGTACTGAATGAGGACATCAGCATGAGCCGTTTCGACCGTGTGCTGCCCGCCGCCCTGTTGGTGGTGCCGGGGCCCGGCCGTACCGTGACCTTCGTCCACCAGCTCAAGGGGCCGTACGCCGGGAGCTGGCTGCTGCCGGGCGGGGGCATCGAGCCGGGCGAGGCAGTGGAGGAAGCGGCGCGACGGGAGGCCCACGAGGAGACCGGCATCCTCGTGGACTCCTGTTCGCTCTTCGCCGTCTATGAGTTCACCGGCAAGTGGGAGCAGGGCAACTACCACTTGCTGATGTTCGCCTGCCTCGCCGATCGCGCGTACGAGCTCCCCGAGGGCTTTTCGGGGCACAACGTGGGCGAGGTCCGACAGGGCAGCGTCGACGACTTCCCGATGCACTCCACGGACCTGAAGATCCTCACCGACGCCGGGCTCGCTTCGTACGACCACGAGGTCATCGCGCGCGCCCTCGCCGAGGACGGCATCACCATGCGCGCCCACCGCGTGGAGTCCACCGTCAGGTGCGGGTGACGCGGCGACACTCGGTCTGCTCCCAGGCCACCGCTGGGAGGTGTCCCCGCCGGGGCGCGCCTCAGCCTCCTGTCGGCGGTCGGGCACGCGGCGGTAGCCGGCCCTTCGGCACGGCGCTGACGAGGGCGGACGACAGGGAGTGGCAGGTGCTCTGCGGGCACGCGATGGTCACCCGGGCCGCGTGCAACCCATGGGCCAGGGCGTCCCGCGGCGTCCGGCCGGCCACCAGGGCGACGACGAAGGCCGAGGCCAGCGCGTCGCCGGCGCCCGTGTCGTCGGTGCACACGCCCGGCTCGGCCGGGAGGAGCACCGGCCCGGGGGCGGCCGCGGACGCCAGGGCCGCCCCGCGGGCGGCGTCGGTGACCACGACCACCCCCGGGCCCCGGCGCACCAGCAGACCGGCCTGCTCGGCGGGGCTGGCCGGCGCGCCGGGGTCCTGGCCCAGCACCGCGCCCGCCTCCCTGGTGTTGAGGACCAGCACGTCGTAGCGGGGCAGCAGATGGGCGCGCGGCCCGAAGTCGGCCTGCCGGGTGGGCAGGCAGCACACCGGGACCGCGTGGCGGCGGGCCTGTTGCGACACCCACACCAGCAGGTCCTCGTCGAGCCCGCCCTCCATCACCACCGCCCCCGCCGTGGCGATGCGCGCGGCCAGCTCCGGGCCGCGCAGCGCTTTCCCCAGGGCCGGGTCGGGGAGGGCGATGCGCGAGGAGATCTGCGATCCATGGGCGTCCAGCGTCACGTCGAACCGCCCGACGCCGTCGGCGACGCGCCGTACGTGGAGGGCGGCGCCCAGCCGGGTCAGGGCGCCCTCCAGCTCCGCCGCGTCCGCACCGAAGCCGGACAGGCCGGCGAAGGTGACCCGGTGGCCGAGCCGGGCCGCGTTCGTGGCGACATTCCGGCCGACGCCGCCGTGGTGCCGCTCCGTGGACCACACCGTTTCGCCGCGGCCCGCTCCGCGCTCGAACAGCCCCGCGGCGAAAAACTTACGGTCCATCACCAGGGAACCGAGCACAAGAATGCCGGAGCGCGGCGCGGGCCCGTCTTCTGCTGCCACCATGTCGAGCGATACCCCCCTGAGTTTCCGCACGATGCTGACTCGTAAGGAAAGGTTTTTGACCCATGGACAGGAAGAGCGACACCACTGATACCGCAGAAGCAGGGATTCCGGAATCCGGCGAGCAAATCAGCCACGCCTATTGGTGGCATTTCGCTTTAATTTACCTGTCGGGCGTCATGGCTGCCACCAGCATCGGCAGGATCACGCCCGTATCCATTGACCTCGAGAAGGACTTGGGGCTCTCTCTGGGACAGGTCGGCCTGGTCGCGTCCTCGGTCACCGCGGTGGCCGCCGTGCTGGGGCTGGCCGTGAGCGTCGCGCTGCGCCCCCTGGACCCGCGGCGGGCGCTGATCGGTGGCCTGGTGGTGATGGGGCTCGCGGGGCTGCTGGTCTCCCGGGCCGGCGGGTTTCCGCTGCTGCTCGGTGGGCGGCTGGTGGAGAGCGTCGGCTATGTGGTGGTCGTGATCGCGGCCCCGGTGCTGATCCTGGGGCTCGGCGACGACGGGCGCCGCACGGTGGCGCTGGCGATCTGGGGCACCTTCATGCCAGTGGGACTCGCGCTGGGCGCCTTCGGCGGCGGGCTGCTGTCCGCGGGGTTCGGCTGGCGGGAATCGCTGATGGTCGCCGCGGCGGCCACCCTCGTGACGGCCGCCGCGGCGCTCCGTCTGCCCGGGGCCGGCGCCCGGGAGAGCGGGCCGGACGGGGCGGGGCCGGCCTCCCGCTCGGCGGCGACGGAATCCCGCGACGGAGACGGGGCCGGGGACGAGGGCCGCGCCCGCTCCGGTGACCGGCGAGCGCGCGCCCGCGGACTGGCCCGCCCGGTCGCGCTCGGCGCCGGCTTCGCCACCATCAGCGCCACGATCGTCACGTTCGTCGCGCTGTATCCCACGTATCTGCACGACGAGTTCGACGTGCCCACCGCGGCGGCCGGCACGCTCACCGGAAGCGTGTCCTTCGCCGGGGTCGCGGGCGGCTTCGCGGCGAGTGTGCTGCTGCGCCGCGGGGCGCGGATGAAGTACCTTTTCACGGCTGCCCTGTTGATGCCGGTCGGCGCCTTCGCGGCGTTCGGGTCGACGGGCGGTCTGGGCATCTCCATGACCAGCGCGGTGCTGATCGCGGTCACCAACGAGTTGGTCGTCGCCACCGTCTTCGCGGCCCTCCCCCTCGTGGTGAGGACCAGCGCGGACGTCGGCGTCGCCAACGGCCTGGTGGCCCAGCTCGGCAGCGTCGGATCGCTCGCCGGACCACCCCTGGTGGGCCTGGTCGTCACGGCGGCGGACGGCTGGTGGGCGGTGGGCCCGACGCTGCTGGCGGGGTGCGCGGTCGGCGTCGTCCTGCTGCGTGCCGCGGTGGGCAGAGGACAACAGGCGTGAGTCGGTTCGGGCGGGAAGGGCGAGGAGCAGCATGACCATCAAGTACGTCGTCTTCGACTGGGCGGGGACGCTCACTCCCTGGCACACGGTGGACCTGGCGGGCATCTGGCTCGAGACCGCGCGCGAGATCGACCCGGGCGGCGCGCCGGACCTCGCCCAGCGGCTGTTCCAGGCCGAGCGGGAGCTGATGACCCGCTGCCGGGACACACAGTGCTCGGCCACCCTCGACGAGGTGTTCCGCGCCGTGGACGTGGTCCCGGACGGCGCGGCGCTCGCGACCTACCGGCGGGCCTGGGAGGCGCACACCTATCTCGACCCGGAAGGCGCGGAGTTGCTGCGCGCCCTGCGCGAGCGGGACCTGGGGGTCGGTGTGCTGTCCAACACGCTGTGGTCGGCCGACTGGCACCACGAGATCTTCGAGCGGGACGGCGTCCACGACCTCATCGACGCCGCGGTCTACTCGAGCGAGGTGCCCTGGACGAAGCCCAATCCGCTCATCTTCGAGCTGATCGCCGAGCGGCTGGGCGCCGAGGACCCCGGCGCGTGCGCCTTCGTCGGCGACCGGCTCTTCGAGGACATCTACGGGGCGCGGCAGGCCCGTATGCGCACCATCTGGGTGCCCCACAGCGAGATCCCCACGGAGGAGCTCGGATCGGACTCGGCGGAGCCGGACGCCACCGCGCACACCCTCAAGGACGTGCTGACGGTGCTCGACTCCTGGGCGGCGCAGGGCCCCACCCGCTGACCGCGTCCCGCCGTTTCCCGGCCCGCTCACCGGGCCGGGAAACGGCGGGTTCCTTTCTTCGGCAGCGGTCACCCCTGCCACGGCGCGCTCACTGGTCGGACGCCGGCGCCGTCCGGGGCAGGTCGCGCTCGGTGCGCATGGGGCCGAGCGCGAGGAGCAGCCAGCAGGGTGCGAACAGGGCCGTCATGATCCACATGGCGGGGCGTAACCCGACGGCGTCGCCGAGGAGTCCGCCGAGCAGGGAGCCGAGCGGAATGGTGCCGTGGTTGAGCACCATGGCCGTCGCGACGACCCGCCCCAGCAGATGGGGCGGGCAGTAGCTCTGCCGGAAGGTGTCCACCACCACGTTGCAGGCGACGATCCCCAACCCCACCATGAACGCGCCGACCGCGAAGAGCAGCAGATGGGGGTAGGTGAGCGCGTCCAGCCAGGCGGCGAGGGGGACGCTCGCGTACATGACGGCCGAGACGAGATTGCAGGCGATCATGACGGGCCGTTTGCGGAGCCGGTCCACCCACGCGTCGGCCGGGAGCGCGATCAGCAGCCACGGCAGCCAGACGGCGGCGGTGAGCAGACCGATGGCGAAGGTGTCGGCGCGCAGCACCGCCACCGCTATCAGGGGCAGTGCCACCGTGGTGACGCTGTTGCCGAGTCCACTGGCGGTCTCCCCCGTCCACAGCAGCCGGAAGTCGCGTTGCCTGAGCACCCCGAAGCGGCGGCGCTCGGCGACCTCGGCCTGACTCGTCGTGTCCATGCTCGCGCATCATGCCATGCGGGGCCGTGGTCGAGGCTCGCCCTTTCTTTCGCCGCCGCGGGGCGGCTGAGCAGGTGTCAGAGGTTCCACTCGCGGTCGGTGGCCCATTTCTCGAGGGTGTGCCAGCCGACCTCGGGGTAGTCCCGGCGCAGTCCGTCGATGTCCACGTCCAGCCCGGTCTCCTGGAAGTAGCGGAACATGGCGGCCAGGTCGCCGGAGTAGCTCTCGGCGACCGTCAGCGGCACCTCTCGGTGGCGGATCTCGCGACCGCTCGCGGCACCGATCGCGGCGGCGATCTGCTCGGGTGTCCGCCACTGCGCGGCGATGTCGATCCGGCGCCCGCCGAACTCCGCGGGGCGGCTCAGCGCCAGGGCCGCGAAGGCGCCGATGTCCCTCGCCGCGATCAGCGGCAGCGGGCGCCCGGGGGGCATGGGCAGCGCGAAGACACCCTCGCGGAGCGATTCCATGGTCCAGCCGTTCGCATAGTTCTCCATGAAGACACCGGGGCCGATCACGGTCCATGTCACATCGAGGGTGGCCAGGTGTCGCTCGATCCGCCACTTGCTCTCGAAGTGCGGGATGCCCGTGGACCGGTCGGCGTTGGCGGCGGAGGTGAACACGATGTGCCGCACCCCGACGGCGACCGCCGCGTCCAGCAGGGCGGTCCCCTGGCGGATCTCGGCGGAGAGGTCGCTGCCGAACGGCGTGGACATCGCGAAGAGCGCTCCGGTGTCGGCGAGCGCGGTGGCCAGGGATGCCTCGTCGTCGAAGTCGGCCCGGACCACCTCCGCGCCGAGAGCGCGCAATTCGGCGGCGGCGGGTGTGGCGGGGTCGCGGGTGAGCGCGCGGACCGGACGGCCGAGCTGAAGCAGTGCGCGGGCCGCGGCGCCGCCTTGGGCACCGGTGGCGCCGGAGACAGCCACCGGGAGAGAGGTATTCGTCTGCGTCATGCAGATAACGTACGACACATTGACTGCGTGACGCAAATGTTTATCCGGCGAACCATCGAGCGAGGGCGGTGACTAAGATGTCTGCGTGGCGCAGCGGACACGGGGCACTTCGGCCGCGCCCGGCATGGAGACGCGCCGCACGGAGACGCGGCAGAACGACACAGAGGCGCGGGAGGCCCTGCCGATGGCACGCGAAGACCTGATGACAGAGCTGGGGTCGGCGTCCCGGCGCTATATGGCCTCGTACATCCTGTTCAACCAGGCGGTGGCGGACCACCTGGGGATGCACCCCACCGATCTGCAGTGTCTCAACCTCCTCACGCTCGAGGACGGTCCCGTCACCACCGGGCGGATCGCCGAACTGACCGGGCTGACCAGCGGTTCGGCCACCCGGCTGGTCGACCGGCTGGAGAAGGCGGGCCAGGTCACCCGCCGCCGGGACGAGCAGGACCGGCGGCGGGTCCTGGTGGAGGTGGTGCCCGGGGCGATGGAGCGGTTCGGCGCCGTGTGGCGGGAGCTGGGCGCGGGCTGGGAGGAGCTGTTCCACGAGGACAGCGAGGCCGATCTCGCCGTGCTGCTGCGCCATATGCGCAGGACCACCGAACTGGCGCGCCACCAGATGGCCCGGCTCGCCGAGCGGTCCGCCGCACACTGACCCGGCCGGGCCGCGAACCCTGGGCTCTTCCTCCATCTGACGGTGGCCGAGAACCGGGGGCGATGGCCCGGCATCAACTGCGTAAGATCGTCAACGATTCGGCGGTCCGGCCCGTCCGGCCCGGCGCCGGGCGCGGGAGCCGTCCCGCGGCGCCCCGCACCCGGCGCCGCCCGAACGCCCGGTGTGCCCGCACCGGGCAGCACACACACCGGGCGAGCGGCCCGTGGCTGAGACGAGGAGGAACACGCGTGATTCGACAGCCGCAGGACGACCAGGTCTCCGCGGCCGCCGCGGTGCTCAAGGAGGCGGGGGTCGCGGACGCGGACACCGCGCGTTACACACCCCTGTCCGGTGGCACCTACAACACGGTGGTACGCGTCGCCTTCGACGACCACCGGCAGTGGGTGGTGAAGATCCCTCCGCCCCTGGAGACGCCCGGACTCGGCCACGAGCGCGAACTCCTGCGGGGTGAGGTGGCCTTCTACACCTCGGCGGCCACGGCGGCGGACATCCCGGTCCCCGAGGTCGTGCACGGCGAACTCGACCCGCACGCGGCCGGCGGGCCCTATCTGATCAGCACCCTGCGCCCCGGCACGCCATGGCATGAGATCTCCGGGACGATCGCGGACGACGAGCGCCGTCGGCTCCGGGAAGAGCTCGGGCGGCTGGTGGCGCGTCTCCACACCGTGGCCGGAACCGGCTTCGGCTACCCCGCCGAGCCCTTCGGCCCGCCGGCGGCGACCTGGCGGCAGGCCTTCACCACGATGATGGGCGCGGTGCTCGACGACGCCGAGCGCTACCGGGCCCGGCTGCCCGTGCCGCCGGACCGCGTCAGGGGGTTGTTCGCCGCGGCGGCGGACGTACTCGACGACGTGATCGTCCCCGTCCTGGTCCACTTCGACCTGTGGGAGGGAAACCTGCTGCTCGACGGCGAGGCGGGGGCCCGCACCATCAGCGGCGTCATCGACGGCGAGCGGATGTTCTGGGGCGACCCGGTGGCCGACTTCGTCTCGCTGGCGCTGCTGGGAAACGTGGAGGACGACGCGGACTTCCTGGCCGGATACGCCGCGGTCGCCGGTCCGCCGCGCTTCGACGATTCCGTACGGCTGCGCCTGGCGCTCTACCGCGCCTATCTCTACCTGATCATGCTGGTGGAGGGGGTGCCCCGGGGCTACTCGCCCGAGCAGTGGGACGGCACCCGGCGGAATGTGACACCGCAACTCCTCAAGGCCCTGGGGGAGGTGGAGTCGGCTTGCCGGTGACCCCGGCACGGGTCGACTACGCCACGAAGCCGGGGCCGACCGCTCCGCGACCGAGCGGACGGCGCAGCGGCCCGGATGGGCGTACCGCGGCGCCGTCCCAGGTGCGAGGCTGAGAGGAGACGCCACTCCTTGGCGACCACGCACCCGGGAGGAGGGCCCCGAGATGACGAACCACACCCCCGAGCAGGGTCACGGAACCCGCCCGAGCACCCTGGACACGCAGAGTGAGGAGGACCGGCTGCGGCTGCTGGAGACACATGTGCAGACCCTGGCGGACGCGGTCCGGGCGCTCGCTCAGGGCCTGGAGAACAGCCCGACGCAGGACGACGCCCTGGCGGCGGAGACGGCGGCCCGCGGCGCCCGGCTGGCCCATGAGCTGCTGCTCTCCCAAGGCCTGTAGACGCCGCGCGCCCCGGACACGCGTCCGGTCCCCACGGCACCCTTGCCCCGGGGCGGCAACCTATCGGGCCGGGGCGGCGACGTAGAGCCGGAGGCCAGGACGGACCGGTGAAGGGATGGGCTTAGTGAAGGTCAACAAAGCCGTGGCGGTGCTGCTCGGCGCGGTGTCCCTGGCGGCGGTGGGCGCGCCGCGGGCGTTATCCGCGGCGCCTGCCACCGCCGCCGGGCGGCAGATCGTCGTGGCCGTGGGCGGGCACGACAGTGGCGCGGGCACCCTGGGGGACCCGCTGGCCACCATTCAGGCGGCGGTGGACCGAAGCGGTCCCGGAGACACCATCGCGGTCCGCGGCGGCACCTACGAGCTGACCGACAACATCACCATCGCCACCTCCGGCACGGCGGGCAGCCCCATCACGCTGACCAACTACTCCGGTGAGCACGTCGTCATCGACGGCGAGCGGCTGCCCGCCAGCCACACCCCGGTCGGCGGCTCCATCCCCCGGGCCGAGCGCGGGACCATCCACCAGGAGGCCTCGTACTGGCGGATCCGGGGCCTGGAGATCATCCACGGGCCGTACGGGATCTACTGCGCCGGCTGCAACGACAACGAGTTCACCGGGCTGACCACGCGCGACAACTACGAGTCCGGTTTCCAGCTCCAGGGCGCCTCCAGCCGCAACCTGATCGCGAACCTCGACTCGTACGGCAACCGCGACCCGCGCAAGAACGGCGAGAGCGCCGACGGCCTGGCCATCAAGGAGGGCCAGGGCGAGGGCAATCGGGTCCGCGGCGCCCGGCTGTGGAACAACGCGGACGACGGCTTCGACGCCTGGGAGTTCACCTCCCCGATCGCCATCGAGAACACGATCGCCTATGGAAACGGGTTCAACCGGTGGAACTTCCCCGACTTCACCGGTGACGGGAACGGCTTCAAGATGGGTGGCGGTGGCGACGTGGACCCGCCCGCCGACCACTCGCTGCGCAACGCCCTCGCCTTCGGCAACGCGGCGCACGGCCTCACGGACAACGGCAACCCGGGCGCCCTCGCCATCTCCCGCACCACCACCTACCGCAACGGTGGCAGCGGCTTCCGGACGGACCGGTCGCGCTCCACGCTCACCGCGAACCTCTCGCTGCTGGACACCGAGCCGGTCCGCCTCGGCAGCTCCACCTCCAGGGGCAACTCCTGGGACCTGGGCGGGGTGTGGAACGAGGGCTCGGTGCTGAGCACCGACCAGGCGAAGATCACCGGCCCCCGCGCGGCGGACGGCTCGATCCCCTCCTCGACCTTCCTCGTCCCCCGCGACGGCTCGGCCATCGGGGCCCGCTTCTGAGGCGGAGCCGGTTGGTCCGGCTCGGCGCGGGGGACGAGTGTCCGTGAGGGACGGGCCCAGGCCGCGCGACGCGGCTCCATGACGGGGAGCGGATGGGATACGGGGCACGCAAGATCGAGCGAGCGGCAGACTCCGACGGGCCCTCCGGCTGCCCGGTGCGGCGGGGGCCCGGCGGGGTCTGGCAGGTGTGCGGATACGCGGAGGCGCGCGCCGTGTTGCGCAGCGCCGGCACGGTGCAGGCCGGTCTGGGCATCGAGACCGTGGAGAAGCTGCCGTCGGGGCTGCGGCGGCCGGTGCTGTACCGGGACGGCCCCGAGCACCGTGAAGACCGGAGGCAGACCGCCCGGTTCTTCACGCCTCGCCGCGTCGACGAGCGGTACCGCGAGGTCATGGTCCGGGTCGCCGAGGCTCAGATCGGCCAGGTGCGCGCCGCGGGGCGGGCGCACCTGGCCGATCTGAGCTTCCATCTCGCGATCGAGGTGGCCGCGTCCGTGATCGGTCTGACGGAGAGCCGGCCCGGCATCCGGCGCCGGCTGGAGCGCTTCTTCCCCGAGAGGTTCGGGAGGCCGGGGCTGACCAGCCTGCACGGGATCCGCTGGCTGCTGCGGCAGAACGCGAACTGGCTGCGGGTCTATCTGGCCGACGTACGCCCGGCCGTGCGGGCCCGTCGCAGGCAGCGCCGGGACGATCTGATCTCGCATCTGCTCGACGAGGGGTGTTCGGCCGGCGAGATCCTCGGCGAGTGCCTGACCTTCGCCGCGGCGGGGATGGTCACCACCCGGGAGTTCATCAATGTCGCGGCCTGGCACCTGTTCACCGACGACGCGCTGCTGGTGCGGTACCGGGCGGCGGACGAGCCCGGCCGGATCGCGACCCTGCACGAGATCCTGCGGCTGGAGCCGGTCATCGGCCGGCTGCGCCGCCGTACCACCGCGGCGCTGGAACTGCCCGGCGGCGACGGTGTGGTGACGGTGCCGGCCGGGGCGCTGGTCGATGTGGACCTGGAGAGCGCCAATGTCGACGCCCGCACGGTGGGCGAGCGGCCGGAGCTGATCCGCCCCGGCCGGCCCCTGGCCGAGGGCGCCGGGGCGGCCGGCCTGTCCTTCGGCGACGGCCCGCACAAGTGCCCCGGCGCCCATGTCGCGATCCTGGAGACGGACATCTTCCTCAGCCGTCTGTTCGCGCTGCCCGGCATCCGGATGGCGGTCCCGCCCCAGGTCGGATTCAAGGACGAGACAGGCGGCTACGAGCTCCGCGGCTGCATGGTCGAGTGCCCGCGGTGAGGCCTGCCCCGGCGCCCCGCCGAACCGGCGGGGGTCAACCGGCCGACGCGCTCTCCAGCACCGCGTCGACCTCCTGCTCATCCGGCCCGGTGGGCTGGGCGATGCCGAGGAGGAAGGCCGAGCGGCCGTCCCGCACGGTGATAAGGGTCAGACGCAGGTGGACCGCGCCGCCTTCGTCGTCGCTGACCTTCAACGCCACCGTGTACGCGGGGCGGTCGCTCACCGTGGTGGCCCGCGACTCCTCGACGGTCGAGCGCCCGTCCGGGTGGAAGTACTCCGCGTTCGACCGGGCCGCGCCCTCCGTCCGCTCCTTCAGCTCGGGCTTCGCCACGCTCCCGCCCCGGCCGGCCAGCACGACACCGCCGCCTTCCTCGCCGTCGGCGGGCTTCCTGGTGATCGACGAGGTGAAGGCGTCCACCAGGTCGCCCTTCTTGTCGCGCTGCCAGCCCTCGGGTATCGCGTAGGAGATTCCGGCCGCGTCGTCCGTCACCCGCGGCCGGCCGGCCAGCGCGGAGCCGTCCTCGTCGCGCGTCAGCCACCAGGCGGTGACCGCCCCGCCGACGAGCACCAGGACCGACACCACCACGGCCACGGTGGTCCGGCGGTTTCCGGGTCGGCCCGGCGTCCCTGGCACGGGCGGCACGCCTCCACTCGGGGAGACGGACGGCCCGACGGGAGGGGGTGGCGTGGTCATGCCCGCCATGATGCCAGTTCGATCAAGCGCTCCTGGCGGGCCGGTGCGCGGGCCGTCGCTCACGGGGTCGAGGACAGCGGCGGCCGACACCCTTGCCAATGCTTTGGCAAGCGTTGACAAGGTTGCGCAAGGGTGACGACCATAAAACATGTCGTTCATCCGCACCACTGCGTCGCACCAGGAGCGGAGCCCCCATGGCCCCCACCCTCACTGACGTGGCCAAGCGCGCCAATGTCGCGCTGTCCACCGCCTCTCGCGCGTTCAGCGACCCCAACCGGCTCGGACCGCAGACCTTGCGCAAGGTGCTGACCGTTGCGCAAGAGCTCGGCTACGAAGCCCCCGTGGCGCGCACCGCCGAGCCGATCGCCGACGCGGGGACCGCCACGGTCGCCATCGTCGTGCCCGATATCGCCAACCCCGTGTTCGGCGCCTTCGTCAAGGCCGCGCAGGGCGAGGGCTGGCGCCGCGGGCAGACCGTCGTGCTCGCCGACACCGACTTCGACCCCGACCACGAGCGCGAAGTCCTCGCCCATCTGCGCGAGCAGGCCGACGGACTGATCGTCTGCTCGCCCAGGCTCGACGCGGACGAGGTCCTGGACATCTGCGGCCGTACGCCCGCCGTACTGGTCAACCGCGAGACGACCGGCGCCGACTGCGTGCTGGCCGACACCGCCGAGGGCATGCGCCAGGCCGTCGAGTATCTGGCCGCGCTCGGCCATCGGCGGATCGCCTATGTCCAGGGCATGCAGAGCTCCTGGTCCAACGCCCAGCGGGTGGAGCTGATCCGCGCCGAGGCCGGGCGGGCCGGGCTGGAGGTGACGCTGCTGGGCTGGCAGTCCGAGACGGTGGCGGGCGGCACCGCCGCGGCGGCCGGTGTGCTGGCCTCGGGCGCCTCCGCGGTCATCGCGCACAACGACCTGGTGGCGCTCGGGGTGATCTCCGGCGCGCGGGCGCTGGGGGTGAGCGTCCCGGAGGACCTGAGCGTGGTCGGGGTCGACGACATCCCGTTCGCGGCGGTGTCGCAGCCGTCCTTGACGAGCATCGCGGTGCCGATGGTGCGGGCCGGCGCGCTCAGTCTGGAGCTGCTGGGGAAGGTCATCGCAGGCGAGCGGCAGACCCCGCGGACACTGCGGCTGCCCACTCAGCTCATCGTGCGCGGTTCGACCGGCGCGGCCCGCGTCCGCCCCGCCGGACACGGCGCCTCGGCGCACGGCGCGGCAGCGGGAGCGGCAGCGGGAAAGGACGGGGCATGACGGGCGACACACTGACCGTGGTGGTCGTCGACGCCAATCTCGAGCCGCTGCGTGCCGAGTTCGAGGCCGCGCTGCCGGGCGGAGTGTCCGTCAGCTGGCCGGACGCCCGGGACACCGCGGCGGTCGAGGCCGCCGTGAAGACGGCGGATGTGCTGGTGTCGGGGAAGTGCGACGGCCGGCTGGCCGCGATCGCCACCCGGCTCCGGCTGGTCCACGCGGCCGGAGCCGGGACGGACGGGATCGACATCGCCTCGCTGGTCCCGGGGACCCAGGTCGCCAACACCTTCCACCACGAGAACTCGATCGCCGAGTACGCCGTGTCGGCGGCCATCTTGCTGCGGCGCGGCTTTCTGCGGCAGCACGACGCGCTGCGCCGCGCGCGGTGGGACTCCCCCGCGCACGACTCGGGCTCCCCCTGGGTGGACACGCTGGGCGCGGCCACCGTCGGGTTCGTCGGCTTCGGGCACATCGGCGCCCGCTGCTGGCAGCGGTTCCGGGCGTTCGGGGCGCGGGGCCTCGCGGTCACCAGGCGCGGCGAGGTGGACGCGGCGGCCGAGGGGCTGGCCTGGTCCGGGGCCATCCGCGACCTCGGCTCCCTGCTGGAGAGCTCCGATGTGGTGGTGGTGTCGGCCCCGCTGACCCCCGAGACCACGGGGCTGATCGGCGCGGCCGAGCTGTCCCGGATGCGCCCGTCGGCGGTGCTGGTCAATGTCGGCCGCGGCCCCGTCGTGGACGAGGACGCGCTCTACCGGGCCTTGAGCGACCGCGCGATCGGCGGGGCGGCGCTCGACGTCTGGTACCGCTACCCGGCCGGCGGACACTCCGCGGCCCCCAGCAAACATCCCTTCGAGACGCTGGACAACGTGTTGATGACACCCCACTCCTCGGGCCTCACCCGCGAGACCTTCGCGCGCCGGGCCGATGACATCGCCGCCAACATCGGCCGGCTGGCCGCGGGCGAGCGGCTGCACAACGTCGTGGCGGTGGCCCCGGGGGCTGACCGATGAAAGAGACGAACGAGACGACGCCCGGAGGCGGCGACACCATAACCGCGGTGGATGTGCTCGCGACCAGCCCGGGCCGCAACTTCGTCGCGCTCAAGATCACCACTGAACAGGGCCTGGTCGGCTGGGGCGACGCCACGCTCAACGGCCGCGAGCTCGCCGTCGCCTCGTATCTGCGCGACCATGTGGCGCCGCTGCTGATCGGCCGGGACCCGGCGCGGATCGAGGACACCTGGCAGTATCTGTACCGCGGGGCTTACTGGCGGCGCGGCCCGGTGACGATGACGTCCGTCGGCGCGGTGGACCTCGCGCTGTGGGACATCAAGGGCAAAGCCACCGGCCAGCCGGTGTACCAGTTGCTCGGCGGCGCGGTCCGCGACCGGATCCTGACGTACACCCACGCCTCAGGCTGGGAGATCCCACAACTGCTCGACGCGGTCGACGAACGGCGCGAACAGGGCTTTCTCGCGGTGCGCGCACAAAGCGGCGTCCCCGGTCTGGACACGGTGTACGGGGTGAGCAGAGGCGGCCCGGGATACGAGCCGGCCGACCGGGGCGCGGCCCCGGCCGAGGAGATCTGGGACACCGACTCCTATCTGCGGCACGCCCCGCGTGTCCTCGCGGCGGTACGCGAGCACGTGGGCCCCGAGCTGAAGCTGCTGCACGACGCCCACCACCGGCTCACCCCCGGCCAGGCGGCCCGGCTCGGCCGCGCGCTGGAGGAGGTGGACCTCTACTGGCTGGAGGACATCACCCCCGCGGAGAACCAGGAGGTGCTGCGGCACGTCCGGCGCCACACCACCGTCCCGCTGGCGATCGGCGAGGTGTTCAACACCGTCTGGGAGTGCCAGACGCTGATCACCGAGCAGCTGATCGACTTCGTGCGGACCTGTGTGACCCACGCGGGCGGAATCAGCCATCTGCGGCGGATCGCGGCGCTCGCCGAGGTCTGGCAGGTGCGGCTCGGCCCACACGGTCCCTCGGACGTCTCTCCGGTGGCCCTCGCGGCGTCGCTGCATCTGGGCCTGGCGACGCCGAACTTCGCCATCCAGGAGTACATGGGCTACGAGCCGGTCGTGCACGAGGTGTTCCGGCACGCGTGGAGCTACGCCGACGGACATCTGCACCCCGGCGACCGGCCCGGGCTCGGGGTCGAGGTCGACGAGGCGCTGGCCGCCCGTTTCCCCTACGAGCCCGCCTACCTGCCCGTCGCGCGGCGCCACGACGGCTCGATGACGGACTGGTGACGATGCGAGCGACCACCCCGCCCCGGCTCGGCCGGGCGACCGTCCCCCCGGCCGCGCTGACCCCGGCGCGGCCACCCGCCGAGACCGGCATCGTGCACCTCGGCCTCGGCAACTTCCACCGCGCCCACCAGGCCGTGCACACGGCGGCGGCGCTGGCCCGCGCCGGCGGCCCCTGGGGGATCCTCGGGGTCGCGGGCCGTTCCACGGGCGTGGTCCGGGCGATGCGGGAGCAGGACCTGAGCTACGCCGTCGTGGAGATCTCCCCCGGCCGCACCCGGGTCACCGTCCCCGCCGTGCACACCGGGGCGCTGGTCGCCGCGGAGCAGCCGGACGCCGTGCTCGACGCGCTGGCCGCGCCCGGCACGGCCGTCATCACCATGACGGTCACCGAGCACGGATACACCTTCTCCCCGCGCACCCACGGCCTGGACCTGGACGCGCCCGCGGTACGGGCCGATCTGCGCGGCGACGCGCCACCGCGCACCACCATCGGGCGGATCGTACGGGGGCTGCAGCGCCGCAGCCGGGCCCACGCCCGGCCGGTGACCGTCCTGAGCTGCGACAACCTGGTCGGAAACGGTGAGTTGACGAGACGGCTGGTGCGCGAGTTCACCGAGGCGCTCCCGGCGGCCGAACGCGAGGAGCTGGTGCCCTGGCTGGAGAGCTCGGTGGCGTTTCCCGGCTCCATGGTGGACCGGATCGTGCCCGCCACCACCGACACCTACCGCGAGGCGGTCGAGGCCCACCTCGGGGTGCGCGACGCCGTGCCGGTGCCGGCCGAGCCGTTCTCCATGTGGGTGATGGAGGACCGCTTCGCCGCCGGACGTCCTCACTGGGAGCTGGCGGGGGCGCTGTTCACGGACGATGTCGAGCCGTACGAACTGCTCAAGCTCCGGCTGCTCAACGGCACCCACTCGCTCATCGCCTATCTGGGCGCCCTGGACGGTCGGGACACCATCCCGGACGCGATCGCCCGGCCGTTCATCGCCGAGGCGGCGCGGAGCGTGCTGCACGACGAGTACCTGCCGAGCCTCACCGTGCCCGCCGACATCGACCTCGACGACTACGTGGACCGGCTCTTCGACCGCTGGGCCAACTCGGCGCTGGGCCACCGCACCCGGCAGGTCGGCTCGGACGGCTCGGTCAAGCTCCGGCAGCGGGTGCCCGACCCCGCCCTGCTCCAGCTGCGCGCCGGACGGATGCCACACCATCTCGCGCTGACCGTGGCCGCCTATCTGTGCTGTGTGGCGCCCCTGCCCGCGTTCTCACCGGGCCCGCACGCCACCGCCATGGTGGATCCGGCCCGGGACACCCTCGCCGCGATCGCCGGCCGGCCGCGCACCTCCTCGGGGGCGCCGTTCGTCGAGGCCGTCCTGGCCGGCGGGCTGCTCGGCGACGGCCTGCCCGAGTACCCCGCGTTCGCGGCCCGGGTCGCCGAACTCATCGACGTCATCGTGCGATTCGGCCCGGCCGCCGCGGCGGCCGAGGCCCTGGGGGCCGCCGCGCCGGCCGCCCGCCCCGGCGCCTAGAGCCGTCCTCTCCCGCCTTCTCGGGTAGCCGGGTCCCCACCCGGCCCCGCCCTGTCCCCACCCCCCTCACCTTGCCTTGCCCTGCCCTGAAACCGCTCCGGAAATCGATCCGTTCAAGGAGGCATGGATCATGGAAAACACCGCGCGCACCACCGCGCCCGCTCCCACCCCGGCCACGGCGGTCCCGCCCGAGGAGGCGCCCGCCGACCCGGGCGCCGTACGGCGCGCCGCCTGGGCCGGTCTGATCGGCACCGCGCTGGAGCAGTACGACTTCGTCATCTACGGCACGGCCTCGGCGCTGATCTTCAGCGATCTCTTCTTCCCGAACGTCTCGGCCTCCGTCGGCATCCTCGCCAGCTTCAGCACCTACGCCGTCGGCTTCGCCGCCCGGCCGCTGGGAGGGCTCTTCTTCTCCCGCTACGGGGACCGGCTCGGCCGCAAGTGGGTGCTGGTCGCCACGCTGCTGCTGATGGGCGGATCCACACTGGCCATCGGTCTGCTGCCGACGTACGGCCAAGTCGGCCTGCTCGCCCCGGTGCTGCTGTTGCTGTGCCGCATGGCCCAGGGCTTCGGCGCGGGCGCCGAGCAGTCCGGAGGCGCCACCCTGCTCACCGAGACGGCGGCCGGCGGACGGCGCGGAAGACTGGCCTCCCTCGTCATGACCGGCGCCGCGCTGGGCACCGCTCTGGGGGCCGTGGCCTGGATCCTCGCCCAGCGCCTGTCCGACGACGCCCTGATGAGCTGGGGCTGGCGGCTCGTCTTCGGCAGCAGCCTCCTCGTCACCGTGGTCGCCATGGTCTTCCGGCGCAAGCTGAACGAGAGCCCGGTCTTCAAGGAGCTGGAGCAGCGGCACGAGCGGCCCGCGTCCCCGCTCAAGGAGGTCTTCAGGCACGGCAGGAAGCCGACGCTCCTGGTGCTCTTCATGAACTTCGGAATCAGCACCCAGTCGTACACCTACCAGGTGTTCATGGCCTCGTACCTGGTGTCCTCGGTGGGCGTCGACAAGGACTTCGTCCCTGAGGTGCTGCTGCTGGGCGCCCTGTGCGGCGGCGTGGCGGCGGTCTGCTTCGGCACGCTCTCGGACCGTTTCGGGCGGCGCCCGGTGTACTCCCTGATCGTCGGCGCCCTGGTGCTGCTGCCGACCCCCACCTTCGTCGCGCTGAACTCCGGCTCCAAGGTCGCGATCACCGTGGCCGTCGTCATCGGCTTCATCCTGGCCTGCCAGGGGGCCGTCGGGGTGCAGATGAGCTACTTCCCGGAGCTGTTCGGAAACCGCTACCGCTACGCCGGGGTCACCCTCGGCCGGGAGTTCTCCTCCCTGATCGGCGGCGGGGTCGCGCCCCTGATCTGCACCGCGCTGGTCAGCGCCTTCTCGGGGTCCTGGATACCGGTGGCCGCCTATATGTCGCTGGTCGCCGCGGTCAGTCTGATCGCCACCCGGATGGCGCCGGAGACGGTCGACCGCGATCTCAACACTCCCACCGACAGCACTGACAGCACTGACAGCACCGATCCGGCCGGGGCGGTCCCCGCACAGCCCGCGCACAGGAAGGACTCACCTTCCGGACACGTTCGCTGACTAGCGGCGGGCCGACGCGGGAGCTCCGCGAGGAGTTGGGCGCGATCGGCCGCGGCGCCGAGTGGACGATGTCGCGGGCCTGCGGCGGCCCGGCCGCGGGCCCGCACCGCGGGGCGCTGTGGGTGACGGGGCTGCTGGTCGCGGCCGCCGCTCTGGAGCCCGGCGCCCCGCCCCGCGAACTGCCCGCCGCCGCCAAGCGGATCGCGGCCCACCCGGACCGGCGCGCCCCGCGCAGACCCTCGCCGGGCTCGCAGGTCTCCGCGACCTACGGGGCGGCGGGGGCGCGCGGCGAGGCGCGGGCCGGTTTTCCGCATGTGCGCCGCGCCCTGGACGCCCTGTCCCGGGCGCGGGGCGCGGGGGCCACGGAGGCGCAGGCCCGCCTCGACGCGGTGCTCGCCGGGGCGCTCTTCCTGGACAGCCTCCCCGCGCTGCCGGTCCGCCCGCCCAACCGGGCCGCCTGATCGGACCTTTCCTCGACTCATCATCACCGTCCCCCCTCACCTGCGCCTTCTCTGACCCCCTGAAACAAAATAGGTCGGAGGTATTCCCCACCGCCGAGCAAGCCTGCACTATGCCCGGTAGTTCACAACCAGGTATGGGAGGCATGTACGTGACCTCAGGGACGGGGAACGGAATCTCTCGGCGAGGTGTGATCGGCACAGCCGCCGCCGTCGGTGCCAGGGGCTGGCTGTCCGGATCCGGCACCGCATGGGCCGCGCCCCAAGGAGCCCCGCCCCGGGCGGGGAGCACGCATGAGCGCCTGGTGAGGGCCGCCGCCATGCGGTGGCGCAGACTGCCGGGCGACTGGAAGGACGGGCCCTTCCTCGGCAACGGCCTGCTCGGTGTGCAGGTCTACCGGGGCGCCACGGCCAACTCCGTGAAAGTCATGGTCAGCCACAGCCAGGTGCAGGATCAACGGCCGCAGTGGCGCGCCCCGTACGGCTTCTCACGGCTGCCGATCGGCCACTTCGACCTCACGCTCGCCGGCGAGGTGACCGACATCGACTGGACGCTCGACCTCTGGGACGCCGAACTGCGCGGTACCGTCACCACCACACGGGGCAGCGTCGGTTTCTCCATGCTGGTCCACAACTCCCGTACCGCGCTGCTGATCTCCACCCGGCCGAGCGCGGGCGAACAGACCGCGGCCTGGTCCTTCACCTGGATGCCCGCCATCTCGCCCCGGCAGAAGGACAAGCCCGCCGACTACACGGGCAACCCCGACGCCCGCACCGGCTCCGCGGGCGCCACCCACTACGTCCAGCAGCCCCTGATCGCCGGGGGCGGGTGGGCCACCGCCTGGCGCGAGCGGCGGGTGGGCACCGGCCGGCTGCTCGCGGCACATATCGTCTACCGCCACCCGGAGGACCTGGACGGCACCACCGGGCTGGCCGTCGCCGAAGTGGCCCGCACCCTGGCCGCCGATCCGGACGAGCTGGTGCGCGAGCACCGCGGCTGGTGGCACCGCTTCTACCGGCGCAGCCTGCTGTCCGTACCCGACAAGCGGCTGCAGGACTTCTACTGGATCCAGCTCTACAAAGCCGCGTGCGCCACCCGGGCGGGCGGACCCTCGATGTCGGAGTGGGGGCCGTGGTACCCGGAGACCGGCGGCAGCTGGACCGCGGTCTGGTGGAACCTCAACGTCCAGATCGCCACCTGGCTGATCCAGGGGTCCAACCACCTCGAACTCGACTCGGTCACCTCGACATTCAAAACCTTCGAGAAGTATCTGCCGCTCTCGGTGCCACCGGAGTACCAGGACGGCCAGACCTATGCCCTGGCCCACCCCTCCGACTGGATGCTGCGCCCCGGCGCGAAGACCGTCGGCATCCCCGGCACCTCCACCAAGACCGACAACAACGGCAACCTCATCTGGGCCATGCACAACGTCTGGCTCAGCTACCGCCACACCATGGACGTGCGGATCGTGCGGGACGTCCTCTACCCGATCCTCGTCAAAGCGGTGAACTTCTACGACCACTTCCTGCACGAGGGCGGCGACGGCAAGCTGCATCTGCCGCTGACCCGCTCGCCGGAGTGGGCGGACGCCGAGGACTGCACCTACGACCTGTCGCTGCTCCGCTGGGGCTGCTCCACCCTCCTGGACTGTCTGCGCATCCTCCGCACCGACCACCCGCGCGCCCCGCGCTGGTGGGAGATCCTCCGGCGCCTGGTGGACTATCCGCGCGACGCGACCGGCGTCATGATCGGCGCGGACAAGCCGCTGACCGAGTCCCACCGCCACTTCTCCCACATGCTGTGGCTCTACCCGCTGGGCGAGCTGGACTGGGACCGGGCGGGCGATCGGGACATCATGCGCACGACCTTCGACCACTGGGTCAGGGACCGTGCCCTGTGGGCGGGTTACAGCTACGGCGTCGCCTCCTCGATGGCATCCCGGATGGACCGGCCCGAGGAGGCCCTGGACTTCCTCACCTTCTTCACCGACGGCGAGGTCATCAACAACGCCTGGATGACCCCGAACACCATGTATGTGGAGGGCGGGAACCTCGGCACGGAGAGCCCGCTGACGGCGACCCAGTCGATCCTCGACATGGCCGTGCAGAGCCACGGCGGCGTCGTACGGGTCTTCCCCTCCCTGTCGCGGCGCTGGCCGGACGCCTCCGTGCAGTCCCTGCGCACCCAGGGCGCGTTCCTGGTGGACGCGGACCGTGCGGGCGGCCGGACGCGGTGGGTGCGCGTCCGCAGCGAGGCGGGCGCGCCGCTGGTGCTGGCGCATGGCATCGAGGGCGCGATCGACGTACGGGACGAGCGCGGACGGCGGCTGAGGTACCGGGAGACGGCTCCCGGCCGCATCGCGATCCCGCTGGACCGGGACGCAACGGCGGTCGTCGTCCCGCGCGGCACCGACCCCGACCTGGACCCGCGCGATGTGCCGGCCGTGGGCGACGCCAAGCCGTGGGGGCTTCCTGACTGAGCCGTTCCGGGCGCGGACAACTCGGGGCTTCGCCAGGACAGTTATGCCCACCCCGTGAAGGCGCGGGGTGGGCGGGCGGCATACGATCCTGTGCCAACGCAGCGCGATCGAACATCGTGCGCCGAAAGCCCAGAACGCCCTGAAATGAGGAGACCACACGTGACCGCTCAAGGGGTAGCAGCCCAGACCGGAAGCGGACCGGAGCCCCCCAGCAGCCCCCTCAACCAGGGCAAGCCGCACAGCGCCCGGATGTACGACTATTTCCTGGGCGGCAAGGACAACTACGTCGCCGATCGCCAGGCCGCCGCCAAGGTGCTCACCATGTGGCCGGGCGTCATGATCGCCGCCCGTACCAACCGCGCCTTCATGCACCGCGCGATCCGGTACCTCGCCGCCGAGCGCGGCATACGCCAGTTCCTCGACATCGGCACCGGCATTCCGACCAGCCCCAATCTCCACGAGGTCGCCCAGTCGATCGTCCCGGAAGCCCGGATCGTCTACGCCGACAACGACCCGATCGTCCTCGCCCACGCCCAGACCCTGCTCAGCAGCGCCCCGCAGGGACGCACCGCCTACGTCGACGCGAACGTCGCGGAGCCGGAGACCATCCTGAGCGCCCCGGAACTCACCGAGGTGCTGGACCTGTCCCAGCCCGTCGCCCTGAGCCTGTGCGCGCTGCTGCACTTCGTCCCCGACGAGTGGGACCCGTACGGGATCGTCCAGCGCCTGCTCGAACCGCTGGCCCCCGGCTCGTACCTGGTGCTCAGCCACATCACGCCGGACTTCGACCCCGAGGCGACCCAGCGGACCGTGCAGATCTACCACAGCGGTGGCATCCAGGGGAAAATCCGCACCAAGGCCGAGGTGGAACGGTTCTTCACGGGTCTTGAGCTGGTCGAGCCGGGCATCGAGGTGCCGCACCGCTGGCACCCCGAGCTGGCGGCCCCGGACACCGGGGCCAACACCGGCGATGTGACGGACGAGGAGGTCTCCTTTTGGGTGGGAGTCGGCCGTAAGCCGGCCTCCTGACCCTCCGGGGCCACAGGCCGCTCGCTCCTGCCGCCGGAAGCGGCGCGGCGCTTGTCTTCTGAAGATCCCTGCGCGTCAATGAGCCCACTATCTGACAGGGCATCAGTGATGCGGACATGGATCGGACGGGACGAGCGATGAGACGTACCACTCCCGGATCACGTGCCACGGCCACCGCCGCCGCCTGCGCGGCACTGCTCGCGGGGGCCGTGGCCCTGGCGCCCACGGCCGCCGCCGTGTCGCCGGGCACTGCCACGGCCCCGTACGACTGCGATACGTTCGGCGTCGCGAATCTCACCCTTCATGCCACCCAGAACGGCTCCAGGGCCACCCTCACACCTGACTCACCGGACCTGACCGCCCCGGTCGCCATCCCGGCGAACACCATCTCCGTCACTCTGCGGCTCGAGAAGAACGGCGGCCCGGCCACCACCACGTTCACCAACAGCTCAAGCCCGGCCATCCCGGCGGGATTCCCGATACGGGTCCCGCTGGTCGGCACGGTGGCGCCGGGCGACAGTCTGGACTCCGACCTGCGCGGCGGCTCGCTGCGCATGTCGATCGGGGCCGTCCTGATCACCTGCGACGCGCTGGCCAAGCAGTCGCCGGGCCCGTTCGTCTTCGACTGACCTCAGCGGCCCTCATGACCTACGGCTTGTGGCCGACCGCCTCCGCGTAGAACGAGCGGTCCACGACCCGGTCCTCGGCCAGCGGGTCGCCCTCGGTCACTCCGGCCGCGGCATAGGCCTTCTGCAGACGGTCCACCGTACCGTCGCGGATCTCCCAGTCCATGCGCAGCGACGGCACGGCGGCCAGGGTGTCCGGTTCAGTCCTGAGCGCCTTGCCGAGCTCCTTCACAAACGCCTTGTCCTTCTTGTAGTCCCCGGCGAAGTAGGTGTTGACGGTGCGGATGTAGGCGCGCAGAAACGCCACTCCCGCGTCCGGGTCGCCGGTCAGCAGATCGGGGCCGAAGAGAAGACCGCCCAGCGGCTCGCCCCGCGGCTGACCGCCGAGGAACGCATAGCCGGCGTCGCCGTCCACCTCGCGCCACACCGGGTCGAGCAGCCATGCCGCGTCCACGCCGCCGTTCTTCAGCGAGGTGAGGACTTCGGCGGGGCCCAGCTGCTGGAAGCGGACGCTGTCCACGTCGGCCTGGTGCCGGGCCAGCACCTTCTCCATCGGATACATGATGACCGAGCCCTTGCCGATGAGCGTGCCGACGGTGCGGTCCTTGAGGCCGACCTCGCCCGCCGTCTGCCCGGGCCGCAGCCTGACCCAGAACCCGCTCCTGGAACCGGGGGCGGGCGAGAAGTTCCCGGCGACCCAGCGGATGTCGAACCCCTGCCGGATGCCGCCCAGCACACCCGCCTCCGGCGCCGCGTACTGGACGTCGATATCGCCCTTGGCCAGCAGCGGCAGCGCGTCGGGGGTGGGCAGCAGCTTCACCTCGACGTCGAGCTTCTCCTTGGCGAACTCGCCCTTGGCCAGGGCCACCTGCAGCGGCGCCAGGTACTCGGCGCTCAGGGTGCTGGCGGAGACGACGACCTTCGTCTTCTTCTTCTTCAGCGGCTTGGGCGCGGGAGCGCCGGGCTCACAGCGGGCCGGCGCGCGGTCCTCGGACAGATCGGAGGGGTCGGTCCAGCCCTTGGCGCAGCCGGCGACCGGCGCGATCGGCCGGGCCTCGCGCTCGGCGCCGGGGCGCGCGGAGTCGGAGGTCTGCACATCGCAGGCGGTGAGGGAGGCGAGGACGCCCAGCAGGGTCACGGCCGTGGCCAGGGCGCGGGTGAGGAAGGGTCCGGGTGCTGGCATGGGTGTTGCCTTCCGGTTCCGGTGACGCCGGGACGAAACGGGGATCAGGATCGGGATGGGGTCAGGACCGGGGGCGGCCGCGGTCCCGCGGCGCCCAGGGGGTGAGCCGACGGCCGACGAAGCGCACGAGCTCGGAGAAGACCACGCCGAGCACGGCCACGCAGACGATGCCGACGAACATCACGTCGTTTCGGAACAGCGCCCGCGAGTCGAAGATGAGATGGCCGAGGCCGTTGTCCGCGGCGATCTGCTCGGAGGCGACGATCACCAGGACCGCCACCCCGGCCGCGACCCGCATGCCCACCAGGACCTGCGGCAGCGAGGCGGGCAGCAGCACATGGCGGAACATCTGCCAGGGGCCCGCGCCGAACACCTGACCCGCCTCCCGGTATCCCTCGGCGACGCCCATCACGGCCGCCATCGTGGAGATCCAGACGAAGAAGAAGACGGTGGTGGCGACGAGCGCGATCTGCGGACCCTCGCCCAGGCCGAACATGTTGAGGAACACCGGCAGCAGCGCGAGCTTGGGCACCACGTACAGCGCGTCGAGCAGGGGCTCCAGCGCCGCACGGACGATCCGCACCGCGCCCATCAGCAGCCCGACGGCATAACCCGCCGCCGTGCCGAGCGCATAACCGGCGATCACCCGCTGGAGCGTGGCCCATACGTCCGGCCACAGCTTGCCGTCGGCGGCGCGCTGCCACCCGTCGGCCGCGATCATGGAGGGGGCGGGATAGACGCGGGGGTCGATCCAGTGCCGGTACGCGGCGAGCTGCCACAGCAGGATCAGCGCCGTGGGCACGGCGATGGCCAGGGAGATCTCGAGGGCGAGGCGGCGCCGGTGGGCGCGGACCGGATCGCGCTCCCGGGGCCCGGGGCGCCGCACCAGCACCGTCTCGGCGGACCCGTCGGATGCCGCCTCGCCCTGGGCGACGCGGTCCGCGCCGAGCGCGGTCTCGCTGTTCATGAGCGCTTCCCCGCCGGCTGTGCCATCGCGGCGCCCCCGACTCCCGCCTGCACCTCGCCGCGCAGCAGCTCCCACAGCTCGGACTGCAACGCGGCGAACTCCGGGGAGCGGCGCAGCAGCCCGGTGCGCGGGCGCTCGAACGGCGGCCGGCGTTCGGCGATCACCCTGCCGGGCCTGGCGGACATCACCACCACCCGGTCCCCGAGCACGATCGCCTCCTCCAGGCTGTGGGTGACGAACAGCGCGGTGGTCCGGGTGGCCTGGCACACCGCGAGCAGTTCGTCCTGGAGGATGGTGCGCAGCTGGGCGTCGAGCGCGGCGAACGGTTCGTCCATGAGCAGCACCTCCGGCTCCACGGCGAGCGCGCGGGCGATCGCGACCCGCTGCCGCATGCCGCCGGACAGGGCGGCCGGGTAGGCGTCGGCGAAGTCGGCGAGGCCCAGTCGGTCCAGCCAGTCCCGGGCCCGCGCGTCGGCGGCCTTGCGGGGTACGCGCTGCACATCGAGGCCGAAGCGGACGTTGGCGAGCACGGTCTTCCAGTCGTAGATCCCGTAGTCCTGCGGGATCATCGCGGCCGGGTGGCGCCGGCCGGCGCGCAGCTCGACCTCGCCGCCGCTGGGGCGGACGAGCCCGGCGACGATGCGCAGAAAGGTGGACTTGCCGCAGCCGGACGGGCCGACGACGCAGCAGAACTCTCCGCGCTGGACATCCAGGTCGAGTGGTCCGAGCGCGTGCACGCGCCCGCCTCCGTGCCCGAAGGTGCGGGTCACGGCGCGGGCGCGCACCTTCGGCGCGGCCGTGGGTGTGGTGTGCGGCTCCACCCCGTGTCTCCTGATCCGATCGGTCGGGCGTGGCATGGGCGCGATCACATGACAGCATCGCCCCACAGCAAGATATGACGCTCCGTCAGATTCAGGCAAGGGGTGGGAGGACGCGTCGCCGCGCCCTCCCGTCGGCTACTGGGCGAGCACTCCGCCGTGTTCCACCGCGCCGGAAAGGCCCAGCCCCGCCGGTGTCACCGAGGTGACCGGGGGCTTGGGGCCGTCGTCGCGGGTGGCGTCGAACCATACGCCGCCCGAGCCCGCGTTCTCGCCGGGCGCGCCGATCGCCATGTCCGGGGCGCCGTCGCCGTTGTAGTCGCCGGTGGCGACCGCCGCGCCGAAGAGGTCGCCCGCCTCCGCCGTACCGGCCACGCCCGGGGAGTTCTGGTTGAAGCCGACGCCGGTCATGCTGCCGTCGGGGCCCGCGGCGAGCCACAGGTACGAGCCCGCGTTGGTCTCGGCGCCGATGGCCTCGTGGCTGACGCCGACGACCAGTTCGGCCCCGCCGTCCCGGTCGAGGTCGGCGGCGGCGAGGGCCCCGCCGAAGTTGTCCTCCGGCTCGGCGGTGCCGGGCACATACGGCGAGGACTGCGTGGTGCACGCGACGGCGCCGCCGAGTGTGGTGTCCGGCTTGCCGTACACCACGGCGACGGCGCCGCCGAGGCGGTCCTCACAGAAGGTTCCGTCGGTCTCCGGGTTGGGCTGGACCTGGCCGATGGCGAGGTCCGCGGTGCCGTCCCCGTCGAAGTCGCCGGTGGCCAGCGCGCTGCCGTAGTCGCCCGTGCGCCACGTCGCCCGCCACTCCCCCGAGGCCATGCCGAGCACATGGGTACCGGAGATCTCCATGCCCTTGTAGGTGACCGCGAGGTCATCGCCGCCGTCGCCGTCGAAGTCCCCCGTGACCAGGGCCCGGGCGCCGCCGAAGTCGTACCGTTCGACGAAGGAGGTGTCGGTGGCGGAACCGGTGGTGAACGGGCCACGGCGCAGCAGTGTCGCGCCGCCGTTCCCGTCGCCCTCGGTGGTCACGGCGAGGTCCTGGTGGCCGTCGTGGTCGAAGTCGCCGACGGTGAGCAGCCTGCCCAGCCGTCCGTCGGCCTGGCCCTTGGCGGCGGTGAGCCCGCCGCTGAAGCCGGATGCCGAACCCCATATGACGGTGGCGGTGCCCTCGTGGTCGGCGCCGGTGTCCTTCAGCTGTTCGCCGGGCGCGGTGACGGCCAGATCGGCGTAGCCGTCGCCGTTGAGGTCGGCGGCGCTGACCGAGGTACCGAACAGATCGCCCGCCTCGGCGGTCCCCGGCACTCCGGTGGTGGACTGGCTGACGCGGGCGGAGCCCGCGGTGCCCAGACCGTTCGGGCCGCCCCAGACCACGTTGACGTAGCCTGCCTTCGCCCGGCCGTCGACGGTGGCCTTCGGCATGCCGACCGCCAGGTCCGCGTATCCGTCGCCGTTGAAGTCACCCTTGAGACCCGAGGGCGCCGCGGAGGCCGTGGCCTCGATCGGGCCCGAAGGGGCGAGGACGGCGGCCAGGGCCACCGCGGTGGCGGTCACGGTCAGGGTTCGTATGCGCACGGGCTCTCCCAGAGGTGCGGGGTCGGGCTTCCGTGGCTTTGACACCCGAGCGGGGCGGAGGGTTGTGGTGAGGCGTCATATGAGTGGACACCAGGTGAACGGACTCACATGAGCCGCGCGTTCCGGTGTCCGCCGGTCACCCGCGCCACCAGTGGCGCGGCACCTGCTCGGCGGGTTCGCCGTGCGGCGTGCAGCCGTCCTGTGGCCGGCTTCGCCGACCGGGAGCGGCGCTGTACGGAAGGCGGCGTGGGCGCCTGCACCGAGGACGCCCGCGCCGGGTTCCGTGACATCACCTTCCCGGCGCGCTGATCAGGACCGGGGCGCTGATCAGGCCCGGGGCGGAGGTCAGAACCGGGGCCGGGGCCAGGACCGGCTCGGCGAGCACGATCGGCTCGGCGTCCAGGAGCGGTTCCGCCGCCACGAGCGGTTCCCCGACCAGGATCGGCTCCGCCACCGGGCGCGGCTCCGGACGCGGCGGCGCGGCGGTGGGTGTCGGGTGCGTGGCGCGAGTGAGCAGCACGACGCCGCGGGCGGCCACCACGGCGCCCAGACCGGCCACGGCGACCCCGGCGGGGCCGCCGTGGACACGCTCACCGAGCAGCGCGGTTCCGATGGCCGCGGCAGCCATCGGGTTGGCCAGGGTCAGGACGGCCAGCGGTGCGCCGAGGCCGCCGGTGTAGGCGGCCTGGGACAGCAGCAGCCCACCCACGGCCAGGCCCGCGACGAGCACGCCCACGACCGCGAACCGCCAGGTCAGGGACAGGCCCGCGACCGTCAGGGTCTGGGTGAGCGCGGACGCGGCCCCGGAGGTGATGCCGGAGGCGGCCGCGAGGCCGAGCCCCCGGCCGTGACGGACGTGGGAGAACAGGGCGACCAGGGCCAGCACGGTGGCGACGACGCCGAGCGCGGCGATGGTACCGAGCGTCTTGTCGGGGGCGCCGTCGCCGGCGGTGAGCGGCAGCAGCGCGCCGAGGCCGGCCAGGGTGAGCGCGGTGCCCCGCCATTCGCCGGGGGTGGCGCGCCGTCCCGCCACCCTGGCGCCGAGCGGCACGGCAGCGACCAGGGTGAGCGCCCCGAGGGGCTGGACCAAGGTGAGCGGCCCGAACTTGAGTGCCGCCACATGGAGCAGGGCCCCGCCGGAGTTCAGCCCGACGGTCGACCACCACGCGCCCTGTGCCAGCAGTCGCCGCAGACCGCTCGGGCCGGTGCGGGCGGCGAGGCGCTCCTGCGCGACGGCCGCGGTCGCGTAGGCGACGGCCGACAGGAGTGCGAGGGTGACGGCTATGAGGGTGGCGTTCACGGCATTACCCGGCCCCTTTGGATATGGCGGCTGCGATACATCTGCGTATCGATACGACAGTGTATCGGCACAGGCACGTATCGATACGCTGGTGTACCGTGTGTTGTGCCGCACAGTCGCATACCGCACCCTCACTTCAGTCGACCACCGTCGACACGGCCGAGGGACCAGCGGGAGAGCTCACAGCGGGAGGAGAGTGCCGAGCTGATGGCATCGCCCACAACGGCGGACACCCCACGCCGCTCCAAGATCAGTCCCGAGCGCGAGCAGGAGATCTTCGACGCCGTCCTCGCCCTGCTGACCGAGGGCGGCTACGAGGCCTGCACCTTCGAGGGCGTCGCCGCCCGGGCCAAGGCGAGCAGGTCCACCCTCTACCGCCAGTGGAAGACCAAGCCCCAGCTGGTCGCCGCCGCGCTGCGCCGCTGTGACCGGCGCATGGCGCTGGACGGCATCGACACCGGCAGCCTCGTCGGCGACCTGCGGGAGACGGCGCGCGTCGTCGGGCGGATGTGCGACTCGGACACCACGTTGCTGTACGCGCTCGGCCACGCCGCGCTCAGCGACCCGAGCCTGCTGCAGGCGCTGCACGACGCCCTGTTCTCCCGGGAGGTCTCGGTGATCGCCGCCATGGTCCGGCGCGCGATCGAGCGCGGCGAGATCCCGGAGGACAGCGCCGCGGCCGAGTTCGTCCCCGCCCAGCTGATCGGCGTGATGCGGGTCAGATCGCTGCTGGACGGGGAGCCCGCGGACTGCGACTACCTCCTCCGCTTCCTCGACGCCTCGGTCTTCCCCGCGCTCGGCCTGTCCTGACCCGCGCTCGGTCCAAGACCGCCCGCGCTCGATCCCTGACCGCCCGGGCTCATCCCTGACCGCCCGGGCGGCCGGTCACGGCGTCTGATCGCGCAGTTCGAACCAGTCGAAGTCCGCCGCGACACGGGTCCCGCCCAGGTCCTGGACGCAGACCCCGACGAACGCCCCGGTGAACCGCAGCCGGTCCCCGTAGTCGTCGGAGAGCCTGGTCGCCTCCAGCGCCGGACCGACGTCCTGCCAGGACACCCCGTCCGGCGAGGCGGCGAAGCGCAGCTCCGCACCGTCGAAGCGGGCCCGCAGATGGACCAGCGGCCAGTCGTCGACATCGAGTTCGCACGAGGGCAGCTCGCCGTACGCGCCGTCGTCCGTGAACACCACGCCCAGCACCCGGCCCCTGCCCTCCGCGTGGGTCAGCCGCAGGTAGTAGTGGGTGGTGGTGTCGTACCAGCAGATCAGCCCCGCGAGCTGGCTGAAGTGGGAGGGGCGGAAGTCGACGACCGTCGTCGCCTCGCAGCGCACCGACGTCAGACGGCGGGCGACCAGGCTCTGGTCGTAGCGGGAGTGCGGACTCTGTCGGCCGCGCAGCCGCAAATGGCCCGGGCGCTCGGTCAGGCTCAGCCACTGGGAGGTCGCGGGGGTGCGCAGGGTGTTCCAGTACGCGGCGAGGGCGGGCGCGTCGAAGTCGTCGCGGGCGGGCCGGACCGGCGCCGGGGCCGGGGTGACACCCCGGGGCGCGGCCACCTCCAGGCTCGGCAGACGGCCTCCGTCGGCGAGCCGCAGCCAGCCGTCGTCGGTCCACACCACCCGCTGGAGACAGGTCTCCCGGCCGAGCACACAACGCGCTCCGGCGAGCGTGCGGACCGGGCGCGAGGCCAGGTGGGCGAGGAACCACTCCCCCTCCGCCGTCCGCACCAGCTCGCCGTGGCCGGCCTTCTGCAGTGGCCACTCGGGTGCGTCGCGGGTGGTCAGCAGCGAGCCGGCCGGATCGAGCTCATACGGTCCGGTCAGCTCCCGCGAGCGGGCCATCAGGATGCCGTGGTTCCAGCCGGTGCCCCCCTCGGCGAGCATCAGGTAGTACCAGCCGTCGTGGCGGTAGACGTTGGGCCCCTCGATCAGCACATCGTGGGTGAGGACCGTGCGCGGGGCCCCGATCAGGGCCTGTTTTCCGGGGTCGTACTCCTGGAGGACGATCCCCGCGAAGGAGGGGTGCCCGTCGCGCGGGTCCCACTGGATGTTGAGCAGCCAGGTGCGCCCGTCCTCGTCATGGAAGAGGGAGGGGTCGAAGCCGGAGGAGTTGAGGAACACCGGCTCCGACCACGGACCGGAGATGTCCGGGGCGGTGATGAGGTAGTTGTCGACGTCCTTGTACGGGTGGCCGATGGTGCGCACGATGCTGTACACCAGCCAGAACCGGCCGTCGTGGTACGAGAGCGAGGGCGCCCACACCCCGGCCGAGTCCGGGACCCCGCGCAGGTCGAGCAGGTCGGTGCGGTCCAGAATGTGACCGGCCGGCTCCCAGTGGACCAGATCGGTGGAGCGGTGCACGGGCACGCCCGGGAACCACTCGAAGGTGGAGGTGGCGAGGAAGTAGTCCGCACCGACACGCACGATACTCGGGTCCGGGTGGAATCCGGGCAGCACGGGGTTGCGGATATGGCCCGCGGTCATGCAGGTCCTTTCGTACGGCTTGGGAGATGAGCGCGCCAAGACTGAGCGGGAGGAGGGGCGCCGCCGGCAGTGGTTGCGGGGCGGTCAGCCCTTGACGGCGCCCTGCATCACACCGGCGACGATCTGCCGGGACAGCAGGAGGAAGACGAGCAGCAGCGGCAGCACCCCGATGGCGGCGCCGGACAGGATGAGCGTGTAGTCGAGGGCGTACCCGCTGGCCAGCGAGGACAGCGCGGTCTGCACGGTCGGGGTGACGGACGGGTCCAGGACGATCAGCGGCCACATGAAGTCGTTCCAGGTGGCCATGAAGGTGAACATGGCGAGCACGGCCGCCTGCGGGCGGATCGCGGGCAGCGCCACATGCCAGAAGATGCCGAGTGTGGAGCAGCCGTCGACCCGGGCGGCCTCGACGAGTTCGTACGGCACGGACTCGTCGCAGGCCTGCCGCATCCAGAAGACGGCGAAGGCGTTGACGAGCGCCGGGACGATGACGGCCTTCAGGGTGGCGATCCAGCCGAGGTTTCCCATCAGCATGTACAGCGGGATCATGCCCAGCTGGGTGGGGAGCATCGCGGTGATCACCACGGCGACGAACAAGGCGTTGCGCCCCCGGAACGGCAGTTTGGCGAAGGCGAACCCGGCGAGCGAGGACAGCAGCACGCAGCACACCGTCACCGTGGTGGAGATGATCAGCGAGTTGCGCAGGGCCAGCCAGAAGTCGACGGTGTCGTAGACGCGCTGGATGTTGTGGAGCAGATTGCCGCCCGGCGTGAGGGTGAGCAGCGAGTCGCCGATCGCCGAGTTGTCGCGGGTGGGCAGCACGAAGGAGTAGTAGAGCGGGAACACCGAGGCGGCGAGCACCCCGACGAGCGTGGCGTAGACGAGGAATCCGGGGCGCCGGCCGCCGTCGGACATGGCGCGGCGGCGGCCGGTCGTGGGCTGGGTGGCGAGGGCCATGACGACATCAGTCCTTCGAGGCGATGCGCCGCGACAGCGCGTAGTTGATGCCGGAGACGACGGCGATGAGCAGGAACATCACCCAGGCGAGGGTGGCCGCGTAGCCCGCGTTGAACTCGCGGAACCCCTTTTCGTAGAGGTACATCATCAGCGTCTGGAACTGCCGGTCACTGCCACCGGTGCCCTCGGTGCCCTGGATGTCGAAGAGCTGGGGCTCGGTGAAGGTCTGCATGGCGCCGATGGTCGACATGACGACGGAGAAGATGATGGTGGGGCGGATCGAGGGCACGGTGATCGACCAGAAGATGCGCCGTCTGGAGGCTCCGTCGAGCATCGCGGCCTCGTTGAGCTCGCGCGGGATGCCCTGCATGGCGGCGAGGAAGATCAGCGCGTAGTAGCCCGCCCAGCGCCAGATGATGATGGTGGCGACGGCGGGGATCGCGGTCCAGCGGTTGGCCTGCCAGTCGACCCGGTCGATGCCGACCAGGCTCAGCACATCGTTGACGATGCCCGTGTGGAAGCCGTAGAGCTGCGCGAACACCAGGCTGACGGCGACCACCGACACGATGTGCGGCAGAACGACCCCGGCCCGCCAGACCGCGCTGGCGCTCAGCTTCCGGTTGAGCACACCGGCGAGCCACAACGCCACGGCCAGTTGCACTCCGGTGCCGAGCACCAGCAGCAGGGCGGTGTTGAGCAGCGCGTTCCAGAAGTACTCGTCGGCGAAGAGGTCCTGATAGTTGTGGAGTCCGAGCCAGCCCTGGTCACCCTCGATGATCGCCCACTTGTGGAAGGAGATCCAGCCGGTGTACAGCAGCGGCCAGACCGCGAAGACGCCGAAGATCACAAAGAACGGGGCGATGAAGACATACGGGGTGTAGCGCAGGTCGAAGCGGGTCAGACGGGATCGCCAGGCGCGGCGTCGGGGATGGCTCCCCGGGGCGGGGGCCGTGGCGGCCTCCGCCCCGGGACGGGTCTCGGTGACCGTCATCGGGTCAGTCCCCCGCGACCTTCTTCGCGTCGGAGACCGCCTGGCTCCAGGCGTCCTCCGGCTTCTGCTTGCCCTGTTCGACCCGGAGCAGCGCGTTCATGAAGGCGGTGGCCACGTCGCTGTCCTTGGTGCCGCGGTAGATGGGCTGCATCTTGTCGACGGACTCGGCGAAGATCTTGCCGGTGGGGGCGTTGGAGAAGTACGTGTCCTTCTTCGCCTGCACGGTGGGGTCGTTGTAGACCGACGGGTGGCTGGAGAGGTAGCCCTTGGAGAGGAAGAGCCGCTTCTGGACCTTGGACGAGGTCAGCCAGCGGGCGAGCTCGACCGCCTCCTTGGTGTGCTTGGTCTGCTTGGGCACCAGGAGGTAGGAGCCGCCCCAGTTGCCGCCCTGCGGGGCCGCGGCCACCGACCACTTGCCCGCGTTCGCGGGGCCGGAGGCCTCCTTGGTGCGGTCCAGCTTCCAGGCGGGGCAGACAGCGGTTGCCGTCTTGCCGGTCTTCAGGGCATTGGCCATTTCCGGGGTGAAGGGCGGGTATCCGCCGCTGACCTTCCGTACGGACATGTTGGCGGCGGTCAGGAAGTCCTGCTTGAGACCGGAGTTCTCATCGGCTGTGAACGAGTCGTCGGATTCCGAGAAGAACGTCTCCTTGTGCTGGTTCTCCATCCCGACCCAGATGTCTCCGGTATTGGCGGTGAAAGAGGCGTCCTTCACCTTGTCCCGGAATTTCTCGCCGACTTCGGTGAACTTGTCCCAGGTGGGCCAGAGCCCGCCGACGCGCTCGGGGTCGGTGGGCAGCCCTGCCTTCTTGAACAGGTCGGTGCGGTAGCAGATGCCGAGCCCGCCGATATCGGTGCGCAGGCCCATCACGTACTTGCCGCCCTCGACCGTCCCGTAGTCGTACGCCCACTGCACCCACGGATCGTCGGTGTTGTTGACGCCGTGGTCGGCGAGGTTGACGAAGCGCTGGTAGCTGGGCTTGAACTTGCCGATGGTGTCGTCGCCGAGGCCCACCACATCGGAGGCGCCGCGGTTCGCCGCGAGCTGGGTGACCAGCTTCTTCGGCAGGTCGTCGACCAGCACCTCGCGGATCTTGATGCCGGGGTGGCTCTTCTCGTACTCCTTGTACAGGTCCCGGTAGCCGTAGTCGACCTGCGTGGTGACGGTCAGCGTTGTCCTGCCGTCCGAGTCGCCCGCGCCGCTTCCGCAGCCCGAGGCCGTGAGGGCGATGACCGTGGCTGTGGCCGCCACCCAAACCCTCCGGCCGGCGTGGTACTTCATGCCCTCACCTCTCTGCTTCCCTGTTCGGCATTACGCCCTTGCAAGTGCGGTATTTCGAAAGTTTCGACGCGCGGGCCGCGCGGCGGAGCCGCATATCGACAGGGCACTTCCGCGATTTCTCCTGCCCTTTGCGCCGTGTCCAGGCGGGCTCAATGTAGGAACCGGTTGTCATGCGGTCAATGTTTCGGTCGCGTAAGAGGCGCTATTCGAAACTTTCGGTGCCGGTCGGCGCTCCGCCGAGCCATGAGGGACCGGTTGCGCGGGCAAGGTCCTACTCGCACGGATCCTCGTCGACAGATCGGAACGGTTCGTATGAGTGACACGACTCGGTCGCAGCAGTGGTATGCGGGAGACTCCCGCGACGCCTTCATCCACCGCGCCTGGATGCGCCGCGGGCTCCCCGACCACGCCTTCGACGGGCGGCCGCAGATCGTCATCTGCAACACCTGGTCGGATCTGACGCCCTGCAACAGCCACTTCCGGGAGATTGCCGAACATGTGAAGCGCGGTGTGTGGGAGTCCGGCGGTGTGCCGCTGGAGCTGCCGGTGCCCTCGCTGGGCGAGACCCTGCTGCGCCCGACCGCGATGTTCTTCCGCGATCTGGCCGCGATGGTCGTCGAAGAGCTCATCCGCGCCAACCCGGTGGACGGTGTCGTCCTGCTCGGCGGCTGTGACAAGACGGTTCCGTCGCTGCTCCTGGGGGCCGCCTCGGTCGATCTGCCCACGCTGATGGTCACCGGCGGACCCATGCTCAACGGCTCCTGGAAGGGACGCCCGCTGGGGTGCGGCACGGGGGTCTGGGAGATGAGCGAGGAGGTGCGCGCCGGGCGGATGCCGCGCTCGGATCTGCGGCGCGCCGAGTCGGCGATGATCCGCAGCCGCGGACACTGCAACACCATGGGCACCGCGTCCACGATGGCCTGTGTCGCCGAGGCGCTGGGCATGACGCTGCCCGGGAACGCGGGGCTCCCGGCGCCGGACAGCCGACTGCTCGAACTGTCGCACGCGGCCGGCAACCGCATCGTCGAGATGGTCGCCGAAGACCTCCGCCCCAGCACCGTGCTGACCCGCGAGGCCCTGCTGAACGCGGTGCGCGCGGTGGCCGCCATCGGCGGGTCCACCAACGCCGTCGTCCATCTGCTGGCCCTGGCCCGCCGGGTCGGCGCGGAGGTGGGCCTGGAGGAGATCGACCGCGCCGGCCGCGACATTCCGCTGCTGGCCGATGTGCAACCCGCCGGGGCCCACCTCATGGAGGACTTCCACCGGGCCGGCGGCCTGGACGCGGTGCTCGGACAGATCAAGGACCGGCTGGAGCCGAGCGTCACCGTCTCCGGCTGCTCCCTGACCGATCAGATCTCCGGCCGCTCCAGCACCGACCTCACCGTCATCCGCACCGCCGACGAGCCGATCGCGCACCAGGCCGGGCTCGCCGTGCTCCGCGGCAACCTCTGTCCCGACGGCGCGGTCATCAAACCGGCGGCCGCGACACCGGAGTTGCTGCGCCACCGGGGCCGCGCCGTGGTGTTCGACGGCATCGAGGACTTCCACGCCCGGATCGACGACCCCGAGCTCGACGTGGCGGCGTCCGACGTGCTGGTCCTGCGGGGGTGCGGTCCCCGCGGCTACCCGGGCATGCCCGAGGTGGGGAACATGCCGCTCCCCCGCAAGGTGTTGGAGTCCGGTGTGCGGGACATGGTCCGGATCAGCGACGCCCGCATGAGCGGCACCGCCTTCGGCACCGTCGTCCTGCACATCGCCCCGGAGTCCGCGGCGGGCGGGCCGCTGGGTCTGGTGCGCACCGGCGACTGGATCGAGCTGGACGTGGAAGGGCGTGTGCTGCGGCTCGATGTACCGGAGGAGGAACTGGCGGCGCGGCAGCCGGTGACCGCCGCCGCCCCGCCGGCCGAGAGCGGGTGGGAGCGCATCTACCGGGAACACGTCGAGCAGGCCGACCGGGGCGCCGGTCTGGACTTCCTCGCCGGGACCCGCGGTTCCTTCGTCGCCCGGGAGTCACACTGACGGCCCTCACTCCGCGGTGAGCGGAGCCTGGCGCAGGGCGGCCGAGACGCGATTGTCAGTGGCATCCGCAATGCTTTTTCCGGATGTGAGCAACCGTCTCGGCGCAGGCGCCAGGCTGGAGGTCGATGGTCGTGAACGCGGAAACGACCGCGTGGGAGCAGTGCAGTACGGTGCGGGTGATTCCCCCCGTGCGGCCGCGCAAGCTGGCGAAGGTTCCCTTCGTCGAGCTGGCTGAGGGGCGGTTGCAGGGGGTGGTCTCCAGCGGCTCGGACATCGCCCGGGTGTATGTCTCGTCGATCGCCGCGCGCACCCATGACTACAGCTGCAGTACGAACAACAACCGGCCGTGCGGCGGGCTCAACGGGGGGCCGTGCAAGCATCTGCGGGCGCTGGTCGACGAGGCGGTCCTGCAGTACGGGATCGGCCGCGTGGCCCGCTATCTGCACGTCGAGGCGGGCGAAGAAAGCGCGGACGGCGAGGGCGCGGACCTGATGAGCCGGCTGGCGGGCTCGCGCGAGTCCGCGCCGGCGGCCGTGGTGTTCAGCCGCTTCCTGCGGCATCTGGCCTACCTGGAGCTGCCGGACACCACGGCGCCCGTTCCCGAACTGCACTGGTTCCCGGCCACGGAGGCGGTCCGCTGATGCTCGGTGTGCAGCTCGCCGCACTGCTCGACGCCGATCCGCCCGGGGTCGCGGAAGCCCTCGGCCTGGTGGCCGGCTTCGACGACACCCTCGTCCACGGGCTCGCCCGGCTCGGCGAGGAGCGGGCCGCGGCGCTGACCGCCCTGGCCGGAGCCGTCGCGGCCTCCCCCCTGGGACCGGCCGTGACCGAGGCGGTCGGCAAGGTCGCCGCCGGCTCCGTCTCCGACGACCATCTGGCGGCCCTGGCGGGCGCGCGCACCGCCCTCTTCGGCGCGGTGCACGACGCCCGGCTGGCCGACCTGGACGCCGCGCTCGGACGCACCAGGGAAGCGTGGCAGGAGCCGCCCGCGGCGGCGGCCGGGGCGCGGAGCCTGCTCGCCGGAGCCCGGTCATGGCTCCGGGAGCTGGCCATCGCCGGCTGGCGGGGCGTCGGCCACGACCTGATAGCCGCCGCGGACCAGACCATCGAGACCCTGCTGGCCGAGCCCGGGCTGCGTCGCCCGGCGGTGCTCCTGGACGGCCTGGCGGCGGAGCTGCGCGCGTCCTCGCCGCTCGCGACCGCCGAGCGGCTGCCCGTGCGGCGCTGGGCCGACCTCTGGGCGCGCGCCATGACACTGTCATACGAGGGCGGGCGGCCCGGCGCGGCCCCGCAGGCCGAGTCGGTGTCGGGGCGGCTGCTGCTCCTCGGTGTGGACGTGCATGAGCACGGCACCGCCGTGCAGGCGCAGGTCCACGCGGTCCTGGAGCCCGCCGACGGCGCACCGCCGCGCCTGGTGCGTACGAGCGTGGTCGCCGCGAAGGTGGACACGATCGTCGGCCCGGCTCTGTGGCGCCTGTTGCACGGCCATCCCGTGCTGTTGACCGCGCTGGCGGAGCGCCGCGCCCTGGAGGTCGCCGATCTGCCGCTGTCGGCCGGTGGCGACCTGGTGTGGCACGACGACCGGGCCACCGCGGGCGAGCCCGCGGACCCCTTCGCCACCGCCCGGATCCAGCTCGCCGGCGCGCTCGCGCCTCCGGTGCCGCCGCTGGAGCGCCATCCGGTGCGCATCGCCGAACCGGTGCTGCTGGAGGGGTACACCACGGACGGAAGCGCGCTGGAGCTCGACGGGCGGGCCCTCCCCTTCGACTTGGACCGGCTGCCCGCCTGCGGGCCGCTGACACCGGCGCTGGTGGCCGCGTCCTCCGCCTGTATCGGCCTGCTCCGCTGGGACGGCGGGCGCTGGCTGCTGCAGCCCCTGGCGGTCCAGGCGACGGTCAAGCGCAAGCCGGTCGAGGTGCACGGCGGCGACTGGGCGCTGGGGATCACGGATCCCAAGGTGGCCAAGGCCGAGGCCAGGGCGGGCGACGCGGTCGCCGTGCTGCGGGAGCGAGCGGGACGGCTGCTGCGGAAATGACCGACATCGCGCACGAGACCACGCATGAGACGCCGTACGGCGCGGACGAGAACCGGCGGCAGGTGCTCTACTGGCGGCTGCTGGCCCGTCTGTTCGATCCCGAGGAACAGCCCGCGCTGGAGGCCGCGAGCGTGGCCATCGTCGACGACCTGGGGCTGCCGCCCGCGCTGCTGGACCCATCCGTGTCGGTGGACAGCCTCGTCCAGCGCTTCCCCGATCTGGAGACCGAGTTCCAGGACCTGATGGCGTCCTCGGACGGAGCGGGGGTCCCCGGGGAAGAGGACGGCGACGGCGCCGATCCGGAAGGCTCGCGGGAGCAGGTGCGCCGGGCCGCCCTGGTGTCCAAGCTCCTGCTCAATGTGTTCAGCACCGGAGCGGGCGAGGTGACGGCCACGCAGCTGGCGGACTGGCAGCGGGACGCGGCCTGGTGCAGGCGGGCGCTGGGCACCGAGGGAGCGCGGGAGCTGAGCGGCACCCTGTCGTCCCTGGAGGGCGACCTGGTGCGGCGCATGCGGCTGCGCGAGGTGCTGGCCGATTCGACGCTGGCCGGAGCCCTGACACCCAGCATGTCGCTCATCGAGCAGCTGCTCCGGGACAAGGACAATCTCTCGGGCGTCGCGCTCGCCAACGCGAAGGCGCTGATCCGCCGGTACGTCGACGAGGTCGCTCAGGTGCTGCGCACCCAGGTCCAGCAGACGAGCGTGGGCACCGTCGACCGGTCGGTGCCGCCGAAGCGCACGTTCCGCAACCTCGACCTGGATCGCACCATCTGGAAGAACCTCACCAACTGGGACCCGGAGAGCGAACGGCTCTATGTGGACCAGCTGTTCTACCGCCACACCGCCAAGCGGACCACGCCCGCGCGGATGATCGTGGTCGTCGACCAGTCGGGGTCGATGGTCGACTCGATGGTGAACTGCACCATTCTCGCCTCCATCTTCGCGGGGCTGCCCAAGGTGGATGTCCATCTGGTCGCCTATGACACCCGGGCACTGGATCTGACCCCTTGGGTGCACGACCCGTTCGAGGTGCTGCTGCGCACCAGGCTCGGGGGCGGTACGGACGGCACCGCCGCGATGGCCCTGGCCCGGCCGAAGATCTCCGATCCCCGGAACACCGTGCTGGTGTGGATCTCCGACTTCTACGACAACCGGGCGCTGATGACCGACTTCGAGGCCGTGCGACGCTCCGGGGTGAAGCTGATCCCGGTCGGCTCGGTGAACAGCTCGGGCCGGCAGAGCGTGGACCCCTGGTTCCGCGAGCGCCTGAAGGATCTCGGCGCGCCCGTGATCTCCGGACACATCCGCAAGCTCGTGTTCGAGCTCAAGAACTTCCTCGCCTAGGAGAGTCGACGAATGAACGACAACAACATGCTGCGCGCGCCGGCCGAGGCGAAGTACGCCGACGAGCTCGACTGGCTGGAGTCGGTCGACGACGGCCCCAAGCCGTTCTCCTGGCGGCTCAGCCCCCGGATGGTCCGGCTGTTCATCCTCGGGTCCGAGCCCTCCGACGGGCTCGACCGGCAGATCCCGCAGAAGTGGTTCGGCGACCGCAGCTTCGTCGAGCGCAGCATCGTGACGCTCGCCTCGGACCGGGGACTGCTGCTGATCGGCGACCCGGGCACCGGCAAGAGCTGGCTCGCCGAGCTGCTGTCGGCCGCCATCTGCCGTAACTCGACCCTGGTCGTCCAGGGCACCGCGGGCACCACCGAGGACCACATCAAGTACTCGTGGAACGTCTCGATGGTGATCGCCAAGGGGCAGTCGCGGCAATCGATGATCCCCTCGCCGATCATGACGGCGATGGAGCGGGGCGTGATCGGCCGCTTCGAGGAGCTGACCCGGTCCACCAGCGACGTACAGGACGCGCTGATCTCGATCCTGTCCGAGAAGTATGTGTCCATCCCCGAGCTCGACGACGACAACATCGTCTTCGCCAAGCCCGGGTTCTCCATCATCGCCACGGCCAACAGCCGTGACCGGGGTGTGAACGACCTGTCGTCGGCGCTGAAGCGGCGGTTCAACTTCGTCCGCATCCCGGTGGTGACGAACAAGCGCAGCGAAGCCGAGATCGTCCGGTTCCGCACCGGTGAGCTGCTGCGCCGGCACCGGATCGAGCTGGAGGTGCCGCCCACGCTGCTCGACATCCTGCTGCAGAGCTTCGCCGATCTGCGCACCGCTGCGGCCTCGGCCACCAGCGACGACGACAAGCTCGAATCGGCGCTGTCCACCGCCGAGCAGATCGGTGTGCTCGAGGACGCCATCCTGCACAGCCAGTTCTTCGGGGACCGCGTCCTCGGCGCGCGGACGCTCGCCGGTTCGCTGGTGGGTTCGCTGGCCCGGCGCAGCCCCGAGGACCTGGCCATCCTGAACAAGTTCTGGCACGGCGTCGTGGAGCCGCGCAGCAAGGACGAGGGCGGGCCCTGGCAGGACTTCCTGGAGGGCGGCCGCGAGACGATCGCGACCCTGTCATGACGACGGTGAACCCCCAGAGTCCCGCGAGCCTGCCGGGTCCGATGAGTCCCATGAGCCCGGCAGCTCCGGCAGGGCCGGTGAGCGGGTCGGCCGGGTCGCGTCCCTTCGGCGCGCTCCGTGAGCAGCTGCGTGACGCCGCGGCCGCCTTCGCCGGCGGCGCCGGCGCCGTCCCCGGCATCCTGTCGGGCATGGTCGACGACGTCGATCGGGCGCTGCGCGAAGAGCTCGAGATCTTCCCGGTGTGCCACCACTCGCCGGCGTCGGCGCTGGCCATGGTGCGGCGGCTGCGGGAGAAGCAGCCCAAGGTCGTCTATCTGGAGCTGTGCGAGGATCTGCGGCCGCTCCTCGACGAGCTGCGCAACTGCCGCCTCCCCGTGGCGCTGCAGGCCTTCGCGACCGACATCGACGGCTTTCCGCCGGAGTGGGCGCCGCTCAGCGTGGTGGCGCCCGTCACCGAGGCCTCCGCCGAGTACCAGGCCATCGCGTACGCCCTGGACAGCCCGGACGTGGAGCTGGTCCTGGTCGACCGCTCCACCGACCATGTCTTCCAGTGGACGCCCCGGGAGCCCGCCGAGCCCGTGGGAGCGACGCCGCCCGCGGCGGACGGCAGTGCCGGCGACGCGGAAAGCGACACGGCCCATCACGACGAGGCCGCCCTGCACGGCGACGCGGTCGGCATCGAGATCGGCGATCTGCGGCCCCGCTTCGCCGAGCTGGAGGCGCATCTGCTCCGCCACGGCAAGGTCCGCCACTGGTCCGAGTGGTGGGACCAGTACGTGGAGCAGCCCCTGGTCGGCGCGGACTACGACACCTACCGGCAGGTCATGGTGATGATCGGCAGCCTCTTCCGGCGGCTGCGCCCGGACCGGCATGCGCGCGACGCCCAGGACGAGGACCGCGAGCGTTATATGTGGACGCGGATACGCGAACACCTCGCGGCCTCGGGCGCCGATCCGGCGCGGTGCCTGTATGTGTGCGGCGCCTTCCACGCGGCCAGCCCGGTCGAGCAGTTCGGGTTGACGGGCGAGGGAGCGCCGTACGAGATCAGTCCCCGTACCCGGACCCGCTGGATGTACGGGCTCATCCCGTCCAGCCACTCCGCCATCGAGGCGCAGTTCGGGCTGGCCCCGGGGGCGGTGTCGATCGCCTCGGCGACCTGGGCCAAGGCGCTGAAGCGGGGCAGGATCACGCCGTTCCGGCTGGCCGGCCAGGAGAGCGCGGACCTGCCCCGGGCGGCGAAACGGGTGGCGAAGCGCGCGGTGCGCGAGCGTGCGGCGCCCGCCCCTGCTCCGGGCTCCCCAAAGGAGGGGGTCACGGACCGGCTGTCCGGGTTCCTCGCCACCCCGCCGGTTCTGGACGGGCTCGACGAGGCCGAGTTGCTGGGGTGGTGCGTCGACATCGTCAGACTGGCGCGCCGCAACGGCTATCTCGCGAGCACGGCCGACGCCATCGCGGTGTTCGAGACGTCCATCCTGCTGGCGGGGGTGCGTGGCCGCGGCCGGCCCACGCCGTACGACTTCGAGGACGCCGCGGTCACCTGCATCGAGAAGGACACCGTGCCGGGCCGCCGCGATGTGCGCCGGCTGTGCGAGATCCTGCTGGGCGGCGACCGCATCGGCGCGGTGGGCTATGACGCGCTGCCGCCGCTGGCCCGCGATGTGCTGGACCGCCTGGAACCGCTCGGGCTCAATCTCCAGGCGCGGACGAACCAGCGCGCGCTGCTCGATCTGCAGGCCGAACCGGGGCTCAAACCCTGCTCCGACCTGCTGTGGATCCTGCGCCGGCTGCTGGGGGACGTGGTCCGTCCGATCATGGGGGCCCGCAGGCTGGGCGAGCGGTCGATCCAGGAGAGCTGGGACCTGGCCATCGGCCGCCACCAGCGCTCTCTCGTCGAGCTCGGCTACGAGGGCGTCACCATCGAGCAGGTGCTGGAGCAGCGGCTGCGCCGCGACGCATGGGCGCCCGAGGCCACCGCGGCGACCGCGCTCGAGGCCGTGGAGGAAGCCCTCCTCTATCTGGGCAGCCGGCGGCTCGCCGACGAGCTCGGGGCGCGGGCCGTGGAGTTGCTGACCGCGGAGCGCACCGTGGACGGCGCGCCCCGGGTGCTGCGCCAGATCCGCCGGTTGCTGGCCCACTACCGGGCCGCGGAGCCGGAGCTGCCGCGCTGGTGCGAGCGGTTCGTCACGGCGGGCTACGCCCACTACTGCACGCTGCTGCCGACGGCCTTCGCGGACGAGGCCACCGGGCTGCGCCAGGTGGCGGCCATGCTGGGCTTCCTGTTCGAGATGGAGAGCTTCGCGCTCTCGCTCGGCTGCGACCACACCCAGCTCGAGCTCGCCGTGCGGCAGTCACACCCGGAGGCGCCCGACAAGGTCGCGCTGGTGTGGGCGGCCCGGTTGCGGCTCGGCCTGATGCCCCCGGCCGAGCTGCGCTGGCGCTGCGCCGAACTGCTGGCCAACCCGCTGGCCGTCCCGGCGTTCCCGCGCTACATGAGCGGGTTCGTCCAGGCCCTGGAGCCGGTGCCGACACTGACGCCCTTCGTGGTCGAGCAGATGTCCAAGGCGTTCGCGCGCCTGCCCGACTCGGTCCTGCTCCCCTGGCTGCCCCGCCTGATCACGACGCTGCGCGACGGTGCGCGGGAGCTGGTACCGGTGCTGGTGCGCGAGGCGGGCCGCACCTTCCCGGCCGCGCTGTCCGCGGTCGACGCGTGGGTGCCGCCATGGTCGGCGCCGCCGACGGCACCGGAGGCGGAGGCGGGCGGTGGTGACACGGCGCGGGGCGGAGTGGTCGCGCGGCTGCTGGCCGCCCATCCGGCGGCCTGTGACGCCGTGGCCGGGTCGCTCGGGTACGACGCGAAGTGGCGGGACACGGCGCCCAGCGACGGCGGAGCGCGGCGGCGGGAGGCGGGCGGACTGCTGACGCGCTATCCGCGGACCGCGGACGCCGTGGCCGAACTGCTCGATCTGCGGCCGGTCGGATAGCGAGAGCGCGGGCGCGGCCGGTCGTGTGTCGGGACACACGACCGGCCGCGCCCATGAGACCCCTTCCGGGTCATCCGTCCGTGACGCCGCCCAGCGCGCCGATCCACGCCCGGATCGCCTCGGCCGTGGTGCGCGCGTGTTCCTCCATCAGGCTCCAGTGGCTGCCGGCGACCTCCACGGTGTCGTACGGCTCCCGCCAGGAGGTCCGCACCTCCTCGCCACCGCCGTGGGTCAGCAGCTCCGGCAGCGGATCGGTGGCGCGGACCAGCAGCGTGGGGACGTCCGTCGGCTCCGGACGCCAGCCGCGGGCCATACGGGTGTAGGCCCCCAGCGCGGCCATGGACACATCGTCCACCGCGGCGTCGAACCGCTCGCCCATCTCCAGGGGGAATCGGGCGGGCATGGCGAGCAGCCAGCGCGCGTCCTCGCGCTCCGGTGTGACGTGGTAGGTGTCCACGACGACAAGGCCGGCGGGCGGGGTGCCGGTCGCCGCGAGCCGGGCGGCCACCGCGTGTGCCGGGTAGCCGCCCATCGAGTAGCCCAGGACGACGTACGGCCGGTCGCCGAGGTGTTCGCGCACGGTGGCGGCGTGCAGTTCGACAAGCGTCTCCCAGTCGCGCGGGACCGCCTCCCCGCGCGGGACGCCGGGGTGCTGGAGCTCGAGGACGTCGCGCTCGCCGGCGAAGCAGGAGGCCAGCGGCGCGTACCACGACCCGCTGGGGGTGGCGGAGAAGCCGGGGAAGCACACCAGCGCGGGCGTCTGGGCGCCCTGCCCGCCCTCGGCCAGGCGCAGCGGGGCGAGGGCGTGCCGGGCGCCGTCGGCGGGGTCGAACACCGGCATGGCGAGGGAGGCGGTCACCAGCAGGTGCATCGCCGAGACCACATCGCCCGTCTCGCACACCCTCCGGTAGAGGGAGCCCAGCGTCTGCGCCGCCCGTCTGCCCCGGGGCCGGTCGGGCGCGGACACCGGTTCGGGCCGGGGCGGTCCGGGTTCGGGGGCCGCCTCTTCGGCCGGAGGCGGCCCGTCGCCCAGCGAACCGCTCAGCTTCGCGTACAGGTGGTCGGCCAGCTCCCGGGCGCTGGGCCGGTCGAACGCGATGGTGGCGGGCAGCGGTACGCGCGTGTGGATGATCAACTGGTTGCGCAGCAGCACCCCGGTCAGGGAGTCGAAGCCCAGCTCGGCGAAGGGCTGCTCGGCGCCGACGGCCGTCGCGTCCGGGTGGCCGAGCACCAGGGCGGCCATCTCACGGACCAGTTCCACCAGCGCGGGTGCGCGTTCGGCGACGGGCAGCGCCGCCAGCCGTTCCCGCCAGGAGCCCTCCTCCCCGCCGGGGTCCTGACCCGTGTCCGCCCCGGCGCCGTCGTCCCCGGACCGGGCGACCGGGCGGGCCGGGCGCAGCAGTCCGCGCAGCGGTGGCGGGACCGGCGGTCCGGCGGGCGTGGCCGGACGGGAGCGGTCGAGGGGCAGTGGGGCGAGCACCGGCTCCCCGGTGCCCAGCGCGGCGTCGAACATCGCCAGGCCCTGCTCGGGGGAGACCGGGCGTACGACGGTGTCCCGGGCCCGGCCGGAGCGGCCGGTGCGCGCCGCCATCCCGTCCTCGTCCGCCCACGGCCCCCAGAGCAGGGAGAGCGCGGGCAGGCCGAGGGCGGTGCGGTGGTGTGCGAGGGCGTCGAGGAAGGAGTTCGCGGCGGCGTAGTTGGCCTGGCCGGGGTTGCCCAGCAGCCCGGCGGCCGAGGAGAACAGCACGAAGCGGGCGAGCGGCAGACCCCGCGTCAGCTCGTGCAGGTTCCAGGCCGCGTCCACCTTCGGCCGCGCCACCGCCGCCAGCCGCTCGGGCGTCAGCGCCTCCAGGACGCCGTCGTCCAGGATCCCGGCGGCGTGGACGACGGCGGTCAGCCGGGGCGCGTACTTCTCGATCACGGCGGCCAGGGCGGGGCGGTCGGCGGTGTCGCAGGCGATCACGTCCACCCGGGCTCCCGACCGCTCCAGCTCGGTCCGCAGCTCCCCCGCACCCGGGGTCCCGGGGCCGCGGCGGCTGACGAGCACGAGATGCCGGACCCCGTGCCGGGCGACCAGATGCCGCGCCAGCAGAGCGCCGAGGGACCCGGTGCCTCCAGTGAGCAGGACAGTGCCCTCAGGGCCAAAGCCGCCCCTGGGGCCATCGGGGCTGCAGGGGTCGGCCGGGGTGTCGGGGATGTGCTCCAGCCGGGGGACGCGCAGGCCGCCGTCGGCGATCGAGAGTTGGGGTTCGCCCGTGGCGATGGCGGCGGGCAGCAGGCGCACGGATTCGGGCCGCTCGTCGAGGTCCACGAGCGTCAGCCGCCCGGGGTACTCCGACTGTGCGGCGCGCACCAGGCCCCACACCGCCGCGGCGGGGAGGTCCGGTGTCGGGGCCGTGGCCCCTCGGACCACCACCAGGCGCGCTCCGGGCGTTGCCGGATCGGCCAGCCGGGCCTGCAGCGTCTCCAGGGCCCGAGCGGTCAGCGCATGGGTGTCCGCGACCGGGCCGGTGGTCCGGTGCGGGGCGGCCAGGGAGACGACGACCGTCTCGGGGCCGGTGGCGGCGCCGCCGGACGTGGCGGGGAGTGCCGCGCCCAGCTCCAGGTCGTCGGGTGCCGCCACGGTGAGGGCCGGTCCGCCGGCGTCCGGGCCGCCGGCCGGGACACCGGTCCACCGCGGGCGGTACAACTCCCGCCTCCCCGCCCCGCCCACGGCAGCGGTGCCCTCCGGGAGGGGCCGGGTGGTCAGCGACGCCACCCGGGCCACCGGCCGGCCCACCCCGTCGGCGAGGTCCAGGGCGACCGTGTCCTCGCCGACGGCGTGGGTGCGTACGCGCAGGTCCGTGGCGCCGACGGCGTGCAGGGTCAGGCCGCCGAAGGCGAACGGCAGTCTGGCGGTCCCCCCGGAGGACAGGGGCGGCGGCGCGGCCAGCCGTCCGGCGTGCAGCGCGGCGTCCAGCAGCGCCGGGTGGATGCCGTACCGCTGGGCGTCCGGGCCGGCCGCCGCGGGCAGCCGCACCTCGGCGAAGATCTCCCCGCCCCGCCGCCAGGCGGCCGTGACCCCCTGGAAGGCCGGGCCGTACGCGTAACCGGCCTCCGCCAGGCGCGCGTAGGCGCCGGTCAGGTCCACGCGCGCGGCGCCCGCGGGCGGCCACACGGCCAGGTCGGCGGCCGGGGCCGACGACCCCGCCGCCGGGCCGAGCCGCCCGGTCGCGTGGTGTGTCCACGGGCCCAGCGCGCCGGACTCCTCCGGCCGGGAGTGGACGTCGGCGGTGCGTCGGCCGGTGGCGTCCGGTGCGCCGAGGGCCACCTGGATCTGGACCCGGGAGCCGGGTCCCGGCAGGAACAGCGGGGCCAGCAGGGCGAGGTCCTCAAGCACCTCGAGACCGCACGCGTCGCCCGCGTGGAGCACCAGCTCGACGAGCGCGGCGGCGGGGACGAGCGGGTGTCCGCCGACGGCGTGGTCGCCCAGCCACGGGTGGCCGGCGCTCGACAGGTGGCCGGTGCACAACAGGCGTTCGGTGCCGGGGACGGTGGTCGTGAGGGTCAGCAGCGGATGGCCGCCGCGCTCCTCCGTGGGCACGGTGGCGTGGTCGGCGGGGGTGTCCGGTTCCGTGTCGGCCAGCCAGTAGCGCTGCCGCTGGAAGGGGTACGTGGGCAGGTCCACCCGCCGGGCGCCACTGTTCGCGTACACGCGGCGCCAGTCCACCGGCAGGCCGTGCACATGGAGCCGGGCCAGCGCGTCCAGGACCACCTGGGGCCCGGCCCCCGGCGCACCGGCGCCGGAGGTGGACACGGCCGTGAACACCCGCCGTTCGTCCTCCTCGTCGCCCAGGGCCGCCAGGGCGGACGCGGTGAGGTGTGCGTCGGGACCGACCTCGGCGAAGGCGGTCACGCCCTCCTCGTGGGCCAGCCGGTGCACGACGTCCCCGAAGCGCACCGCCTCGCGGGCGTGCCGCACCCAGTACGCGGCCGAGCGCAGATCGTCCCCGGCGGCCGGGAGGCCGGTCAGCGCCGATACGACGGGGATGCGCGGCGCCCCGTACTTTGGCCGCGCGGCGATCCGGCCGAACTCCTCGAGCATCGGTTCCACCAGCGGGGAGTGGAAGGCGTGGCCGACGCGCAGCCGGGTGGTGCGGCACCCGCGCGCGGCGAGCCGCGCCGCCACGGCGAGTACGGCCGCCTCGTCGCCGGAGAGGACGACCGACCGAGGACCGTTCACCGCGGCGACCGCGACGGGACCCGCCGACGCCGGTTCGGTCGACGCCAGTTCCTTGGCCACGTCCTCTTCGGACGCCTCGACGGCCACCATGGCCCCGCCCGCGGGCAGTCGCCGCATCAGCCGCCCCCGGGCCGCGACCAGCTCGACCGCGTCCCGCTCGGACAGGACGCCGGCCACGTGGGCCGCCGCCAGTTCGCCGACGGAGTGTCCGGCCAGGAAGTCCGGCCGTATCCCCCAGGACTCCAGCAGCCGGAAGGCGGCCACCTCGAAGACGAACAGGCCCGCCTGCGAGAAGTCCGTGCGGTCCAGCAGAGCAGCGTCCTCGGTGCCCTCCGCGGCCCACAGCACGGTGCGCAGCGGCCGCCCGAGGCCGGTGTCGCCGGTGACTGCGCTGTCGAAGTGGTGGCACAGGCTGTCGAAGGCGGTGGCGAAGGCGGGGAAGGCTGCGTACAAGTCCCGTCCCATGCCCGGCCACTGGGCGCCCTGGCCGGTGAACAGCAGGGCGAGCCGACCGGCGGGCCGCGCCGTGCCGGTGGTCTCCACGCCGCCCGGCGCGGCGGTTCGGTGTCCGCCGCCGTTCCCCGCCAGTGTGTCGAGGGCGGTCAGCAGTGCCGTACGGTCCGCGGCGGGCACGGCCGCCCGGTGTGCGAGCGCGGTGCGGGTGGTGGCCAGGGAGAAGGCGACGTCCAGCGGGGCGAGTTCGGGCCGCTCCCGCAGCAGGGCGGCGATCTGCCGGGCCTGTGCGCGCAGGGCCCGCGGGTCGGCGCCGGAGAGCAGCAGCGGCGGCACGGTCTCCGTACGCCCCGAGCGGCCGGGCAGCTGCGCGGCGCCGTCGGTTTCGGCGCGTTCCGGCGTGGCCTCCGCTGCCTCCGCGGCTTCTTCCAGGATCACGTGCGCGTTGGTCCCGCCGATGCCGAACGCCGACACCCCGGCCCGCCGCGGACTGCCGGGCGCCGGCCGCCACGGCCGCTCGCGCGCCAGCAGCCGTACGGTGCCCGGCGACCAGTCCACGCGCGGGGACGGCTCACCGGTGTGCAGGGTGCGCGGCAGCCGTCCGTGACGCATCGCCATGACGGTTTTGATGACGCCGGCGACGCCCGCGGCGGCCTGGGTGTGCCCGATGTTGCCTTTCAGCGCGCCCAGCCACAGCGGCCGGTCCGCGGGCCGGTCGCGGCCGTACGTGGCCAGCAGCGCCTGGGCCTCGATGGGGTCGCCGAGCGCGGTGCCGGTGCCGTGGGCCTCGACCGTGTCGACATCGGCGGGGGACAGCCCGGCGGTGGCCAGCGCGTCGAGAATCACCTGCTGCTGGGCGGGACCGTTGGGCGCGGTCAGCCCGTTGGAGGCGCCGTCGGAGTTGACGGCGGAGCCGCGCAGCAGGGCGAGCACCGGGTGGCCGTTGCGCCGGGCGTCGGAGAGCCGTTCCAGCAGCAGAAGGCCGACGCCCTCGCCCCAGCCGGTGCCGTCGGCGGCGGCGGAGAACGGTTTGCACCGGCCGTCCGGGGCCAGCCCGCGCAGTCTGCTGAACGCCACGAACGGCTTGGGCCCGGCCATCACGGTGACGCCGCCCGCCACGGCCAGCGAACACTCGCTGGCCCGCAGCGCCCGGGCGGCCCAGTGCATCGCCACCAGGGAGGACGAACAGGCGGTGTCCACCGTCACGGCGGCCCCGCGCAGGCCCAGGGCGTAGGCGATGCGGCCGGACGCCACGCTGCCCGCCCCGCCCAGCGCGAGATGCGCCTCCAGCTCGTGCTCCTTGCGGTGCAGGAAACGGGCCGCGTAGGCGTCGTGCATCAGGCCGACGTAGACGCCCGTGTCGCTGCCGTGCAGCCGGGTCGGGTCAAGACCGGCGCGTTCGAAGACCTCCCACGCGGTCTCCAGCAGCAGCCGCTGCTGTGGGTCGGTGGCCAGCGCCTCCCGCGGGGACATTCCGAAGAAGGCCGGGTCGAAGTCGGCCGCCTGGCGCAGGAAGGCGCCCCGGCGGGTGACCGAGGTGCCCAGCCGGTCCGGGTCGGGGTCGTAGAGCCCGTCCAGGTCCCAGCCGCGGTCGGCGGGGAAGTCCGAGGTGGCGTCGGTGCCGTCCGCCACCAGCCGCCACAGCTCCTCCGGGGTGGCCACGTCGCCCGGGTAGCGGCAGGCCATGGCGACGATGGCCACCGGCTCCTCGTCGCTGGGCGTGCGCGGGGTGTGCGTCCCGGGGGCGACCGTACGGGTGCCGGCCGAGGGGGCCGGGGAGCGGCCGCCGAGCAGTGCGGTGTGCAGCGACTCCGCCACGGCGGCGGGCGTCGGGTGGTCGAACACCAGGGTCGCGGGGAGGGTGAGACCGGTGGCCTCGGCGAGCCGGTCGCGCAGCAGTACGCCGCCCAGGGAGGTGATCCCGGAGGCGGTGAAGGGCTGGTCGGGCGCGGGCCCGGGTTCCGGGGTGCCGACCGTACGTGCCGTCAGGTCGAGGACGAGGCGCAGCACGGCGTCCCGGCCCGGGGCCTCGGGCAGCGACAGCAGCCGCTCGCGCAGCGTGGCCGAGGCGACCTCGCGCGACCGGGCCAGCCGTTCGGCAAGTGTGCGGGCGAGTTCCGGGCGGAGGATCTTGCCGGAGGCGGTGCGGGGCACGGATGCGGTCTCGTACACCTCGTCGGGCACCTTGAAGCCCGACAGCCGCTCCCGGCAGACCTCCAGGAGCCGCGCGGTGTCCACGCCGCCGGGGCCGGGGACGACCACGGCCACCGGCACCTCGCCGAGGACATCGTGCGGCCGGCCGACGACGGCCGCGTCGGCGACGCCGGGGCAGGCCAGCAGGGTCTCTTCCACTTCGGCCGGGTTGATGTTCTCACCGCCGCGGATGATGAGCTCCTTGACGCGGCCGGTGACCTTGAGGTGGCCGTGTGCCACGCGCCGGCCGAGGTCTCCGGTGCGGTACCAGCCGTCGCGCAGGACGCGTGCGGTGGCCTCCGGGCGGTTGTGGTAGCCGCTCATCAGATTGGGCCCTTGGACCCAGATCTCCCCCTCCTCCCCCTCGGCGACCTCCTCGCCACTCGACGGGTCGGACAGCCGCACCGTGACCCCGGGGAGGGGTGCGCCGCTGGAGCCGTCGGCCCGTGGCCCGTCGAGCCGGTCGACGGCGATCTTCCCGCAGGTCTCCGTGGAGCCGTAGCCGTCGAGCAGGGGCGCGCCCAGCAACTCCTCGACCTCGGCCCGCAGCAGCGGCGGGCAGGGTGCGCCCGCGCTGACGCACACGCGTGGCGTGGGGAGCGGCCGCGGTGTCCGGCGCACCGCGTCCACCAGCAGGTGGTAGGTGGCGGGCACCCCGGCCAGGACGGTGCACGGCTGCTCGGCCAGGGCCTCGGCGAGGTTCGCGCCCCGGGCGCCCCCGGCGTCCCGGGCACCCCTGTCAAGGAGATACGCGCTCGCTCCGACCGCGAGCACGCCGAGCACGCACAGCGAGTGCGCGTAGGTGTGGAACATCGGCAGCGGCCACAGCAGCCGGTCGCTCGATTCGAGTCCGTACGACGGGACGTAGCCGGCCGCCACCGACCACAGCGCGGCGCGCTGGGTGGTCACCACGCCCTTGCTCTGCCCGGTGGTGCCGGAGGTGTACAGGATCCAGGCCGGTTCGTCGAGGCCGAGGTCGTCTCTCGGCGCGAGGCCAGGATCCGTCCCGGCCAGCTCCTCGAACACCACCGCGCCGTCCGGCGCCCCCTCGGGGAGCGCGTCGGCGCAGACCACCACGGTCAGCGATCCGCGCCGCCGGGCCGCCAGCCGGGCCACCCGGGGCAGCAGTGTCTCCTCGGTCACGATGGCGACCGCGCCGCTGTCGTCGAGTAAGTACTCCAACTCCGCGTCCGCGGCCCCCGGGTCGAGCGGCACCCCCACCGCCGCGGCCATCAGGACCCCCAGCCGGCTCTCCACCTGCTCCACCCGGTTGCCCAGGTGCAGCGCCACCCGGTCCCCGGGCCGCACGCCGAGCCGGGCGAGATGGCCCGCGAGCCTCCGGGTCCGCTCCTCCAGGTCCGCATAGCCGACCGCCCGGCGCGCGTCCTGGAACGCGATCTTGTCCCCGGTCCGCTCGGCGTGTTCCCTGAGCGTCCCCGGCAGCGCGCGGATCAACTCGCTGCGCACCTCCGCCATCCCTCACCCCTTCGGCCACGGGGCGCACCACAACGCCCCCGCCCGCACACCGTAGGCGGTCGCCGAGGCCGGGGACGAAAGACACGCGGGGCCCCTTCCGCACCAGGGCGGCGGGGCCGGCACGGCCGGGCGGAACCGTGTTTCCGCTGGCTGTTAGGTTGGCACCGCTTGTTCCGTACACGGAGGAGAAAGAAGTGCGCAAGGCGGCATGCATGGTGGTCACCACGGTCGTCGCGGGCCTCGTGCTCAGCGGCTGCGGTGGTGGCGACGGCGAAAAGGCGGACTCGAAGCCGAGCGGCGCGACCACCGCCGCGAAGCAGCAGTCGCCGAGCTCCGAGCCGTCGGCCGAGCGCACGATGATCGAGCGTGCGGCCGGGTCCTGGAAGTCCATCGTCGAGGCGGGCGACGGCGGCTTGGACACCCTGACGATCGCCGACGGCAAGGTCACGGCGAAGGGGCCGAAGCTCGACTGCACCGGCACGTTGAAGGAAGGGCGGAAGGCGGGCAAGGAAGCGCCCACGCTGACGCTGTCGTGCAAGGGCGGCGATGACGGCGGCCGGGGTGTGGGCACGGTCGGGATGAAGGACGACGACAAGCTCGCGATCAACTGGGCGGGGCCCGAAGGGGGTTACGGCGGCCCGGTGGAGAGCTTCCGCAGGGTCGGCGGCTGAGGCACCCACGCTCCACCATCCCCGGCGGCGGACGCCTGCGTCCGCCGCCGAGGCGTTTACGGCGCTTCGCACGGCGGCCACTCCGGCGCACCCCACAGCGGCCGTTCCGTGGGATAGGCTTTTTGATCTCCGGTCCTACAGGCGCCGAACAACTGCAGAACGGACAGCAATGGACGCGATATCCCCCGTTCATCTCGCCCCCGAGCCGACCGACCTCCACGGTGTCGAAGGCGCGGCCCTGCGGGCCGCGGGCCCGGTCGCCACCGTGGCGCTTCCCGGCGGAGTGGTGGTCAAGGCGGTCACCACCCGTGAAGCGGGTGCCCAGGTGCTGAACGACCCGCGATTCTCCAAGAGCCTCCGGCACTGGGGTGCCTACCAACGCGGGGAGATCCCCGCCGAGTGGCCGATGCTCTTCATCCTGGAGGGCGAGGGGCTGCTCAACTCCGACGGCGACCTCCACCGCCGGCTGCGACAGCCCGTCCAGCGCGCCTTCTCCCCGCGCCGGGTGCGGGATCTGCGCCCGCGTATCGAGGCGGTCACCGACCGGCTGCTGGCGGCCCTGAGCGATGTGGCGCCGGGTCAGGAGATCGATCTGCAGTCCCGGTTCGCGCTGCCGCTTCCCCTGGACGTCATCTGCTATCTGCTCGGCGTGCCCGAGGAGGGCGGTCTGCGCGAGGAGCTGCACGAGCTGTCGGCGGCCGCGTTGAGCCACGACGCCGAGGCCGAGGAGCTCCAGCGCACGATGGCGGAGCGCTTCCCGGCCACCCTCATGTCGATAATCGAGCGCAAGCGCGCCGACGGCGACCGCGACGACCTCACGATGGACCTGGTCGAGGCCATGGACCAGGGTGAGCTGACGGTGCCGGAGGTGATCGGCAACCTGGTGGTCACCGTCATCGGCGGCCACGAGACCACGGTGACCCTGATCTGCCACGCGGTGCGGGGGCTGTTGACGCACCCCGAGACCCTGGCCGCCGCCAGGGCCCGGCAGGAGGCGGGCGAGGACCCGTGGCCGGATGTGGTGGAGGAGGCCCTGCGCTGGGAGTCCCCGGTGCGCGCCCTGCTGTTCCGCTATGCCACCGAGGATGTGCCCGTGGCGGGCGGCGGCATCGTCCGCGAGGGAGAGGCGGTGCTCCTCCCCCTCGCGACCATCAACCGCTGCCCCCACGCCTTCGCCGAGCCCGACCGGTTCGACCCCGACCGGCCGGACGCCTCCCGCCACCTCTCGTTCGGCTACGGCGCCCACCGCTGCCCCGGGGCGTCCCTGGCCAAGGTGGAGGCCGAGATCGCCCTGCGTCGGCTGTTCGAGACCTTCCCCGATATCGGCCTCGCCCCAAGGCCCGCTCCGCGCGCCGCGTCGCTGGGCATGAACAGCTACCGGGAACTGCCGGTCGTCCTGCGCCCCGCCACCGGCTGAGGGTCTTCGTACCTCACTCCTGGACCCGCTCGGTGTTCTCGAAGCGCACCACCGCGACACCGAGCGGTGCCACCTCGAGGGTCGCTCCGGTCTTCGCCCCGGAGATCAGGTCGAGCCCGTCCGCAGCGAGGTGGACCTCGGCGGGTTCCGTCTCGGAGTGGTTCAGCAGGAACAGGAACTCCGCGTCGTCGCTGGCGCGCCTGGCCGCCTCCAGGTGTGCGGGCGCGGTGGCGACGAGCGGGGTGACCCCCGCCGCCGTCACCGCCTCGAGCAGGGTGTCGCGCAGCGCGCCGGGCTCGAGGCGGGTACCGAGGTAGACGACGCGGCCCCGGCCGACCGCGTTGTCCAGGATCGCGGGCCGTCCCTCCAGGTGGCCGGAGGCATAGGTGGCGAGCACCCGCGCGGTCTCCGGGTGGATGCTGTCCTGCCACCAGTCGGCGGTCCGGGTGGTCCCGTCGGCGAAGGTCACCGTGAAGGTCTCCTCGCCGCGCGCGGGCCAGTACTCGTCGATGTACGCGCCGATGAGGCCACGGAAGGCCCCGGGGTAGGCGGGCTGCCTGACGTGGTTGTTCGCGTCGACGACCCCGGAGAAGAACGAGCAGACGAGCGTCCCGCCCCCTTCGACGAAGCGGGTGAGGGCGTCGGTGAAGCGGTCGTCGACGAGGTAGGCGTTCGGCACGACGACGACCTTGTACGGGCTGAGGTCGGAGCCGAAGTGCACCATGTCCACCGCGTGGTGTGCTTCCAGGAGTGGCTGGTAGTGGTCGGTCGCGATCTGGGTGTAGTCGAAGTCGTTGCGCGGCAGTCCGTGCGTCTCGGTCAGGCCCCACCAGGCGTTCCAGTCGAACAGCACGGCGATCTCGGCCCGCGACCGGGCGCCCACCGCCTCGGCGATCCTGGGCAGTTCACCGCCGAGCGCCTCGATCTCCTTCCAAGTGCGGGAGGCCGTGCCGGAGTGGGGCAGCATCGCGGAGTGGAAGCGCTCGTGGCCGCCGCGGCTGGCGCGCCACTGGAAGTACAGGACGCTGTCGGCGCCGTGGGCGATGGCCTGGTAGGAGCCGAGGCGCATATGGCCGGGCCGCTTGACGTTGTTGACCTTCCACTGCGACACGCTGCTGGCCGCCTGCTCCATGAGGACCCAGGGCTCGCCGCGCAGTGAGCGCATCAGGTCGAAGTTGAGCGCCGCGGAAACGTGGGCGTCGTCGTGGCCGGGATTGGGGTAGATGTCCAGCGCCACGGCGTCCTGTTCGGGTGCCCAGGTCCAGTAATTCACATTCTTGTAGAAGCGCATGTAGTTGGTGAGGACCGGGATGTCGTCGCGGTAGGAGCGGACGATGTCGCGTTCCATGACGAAACACTCGAGCAGCGCGTCCGAGACGAACCGCTTGAAGTCCAGTCGGCGGGTCGGGTTGGACCACGACCGCGGCACCTCCGGCGGGTTGATCTGGTCCCAGGAGGTGTAGACCTGGGACCAGAAGCGGGTGTACCAGGCGTCGTTGAGGGCGTCCAGGCTGCCGTACTTCCGCTGGAGCCAGCCGCGGAAGGCCACCGCGCTGGCCTCCCCGTACGAGGGCTGCCCGTATTCGTTGCTGATGTGCCACATCGCGAGGGCCGGGTGGTGGGAGTACCGCTCGGCCAGCGCCGTGGTGATCCGGGCGGCGTGTTCCCGGTAGCGGGGCGAGGCGGGGTCGAACTGCAGCCGGTTGCCGAAGCCGAAGCGCTCCCCGTCCTCCATGACCGGCAGGACCTCCGGGTGTTCATGGGTGAGCCAGACCGGTGGTGCCATGGTCGGGGTGGCCAGGTCGACGCTGATCCCGCCCGCGTGGAGGAGGTCCATCACCTCGTCCATCCAGTCGAAGGTGAAGCGTCCCGGCTCGGGCTCCAGCGACGCCCACGCGAACACGCCCAGGGTGACGAGGTTGACCCCGGCGCGCCGCATGAGCTCGATGTCCTCGTCCCACACCGCGCGGTCCCACTGCTCGGGGTTGTAGTCCCCGCCGAAGGCGAAACCGCCGAGACGGGCGCGGAAGGCGTCCATACGACTGTTCATGGCTACTTGAGTGCTCCTGTCGTGATGCCGCTGCGCCAGTACCGCTGCAGCGTGAGGAAGAGGACGACGAGGGGGATGGTGCCGACCAGGGATCCGGAGATGACGATCCGGACGACGTCGGGCTCGCTCATCGCGTTCTTCTGCCAGGAGTAGAGCCCGAGGGTGACCGGCCAGAGCGACTGGTCGTTGAGGACCAGCAGCGGTAGGAGGAAGTTGTTCCAGATCGAGATGAAGGCGAAGAGGAACACGGTGACCAGGCTCGGGAGCAGGATCCGCAGCACCACCGTGAAGAAGATGCGGACGTCGTGGGCGCCGTCGATCCGGCCGGCCTCCAGCAGTTCGTCGGGGATGGCGGCGCTCGCGTAGATGCGCACCAGGAACACCCCGAAGGCGCTGGACAGGCTCGGCAGGATCACCGCCCAGTAGGTGTTGATGAGGCCGAAGGAGTTGAGGATCAGATAGGTCGGCAGGGCGAGCACCGTCCCGGGGATGAGCACGCCGCCGAAGATGAGGCCCGTGATGGCGTTGCGGCCGCGGAAACGGTACTTGGCCAGGGCGAACCCGCACAGGGCGGCCAGGAAGGTGGAGCCGAGGGCGCCGCCTCCCGAGTAGATGAGCGAGTTCACCAGCCATTGCCGGAAGACGCCGTCGCGGTAGGCGAACAAGTCCTGGAGGTTCTTGAAGAGGTCGAAGTCCGAGAACCAGAGTCCGAAGGTGGTGTTGAGGTCGGCCGTCGACTTGGTCGACGCGATCAGCATCCACGCGATCGGGATGAGGAAGTAGAGGGTCAGCGCGACGATCGTCGCGGTGAGGATGAACCGGGTGGACAGCGGCGCGCGGTCGCGCCGCGCCCCGCTCGTCCACAGCGCGCGCGGGCGCCCGCGGCGGGTGGTGGTGTCACTCATCGGGATTCCTTCTCTGGAGCATGCGCAGGAAGCCGAAGGACAGCAGGAACGCGCCGATGGCGATGATGACCGCGACGGCGGCTGAGTAGTACGGCTGGTTGGACCCGAACGCGAGGTTGTAGACGATCATGTTCGGTGTGTAGTTGTACGTCACGTTGTTGGTGATCGTGCGCAGCACCGTCGGCTCGGAGAACAGCTGGAGCGTGCCCACCACCGAGAACAGTCCGGTGATGAGGATGGCCGGGGCCACCAGCGGCACCTTGATCCGCCAGGCGATCTGCCAGTTGCCGGCGCCGTCAATGCGGGCCGCTTCGAACATGTCGCGCGGGATGGCCTGGAGCGCGGCGAAGATGATGATCATGTTGTAGCCGGTCCACTGCCAGGTGGCGACGTTCGCGATGGACCACAGGACGTTGTCCTTGGAGAGGAAGTCCACATGGGTTCCGACGCCGTCGAGGAAGTCCACGACCGGGCTGACTCCGGGCAGGTACAGGAAGGCCCAGACGATGGACGCGATGATCCCCGGCACCGCGTAGGGCAGGAACGCCACGAGCTGGAACAGGCCGCGCATCCGGACGATCGCCGTGTCGAAGATGAGCGCCATCACCAGCGCGAGGCCCAGCATGACGGGCACCTGGACCAGGCCGTAGAGCAGCACACGCCCGACCGACTCGAGGAAGGCGGGGTCGGTGAGGGCCTGGGTGTAGTTGTCCAGACCGACGAAGATGACGTGGGGCGTGTCGAATCCCAGGCCGCCCGACTTCTCCACGCCGTGGAAGCTCTGCCACAGCGCGTAGAACACCGGCACCAAGTGGAAGACCACGAAGAAGGCCAGGAACGGGATCACGAACGCCCACGCCATTTTCCAGTCGGCGCCGAAGCGGCGTTTGTTGCGGCGCGACGCCGGCAGGCGGGGCGGCTTCCCCGCCTGCTCAGCCCCGGTCCTCCCGTCCCGGGTGACCGGGTGGAGGGTTGGCGCGGTCATCGGACGGACAGGCCCTTCCGCTTCAGCTGCGACGTGGTCTCGCCGTCGACCTTCTTCATCGCGTCGGGCAGCGTCGTCGACTTGTTGATGACGGACTGCATGGCGTCATTGAGGTAGTTGGTGGTGTCGGTCATCGTCGGACCCCAGGTCCAGGGGGTCGACTGGGTGCCGCGTACGGTGAACACCTCGCTGGGCACCTGGCCGCCGAAGTACGGGTCGGGCTTGGTCAGCTCCGGGATCCCCTGGCCGACATCGGAGGCGGGGAGGACATCGGCCACCAGCAGCTTGGCGCTCTCCTTGCTGGTGTTCAGCCAGGTGATGAACTTCATCGCCGCGTCGGTCTTGTCGGTGACGCTGGTCAGCGCCGTCAGGGAGCCGCCCCAGTACACCGGGGCCGTGTCGCCCTTCGACCACTGCGGCAGCGGGGCGACGGCCCACTTGCCGGAGAGGTCGGGGGCGTTCTCCTTGAGCGCCGCCCCGCCCCAGGCCGGGCCGATCCAGGTGAGGTACTTGCCCTGGGCGAGTCCCTTGAACCAGGTGGGCTGCCAGTGCTGATCCCCCTTGGCGTAGCCCTTGTCCAGCATCTTCTGCCAGTACTCGGCCACCTTGAGGGTGGGCTGGTCGTCGAGGTCCACCCTCCAGGCGTTCTTGTCCGTGCCGAACCACTGGGCCTTGGCGTTCCACGCCAGGGAGGCCAGCCAGGCGCCGCCGTTGGCGGGGAAGGCCGTGGTGTAGGCCTTGGGGTGGGCCCGCTTGAGCTTCTCGGCGGCCGTCATGTACTCGTCCCAGGTCTTCGGGGCGGTCAGGCCCGCCTCCTTGAAGACGTCGGAGCGGTAGTAGAGCACCTGGGTGCCGATGTCCTGCGGCACGCCGTAGACCTTGTCGTTGACCACAACCTGGTCCCATACGGCGGGCTTGAAGTGCGGCTTGAGGTCGCTGGTCTCGGCCGAGATGTCCTTGAGGTCACCGGCGATGATGGTCGAGGTGAGGTTGGGGTAGTCCACCTGGGTGATGTCCGGCGCCCCGTCCTTTCCCTTGATCGCGGCCTGGAGCTTCGGATAGAAGTCCGAGGTGATCGCCTGGAACTTGACGTGGATGTCGGGGTGGGTCTTGTTCCAGAGCGCGACCGGCTTCGACATGTCGGACCACCCCCAGAAGACGACGGTCTGTTTGCCGGAGGAGGCGCTGTCCGAGGAGCCGGAGGAGCAGCCGGTGAGGGCGAGGGCCAGGGCGGCCGCCGCCGCAGCCAGGCCGCGGGAGCGGAGGCGTATCGGTGTGTGCGACATATGACAACTCTTCGTTGAGTGTTCTCGGACGGATGGATGGTGCCGAAAGGCGGGCGCCGGTGGGGGACGGCGGGTTCTAGGAGATGTCGACCGTGCTGATCCGGGGTTCGGCGCCGGTCACGATGTGCACATCGCCGGTGAGCCGCACGGTGTGCTCGAGGATCACATCGCCCGCGTCGCGCCGGACGCTGACGCCGATGTCGCCGGGTTCGACGATCCGCACCCCGTCGCGGCCGGTGAACGCCAGCAGCCGCGTGGGCACCGTGAAGTGGACGCGCGCCGACTGTCCGGGGGCGAGGGGAACGCGCGCGAAGGCGACGAGCTGGGCCAGCGGGCGGGTGACCGAGGCGACGGGGTCGTTCGCGTACAGCTGGACGACCTCGGCGCCCTCCCGGTCGCCGGCGTTGCGTACGGTGACGGCGCAGCGGATCGCGTCGGCGACGTCGACGGTTTCGACGTCGACCGTGAGGTCCTCGTAGGCGAACCGGGTGTAGCTGAGGCCGAATCCGTAGCGGACGGGCGGCTCGGTGTCGATGTTGGTCACCGAGCTCGCGGCGCCGAGCGGCGGGTGCAGATAGCTGTAGGGCTGTGCCCCGGCGCCGCGGGGCAGGCTCATGGGCATCCGGCCGCTCGGGTTGATCCGGCCGCTGAGCACTCCGGCGATGGCGGCCGCGCCCTCCTCGCCGGGGAAGAAGGCCTGTACGACCGCGGCGGCCGTATCCAGCAGCCACCCGAGCGCGTAGCCGCGCCCGGTCAGCAGGACGACCACGGTCGGTGTCCCGGTGGCGAGGACCGCCTCGACGAGTTCCCGCTGCGCGCCGGGAAGTTCCAGGTCGTCGGCGTCGCAGCCCTCGCCGCTGGTGCCGCGTCCGAAAAGACCGGAGCGGTCGCCGACCACGACGACGGCCACCTCCGCACCGGCCGCGGCGGTGGCGGCGGCGGGAATGCCGTCCGTGGCACCGTCGTCGACACCGGTGCCCCGGGCGGTGACGATGTCGGCGTCGGGGAACTCGCGGCGCAGGGCGTCCTCGACGGTCTCGACGCCGAGGCCGGTGTCGTGGTCGGGGTGGTGCGGCAGGACGTGGTTGACGAACGAGTAGCAGCCGAACATCGCGGACCGCGACCGGGCGTTCGGGCCGATGACCGCGATGCGCGCGGGCGCGGCCCGGGTGGCACCCAGCGGCAGCACACCGTCGTTGCGCAGCAGGACCAGGGAGCGTTCGGCGATGGCCGCGGCCAGCGCGCGGTCCTCTTCGGTGTCCACGGCGTCGGCGGGCGCACCGCCCGCGGGCGCGCCGTCGGCGGGTGCCGGTTCGGGTGACCACTGGGGGTCGAGCAGGCCGAGTTCGGCCTTCTGGCGCAGCACCCGCTCCAGCGCGCGGTCCACGACGTCCATGCCGAGCCGGCCGTCCTCGATGCGCTCCTTGAGGGGCTGCAGATAGGTGACGCCGGTGGGGAGTTCGACGTCGATCCCGGCGGTGATCGCCTGGGCCGCGGCGTCGGCGCCGTCCTCGGCCACCTTGTGCAGGGTCTGCAGGAAGGCCACGGCGAAGTAGTCGGCGACGACGGTGCCGGTGAAGCCCCACTCCTCGCGCAGGGTGCCGGTGAGGTGCCCGGTGCTCGCGGCGACGGGCACTCCGTCGATCTCGGCGTAGGAGTTCATCACGGAGCGCGCCCCGGCGTCCCGTACGGCCACTTCGAAGGGGAACTCCAGCACGTCGCGGACCTCGCGCGGCCCGGCGTGCACCGGCGCCAGGTTGCGGCCGGCGCGCGAGTTGGAGTAGCCGACGAAGTGCTTCAGGGTGGCGATGATCCCGGCGCTCTGCAGGCCTCGCACATATGCGGCGCCGGTGACCGCGACATGGTAGGGATCCTCCGAGATGCACTCCTCGACCCGCCCCCAGCGCATGTCGCGGATCACGTCGAGGACCGGTGCCAGGCCCTGGTGGATGCCCAGGCCCGCCATGGTGCGGCCGATCCGCGCCGCCATGCGCTCGACGAGCGGCGGATCGAAGGTGGCGCCCCAGGCCGGCGGTACGGGGTAGGTCGCCGCCTTCCACGCGGCGAGCCCGGTCAGGCACTCCTCGTGCACGATGGCGGGGATGCCGAGCCTGGTGTTCTCCTTCAGCCACCGCTGCTTGGCGGCCAGGGTCGCCCGGCCCTCCCGCGGGTCCAGGGGCCGGGTCCCGTAGTGCCGGGTGATCTGGCCGAGTCCGTGTGCGGCGAAGTCGGCGAAGCTCTGCTCGACGGTGTCCATGGCATCCTGCAGCGGGGCCACGGCGCCGCCCTCGCGGTCGACTCCCTGCCACAGACCCACGAGTTGGGCGAGTTTCTCCTCCAGCGTCATCGCCGCGATCAGCTCGCGGACCTCGGTTCGGCCGCGGCCGAGCCCGGCCGTTTCGTCATCGATGGCAGACACTCGTCACATCTCCGTGCTCGGCGGGCGGGCCCGCGGTTTTCACCAACTCTGCAATTACCCGCAAAACTTTGCGGAAGTTCTGCGAGCGAGAAGCTAAGCCGGGGTAAAAACGACTGTCAATACGGTGGATCGAAAGCGCGGACCACTGGTGGTTTGCATGGGGTCCTCGCGGAATATTCCAACAAATATTGCGGGAATTTGCGGCAGGACTGTACTGTCGCGATGGCCTACGGGAGGGAAAGGCAGCATGACCACGCGCCCAACGATGGCGGCCGTCGCCGAGGCCGCGGGGGTCTCGGTCTCCACGGTGTCCCGGGTGCTCGCCGACAAGCCGGACATCTCGGAGGAGACCCGCGCCCGCGTCACCCAGGCCGCGCACGCCACGGGTTATCTGCAGCGCAAGGGGCGCCGGAAGCAACTCGGCGGGATCCTGGACGTCCTCATCGAGGGGACCACCTCGCCCTGGGCGGGAGAGCTCATCGCCGGGGCCCAGAACGCAGCGTTCAGCCTCGGGTACACCCTGGCGCTCACCGCGACCGGCCATCCGCGCTTCCGCATCAGCGACTGGGTCGACGCCCGGCGCACCCGTCCGTCGGACGGCATCATCCTGGTGCTCTCCCGGGCGCGCCACGACGAGATCGCCGCGCTGGCGGCACTGCCCGCGCCACTGGTCCTCCTCGACCCGGTCGGCACCAGCGAGCCCACGATCCCGACGGTCGGGGCGACCAACTGGTCAGGTGGCGCGGCGGCCACGCGCCACCTCCTGGAACTCGGCCACCGGCGCGTCGGGTTCATCGGCGGCCCCGCCGAGATCCAGTGCACCAGGGAGCGGCACGAGGGCTATCTCGCCGCGCACCGCGAGTTCTCCCTCGCCCCCGACCCCGCCCTGACGCGCTACGGCGACTTCAGCATCACCAGTGGCACGGACCACGGCGCGGCCCTGCTGGATCTGGCGCAGCCGCCGACGGCGATCTTCGCCGGCTCCGACGCCCAGGCGGCCGGGGTCTACCAGGTGGCCCGCGCACGGGGGGTGCGGGTGCCCGACGATCTGTCGGTCGTCGGCTTCGACGACACGATGATCTGCGCCATGCTCGCCCCGCCGCTCACGACCGTCCGTCAGCCGCTGGCGGAGATGGGGGGCGAGGGGGTGCGGCTGATCGCCCAGGAGCAGTCGCGGCACGGTTCCTCGGCCGGGCGCAGGATCGAGTTGGCGACCTCGCTCGTGGTCCGGGAGAGCACCGCGCCACGCGCGGCCCGCGACGGGGCCTGACCGGCCGTACAGGGCCGGATCGGGTGAGCGACTGATGGGAGGAGCAGGCGATGGGTGTACGGTCCGCGGTGCGCATGGAGACCGTGGCGCAAGCGGCGAATGTCTCGCAGAGCGCCGTGTCGAAGGTCCTCAACGGGCGGCCCGGGGTGTCGGCCGAGGTCCGGCAGCGGGTCCTGGACGCGGTACGGGCCACCGGCTACGAGTGGCGTCGCCGCGGGCCCCGGCGCGGATCGGTCGAGGTGGTGTTCGGCTGCGTGGTCAGCGCCGTCAACGCGCCGCTGCTGCGGGGCCTTTCCCGGGTGCTGCGTTCCTCCGGACGCGCGCTCACGGTCAACCACGCCGATGACGACGGGGACTGGCTCGACCCACTGCTCGCGCACCGCCCGGGGGGTGTCGTCCTCGTGCTCTCCCCGGTCCCGCCGGCCGTCGCGGACCGGCTGGCCCGGTCCCGCGTCCCCACGGTCGTCCTCGACACGATCGGCGACGCGCCGCAGGGGATGAACACGGTCGGGGCGACCCAGTGGCGGGGCGGGTGGCTCGCGGCCCGCCATCTGACCGACCTCGGTCACCGGCAGGTCGCGCTGCTCTCCGGCCCCCTCGAACTGACCTGCTGCCGGGCGCGCTTCGGCGGATATCTCGCCGCGCTCCGCGACGCCGGGATCCGTCCCGACCGCGATCTGATCCGCGTGGTGCCGTTCCAGACCGAGCCCGCCAGACGCGCCGCCCACGCCCTCCTCGACCTGTGGAACGCGCCGACGGCCTTCGTGGCCGGCAACGATCTGCAGGGCCTGGGTGTCATCGAGGCGTGTGTGGAGCGGGGGCTGCGGGTCCCGGATGACGTGTCGGTCGTCGGGTACGACGACATCGACGCCGCCGCCTCCGCCGCCCCGGCGCTGACCACCGTGCGACAGCCGTTCGAGGAGATGGCGGCCGAGAGCATCCGGGTGCTCGACGCGGTCACCGACGGCCCCGGCCTGGCCCCGATCCGGCTCGACATGTCGGTGGACCTGATCGTCAGGAGGTCGACGGGGCCGGTACGCGCGGACTGACCCGGCGCCGGGGGCGCCGCCGCGGGGCCGGTTCCGCGCCCGGACCGGCCCCGCGGCTCCACCGGTCTCATGGGGTCTGCGGGCCGGTCCAGTCTGCCGCCACATGGCCGATGCGGACCCGCTGCGGGTGGTCGCCGACCGCGACGGACGCGACCTTCCGGCCCGTCGCGAAGTCGATCGCGGTGACCTGGTCGGCGCCGCTCTCGGACACGACGCAGGACTTGCCGTCGCCGCTCACCGTCGCCCAGTACGGCTTGGAGGTCGGCACCAGCGGGCCCTCCTGGAAGGAGACCCGGTCCACGACGGTCGCGTAGTCGTCCATCGTCCCGGCGACGCACAGCTTGTTGCCGTCCGGGCTCATCGACAGCCCGTGGTGGCGGGAGTCGTTGACCCAGGTGGTGCGGTCCTCGCTGGTCGCGGGGTTCTTCGGGAGGGTCTTGGCCCGGGTGATCTTGTCGCCGGCCACGTCGTACTCCAGGAATCCGTTGAAGAAGGACACCTGGAAGTAGAGCTTGGACTCATCGGGGGTGAAGGCCACCGGCCGGACCGCATCCGACAGGTCCTTGCGGCCGAAGGCGTCCAGCCGGTCCCGCATGTCGATGACCTTGACCTGCTTGTAGGTGGCCGCGTCGACCACGGTGATGTGGCGGTCGCCCTTCGTCCAGTCCATCGACGGGTCGTCCAGCGCGGTGTTGACCTCGCCGATCGACATGTTCCACAGATACTTCCCGCCGTCGGTGAAGACGTTCTCATGGGGCTTGTCGCCGGCGGAGAACTGGCCGAGCTGCTTGCCCGTCTCGATGTCGAGGATATGCACCGTGTTCGAGGTCGAGGCGGACACCGCGACCCGCTTGCCGTCGGGTGACACCGCCATGTGATCGGCACGGAACCCCGACACCGGGAAGCGCCACCTGACCTTGCCCGTGGCGAGGTCGATGGAGACCACATCGGCGAAGCTGGGACGGGAGACGACGATGGCCGATCCGTCCGGGGTCGAGTACATGTCGTCGACGAACTGGTCGTGCCCCTCCCCCGGCCCCTGCCGAATGCCGAGGAAGAACGCGAGCTTGATGGGGTTGAGATAGATCTCGGTGAGCCGCTGGTCCTTGTCCGGTATGACGTTGATCCGGCCTATCTTGGCGAGGTCTCCGGTGGACTTGATGACATCGGCCGTGCCGTCCCAGTTGTTGCCCACGAACATCACCTCCCGCAGCCCGGCGGCGCCGGTGTGCGCGTCGCCCGATGCCGTGGCGGGCGGGGCGGCGGTCGCCGCGGCCGAGCCGGTCACGGCCAGCACCACGGCGGCGGCGAGGGAGAGAAGGGTTCGGGTGGCTCCGCGGTGCCGAGGGCCGCTCACGGAGAACACTCGCCGGGCACGCCCGGCTGTGCGGACAGGCATGGTGGTTCCTTCCAGACGGCGGGGAACGGCTCTTCCCGGCGCGGTCGTGAACATGGCAACGCGCTGCCTACTGGAAAGTAATGAAGCCGTCCCCAACCCACAAGGGCCGGGGACGGCAAAAATGACACAGACTCAGCTTCGCCCTGGGGCGGGCCTCATCCGGCCCGCCCGAAGGCGAGTCGCGCACGAACGGAGACCCGGAACCGCCCGGTGTCCGCCAGGCGCGGGTGTTCAGCCGTCCGTCGGCCGGACGGTGTTCATGATCTTGTCGATCTCGGCCGACGTCAGGGCGTGCGGCACGCCCTGGTCCGCGTAGATGACCCAGCCGTGCATGGTGCCGTCGGGGAGCTTCTGCGCGATGCTGTGCACGATGGCCCTCGGCGGGACACAGGAGCTCGGGCGGTTGACGACCGTGACCTTGGCGGTCGCGGTGTAGCCCTCGATGCCGTTGCGCTTCCACGGCTTGGCCTGGCTGACCTCGATCTTGGGCTTGTTGTCCTTGCCGCCGTAGGCGACAAAGCCCCAGTTGCCCGCCCAGTTCCGGGCATTTTCCTGCAGGCTGCCGTCCGTGCCTCCGCCGGTGGTGCCGACCGTGGCGAGCTGGCCCTTGCCCGCCTCGCCGAACGCCTTGGGGTTGGGGCTCGACGCACAACCGCCCTGGCGGTAGTTGGCGGCGCCGGTCATCACGACGATCGGCTTGCCATTCTCGTCGTTGTAGGAGAGGGAGACGTCCGGGTTGAAGACCTTCCACTTCTCGGCCTTGGCCGGCACGTCGTAGCGGAAGTGGTGTTCATCCCGGGTCTGCGTCTGCCACCCCGCGACCAGCGGTTTGTCGGCCGCCGGGCTCGCCGGGGCGGAGGAGGACCCCGACGACGCCGAAGACCCCGCCGACGGCGACTTCGGCTGGGTGGCGCGGGCACCCTCGTCCTTGGCCCCGTCGGCCCCGTCCTTGGTCCCGCCGTTGTCGTCGTTGCACCCGCTCAGCGCCAGGGCCATTCCGATGCCGACGGCCGCGATCAGGGTCTTCTTGCTCCGGCGGGGCGCTGTCGCAACGGGCCGCCGACGCCGGAGGGTGTGCAGGGAATCGTGGTGCCAAGACATGGCCCGCACCCTATCGGACCTGGTCTTCCGTCCCTGCGGAGGGAGGGTGCCCGGTGCCCTCGCGAAACCCCACTTGACGCTCGTTCAGCTCGATCATTACATTCAGTACGCCGAAGTCTCCCAGGAGCACGGCGCCGAGAGCGACGCACCCAGCCGGTAACGGATGTCCCCCATCACCAGCCCGGCACTGGTCGCCAGGATCGAAGGTCCGAGGCGGGGTCAGCGTCCACCATATGGGAAAGCACATGTCTCTACGCAGCTCCCTCTCGCCCCGTCGGCCACTGACAGGCGCGGTGCTGGTGTCCCTGATCGGCATCGTCGCCCTCTTCACCGTGATCGGAATCGCACACGCGGGGCCGGAGGACACCCCACGGACGAAGAAGACGACCAAGGCCCCGAGGGCCACCGCCTCCACCGATGCCGACCGCGCCGCCCCGCCCGACGGTGTCACGCTCCCGCCGACCGACGGAGCGAACTTCGACTACCAGATCAGCGAGCCGTACGCCCCGCCCTCCGGTGTGGAGATCGTCAGCAGGGACCGTGAGGCCCCGCCCGCACCGGGCCTGTACAACATCTGTTACGTCAACGCCTTCCAGGCGCAGCCGGACGCCGAAGGCGACTGGGACTCCGATCTGCTGCTCAGGGACGCGAACGGCGATGTGGTGATCGACGAGGACTGGGATGAGGCCCTTCTCGACATCGGCACCGAGGACAAGCGGGAGCGGATCGCGGACACGGTCGGGGGCTGGATCGACGGCTGCGCCGAGGACGGCTTCCAGGCCGTCGAGCCGGACAACTACGACAGCTACACCCGCTCCCAGGATCTGCTCACCGAAGACGACGCGATGGCGTTCATCAAGCTGCTGGCCGACCGCGCACACGCCGCGCACCTGGCGATCGGCCAGAAGAACACCCTGGAGCTCGCCTCGCACCGCGAGAAGCTGGGCCTGGACTTCGCCATCGCGGAGGAGTGCGGGCAGCAGCGTCCCCCCGAGTGCGGCGGCTACACCGAGGCCTTCTCGAAGGTCATCATGATCGAGTACGAGGACTCCGCGCTCGAGGCCGCCTGTGCCGGCCGGCAGCAGTCAGGGGTCGCCATCGTCCGCCGTGATGTGGAGGTGTCCACGCCGGACAGCGACGGCTACGTACGCAGGACCTGCGCCGCCGTATAGCCGCCCCCAGCGGTCGGGCACCGTGGCGGGAACGGGTGTAAGCAGGAGATATGCGCGTTCGGCACGGTCCTGCTCATCCGGCCGGTTCACGGCGGTGGAGCCGGGGGCTGCTCGCCATTCCGCTCGCGATCATCCTGTCGATCACCCTGATCGACCTGCAGGCACCCGCGTCCATCCATCTGGGGCCGTTCCTGATCGCCGCGCCCGCGATCACTGCCTCGTTCGCGGGCCCCGCGGCCGTCGGCCTGATTGGAGCCCTCGCCGTCGCGGCCCAGGTGTCCATCGCCCAGCTGCACGGCGGTCTGATGACCGCGAACCACCAGGCGCAGGTCGGCACCCTCCTGTTGATCTCCATCCTGCTGACGGCCTTCCGGTTCGCGGCCGACCGGCACCAGCGCAAGCTCACCCAGGTGCGTTCGGTGGCCGTGGCGGCCCAGGAGGTCCTGCTGCGGCCGCTGCCCGACCGGATGGGAGTGCTGCGGATCGCCTCCGCGTACCTCTCGGCCGAGGAGGAGGCGCAGATCGGCGGGGATCTGTACGCGGCCGTGGTCACCAAGGGCGCGGCCCGCCTGATCATCGGCGATGTACGCGGCAAGGGCCTGGCCGCCGTCGGGGACGCGGCGATGCTGATCGGCGCCTTCCGCGGGTCCGCCTACCGAGACCTCCCGCTGACCGCCCTGGCCGCGCACCTGGGCAATGCGATGCGCTGGAACTGGGACCACGGCGGCAAGGCCGGCCCCGACCCTCACGAGTCATTCGTGACCGCTCTCGCGCTGGACGTCTACGACGACCGCCCCCTCGCCGCGATGGTGAACTGCGGGCACCCCCCTCCGCTGCTGCTGCGGGGCGGGAAGGTACGCACGCTGGAGGTCGGCGAGCCCGCGCTGCCGCTGGGGCTGACCACGACGTGTGCGAGCGACTACAAGACCGAAACCTTCGACTTCGAAGACGGCGACCTGCTGCTGCTCTACACCGACGGTCTGATCGAGGCGCGGGACGCCGCCGGTGTCTTCTACCCGCTCGTCGACCGCGTCGCGGCCTGGACGGGCGACGACCCGCAGTCACTGACGCGCTATCTCCAGGACGACATGCTCCGGCACACCGGCGGGCATGTGGACGACGACGCGGCCATCGTCGTGATCGCCCGCTGTCCCGACGAATCGGACGCGTAACCGACCGCGCACACCGGGGGCCACGCACTTCGGGGGGAGGCTGATCATCTCCGTGGCCCACCTCCTAGAGTGTGCGCCATGTCGGACGACTCGCCCCTGATCCAGAGCCTGCGCGCGGCCGTCGCGGCGGCGCCCGGCGACGTACCGCTGCGGCTGCACCTCGCCGAACTCCTGCTCACCGCGGGCCGGCACGACGCGGCCATCGCGGAAGTCGCCGTCGCGCTCCAGCACGCGCCCGGCGATCCGCAGGCACGGGAGCTGATGGCCCGCGCCATGGGGGCGCCCGCGCAACCCCGGCAGAGCGCGCCGCCCGCCACGGAGGCGCCCGCCACCGAGGCGCCCGCCGCGCGGCCACCGGCCGCCACGCCCCGCGGCGGCTTCGACTGGCGGGCCGCCGAGGACCAGGTCGGCGACGCGGTACCGCCCCGGTTCGTCGAAACCCCGCTCACCGTCGACGGCAGCGGGGACCCCCAGGACGCCTCCGCCTGGGAGGTGGCCGGGCCCGGCACGGTGCGGCTGGCGGACGTCGGCGGTATGCGGGAGGTCAAGGAACGCCTGGAAGCGGCCTTCCTCGCCCCCATGCGCAACCCCGAGCTGCGCAAGCTGTACGGCAAGAGCCTGCGCGGCGGGCTGCTGCTGTACGGCCCGCCCGGCTGCGGCAAGACCTTCATCGCCCGCGCCGTGGCCGGGGAGCTCGGCGCCGGGTTCCTGTCGGTGTCGATCAACGATGTCCTCGACATGTGGATCGGCAACTCCGAGCGCAATATGCACGAGGTGTTCGCCACCGCCCGCCGCCAGGCCCCCTGTGTGGTCTTCCTCGACGAGCTGGACGCCCTCGGCGGCAAGCGCAGCCGCACCCAGAACAGTGGCATGCGCAACACGGTCAACCAGCTGCTGACCGAGCTGGACGGCATCGACGCCCCCGCCAACGACGGCGTGTTCGTGCTCGCCGCCACCAACCTCCCGTGGGACGTGGACACAGCGCTGCGCCGGCCGGGCCGCTTGGACCGCACCCTCCTGGTGCTGCCCCCCGACGCCCCCGCGCGTGAGGCGATCCTCCGCTACCACCTGCGCGACCGCCCCATCGAAAACATCGACCTGGGCAAGCTCGCCAAGGCCACCGACGGCCTCTCGGGCGCCGATCTGGCCCATGTGTGCGAGGCCGCGGCCGAGACGGCGCTGCTCGACTCGGCGCGCACCGGCACCGTGCGCATGATCGGCATGAAGGACCTGCTCAACGCCGCGAAGTCGGTGGTCCCCTCCACCGAGCCGTGGTTCGCGGCCGCCCGCAACGTGGCCATGTTCGCCAACGAGGGCGGGATGTACGACGATCTGCTCGCGTATCTGAAAAAGAGGCGGAAGCTGTGACCCCGCACCCGGCGCTCGAACGGGCCGACGCGCTGATCGAGCTCAAGCGGTACGACGAGGCCCAGGCCCTGCTGGGCCGCCGCCTGGCCGAGGACCCCGACGACGTCCGCGCCTGGGTGCGGCTCGGCCGCTGCCAGGTGGCGGCGGGCCGGGTGGAGCAGGCGCTCACCTCGCTCGGCGAAGCGCTGAAGCGCGCCCCCGAGGACATCGGCGCGCTGTGCGTCTACGCCCAGGCGCTGCGCCGCGCGGACCACCTGGAGCAGCCGGAGCGCTGGCGCAGGGCGGAGGACGCGCTGCGCCAGGCGCTGCGCGTCGATCCGCAGAACAGCTTCGCGCACGCACTGCTCGCCGAGTTCCTGATGTACTACCCGACCCGCCGCGTCGAGGCCCTGGGCCTGGCCAAGGAGGCGGTGCGGCTGGACCCGGAGAGCGTGGACGCCTACCAGGCGCTGTGGCGGGCAGCCGGTGCCGCGGACGAGACCGAGACCTACAAGTGGGCGCTGCGCCAGGTGCTCCGCCTGGACCCCACCAACAACCAGGCCCTGTATCTGGTGAGCATGCAGGAGGCGCACAAGCCGGGCACCACGGCCGAGCAGGCCGCGACGGTGTACGCCGACGCTCTCGCCGCCGCCCCGGACAACGCCGCGCTGCGCCACGACCTCGACCGGGCCACCTACCGGCTGCTGCGCGGCATCCGCTGGCTGGCGCTGATCTGTGTGGCGGCCGCGGGCGTCATGGTCGACCTGTTCCCCGAGGACGGCGAGGCGGCGCGGGAGCTGCCGGTGCCGCTGGGCAACCGGCTGTGGGTGCTGGTGGTGATCGCGGCGATCTGGGGCTTCGGCGCCTGGCGCCGCTACCGCAGGCTGCGCACCGGCGTCCAGCTGAACGTGTGGTCCCTGGTGCGCCGCGGCCGCTGGGCCCGCGTCGTACTCGCCCAGGCGGCCCTGGCGATGCTCTGCGCCCTGCTGATCTCGCAGATGCCGTGGACGGAGCGCACCGTGCCGCGGATCCTCTTCTGGGCGGGGCTGGTGCCCACGCTGGCCACCGTCTGGTTCGACCGGAGGAAGAAACCATGATCGACTACGACATCGCGGCCGTCCGTCGGCAGTTCCCCGCCCTGAAGGCCGGCTCCGCCCACTTCGACGGCCCCGGCGGCACCCAGACACCGCTGCCTGTCATCGAGGCCATCTCCGACGCCCTGGCCGACCCGCTGTCCAACCGCGGCACCCGCACACCCGGCGAGCGCAACGCCGACGCAACCGTGACCGCCGCCCGCCGGGCGCTGGCCGACCTGCTGGGCGCCGACCCGTCGGGCGTCGTCTTCGGCCGCAGCGCCACCCAGCTCGCCTACGATTTCTCCCGCACCCTCGCCAAGACCTGGCGGCCCGGCGACGAGATCGTCGTGACCCGGCTCGACCACGACTCCAACATCCGCCCCTGGGTGCAGGCCGCGGCGGCGGCCGGTGCCACGGTCCGCTGGGCCGACTTCGACCCCGGCACCGCCGAGCTGTCCCCCGAGGCCATCGGCGTCCTACTCGGCGACCGCACCCGCCTCGTCGCGGTGACCGCCGCCTCCAACCTGCTGGGCACCCGCCCCGACATCACCGAGATCGCCCGGCTGACGCACGACGCCGGGGCCCTGCTGTACGTCGACGGGGTCCACTACACCGCCCACTGCCCCGTCGACGTCGGGCGGCTGGGCGCGGACTTCTTCGCCTGCTCCCCCTACAAGTTCCTCGGCCCCCACCACGGCGTCCTCGCCGCCCGCCCCGAGCTGCTGGAGACGCTGCGCCCGGACAAGCTGCTGCCCTCCACGGACGCCGTCCCCGAGCGCTTCGAGCTCGGCACCCTGCCGTACGAGCTGCTGGCCGGCACCCGGGCCGCCGTCGACTTCCTGGCCGCTCTCGGCCCGCAGCGGGACGGCCCGCGCCGGGAGCGGCTGGTCCGCGCGCTCACCACGCTGGAGGAGTACGAGGACTCGCTGCGGGCGCGGATCGAAGCCGGGCTGGCCGGCCTGGAGGGGGTCACCGTCCACTCCCGCGCGGCCGACCGCACCCCTACCCTGCTGCTCACCCTCGAGGGCCGCAGCACCGTCGACGCCTACCACTATCTGGCCGCCCGCGGCGTCGACGCGCCGTCCGGCTCCTTCTACGCCCTGGAGGCCTCCCGACGGCTGGGGCTCGGCGACACCGGCGGGCTGCGCGTGGGCCTCGCCCCGTACAACGACGCCGGAGATGTGGACCGGCTGCTGGAGGGGCTGGCGGACTTCCTGCGCGAACGGGACCGACGCTGAGGACCGGCTCCCTCGGACGGGATCTCTCCCGGGGCCCGGCCGGCCTCTGGATCACCGGTCGTCACCTACGATCAGGAGTGAGGGAAGGGGTGAACGACATGCCCACCACGCCGGACCCGCATCTGTCGATGATCCGCGATGTCACCCCGCGCACCCCCGAGGGCTGCGAGGAGTGTCTGCGTCTGGGAACCCCCTGGGTGCATCTACGGCTCTGTCTGACCTGCGGACACGTCGGCTGCTGCGACTCCTCACCGCTCAGGCACGCCCGCGCCCACGCCTCCGCCGAGGAACACCCGATCATGGAGCCGATGGAGCCGGGCGAGAAGTGGCGGTGGTGCTTCGTCCACGAGGCGCTGGTCTGACGGCCCCGGTGCTCACTTCCCCGGCGGCGAGCAGCGCGAGGGAGGTGTCAGGAGATGTATCCCTCACGCAGGGCGTAGGCCACGGCGTGGGCGCGGTTGCGCAGGCCCAGGCGGGCCGTCAGGCCTTGGATGACGTTCTTCACGGTCCGTTCGGAGTAGGCGAGTTTGACGGCGATCTCGCCGGTGCCCATCCCCTCCGCGACCAGCCGCAGGACATCGGTCTCACGTGGTGTCAGGCCGAGCGGCAACCCGGGGCGGCCGACCGCTCCGGGCCGCAGCGCGCCGACCTGGCTGACGAGCTGGCCGATCAGGTCGGTGGGGAGGTCACCGTCGCCGCGGGAGGCCGCGAGGACCGCCTGGAACAGGCGGTCTCCGGTGGCCTCGCGCCGCCAGACGATGGCCCCGACGCCGCACTCGATCACATCGAGCAGCTCGGCGCGGCGGATCAGGCTCGCGACCAGGACCGCGCGCAGCCCGGCGTCGTGGATGAGCCTGCGCAGGCTGGAGAGCGTGGCCTCGTCGACCGAGTCCGCGAGCAGCACCGCCACATCTCCCGCTTTGGCGTCCGGCTCGTCGAGGAGGGCGACCTCGGGGTGCCGGCGCAGCTGGCCGAGCGCCCCTTCCCGGGAGATCGGGTCCTGCGCGTGGATCACGACGGAAATCCTGCGCCTGGATTCCCTTGTCGCCGACTGTGGATTCGGCGGCTCTAAAGAGGCGCGCAATGTTCTCCCTTTGTCCACCGTCGAAACGGATTGTGCGGCTCCGGATCTGATCATACGTGAGCCGTCCTGAGCGGCTGTGCGTCGAAATCATCCCTTATCGTTCCGATATCACCGGCAACCCATACAACGAAAACGCTAAGGAAAATCCTCGAAAAATCGCTGCGCGGACATGAACGCCCAGGCAGGATCGGCCGGGCGGGGACCGCCGGCGGCCGCCGGGCGCCCCGGTGACCGCTCCGATCCAGGAGACCCGCCACGGCTCGGCCCGCGCGCCCCGACGGACGCAGCCGTTGCCCGAAAGGCCCAGACACGCTGCCCCGGCACCCCTGGACCCACTCAAAGCGGTCTCTATAGCGTCGCGTTCGGAGTATCCGGGCTTGTCGCCTGCGCCCCGTGGTGGCGACACCAAGAGGGCTTTCCGGTCCCTGCCGGACCACTCATCCCGCACGGCAGCCCCTTCCCACGGACCCTGCCGCGCAGGCCGTGGGAGAACCCCCACGCGTGCTGACAGGGAAGGAACTCGGTGCACGATCACTCCACGTGGTACAGCCTGCTGGGCCCGGTCGAGGTGGTACGGGACGGCACAGCGCTGGCCCTGGGGCCGCGGCAGCGCCGGGTGCTGCTGATCCGTCTGCTCATCGAGGACGGCCGGCCCGTCTCCCTGGCACAGCTCTGCCAGGACCTGTGGCAGGGGTCCCAGCCGACCGGGGCCGTCTCCTCCGTACGCGCACACATCAGCAGACTGCGCTCGGTGCTGGAGCCCGTGCGGCGCGGCCGCTCCACCCTCCTGGTCAACGGCCCAACCGGCTACGCCCTGAAGGTGCCCGACGAGGCGCGCGACACCACGCGCTTCGAGATGTCCGTGGCCCGGGCCCGGCAGGCCATGCGCCGCGGCCAACTGGACCTCGCCCGCAACGAGATAGACGAAGCGCTCGGCCTGTGGCGCGGTGAGGCCCTGGGCGAGACCGCCGAACACGCCTTCGCGGCGCGCGAGACGGCCCGGCTCAACACCGCCCGCCAGGACGCCACCGAGCTGCGGGCCACGATCCTCATCAAGCAGGGCGACCTGGAAAGCGCGATCGGCGTGGCCGAAGGCCTCACCGTCAGCGCCCCGCTCCGCGAGGCCTCATGGGCGCTGCTGATGCGCGCGCTGTACGGGGCGGGACGCTCCGTCGAGGCGCTCCGGCAGTACGAGCGGTTCCGCACGTTCCTGGCCCAGGAGCTCGGCCTGGACCCCAGCCCCGGTCTTTCCGATCTGCACACCGCCATCCTGCGCCACGACACCCAGGTCCTCGGCGAGCCCCATCCGACCGGCCCCGCGCTCACCCTCTCCCCCGCCAGGACCGCCTCCGTCGCGGCGCCGTTGGTGGGCAGGGCCGAGGAGACGGCACAGCTCGCCGCCCTGCTGCGGGCCGCGGCCTCGGGGCGCACCCAGTGGGCCGTCGTCTCGGGCGAGCCGGGGTCCGGCAAGACACGGCTGCTGGAGGAGATGTCCGCCGTGGCCGAGGAGGCCGGGTTCACCGTGGCGCGGGCCAGCGGCGGCCAGGCGCTCAGCGAGAGCCACGGCATCTCCCTGGTGTGCCCCGCCACCCAGCTCCTGGACGCGCTGCGTCGCGATCGGCCCGGCAGCGGCACCGGCGCCCGCCCCGGGAACACCACCGGGGCCCGCCGGGACGAGGACCGGCTCGCCGCGCTCGTACGGGAACTCACCCGAGGGCCCGCGCTGTGCGTCGTCGACGACCTCGACTGGGCGCCACCGGACTTCCACGACCTGCTGCGCCGGCTCACCGCCGTGCTGCGGGACGCCCCCGTCGCCGTGGTGTGCGCCCTGCGGAACGCCGACGACCCCGCGGCCAGCGGGCTGCTCGCCGAACTGGCCCGCCACGGCGCCACCCGGCTGCACCTGGAGCCGCTGTCCGTTGCGGAGGTGGCCGAACTGCTGGCCGCCCGCGGCGAGCCCGCCTCGGCCGAGGAGGCCGCGGCGCTGCACCGGCGCGCCGAGGGCAATCCCTTCGCCCTCGGGGAGTTGCTGAAGCTGCCGCCGGAGCGGCGCATGGGCCCCGCGGCGCGAGTGCCGGCCGCCGTACGCAGCGTCGTCCAGGCACGGCTCGCCGAGCTGACCGCACCGGCCAGGACGATGCTCGGCTACGCGGCCGCCGACGGCGCGCACCTGGACATCGGGCTGCTCGCCGATGTCCAGGGCATGTCGAGGGACCGGCTGCTGCCCCTGGTCGACGCCGCCGTCACCGCCCGTGTCCTGGTCTGGGACGCGGACCCGGACGAGTGTGACACGGGTCGCTACCGCTTCCCCGAACTGGCGCGGGAGGTCGTGCTGAGCGCGCTCACCCCGTCCTCCAGGCAGCTGCTGCACGCCTCGCTCGCCCGCGAGCTGTCCGGCCGGGACGGCGCCGACCCGGCGCGGCTGGCCCGGCATCTGCGCGCGGCGGGCCCGATGGCGCCGGTGGCGGGCCATGAGCCGGCCCGCCGTCCGACGCCGGAGCAGGGCCGCTGACCACGGCCACCCAGGCTTATCGATCCCCCGTCAACACCCCCATCGCCACGGGACCCGTGTCCGTGGCCCCGAGGAGAAGTCCATGTCCGATCAGCAGCGGGCCGGTGACGGCAACACGCCGAGCGGCAAGTCGGCCGAGGCGTTCTTCGCGTCGCCCGAGCCGGAGCCGATCTCGCCACGCGGTTCCTCATCGGCGTCCGGCGACAAGGCCGCCACGTCCGCCACCGGCGAAACCGCCGCCGCCGGGGAATCGGCCGCCGACGACGAGGCGTCCGCCACCGGCGAGAAGGCCCTCGGCACGAAGGCCGCGGGCACAAAAGCCGCGGGCGAAGAGGCCACCGCGCCCGACGCGGCGAGCATCGAAGAACAGCTCACCGGCAGGAAGCCGTCCGCCCGCCCCACCGCCCCGCCCTCCGCCCCGGCGAACACGGAGGAGGGCGGCAAGGCCGAATCGGCGAGCGCCGAGAAGTCGGCGGCCCGCGCGCAGTCGGACGGGGGCAGCCGCGCCCGGAGGGCGCTCCTGGGCAGCGGTGCGGCCGCCGCCGGATCCGGTGACGGCCGGTCCGGTGGCGCCTCGGCGGCCACCGCCACCGCCGTCGCCACCGCCACCGGCCCCGGCGGCGACTCCCCCGACGCGGACGCCGATCTCTCCGGCCGCCCCAAGAAGCCTCTCCTCGCCGGCGCCGCCATGGCGGGCGCCATCCTCGTCGCCGTGCCGCTGCTCGTCATGGCCACCGGCAAGGACGACGACGACAGCAAGAAGGTGGCCACCTCCAACTCCGCCGACACCGTGCTGGACGACGACGGAGGGCGGGCGGGCGAGTTCGTGGCCGAGTCGCCGTCGCCCAAGAAGAGCAAGGCCGAGAAGAAGGAGAAGGACAAGGAGTCGAAGTCCCCCTCCCCGGCGAAGGAGAGGGCCGCGGTCACCTCGCCGCCCAGCCCCACGGCCACGGCCACGGAGAAGGAGAAGAAGCGCACCTCCGTGGGGAAGAAGACCCCCAGCAATCTGCCGTCCGTCATGACCCGGGTGCTGATCAAGAACAACACCAACGGCACCTGCGTCGACGTCCCCGGCTTCACCAGCGGCAACCCCGACGGACCGATCCACCAGTCGGCCTGCAACAGCAACACGGACGACAACCAGCTGTGGAACGTGGAGAAGAGGTACGACAGCAAGGGTCCGGGCGGAGCTCCCCTGTTCCAGATCCGCAACGTCATGGACGGCATGTGCCTCGACCTGCCCGGCTACGGGGCCGCCGGCAACGCCACCAAGGTGACGGAGTTCCCGTGCAACGGCACGACCGCCGACAACCAGCTGTGGTGGCTGGACAAGCAGTCCGACGGCCGGTTCTGGATCCGCAACTTCGCCAGCAACAACACTTGCCTGGACTCGTACGGGCCGGATGACCAGACGCGTGACCTGATCGTCTGGCCGTGTGCACCGGAGAAGCTCAACAACCACGAGTGGTACTTCACCCGCTCCTGAGCCGCCGTCCCGGCTCGGCTGCCCATGGCCCCGGCGGTTTCCGCCGGGGCCATCCGCGCATCAGACGCCCTCGTCTCCCGGGCCGCCGGCCGCGTAGGACGGGTCCACGGCCAGCAGCAGCAGATGCTGGGCCGGGGTGAGTTCGATGTCCGCGAGCGGAAGCATGTCGACGAGGAGGGCCGCCTGGGCCCGCTGGGAGGTCGTGAGCTCCACCCCCAGCTCTTCCAGCAGCTTCACCGGAACGGTGCGGCTCCGGTCCAGCGGGGGGACCTCCTTCTCGGACACTTCGTCGGCGATGAGATCCCCCTCGCCGTCGGGGGCCTCGGTGGGAGCCTCCCACGGCAGTTGGACCGCCTTGGCACCCTCCGTGGCCGGTGCGACCGGTGTCAGATGGATTCCCGACGCGTCCACCACCACCTGGTGGGGCGCCGTCTCGGGATCCAGGAGTTCGAGCGCGTCCCGCAGGGCGTCGATGTTGGCCACCCGGCCGATCCAGCCGCTGTCCCCCCGCAGCAACACCCCGGCCGACGGATGGACGAAGTCCTCGCCGAACCGCTGCCACCCCTCCGACGGCAGCACCTCGCCGTCGGGCAGCCGGATCTTCCCCGTATCGCTGACCTCATAGCCCCATGGTGTGGAGGAATTCGGAGCGGGGCGCCGGTACCTCCGCCACCGCTCCGCCGACTTGCCCTTCCCCTCCGGTGCGTCCGGCGGCGGCACCTCACGCACTCCACGGCCGTACCGCGGTCCCCCGACGGTCAGCTCATGACCGACCGGCCAGCCCTGTGCCACCGGCTCCACCCCGGTGTCCCTCGTCCCGCCGCGCAGCCGAACCGCCGCCTCCATCCGCGCCGAACCCCGGTGGTCGTCAACCGCGACATGCACCTCATGAGCCCGGCCGACGTCGCGGCCAGGGCGCAAGGTCCTGGACACCGGCGTGACGCGGAACTGATCCGCCGTGACACGTGGTCTTCCCTGCGGGCCCTGGAGCCGGTTCAGGTGCTCGGCCAGCCGCTCCCGCAACGCCGCGGCGACCGCCTCGGCCCGCCACGGGCCGGAATCCCTCGCGCTGCCGCCGCGGACGTTGTCCCGCCCGGTGACGGTGATGTCGGGCAGGGGGAGTCCATGGGCGAGGTTCCACAGCCCCACCCGGGCCACGGTGGCGGCCAGGTCGTCGAGGACGAAGCGGTTCTGATCAGCCGTCACCTGTCGCCCGCTCTCGACGGTGAGGGTCTTCGGAGTGATCCGGTGGCCGTGGACCACGACCGCCGTGAGCGGGTTGACCTCAGCGGAGGGGCCGTCCGACAGCAGATCGGCGTTGACCTCGTGCATGCTCTCGCCCTGCCGCCCGCTGAACATGCGGAAGTACCACATGTCCTCGCTCCGGACGAGCGAGGCGGCACGCCTGATCGCGGCCTGGGCCCGGCCAAGCGCCCGGTCCAGCTCGCCCTGGGCCGCCGCGTGCTCCGGGGTGCCGCGGACCTGCCCGTCCCGGTCGGCCGTCGCCCGGTCGACGGCGAGCAGCGCCTCCGTCACCTTCAGATAGTTGCGCAGCCGCTCCACTTCCCGGGCGCTCGTCCCGTCCCGCTCGGCCTCCTCGATCCTCCTGCGCAGTCCGGTCTCCAGCCGCCACCACTCCTCGGCGCCGGAACGGTCCTGGTTCTCCTCGACCATCCAGGACAGCAGGGACTTCATAGAGAGCCTGCGCGAGTGGTTCTCCAGGGTGATCTGGTCGGCGCCGTCCTCACTGGCCAGCACCACCTGCGCGAAGTGATAGCCGAACGGGACGCCCTCCTCGGCCTGGGCCTTGGCGAAGTTGCGGTTCAGTACGGGACGGCCCTGTTCGTCGACCGCGCCGATCGACTGGATCACATAGCCGGAGCCGACCGGCGCCCAGGCGCCCCCGTTGGCACCGATCCGTCTCACCGCCGCGTCCAGCCGCGCACGGCGCGGATCGTCCGGTTCCGCCAGGCTCTGCGCGCTCCCGTAGGACTCACCGGGCAGCGGGCCGTCCACGCCGCCCATGGGCCGGTCGTCTTCGCGCACCCGCGCCGCCGCCCAGCGCGGATCCACCCGCTCCGGGTCCTCCAGGCCATCGGCCACCTCGGCCAGGGCACGCGCCAGATGGTGGGTGCCGGTGACCTCCCACCCGTCGGAGGCGTTGATGGGCACGGTGACCACTTCGCCGCCGTCGGGGTCGGTGAAGACCATATGGGAGACGGGCACCCCTCCGGCCAGCATCCTCGCGAAGTCGCGGCAGATCTCCTCCTCCGAACGGCCGCTGCGGGTCAGGAACTCCGGCTCCACCTTGAACAGGGGCTCACCGCGGGTGCCGTCCGGGGCGGGAAGGACGATGGCCACGTCCTCGTGCGCCGTCAGCCGTACGTGGTTTCCCGCCTCGGAAAGTTGCGCGTTCGCCCGCTCGATGGCCTTCCGGGTCGCGTACACCTGCTGGTTGAAGCCCTGTTCCCCGTTGTCCCCGCACTGGAGGGCGAGTGTCCGGTCCCCCGAGAAGCGCAGGGTGGGTCGTTCGCCCGTCGATGTCTCGGCGTACCCCTGGCTGGGCAGGTAGAGCGCGGCCCTCCGGGAGGCGGACCTTCCCAGCGGATGGGCGACGCTCAGGACGGGGTTGTCCGGTCGGCGGAACAGCACACCGTCGCCGCTGGTGTCGATGACCTCGTAGTCGTTCGTCACCAGCGGCCCGGGCCGGCGCGGCTCCTGGGGCGCGGCGGGCCGGGTCTCGTCGCCGATGCGCCCCCGCACCCGCCGCAAGGTCCGCCTTGCCGGTTCGGCGGCGGCGATGACGCGCGCGTCCAGTACGGGCGGCCCGCTCCGCGCCGGGCGCGAACCCTCCGGTCGGGGCAGGCCGCCGCGCGCCCTGGCGCCGCCGCGTGACACCGGTTCCTCGCGGGGCTCCCTGGACGGATCGTCCGCGTTGAACGTGTCCGCTTCCAAGGTCGTCGCGGTGCGCGCGAGACCCGGCGCCGGGGCCGGCGGACGGCTGCGCTGCCAGTGGTGCCTCTGCCCGGGGGCCGCCGTCACCACCATCACGCGGGTACCGGTCAGCGGATCGTCGTGCACGGTGACGGGGCCGCGGGACGAGAGGGTGGCGCGCGCGGTCGCCGCCCGGCTGTTGAGGGCCTTCGGCAGGCTGCGGCTCCCGCTGCCGGCGTGGGACTTGACCACCGCCACCTCGGCGTCGGGGGGCCTGACCGTCAGCCACGGGTCGTGGACGAGCAGTTCGGCGATCTCGTCGTGGGGCACCCGGCGACGTGAGCCGTCCGGCCAGGGCATGTCGATGTGGTCGTCGCCGCCGTCGGCCAGGACGAAGAACGGGAGCCGTGCCCTGGGCACATCGGCGGTGCCGTCGACGTTCCACGGCGTGTACTGCGGGGTGCGGGCCTCGAGGGCCCCTTCGAGCGTGCCGTCCGGGGACTGAAGGTAGTACGCCACCTCGAGCGGCTTGGTGGAGCGCTGACCGGTCCAGTCGCGGCCCCTGGCCTCGCTGCCGGGGGTGCGGATCAGCGTGTCGTCGGAGAACGCTCCGTTCAGCTGGAGGTGGTACGCGGCGAGGGCGGTGGGGTGGTGGACATCGCGGCCCGCGGCCGACGCGGCCGCGATCAGCCACACCAGTTCCGCGTGGCGCGCCCTGTCGAGCGGCCCGGCCCCGTCGCCGAGGTGCAGGACCTTGGCCGCCAGCGCCGCCACATCGGGGGTGTCGGAGAGCACTTCATGGGCTTCGATCACCGCCCACAGCAGCCGTTCCCGGTCCGCGTCGGTCACCTGGTCCCGGGAGTCCGGACGGAGCACCCGCGCCACGCGCTCGTCCAGGCCCAGTTGGTCTCCGCGGATCAGCCTCCGCAGCAGGTCCAGGCCCTCCTCCACCGACGGCATGGACACGAACTCGCTCAGCTCCGTCCGGCGCGGCGCGGACGGCGCCGCGAGGAGCAGCGCCTTGACCTGCTCCGGCGTCGGCTCGGCGGGCCGGCCGCCGGCGCGGGGCGGCACCCCGGCATGGCCCAGGGCGGCGCGCTTCAGCAGCTCCATCCGGAACCGTCCGTCGGCACCGCGCAGCCCCGGCTCCGCACGGCGCATCCGCTCCACCGCGCCGATGCCGCGCAGCAGCCGCCGGTACTCGCCCGCCGGGTCGTCCTTGCCGTTCTCCACGGTGACGCCGAAGGTGATGCGCAGCGCCCGGACCAGCCGCAGGGTCACCTTCCTGACCTCGGCCGGGGCGCGCCCCTCCCCTCTGTGCAGGCCCGCGATCCGGGCGAGCTCGTCCAGTTCGGCGCCGTACGGCTCGGGCCGGGTCTCGAGCCAGCGGCGCGGCCGGAGCCGCGGGTCGGTGACGATCGAGTGCCGCCCCTGGGAGGCGCGGTATCCGGAGGTGCGATCGGCGCTGAAGTGGGTGTGCCGGGTCCTGTTCGCCACCAGCTGCATGGCCGAGACGGTCTCCAGCGGGTCGGCGGCGGCGGTGTCGCGGCTGAGGTTGCCGACCTCCGGGTAGCCGTCAGCGCGCGCGTTGATCCAGCAGCTCATGGTGACGACCACGTCCTCGGCGCGCAGCCGCCGGATGCTCGGGCGCCGCTCCAGGAAGCCCCCCATCTCGTCGCCGTCCACGCTCCAGGACCGGTCGCCGTCGTCCGTGAGTCTGAACCGGTTGGGCATCGCGTGCGTGCTCACGAAGTGCGCGTTCCGGCCGGCCCACGGCACCTTCTCCGGCGGGCCCACCGGCTGCCTGGTGACGGGATCGAGGACGACGTACTCGTCGGTGTCGGGGAGGACCTCGAAGGTGCCCTCCCGGATCCGCATGTCCGGGTCGTTGAAGCTCGCGCGGCCGTAGGGGCGCCCGTCGGTCACCATGGTCGTGTGCTTGATGGCGCTGTCCGGGATGAGGTGTCCGTCGGTCGTGCGGACGAAGCCCTCCTGTGCGGCGATGTCCTCCTCGTCCAGGTCGTCCGGTTCGCTGCCGATCCACCCGCCGACCGGCGGTCCGCCCTTGCCCCGGTCGATCACCTCGATGCGGCCGGAGCGTACGGTCACCTCGCCGCTGTGCGCCCAGACCGTCCTGTTGGTCCGGAAGGCGCCGGTACGGGGCAGCAGGAGGCCCCGGCCGCCCGCGCCCGGCACGGCCAGCAGCACCGGAACGTCGGGGTCGAGGCCGAGCACATCGGGGTCCCTGGCCAGCAGTGCGGCGAACTCCGCCGGCGTCACCCGTACGGGGGCGGAGCCCGGCAACGAGACCATGATGTGGTCGTGGCCGCCCTCGGCCACGACCACGTAGGGGGGCCTGGCACCGGGCCTGCGCCACCACTCCCCCGTGATGGGCTCGCCGAGGGAGCCGTCGGGGTTCCGGACGACGTACGACCGCCGGTCGATGGCGCCGATGGGGCGGCCCGTCAGATTGCGGCCCATGGTCCTGCCGCCGGTCGAGGTGATCGTGGTGGCCTTGGCGAACACGCCCCGCCGCACCAGGTGGTGGACGCCGAGTTCGGCCAGGCTGCCCGCCCGGTCGGCGGCGATCGCCTCGTCCACCAACCGGTACAGCTCGCGCCGCTGCTCGCTTCTCACCGGCGCGTCCGGGGCCAGGTGGAGGATCCGTCGGACCAGCGGATCCGGGTCGAACGGGCCGTCGCGCAGGGCGGGGTCGGGGTCCGTGCGCCGCAGGGCGTCCAGCCGCTCGACCGCCCCCGAGTAGCGTGAGCGGACGATCTCGACCGTGGTCCGGGTGCGTGGCTGCCGGTCCGTGGCGCCCGTCCGTCCCTGGCCGACGGCCTCGATGGGGATGTCGCGGGCGTCGATCGGCGCGGCGGTGGACGGCTCGTTCCGCCGGGCCCGCCGCAGGGATGTGTGCAGGGTGTCGATGAGCGCGTCGGCCACGGTGTCCGCGCGCTCCTGGTCCAGGGCGCGGCTGCCCTGGCCGGCGTCCGCCCGTGCGGATCCGGCGCCGTCGCGATGGCCGGTGACCTTCGCCTTCGGTGGGGCGAGACCGGCCAGGGCGTCCCGCATTGCGACCTCGGCCAGTTGGCGGCCCAGTTCGTCGACGCGGGCGCGCTGCCGTGTGTCGAGCACCGAGGAGCCGTCGGCGAAGGAGACATGGGACCGGGGCGGCAGGACCGGCGGCAGCGCGTCGCGGAGCGCGGCGGTCATCGGCACCGCCGCCGACGACGCCGGGGCGGGGGCCTGGTCGGGACGGGGGGCGTCCCGGTCCGGGGCATCCCTGAACGCGGCGCGCTGCGCCTCGTCGGCAGTCCGCCCCGGACCGGGCCGCGGCCCGCCCTGGCCCCGCAGGGCGCTGGGGCCGGGGGCGGGTGCCTCGTCCTCGTCCGGCTCCTCGTCCTCGGCGAGTACGTCCAGCACGGGCGGGCGGCTGCGGGCGGTGCGCGAGGGCTCGCCCCGCGAGCTCTCGCCCCGCGAGCCGTCGCCGCGGGGCGCGCCGCCGCGGAGTCTGAGGATGTCGCCGGTCTCCAGGGTCTGGGCGATGGCTTGGCCGCGCTGGCGCAGCGTCCGCCACCACTGATCGGGCGACAGCTGCTGATGCGCCTGCAGCACGGTCCTGTCGTCCAGGCCGACGGGCGCGTCGGGCCCCAGCCGCCGCAAGGTCCGCACTTCGGTGACCGCTTCGGACCGCAGCAGCGACAGGTCCTGCGCGCTCAGCACCGGGCCGAGGTCCTGGTGGCGGCCCTGGTCGTCGAAGCGCAGCAGCCGTACGGTGCCGTCGGCGGCGGCCAGCAGCAGGTCGACCGGAGCGGCCAGGCTCTCGGCCAGCTCGGCGACCGTCTCGACCGGATCGCTCCCGAACGAGACGGCGTCGGCCCGCAGCACCAGCCGGACCCCGCCCAGCGGCTCGCCCGCCACCGAGGGCAGCAGCGCCTCGCCCAGATCGTCGGCCTCGCGCACCGGAGCGCCCCCGGTCAGCTCCGAGAGCCGGAACTCCAGCGTCTTCCGGCCGTCGTCCGGGGCCATGTGGACGAGGGTGTCCCATGCGGGCTCCACGACGCCCTCCGGGCCCGGCGACGCAGGCCGCGACCGGTCGGACGCAGCGTCCTCCGCCGTCGCGTCGGTGGCCGGAGGCCGGGCGAGGGACCGCAGCACGTCCATGTCCAGGGGCCGGTCCTGGGCAGCCGCCTCGGTGGCGGCGTCGGTCAGCGCGCCCAGGTGGGCCTCGCTCACCTCGTCCACCGAGTCGAGCCCGAACACCTCCCGGGCGTACTCGCTGATCGCCCGGTCGGCGGTACGGGAGGGGAACCGCGCCGTGGCCGGTCCGCTCAGCGACCGGATCGCCGCCAGCCGCGCCAGGTCCGTCACGTCGGAGCGGGAGTCGGGGCCGAGCAGCGCGTCGCCGAACAGCGCCCGGGCCGTGCGCACCGTGGCGGTCACCTCACGGAGCCGCGCCTCCGGGCCGGCGTCGGCGAGCCCCAGGGCCGTGGCCAGCCGGACCACCAGTTCGGCGGGCGGCCCCTGGGGCCCGTTGAACCCGTCCCAGCGCGCCTGGGCGGCATGCCCGGCGAACCGCGCCATGCCCTCCTTGAGGCTCGCCACGATCTCGTCCACGGTGAACCCGCCGAGGAACAGCGAGCGCGAGTCCATCAGCACCGCCGGGCGGAAGCCCTGTTCCAGCAGGAACTTCTGCATCAGCAGATGGACATTGACTCGGCTGTTGGCATCCGTGAACGGCTGGAGGATCTGGAGGGCCCGGGTCACCCGGGCGACGGCCCGCAGCTTCTCGTCGGGCGTGACCGCGACCGCCACCTCGCCGTAGTAGCGGTCCAGCGCGGCCTGCACCACCTGACGTGCCTCGCCCGGGGCGTAGTCGATGGAGATCTGGCCGCCGCGCTGCCCGTGGTGGAAGACCACCCAGGGCTTGGCCATGCCCGGCTCACGCGGCTCGTTCAGGGAGAACAGCAGCCTGCGGCCGAGCAGCAGGTCGTCCTTGATGTCCGCCGCGACGCGGTCGGCGCCGGTGCCGCGCATCGTGGTCTTCATCCGGCCGCCTTCGTGGCCCGACCACGTGGTCGCCACGTTCTGCCCCTCGCCCGGCGTGAGATGGCGGGTGGCGATGTGGTGCAGCTCCTCGTACGCGTCGGCGTCGATGCGCGACCAGTCGCGTCCGGTGCCGCCGACGTCCAGGACCTGCTGGTACGCCTCGGTCATGCCCAGCCGGTAGCCGGGGTACGTCCGGGTGTCGAGGTGGCCGCCCACGTCCTCGGGGGTCGCCCGGAACGCTTCGGCGTGCACATTGGGGTCGATGAACAGCCGCCACCACGAATCCCGGGGCAGCAGCCGGGACAGCCGCGGGGCTGCCGCGCCCGACGGGGCCCCCGAGGTGGTGTCCGCGTAGTACTCCCGGATCCGCTCGTCGGGGAACCGCCCGCCGACCGCGACGTGTTCCCGCAGGTCCTCCTCCGACAGCGGTGACAGACGGTGGTAGCGGCCCCAGTTGTCGTCGTAGTCGAAGCCAAGCTCGCGGCGGTCCGGATGTGCCTCCTCGCCGGCCCACAGCTCGGTCCCCGTCAGGACCTCGTGGAGTGTGTGGTGACGGTTGGACAGCAGCATCCCGACGGTCGCCAGACGCGTCCACCGCAGGTCCAGACCGGCGTTCCAGCGCTGGTTCGCCGCCTCGGCGGCCTCGAGCAGGTTGTAGGCGGTGCCGGAGGTGCCGGTCATGATCAGGCCGCCGGTGCGCTGGGCCGACGCATGCGGCGAGTCCTCCAGGGTCAGCGGGCGGGGGTCCTGGGCCAGGCGCCGGGGGGGTTCGTGGTTGATGCCCGACAGTTCCTCGCCCGGCTTCCAGGTGGCACCGTCCGAGGTGAACGCCCGCTCGGCGGCGCCGAGCGGCGGACGGATCTCGTGCGGGGCGCGCCGGGCGAACGGGCCGTCGGACGGGTCGCCGCGCCAGCGGCGCTCTTCGTTGATCAGGGGCGGTGGTTCGGTCGATGTCCCCAGCAGCATACGGAAGACGCCGCGGCGCAGCGCGTTCCACAGGAGGGTCGACTGTTCACGGAAGTTGCCGTGGTACGCGACCTGTTCCAGGGTCTGGGGATCGACGCCGACCGCACCGGGCACCACCTCCTCGTAGGTGCCGAGCAGGCCCCGCAGCGGCGGGGGCGTCCTCTCCCATACGAGGCGGGCGAACCGGGAGATCTGCTCGACGACCTGGGGATGCTCCGCGAGGTAGTCGCCGAGCCTGCGTTCGTACGCCTCGGCCTCGTGCTGATAGCGGAGCCGTTGGAGGTCGTCCGGGCTCGCGGGAATGAGGGAGCGGCCCGAGCCGCTCCCGGGCGGGGGCGGCAGGGGGATGTCCTGAGTGTCCCGCGTCCGGTCCTCGGTGTCCGGCGCTTCGTCCTCGGCGTCACTGACGTGGTCCTCGACGTCGCCGGTCTCGTCCTCTGCGGGGCGCGGGCGGGGGCGGGCGAGGAAGAATTCGTCGCCCCGCTGATAGAGGGTGACGGTGTTCTCGGGAGTGGCCGCGGGGTCGCCGAAGGTACGGTGGGTGCCGTCCTCGGACACCAGGGTGAGGGTGATCCTCTCCGCCCGCGCGGTCAGTGCGGCGGCCAGCGCGGCGGTGGTGGCGTCCCAGCGGCGGGCCGCGTGCAGCTGGACGCGCAGCAGCGCTTCCCCGTTGCCGTCGGCGTCCCGGGTCGCCTGCGGGATCCGGCCGCCTGTGCGGCGCATCTCGCCGCGCAGGGCGTCGCGCCGGGTGGCGTCGAGCCCCAGCGAGAGCCCCGCCACGTCCTCCCAGCGGAACGTCGCCGACGGGTCGAGGCGGACGCCGTCCGGCAGGGGCTGCGCGGCCACGCGCGTGGCGATGCGGCGCGCCACCTGGGGGGTGGACAGGGCGGCCAGCGGGGTCGCCCCCGGTACGCCCGGTCCGGTGTCCCCGCCCTGCGGGGTGGTCCGGGCGGTGGCTGGGGGCCGGGCCGCCGCCACGGCGGCGTAGAAGCGGTTGCCGTCCCCCTCGGCCTCCACCAGGTCGTACACCCGCCCGTCGGGGCCAGTGAGGGTGCGGTGGTCCTTCGCCGCGTCGAACCGGGGCCCGTCCTGGCCGTCCTGAGGAGCCGTCCAGGGCGGTGTGGTGTGCGCCGGGCGCTGGGTCCCCGTGGCGGCCGCGGCAGCGGGTGCGGTGGTGGCCGGTGCGGGCGCGGGCAGACCGGGTGGCGGGTTCGAGTCGACGGACTCCTCGGGCAGCATCAGCTGGTAGTGGCGGTCGTCGCCCTCGCCGCCCAGCCACAGCTGCACGGGGTCCGCGTCGGCGCCGGACCCGTCGGCGGAGAAGCCGTCCGGGGAGAACTGGAGGAAACTTCCGTCCGGCGTCACCACGCGCACGGGGACGCCGAAGGTGCGCGCCGCGAGCAGCGGCAGCAGGTCGGCGGCGCCGTGGTCCCAGCCGCCCCGCTCCGCCGTGCCGCCGGGCCGCAGCAACTGGGTGACGGCCAGGGCGAGGCGGGAGCGGGTGCGTACGGGGAGCGAGTCGGGCAGCACGCCGATTGCCTCGAACTCCCGCCGTTCGGCGGTGTCCTCGCCCAGTTCGATCCAGGCGCCGCCGATCTCGTCGTCGGTGAAGGTGTCCGTGGTGTCCGGGGCGAGGACGTCCAGCAGATCCGCGTTGCCGGGGTCGGCCAGCCGGGCGGCCAGCAGCTCCCGCAGGCCGCGGACCAGCGCCGCCCGGCTGGACAGGTCCAGGCCCGCGTCGGCGAGCAGGGCGGGGTCCAGCCGGTGCAGGCCCTCGGCGAGGGCGTGGAAGAAGGCGTCGCCGTCCCTGGGCACATCGAGGAGGGCGAACCGCTCGCCGTCCGGGGCGATGAGCGCCGCGGGGTCCTCGTCGCCGTCCTCCTGGGTGTAGCGCGGCGCGTCCTGGGGGTCCGTGTCCGCGGTGTCCGCGGTGGCTTCCTCGGCGGTGGGCTTCGTCGGGTCCGTGAATGTCACCTCGGGCGGCTTGGGCAGCCCGTCGAGCCGGGTGCGGCCCTCCTCGGTGGCGTTGAGCCGGTGCCAGCGGGTCAGCCGGTCGGCGGCGGTGCGCACCCGGTGGTATTCGGTGGCCAGCGCCTCGGCTGTCACCTGGAGTTTGTCGAGGGTGCCCTGCCAGTGGTCCAGGGCCTTTTGGGCCGCGTCCCGGGTGTCGGTCGCCCTGCGCTCCGCGGCCGTCGCGGCCTGGAGCTCCCGCGCGGTGCGCGCGCGGTCGGTGGCCGTGGTCCGCTCGGCCTCGGCCACCCGCTCGGTGGCCGAGGCCCGCATCTCGGCCGCGCGGGTCTCGGCGGCGGTGAGCGCGCCGAGGGCGTCCGCCAGCCCCTCGCGCTGGAGCTCGGCCCAGCCGTCGTGTTCGGGCGCGGCGTCCTCGGCCGCGCCGCGCTCCTGCTCGACGCGCAGCCGCGCGGCGGCCACCAGCTCACCGGCGGCGCGGTCCGCCTCCGCGGCGGCGGCCCTGGCGTCCACCAGCGGCTGCCGCGCCGCCACGTCCGCGTCACGCGCCTCGGTCAGCCGCCGCTGGAGGTCCCGCAGTTCACGCTCCGCCCTGGCCAGGGTGTCACGTGGTCCGGAGCCTTGCTGACGGCGCACCTCCCAGTACTTCTCGTCGGCCTCGGTCCAGGCCTTGGCCGCCTCCTGGACGGCGTCCCACGCCTTCCCGGCCTCCGCGGGGAAGTTGGTGTCGTCGATCAGGCCGAGCCTGCGGGCCACGTCCTCCCGTACCCAGGCGATGACGGCGGCGTCGGTCTCGAACGCCTGCCGTCCGGCGGAGCCGAAGTGGCCCGGCATGAGCTTGTGGAACGGGGAGGCCACCATCCGCCCGAGGGCGCTGTCCCTGATGTGCCGGTGGACGGTGGCGCTGCTGAGCCAGGTGGTGGGGACGGCGAAGAGGAAGGCGCGGTCCTCGCCGTCGTTGACGGAGATCTCCGCCATGAAGTCCCGGTTGTATGCGGCGCCCTCGCCCTGCGAGGTGTTCGGGCCGGTGGCCGCGGCGCCCGGCCTGGTCGAGCCGGCGCCTCCCATCGAGGCCGAGACGCCGGCGTCGACGGCCGAGGTCTGGCCCTCCGACCCCGAGGCGGACACCCCGTCGGCGGTGACCTGGCGCCGGGCGATCTGGAGGTTGGTGCCGGGGGCCACCGTCAGCAGCTGGGCCCCGCCGAAGTGCGGCTTGGAGTACAGCGCGAGCTGACCGTCCGCCCCGCCGACCAGGCTGTCCTCGGTGAGCCCCGGCACCTGGTAGCCGATCGGCTCGAGGGTGAGCGGGTAGTGGGCGGCGAGCACGATGTTGCCGGTGCCCTCGTCCAGCGTGTGGGCCGAGCCGGTGCCGAGCCCGGTCAGGCCGGTGTCCTTGGCCCGTACGAGGACGTCGTCGCCATCGGTCTTGAAACCGATGTCGTACGCCTTGGCGAGGGCGAGATAACTTCCCGCACGGACCTGTTCGAAGCCGATGACCCCGCGGACCTGGAACCCCTGGGCGGGCATCTCGAACACGCCCACCGTGCCGTCGAGGAACGTGACGCGCCGCCAGTCGCCGTCCCCGCGCAGCGACGGGGGCGCCGCCGGCCGCGGGTCGGAGGGGGCGGGAAGATCGGGCGGCCCGAGGGGGTCGACGGTGGCCGGGGCCGTCCGCGGACCGGCCGGGTCCGGGCTCATCAGGCTGAGCGGGGTCTGCTTGCGCAGCGTGCCGACGTCCCCCTCCTCGACGACGCGGCGCTTGCCCCGGACGTAGCGGGACGCCTGCCGCGCCCGGTGGGTCAGGTGTCTGACGCGGCTGTCGGCGGCCGTCGGCGGGGCCGGGTCCGGGGCGTCTTCGACCTCCAGGACGATCCGCAGCCGGTAGGGGGTGTCGTACTCGGCGTAGGGCTCGCTGGTGGCCACCGTCCAGGTCGTCATCGGGCTGGACGAGTGGCTGGCGGTGAGGGTCTTGCGGCCGGAGCCGGTCTCGCTGTAGCCGGGGCCCGCCGTGGGGGCGTCGGGGTTGTGGGTGTACGCGTTCTCGCCGACCGACAGCCCGAAGTCCGGCCCGCGGGTGCGGCTCAGGCTGGAGCCCGTGGACTCGGTGGCCGCGAGGTTGTCCTCCCAGTCGATGCCGTGTCCGAGCCGGCGGAACCGTGGTGCGCCGGCGATCAGTTGCACCCGCAGCCGCACCTGGCGGCCGCCGATGCGCATCCCGTCCCAGCCCCAGCGCCCGGTCCTGGCGGGCACCGTGGAGCCAGTGCCCTCCATGTCCCCGCGCAGCGCCCGCAGCAGCCGGCTTGAGGCGAGGCGCAGCAGGGCGTTGCGGCCGGTCTCGTCGAGCGACAGACCGCGCAGCGCGCGGTCGAAGGCGTCAAGCACCGCGGCCGCGTTGAGCTCGCCCAGCGGATAGCCGCTCAGCGCGTTGCCCGGCAGCCACGCCTGCGGCGACCAGGTCTGCGCGTCGTAGTGCGGCACCGCGCCCCAGCCGTCGTCGATCAGCTTGAGTTCCACGGCGCTGTACTCGGGAAGCAGCCCGATCCAGCCGCCCGGGACGGCCAGCGTCTGTCCCGAGGCGGCGGCGAGGCCGCGCGGCACCAGTCGGCTGCCCGCGCCGGTCGTAGTGCCGAGCGCGCTGGAGGCCACCGCGATCTCGTGCTCCGCGTTGCCGGACACCAGCACCTGGTGGGTGTTGTCCTGCCGGGAGACCTCGTTGGTGACGGACCGGGTGACGGTGTCGCCCTTGGTCCGGCCGTACGACCAGGGGCTGATGTTCAGCGAGTAGAACCCGGCCGGGCCGCGCTCGCCGCCGTGCGGCTGGAAGGCGGAGAGCCGCCCGCCGAAGAGGAAGCTGTAGGTGACGGTGTTCTTCCCGCCCGACTGCGTACCGCCGGTGATCTTCAGGGCGGCGGCCATCGGGGCCGGCTCGGACAGCGGCGTCAGCCCCGCCACGGTCATCCGGTGGGCGAGGACGCCGCCCCGGTTGAGGTACGGGCCCTTGGCCCACAGCCCGGTGATCCGCCAGCCCGACGGGCTGAGGCTCTGGTCGGCGTTGGCCGTCAGATACGGGGCCTGGAACGGGCGCAGCGCCGCGTCATGGGCGGGCGCGCCCTGCTGGGTCAGATGCCACGACCCGCCCGAGGCGCCCCGCAGCGACTCCTCCACGGCCCGGATGAGGGCGGGCTGGCCGAGGACCGCGATGGTGAGCTGGGCGTGGCCCTGGAACGGCTGCGGGGCGCGGCGGGCCGCGGCGTCGAGGGCGGTGTGGTCGGCCTTCGCGAGCGCCAGGGCCTGTGCGTCGCCCAGCGGGGTGCTGTCGATGCCGTCGTCGAAGTCGCGGTAGGGGTTGGCCGTGCCCGGCGCGTGCGGATCGGTGGCGGAGGTGTGCTCGTCGAGGATGCTGAGCAGCACCCGCCCGGTGAGCGGGCCGCCGCCCACGGGGGTGCCGCCGGCGGTGGTGCCGATCACGTCGGACGGCTTCTCGCGGAAGACGAAGGGCTGGGTGCCCAGCAGCCCGGCGGAGGCGAATCCGCGCAGCAGGCCGGGCAGTCGCCAGTAGCCGCCACGGGAGACGGTGACGGTCAGGCGGTAGCTGTACAGATGCGGCGGTCGGGCGCTCGCCACCGCCCGCTCGACGGCGGTACTGGGCCCGAACACGCTGTTCTGGCCGCGGCCTCGACCCCCGCTCAGCCCGAGGAACAGGCTGCCGGAGTGCTTGGAGAGGCCGAGCGCGGTGGCCGCCGTGGTACGCAGGGTCCCGTTGCCCTCGATGCCCCCCTCCAGGTCGTGGACCACCCCGTGGTCGCTGTCGAGCTTCTCGCCGCCGGGCGCGGAGTGCTTGATCTTCAGCCCGGCCTGGGTGCCCTCGTAGCGGCGGCCGGTCAGCTCGCCGTCCAGCCACAGATAGCGATAGCCGCGCTTGAAGCGCAGGGACTCGCGCAGCGGGATCCGGACGCCGCTGGTGATCAGCGTCTCCAGGGATCCGGCCATGGTGTGGTACGAGAGCGTGGTGAGGATCTCCAGGGTGTTGGTGAGCACCGTCTGGAAGTGGTCGGCGTCGCGCCAGCGGGGGTTGTCCGGGTCGAGCTCGTCGAGCGGCGCGACCAGGCCCGGGTAGGCGCGGGCGGCCTCCCGCAGGACGGTGTCCGCGAGCCTGTCGAGCCAGGTGGTGTCGGTGGCGTCGTCGGCGGTGGCGTCGTCGGCCGTGAACTCCTCGACCCTGGCCACCCCCAGCGTGGGCGGCCGGTCGGGGGTCAGATACGCGGGTGCGTACGGCTCGGGCGCGCCACTGCGCATGCGCAGCCGTGTCCCGTCGTCCCAGCCCGCCAGCCGGCGCGCCTCGGACCGGGGCATCCGGTCCAGGCTCCAGGTGACGAACACCCGGGCCGCGTGCTCGGTCCCCGGGGTGGTTCCCGCCGTGCGGTCGCGGCCGGCGCGCCGCACCACGACGGCCTTCTCGACGAGATAGAGGCCGACGGGGGTGTTCTTGACCTCGCCCTCGGTCTTGACCGCGCCGGAGCCGCCGGTGTTCATAGCGCGGGTGGTCCGGTGGCCGTAGCGGGCGGCGAAGCCGAGCAGGAAACGCAGATTCAGCTCATCCCCGTTGAGGCCGAGCCAGTTGAAGGCCGGTCCCACCGAGCCGTTGAGCTCCTGGCCGGTAGATATCGACAGATTCCGCTCGTTGGTGAGCGTGAGCGCGGTGACGTCCTTGAGGGCGGAGGCGGTCGTCTCGTCGACGAGGACGGCCCGGCGTGGCAGGACCTGCACCGTGAAGACGCCCAGTGGCGTGCGGAGCTTGTCATCGGCGAACAGCGGGGCGGTGGTCATCCGGCCGGTGCCGAGGACCCGGGCCATCCGCTGGAAGTTGCGGGACGAGAGGAACGCGTCCAGCTCGCGGTGGGCCGAGGAGCCGGGGCGGGCCCCGATCTGCCCGGCGGCCCAGTCCCGGACATGGCTGAGGGGGCCGAAGTCCTCGGTGGTGACGAGCCGGTGGTGCGGCCGGCCCCGGTAGCGGATCAGGGGTGGGATGCGGCCCGGCTTGGCCTCGGTCACCGCGCTGTCCGAGAGCCGCAGGGACAGCCCGCCGCGCATCCCGAAGCCGAACGTCGCCGGGGTCCGGCCGCCGTCCTCCGTCACGGGCCGGCCCCGCTCATCGGTGACGGTGAACTCGTAGTAGACGTCGTCGAGGTAGCGGTGCGAGGTGTCGGTGCTGCTCGTCTTGGACTGGCTGGTGGTCTGGGAGGTGAGGGTGTAGCCGACGGCGTGGGTACGGGCGAAGCGCAGGCCGACCCGGCCGAAGACGCCCAGCGGCTTGGTCAGCGGCCACAGCGGGGCGAACGGATTGAGGGCGTAGCTGGTGCTCTGGGTGGGGGTGCGTCCCGTGGTGCGCTGGGTCCGCGCCGTCGACTCGACCTTCCGCGGTCCGTCGGAGGTGTCGGTGAACCGTTCCCAGCCGCCGTAGTGGCGCACCGCGAGGTGCAGCACCCGGACCCGGCCCTTCTCGTCGGTGTAGGTGAACTCGCGCCCGTCGCCGCTGAGTCCGCCCAGGTCCTCGCGGAGCGCCGTCGCCACCTCGGCGAGCAGCCCGGTGTCGCGCGGGGCGCCGGTGCGGGGTTTGCGTGGCCGGGCGCCCGGCCTGGCCCGCAGCTCGCGTTCGAGTTCCTTCAGCGCCTGGTCGGTGCCGCGCAGGGTGAAGTCCTTGGTGCCGAAGGCGGCCGACCGCGCCAGCACCTCCTCAGGCAGATCCGACATCAGCTGTCGGATGCCGTCGAGGGGGGCGGGCATCCGGCTGCCGTCGGTGAACCGGGCGCCTTCGCGCTCCAGCGGGGCGGGCGGCAGCCCGCGGTCGAGGCGGGGCGGGCGGCGGCGGTCGAGGTGGTGTTCGATGCTCAGCGGATCCTTGGGCGGCGTCGTCTCCGGCGTGTCCGTACCGGTCTCGGTACCGTCTCCGTCCTGGTCTGCGTCCTGGTCTCCGTTCCGCTCCTGCTGGTCCTGGGTGGTGGTCCGCGGCCCGTCGGCCGCGAGGGTGTCCACGGTGGCGGGAGCGGTGGGCGCGGGGTCGGGCGCGGGCGCCGGGACGTGCGGCTGGGGCCGGTGGGTGTTCTCGGCCTGGTCCCACAGGCCCCGGAACCCCTCGTACAGGTGATTCTCCGCCTGGATACGGCTCGTGCCGTACAGCCGCTCCAGCAGGGGCAACAGCCGCTCCCGCTTGGGCCGTCCCCGCTCGTACTCCCGCACCCACTGGGCGCCGTTGTTGCGGCGCCGCCCGGTGTACGGGTCGGTGCCTTCGTTGGTCCCGAGGTAGGCGTTGGTCAGCTGGGCGAAGAACTCGTACTCGTCCCGGGCCGAGTAGTTCAGCACCGGCCGCCCCGCCAGGTCCCTGGCCACGCCGTCCGGCCACTGCGGCGGGGGGACCTTGGAGCCCGGCAGCTGCGACCGCCGCTCGCGGTTGCGCTTGGCGTAGAAGGCGTCGCGGATGCGCTTGCGGTCCTTGTCGGAGAGCCCGTGCCGATGGATGGCGTGCGCGAACTCGTGTGTGGTGGTGGAGTACCCCTTGGCGTAGATGTGCTCGTCGCCGATGGTGCTCTCTTTGCCGAGAAGGTTCTCCTCCGTCACCGCTGTCGTCCGGCCGCCCATGCCGCGCACGGTGTCCCAGACCCGCCCGTCCGCGCCGACCGGCTTGCCTCGCAGATGGCGGAACGGGGCGAGCGAGGTCATCGCCTCGTCCTTGGGCACCACCACGACCCGCGCACGGGCCCTCAGCAGGGTGGCCGCCACCTTGGGGTTGCCCAGCATCGGGGTGAGCCGGCCGAGCACCTCGCGCCGTGCCGAGTCGGGCTGGCCCACCCCCTTCGGCACCTGGATCAGCAGCCGCGCCGCCGTCGCGGCGAACTCCGGCGCGGTCAGCCTGGCCTCCAGCGCGTCGATCAGCGCCGGGTCCGACGCCAGTTTCTCGCGGTCGGCCGACGACAGCAGCGCCAGCTCCTTCGCGCGCTCCGCCGCCGGCATGTCCGGCAGCCGGGAGGCGAGGTCCGCCACGCGGCCCGGGGAGGCCGGGGACGGGGTGGGCCGCCGGGCCCGCGGCCGCTGCCCCGTCCGGCCGGCCAGCGGGGTCGGGGCCTGGGCCGGGGTGCCGGGAGGCGGCGGCAGGGGGCGCGCGTCGAGCGAGCCCTGCGAGCCCTGGGCGGAGAAGCCGAGATACGAGCCGATGGCCTCCAGGTCCAGCGGGTCGAAACCGCGCTGGGCGGGGGCGTTCTTGATGCCGTAGGCGGCGAGCGCCTCGGTCTTCAGCCGCGCGCGGGACTCCGCGCCCGCGCCGTCGAGGTCGGACCACCACGGCACCGGCGCCTCGTTGCCGGTCACCTCGGCGTTCTTGACCACCCACTGCCCGGCGAGTGTCGGCACCTTGTTCACCGTGATCCGCTGATAGCCGATCTTCGGGTCGTGCCAGGCCTTCATGCGCTTGGCCTGGAGGTTTCCGGTCTCCTCCAGATAGCGGACCTGATGCCCGATCAGGGCGTACGCCTCCAGGTTGCCGCTGCGGAACCCCAGGTGTTTCAGGTCGCCGCCGGAGGCCTGGGAGAGGTGGTCGAAGACCTGGAACTGGACCTCGCGCGTCTCGTCGGGGAACGCCTGCCGCCAGTCGTCGTCCTTCCAGAACTCCGTGAGGTCGTGGACGTTCTCGTAGCCGTCGGCGAGCCGCTTGAGCGCGCCGTTGCGCGCGCTGTCACCCGCGATGATCACGTTCGTCCCGGGCGGCAGACGGTCGATGATCTGCCGCAGGCCGGTCGTGCCGCTGTCGTGCTGCGGGTGTGCGTCACCCTCCTGACGGCTGCCCAGCCGCGACCACAGCACCACGTGCGGGCCGCCCTCCGGCACTCCCCGGGCCGCGAGGAAACGCCGCACCCGCTCGGTGTGGGGTGTCTCCAGGCCCCAGGCGCCACGGATCTGCGCCCGCGAGCGCCCCTGGGCGTCCCACAGCTGCGCCACCTCGGCCGTGGCGTACTTCGTCGGCTTCTGCAGCCGGGTGCCGCGCAGCGCCGGTGGCACGGGCGGGCTCATCCCGTCGTAGGGCAGGGCCTCGTAACCGTTGGCGGTCTGGGTGTACAGCTGGTGCGGATCGTCGGTGTGCAGGGTGTGGAGGCGGTCCTGCTGCGCGCGCAGCTCGGCGTCCCGCCGGGCGGTGAGCCGGTCCCGTGCCTGTGCGCGCTCGCCCGGCGACAGATCGGTGGCCGCGTCGAGTTCGGCCATCGCCCGGGCGTAGCGGGCGTGGACCGGGGCGGTGAGGGTCTTGCGGAGGAACGGCCCGACCTGGTCGCGGGTGCGCGGTCCGGTCATGACGCCGACGTGCAGCTTCGGGTTGAGCGAGAGGGCGGTGGCGAGGCCGAACATGTCGCCGGTGAAGTTGCCCGCCGTCAGGACCAGCGCGCGGTACGGGCCGGACCCGGCCCGGAAGCTGTCGGCGAGGTCGGCGAGGGTGGTGCGCAGCCGTTCGACGTCCTGCGGGGTGGCGCCGAACTCGCGCCACTGGGCCTCCAGGGACTTGCGCGCCGCTCTGGTCCCCATCAGCCCGCCCAGGACGTCGATGAACTGACCCGTCACATTCCCCTTGCCGTCGGCCGGCCGCTGGGCGGCGTACTCCGCGCCGCGCCGCTTGACCAGCTCCTCGGCGAGCGCCGCGTCCAGGCCCGGGTGCTCGCCCAGCGCCCACAGCAGGTCGAACAGGTCCGCGCCCCGCTGGTGCCGCCCCGGGCGGGTGGCCAGTGCGTACGCCGTGTCGACCAGGGAGTCCATGAGGGACGGGACGACGATGCCGTCGGCCTCGTCCGTGTCGCGGTACGGGGTGGTGGTCGGGCCGATGGTGATGTCGACGCCGTTGATCCGGCCGCTGAGGGCGCGGGGGTCGCGCTCGTCCTGCCGCAGGACAGGGGGCTGGGCGCCGGGCGGGCTCGGGAAGTGTTCGGCCAGGGCCTGGTTGATCAGCTCCTCGTGCTGCCGCACATCCGGGGTGGCGAGCCGGAAGTCCAGGTCTGCGAGGGGGCGTGGGCTGCCGTAGCGCAGATTGGCCTGGGCGCCGCCGGTGAGCACGAGGGGTCCCTGGACGCCCTGCGGCTGTCCGTCGTCCCGGATCAGCCGGTTGATGAGCGCGCTGACGTCGCGGCCCACCGCGAGCGCCCGCGCGTTGGCCTCCGGCGTGGTCGCCGGGTCGTACGGGGCGGGTGGCGGGCCGGCCGGCCCCGGCTCGGGTGCGGTGGCCGTGAGCGCCGACTCGACGCGGATCTCCCAGGTGACGGTGGCGGGCCGGCCGTCCTCGTTGAAGGAGAGCAGCACCTTGTGGGTGGCCCCCGCCTTGAGTTTGGCCGTGGGCTTGGACAGGGTGATCTCGCCCGCCCGGCCGGTGGCGCCGAGCCGGTCCAGGACGGCCGTCATCAGCTCCCCCGCGGTCACGCTGCCGCCGTCCACCGTGATGGTGAGGGGCCCGCCGCCGGGGTTCTGGCGCCTGGCCGTCTCCCACAGCTCGTTGAGGTCTCCGGCGGTCTCTGGCGCCGCTTTGACCCCGACGCTCGCCTGGGACGGCGGATGCGCGGGCCGCAGGTGGGCGGGCGGCAGCAGATCGGCCGGGTCGCCGGAGGTGGTGGGCAGGGGCCGCGCCGACCGGGGGTGGTCGGGCACGGCGGGCCCGGAGTCGGTGACGTCCTCGATGGTCCTCAGGTAGTGCAGCGGCACGGCGCGGCCGGGCAGCGTGTTCGGATCGGCCATGATCCCGACGCTGTCGACCGAGCCGTTCGCGATCCGGCGGAAGAGCGAGGAGGGGTCCAGCGACCGGTCCCCCAGACCTGCGAAGTGCATCAGCTCGTGCAGCGACCGGGCGTCGTTCTTGCGCAGGCGCTCGGCTCTCTCCTCCGCCCCGAGGGACGGGTCGTCGGAGTACAGCCGGAAGTGGAACTGGTCGAACTCGGTGGGGTCGGTGGCCGTGCTGAGCTCGATGGCCTCCGGGTGGTCGGGCGCGTGGACGAAGTGCACGTCGATGTGCAGCTGGTCGCCGGAGCGCGGCAGCGTCAGTCCGTGGTTGAAGTACGTGTCGAGCAGTTCGCGCATCCGGCGCTCGAAGCCGGGGAGCCGGTCGGCGGGGAACCCCTGGCCGAAGCTCACCGGCAGATTCAGCGTCAGGTTACGCACCCAGCGGCCGTCGTCGGCCTGGATGCGCCGGATCCACGTACGGATGACGGTGTCGCGTCCGCCGAGCGTCTGCGGCCCGCGGCCCGGGCCGTCCGCCAGGGGGTCGGCGGCCGGGTCGTAGCGCTCGGTCCACAGCGGCGCCGAGGGCGCGCCGTCCCGCCGGGGGCGCCACTGTCCGGGGCGCACGGGGTCGGCGACGGGCTCCGCCATCACCGGCACGTTTGGGACGGGGTTCGCAGGCGGCGGGGGCAGTTGGGCCGGCGACGAGGACGCCGTCGCCAGGATGGTCGGCTCGGGCACGGGGGCCGTGTCGGGCTCGACGGGCTCCGTCCGGTCGGCGGGGCCGGTGGGGGGCGTGGGGCCGGTGACGGCGGTGGGGTCGGTCAGGGCGGTGGGCGCGGTGGACGTCGTGGCGATCGCCACGGGCGGGGCGGGCGGGGCGGGCGGTGCGTGGTCGGCCACGGCGGGGGTGAGCGGTGTCTGGTCGGCCACGGCCGGGCCGGTGTCGGTCAGGTCCTCGACGGTCTGGAGGTGCTCCGGCCGTACGGCAGGGCCGGGCAGCGCGTCCGGGTCCAGGTCGAGACCGGCGTAGCGCAGCACCTGGCGCAGCGCGGTCGCGTCGTCGCGGGCCTGGCGCCGGGCGCGTTCGGGCGCGCCGAGTGACGGGTCGTCGGAGGACATCCGGAGGTGGAACTGATCGGACGGGGCGGGGGTGTCCGTCGCGGTCAGCTCGATGGCCTCGGCGTCGTCGGGGGCGTGGACGAGGTTGAGGTCGACGTGGAGCTGATCCCCCGAGCGCGGCAGCGGCAGCCCGTGGTTGATCCGGGTGTCGAGCAGTCCGCGCATCCGCTCCTGGAACTCCTGGAGCTGATCGGCGGAGAACCCGTCGCCGAAGCGCACCGGAAGGTCCAGGGTCAGGTTGCGCACCCAGCGGCCGTCGTCGGCCTGGACGCGCTGGACCGTGGTGCGGACGACCGACGTGTCCGGGGCGGGCTGGGTCACCGGGCCGTGGCCCTGGATCTGGCCCTGGCCCTGGCCTTGGTCCTGGTCCTGGTCCTGGTCCTGGTCCTGGTCCTGCGTCTGATCGTCGGTGGCGGGGGGCTGGATCTCGGTGTGGATCTCGGTCGGCGACGTCTGCTGCTGCCGCCCCCGCCACTGCTCGGGGCGTACCGGGTCCCGGACCGGGTCCGCGGCCGGGTTGTGGTGCGGGGTGGACTGTGCCGTCTCGTCGGTGACGGCGTCGTCTCGGGTGGCGGTGGTGTCCGGGGCGGGGGTCGTGTCCGGCGTATCGTCGAGGGTCGCGTCGAACCCGTCTCCGTAGAGGTCCGTGTCGCGGCCGCGGGGCGATGTGTACGGCGTGGTCGAGGGGGTCGGGGTGGGCGTGCCGGACGGGGACACGTACGCCATGGGGTCGGCCGACGCGGAATCCGGGAGCGAGGTGGTGTCCGGCCGCGGGGACGTCGACGGCAGCGGCATCGGGTCGGGAGCCCCGGATTTGGGAGCGGGCAGCGGCACGGCGCCCGGACCGGTGTCCGAAGGGGTGTCCTCGTATGCGTCCCAGTCGGTGATGTCCGAGTACGCGTCGGAGTCCGAATTCACGATCGAGTCGGTGTCGGAGCCGGAGTACACCGTGTCAGTGTCCGAGTACACGTCGCTGTCGGCATACGGGTCGATGTCCGGGTAAGTGTCAGGGACTTCGCTCGTCGGGGTGGGGCCGACGTTGTTGTGGACGATCGGAGGGGTGACCGTCGTGGGAACGGGCGTGGGTGGCAGCGGCGTCGGGGGCGGAGTCGGTGTCGGGGCCGCGGTCGAGTCGTCGTTGGTGACCGTGTCGACGGTGGTCGATCCGCCGGAGCCTGCGCCACCACCACCCCCGCCCAGGACGGAGTTCGGCCCCGGCGGGCTGTTGAACAGGTTGCTGAAGAGATTGCCGCCGATGAACTTCTGGTTCAGGCTCTTGCCGATGTAGTCCAGGCCACTGCCGATGATGAGTTCGGAGACTCCGCTGAGGCCCCCGCCCACCAGCGACATGGGGTCGAACTTCCACTTGCCTTCGAAGAGGCCGTTGATCAGGAACTCGGCGAAGGCCTCCCCGACACCTTCGCTCCCGAAGCTGTTGAAGACGTCGCCGCCGAACTTCCCCCACTTGTTGTTGCCGAAGTTGTTGAAGAAGTTCTTGAAGACGCTGCCGAATATGTTCGAGAGGCCGCTGATGAAGAACCCGGCCAGGGCCCCGAAGGCGGCGGACTTGCCGATGTTGCCCCAGTCGATCCCGTCGGGGCGGCGATCCCCCTTGTTCAGGCCCAGCATCGCCAGCCGTACCGCGAAGGTCGTGAACGCCTCCTGAAGAGCCTCGCTGAACGCGGGCATCAAGTGGCTCATCCGCAGCAGCCGGTCGAGGATGATCAGCACCGTCAGACGGCTTCTGGCCTTCGCCAGGGCGGCGTCGCCGAAGGACAGCCCTCCGGTGAAGAACGCCATGGCGGCGATGAAGGCCAGTTCGATGAGCAGTTGGATGATCTCCGCGATGATCTCCCACTTGCTCTCCATGATGTTTCTGGAGTGCTCGACCTGCCCCTTGCTCAGATCCCTCAGGCTCTCCGCGAACTCCGCCATGGCGTCCTGGCCGCCGGCGCCGGTGAGCATGCCCATCGCCTGCTTGTACACCTCGGCCACCTGGGTCGGCAGCGCGCCGTCGACCCGGTTGACCGAGTCCAGGATGCGATCGCGCAGGTCCAGCAGCGCCTGCGCGTACTCGTCGAACGGCATGCTGCTGCTGTACGCCATGTCCGAGGAGGCCTGTAGCGGCCGCTCACCCAGCAGGACGAAGAGCATGTCGTTGACGTCATCGGGAAATTCGATGGAGTCCTCGGGGACGGAGCTTCCTCTGTCGGCACCGCTCAATGTTTCCCGCCGCCGCCTCCGGAGCCGCCCCCGCCCACGGAGTCAACTCCCCGCCGCAGCTCGTCGATGCTGTCCGTGGCGAAGGACGATGCCCCCCGGACCTCCTGGAGCTCCTGCAGCCGGCCCTCGACCACGCCGATGATGCAGTCGGAGATGGCGGAGAAGGTGTCGGCGACCCCTTCGACGGTTTGCTCGTACTTGACGCCGGTCTCCTTGGCGAATTCGTCGTCGATCCCGTACCACCGCCGGGTGGGCTGCAGGGCCGAGGTGAATCCGCCCGGAAGCTCCCTCGCCTGCTTGGCGATGGCCTGGATCTCACCGATCATGGCCTGCAGCCGGGCGGGGTCGGCCTCGTACGCCTCGCCACCGTATCCGTAGCTCATCGGGCCTACCTCCGGTCCCCGTCCTCGTCGATCTCGTCCCGCAGCCGGTCGCCGGCACGGGTGTGCGCGGTACGGCCCTTCGACGCGGTGTCCGCGAGCGGTGCGAAGATCTCGTCCCATTCGATGCCGACCCCGTCGAGGCGGGGGGCGCCGCTCACGCTGTCGGACAGCGGCCGGAACGTGTCCATGACCGTCTGGGCCATCTGCGCCTGGGCCTGGGTCACCGCCTCCATCACGGAGGCCGCGAGCTGCGCGGCGCCCATGGTGCGGTACTTGCCGTCCAGGAACTTCACATCCGTGAGCTGTCCCTGTGCGCCCACGGTCGCCTCAACCGCGCGGTCACGTGAGCGCACGGTGACGAAGGCCGTCCGAAGCTGTGCCTTGGCCTGGGCGACGGCCTGCTGGGTCCGCTCCATGTCGGCCATGGCCCTGGCCAGCTGTTTCTTGATCGATTCCTTCTTCATCGGCTCGTCTCCCTCGCCGCTCTCAACGCCCGATGACGGCCGGCGCGCCGCCCTCGTCCGTGCCCCAGACGTCCTCGTCCTCCTCCAGCCACGCGGCCCGTTCACGGTCGGAGCTCTGGGTCTGCGGCTGACCGCCGCCCATGCCGCCGCCCATCGGCGTGGCGAAGGGCATACCGCCGGCGGTGCCCATCCCGCCGCCGCGAGCCGCGACGATCTCCTCCTCCTGATAGCTCGAACCCGACGGCCGGGGGGAGCCGACGCGGCGCACGATGGGCTGGCTGGGGTCGTCGAACACCCCGCGGACCCGCTCGGTTTCGGAGCCCGCGCCGCCGCTGGTGGACCCGTTCATCCGGGTGCCGGGGGGCAGCATCGGCATACCGCCGGGCGAGCCGCTGCCGCTCCCGGTGCCCGAGCCGTAGCCGTTGCCGGACGGATCGCCGTTGTACGGGGTGGAGTCGTACAGCTCGTCCTCGTAGCCGCGGCCGTACAGGCCGTCGTCGTACGAGGACGAGCTCGACGGCGAGTGGAGGCCGGTGGAGCCGCCGAGGTTGCTCGGCAGGGTCTCGCCCGACTCGATCGACGTGGTGGTGGTCGTCCCGTCGGCCTGATGGTTGGTGATCAGGCCCTTCTCCGGGTCGATCCGGGTGCTGCTGCCGTCGGGGAAGTCGGTGGTGAGGGTCCCGTCCCGCTCCAGGGTCGTGATGCTGCCGTCGCTGTTGGTGATCGAGTCACCGGGGCGCAGATTGTCGATGTCCGTCGAGCCGTCCGGCAGGACGGTGGAGATATCGCCACCGGGCACATCGATGGTCCGTGAGGTCCCGTCCGGGTACTCCAGGGTGACCGAGCGGTCGGGGTTGAGGGTCGTCGTGCCGCCGCTGCGGTCGAGCGAGGGGCTCTGGTTTCCGTAGTCGGAGGGCAGGTCGGAGGGCAGGTCCGGGCTTTCGTACCGCCGCGGGTTCCCGCCGCCGAGCTCCCGGCTCTGGCGCTCGTAGCGCTGCTCCGCCTCGGCCTGGCGCTGTTCCTGTTCGCGCTCCAGCTTCGCCTGTTTGGCCTCGGCTTCCTTCTCCTTCTGCTCCTGCTTCGCTTCCTGCTCCGCCTGTTTGGCCTCGGCCTCCTTCTCCTTCTGCTCCTGCTTCGCTTCCTGCTCCGCCTGCTTGGCCTCGGCCTTGGCCTCCTGCTCGGCCTGCTTGGCCTCCTGCTCCTTCTCCTTCTGCTCCTGCTTGGCCTCGTATTCGCTCTCGGTCTGAATGCGCTTCTGTTCCTGCTCGGCCTGCCTGGCTTCCGCCTCCTTGTCCTTCTCGGCCTGCTTGGCCTCCTGCTCGGCCTGCTTGGCCTCGGCCTCCTTCTCCTTCTGCTCCTGCTTCGCTTCCTGCTCCGCCTGCTTCTCTTCTGCCTTGCGCTCCTGCTCGGCCTGCTTGGCCTCCTGCTCGGCTTCCTTCTCGGCCTGCTTGGCCTCCTGTTCCGCCTGCTTCTTCTCCTGCTCCTTCTTCTCCTGCTCGCGTTCCGTGCGCGCCAATGCCGTAGCAATCTGCTGCTGTGCCTCTTGCTCCTTGTAGCGCTCCTCCTGTTTCCGTTCCTGCTCGGCCTGCTTGGCCTCGGCCTCTTTCTCCTTCTGCTCCTGCTTGGCCTCCTGCTCCGCCTGCTTCTCTTCTGCCTTGCGCTCCTGCTCGGCCTGCTTCGCCTCCTGCTCGGCTTCCTTCTCGGCCTGCTTGGCCTCGGCTTCCTTCTCCTTCTGCTCCTGCTTCGCTTCCTGCTCCCGCTGCTTCTCCTCTTGCTCCTTCTCCTTCTGCTCCTGCTTCGCCTCCTGCTCCCGCTGCTTCTCCTCGGCCTTGCGCTCGGCTTCCTCCTGCTTCCTCTCCTGCTCCTTCTCCTTCTCTTCGGCCTTGCGTTCAGCCTCTGCCTGCTTCCTCTCCCACTCCTTCTCCTTCTCCTCGGCCTTGCGTTCAGCCTCCTCCTCCTTCCTCTTGTTCTCCTCCTCTTTCCTCTTGTTCTCCTCCTCGATCCTCTTCTTCTCCCTCTCGGCGTCCGCCTTTTCCTTCGCCGCCTGGTCCTTGGCGAACTCCTGGCTCAGGCTGGTCGTCTCCGTATCGATCTTCTTGGGCAGGTCCTGGTCGTTCACCGAGTTCTGAATGGCGAGGATGGCTGCCTTACCCGCCTCTCCGAGCACGTCCACGACGGACTGCTGCCACTTCTTGATGGCCTCTTCGCCGATCTTCTTCCAGGTCTCCTTGTCCTCGAGCTGGCCGTAAGTCGGGTGGTCGCCGTGGAAGCCATCCAGCTTCACCGCGTGGTACGAGTCGTAATACTCGTATCCGTAGTCCTCATAGAAACGGACCTTGGTGATGTTGTTCTTCCAGATCCACTCGGAGACATCCAGCAGGATGTCGTGCAGCCAGCGCAGCGGATTTCCGGTGAGCAGCTGCCAGGTGTTCCATTTTTCGTACAGCCCATAGGCTGCGTTGTGGATGTCCTTCCGGTAGTTGCGGAGTTCAGACCCGTACTTGGATTCGGTGCCCTTGAGGGGAATCTGCTCGCTGTACGACTTGTAGTTGCGCGCCATCCCGTGGACCATGTCCCGGAAGACCCCGGCAGCCATTCCCTTCCACGACGCCTCCTCCTTGCCGAGGTCGAACTCCCAGTCCCGGAGGTCGTCGTACCGGTTTTTGAAGAAGTGCGCGGCCCGGTCGAGGGCTTCGGCCGACCTGGTGAAGGAATCCAGGTCCACCGCGTCCTTCTCGTTGACCCTGAGGCCGTACCAATCGAATCCGGTGGTCTTGTTGTTGTTGATCAGCGACACAAGCGCCATGCCGCCGCCGTAGCTGTAGTGCGACAGGCCGACGTTGCTCCAGGTCGTGTCCTTCGACTGACCCTCGAAGTCCTTGCCCAGCTTGCTCTTGAACTCGGAACCCACGACCACCCCGCCGGCCGGGGGGTCGTCCGTGCCGTTCGTGCCGAGCAGGGTGATGCGGGCCTGCTTCATCACGACCTTGGTGCCCGGGGGCGCCCCGCTGATGGGGCCGTGCTTCCCGGAGTAGAACGGGATCACGAAGTCGGTGTTGTTGATGCGCCAGCCGGAGTTCTCGGTACGCCACGACAGGTCGTCGACCGCTTCGACGATCGCGTTGGAGGGCTCGCCGTCGTAGTCGGAGAACTCCAGTCGCATCAGCGGGATGTCGTTGTTCCCGAGGAGGCTGTCGAAGAGGTCCGCCCGGGCCGGCAGGGTGACGCCCGTCAGCACACGAACAGCCCTGGCCCACCAGTCGTTGTCGGAGTGGGCGACGGGGACTTTCTTGGACATGGCGCGGGACCTCCGGCGGGCCGGTCAGCGAGGTGGGGGCGGGCGGGAACGGGGGCGGCGGGACGCTCAGCGGCTAGTCCTCGTCATCGTTGCCGCCGCCGGACTTGCCGCCCCCGAGGTCGTCGTCCACGTCCTCGAAGATGTCCAGGAACTCCTGGCCGTCGATGGTGGTCAGGTTGTCGCCTTGGGCGGAGAACAGTGTGGTGAGGGTGGTATTCAGGTTCTGCTCGATGTCCTCGAAGAGCTTGGCCTGCTCCTTGTAGATCTGGATGACGTTCTCCGCCATCGTGGCGAGGCTCTTGTTGAGCTTCGCCACCTGCCCGTCGACCTCGCCCTCCTGGAGCATCCAGCCGAGCGACAGCGGCTTCCCGGCCTGGTAGGAGTCGAAATCCTCGATGCTGATGTCCTCTTTGCCGATCAATGAGCCCATCGAGGGACCGAACGTGGGGTCGTCCTCGGCGATCTTGCGGATCTCGTCCTTGAAGGGCAGCACACGATCGTCGAGAAAACTCTGGAGACCGGCTTTGTCCAAGGTCAGCTTGGTCGTCTTCTCGTTCGGATCCTTGGTGTCCACTCCGGGTCCTTCCCGCTGGGGGGTGTGATGGGCGAGCCGGCCGCGGCGGGCCGGCCGCCGGCGGGCGTCAGCGGCCGATCTTCACCGAGTCCCACATCTGCGTCAGCGACTGCTCGCTGTACTGGTAGTTCTCGGAGACCGAGGTCAGCAGGGCGGAGTGCTTCGTCAGCAGGTCCTCCATCGCCTTGACCGCGTTGTCCCAGGCCTGCTGCTTCTGGGTGTAGACGTCCTTGTCGTCACCGATCCAGGTGTTCTTCAGCTCGTTGAGCTCCATCTCCAGGTTCTCGAGCGTGGTCGCGATGGCCTTCGTCTGGGTGATCATGTCGTCGGCCGCGTTGCTCATGTGCGAGTAGTCGACGTAGATGTAGCCGTCGGTGAAATCGCTCATTGCCTGTCCTCGTCTCGCCTAGGTCCGAACGGATGGTGGGGAAGCCGGCGGCCGGATCAGCCGGTCAGGGTGTCGAAAACCGCGTCCGACTGCGAGTAGGCCTGGTTGATGGCCTCGTTCGAGGACCCCTGCTGCTTGCCCTGCTCGACGAGGGTCTGGTTGAGCGTCTCGATCATGTCCTGGACGTTGGTGAGGATGACATCGGCCTTCTCCTCCCATGACGTGACGAGGTCGCGGAAGGCGCCACCGTCACTGCCCTTGTAGTGGGCCATGAGGTTGTTCTTGGTGGACTCGACGTCCTGCCGGCACTTCATGACGCCGCTGAAGGCCATCTCCAGGGCCTGGATGCCGTTCCGTGTCGCGGATTCCTCTGACTGCTGCATGCCGTTGGCGGACACAAGCACCCCTCTCCTCGATCGGTGTCAGGACGGCGATGCTATGAGGCGTTGTTTGTCTTCCCGCCCTTCTGACTTGTCGTCAGATTGCTTTTCGCTTGTCCGCCCTTGCCGGGCCAGCGGCAGCGCGGAGCCACCACGTTGACCTGGCCGTTCTGTGCGGCCCGCGGATACAGATCGGGGCCGGAGGGGAGCATCGACAGCATCAGCGAGGGCATCTCCTGGGGGCCCTCGCCCTCGTAGCCCAGCGCCTTGACCGCGTCCTGGTTCGCCAGCCGGTGCTTCACACCGGAGTCCGTGACCAGGTAGAGCGTGGTGCCGACCCGGCCACCGCCGGCGCCCAGCGCCCGCACCAGAACACCGCGGCCCGGCGGCACGGTGATCCGGTCCACGGGCAGACACGCGGGGGCCGCGGCCGCCCCCGCGGAGTGCTGGGCCACCGGGCCCAGCTCGGGCTCCTCGACCAGCGTGACACCGACCCGGGTGCCCTTGCCCTGCGGCGCCACCCGGACGCACGGGGACTGCCCATCGGCCACGGTCACGGCCTTCGGCGGCGAACTCGGCGCCTCTCCGGGCCCCTTGTTCAGCGAGCCCTCCGGCGCGAGATTGCCCTGCAGCGCCTGGGAGGTCACCGGCGAGGCGACCGGCGCCTGGCCCCCGTACGCCCTCGCCCGGGTCTGCGGATCGCCCAGCACCAGCGCCAGTTCAGTGGCGGTGAGCGGCGCGAACCCCTCCTTCCGCAGCAGGTAGTAGCGGCTGCCGGAGCCGGGGACGTCCAGCGTGAACGCCTGCCCGACCCGGGTGGACCGGCCGCCCAGCGTCGGACCGGGCCGGCCGATCCCGGGGTTCTCCGGCGGCGCGAGATCGGGGCCCGCGGGCAGCGCGCTCAGGAACCCGGCCGACACCGGCACCGGCTTGGTGGAGGCGTAGCCCAGCGCCGCGGCCGCGCCCGAGTCGCGGTCCAGCCGCAGCCGGCTGCCCTGCCACAGCAGATAGCGATTGCGGTCCGGGCCCGATACGAGCACACCCTCGCCCTCGCCGAGCGCGTCTCCCGGGCTCTCCGCGCCCACCGCGAGCGTGGTGCCGACCTTGCCGTCGTCCTGCGCCGACGGTGCCGAACACACCTGCCACGGGTCGTCGGACAGGTCGCTCGCCCCGGGCAGCGCGTCGGGGGCGCCCTCGATCCCGATGGGCGTACCCAGCGGGGTGCCCTTGAGGGACTTGGTGCCCACCGTGACGGTCTCCAGATCGGCGCCGGCGAGCAGCAGCGCCGAGGCGTAGTTGCGCACCGGGCGCAGCCGTCCGTCGAGGTACAGGTAGCGGGCGCCGGTCTGTTTGTCGACGATCAGCTTTCCGGCCGTGCGCCACGAGTCCTTCTGGCCGGGCGAGACGAGGCCGAGGACGAAGGCGCCGGCGCACAGCAGCACGGCGATGATCACGCCGATGGCGACGCCGCGGTTGGTGCGGCCCTGGGGGCTCTCGGGTGCGTCCGGGTCGGAGCGCAGCATGCTGGAGGTCAGCCGGCCCATGAGGAACATATGGGCCTGGACCTGGTCGCGTTTGGTCTGCATGGAGAACTCGTCCTTGGGCGGTCTGGGGCGTTATCCGTTGAGGGAGCGGAGGGCGCCGTAGACGCCGAGCACCCACAGCGACAGGGGCAGCATGCTGATCGCCATGGCGGAGTGCAGCAGTTCGGCGGCCCGGCCCCAGTACGGGACCAGCCGCCGCCCCGGGACCGTCCAGGAGGCGATGGCGATGGCTGCGGCGACCGCGAGCAACCCGCCGACCAGCAGGAGCTTGCCGGTCGAGCTGTAGGAGGTGGCCGCCTCGTACGTCAGCAGGGCGCCGCCCCACAGGGCGGGGGCGACCAGGGACAGTCGCTGCAGGGTGTTGCCGAGGCCGCGGCTGTGCAGCAGGAGCAGCACCGACAGGGCTGCCATGGTGATGATCTCGGGAAGGTCCTCGGCGCGTGCCAGGCCCAGCATGCAGCCGGCACAGATCGTCCCGGCCGCGGCGTACAGGCCGGTCATCCAGCCGTCGGCGACGACGGTACGGGCGGCCACGGCGGCCGGCGAGTGGGGTTCGATGCCCTCCTGCAGCTGCTGGGCGTTGGTGGGCAGCGGCGGCATGCGCAGCCCGGAGAGCCGGAACGACATCGAGGGCACGAACGCGCCGAAGAGCACGGCGGCCAGGGAGACGAGACCGGCGGCGTGGGCGGCCGACAGATCGGCGGTCATCATCAGCACGGCCGCGAGGACGCCCGCGGCCGCGACCGCCACGGCGGCGACGAACAGCGCGGCGAAGGCGACGACCAGGGCGACGGCCAGCATCGCGCCGCCCGCCGCGGCGGCGCTCGCGGCCAGCAGCCGGGAGCCGAGCACCTGGTGGGGGTGCGGTCCGCCGAGGTCGCCGCCGGGCAGCAGCCAGCCGGCGAGGGCGAAGTAGGGCACGGCGGCGAAGCCCAGCGCCGCGCCCGCCTCCGCGTCGCCGACGGCGCGGCTGGCGGAGGCGGCGCCGCCGAGTAGCAGCGCCCCGGTGACGGCCGCGGCCAGGGCGCGCAGTTCGGCGGGCGGGCCGGGTATCGAGAGGACGGCGAGTCCGGCGGCGAGGGTGAGGATCAGCGTGCCGAGCAGCAGACGGCGGCTGATGGTCGCCGTCCAGCCGAAGGGGCGGTCGGCCATGGTGGTGGCGACGCCGTCGACCAGGTCGTCCAGCCGGACCTCGGGCAGGGCGTCGGTGCGCGGCCTGAGGTAGAGCGTCTCGCCGTCGAGCAGGCCGAGGGATTCGAGACTGCTGTCCTCGGCCAGCGGCTCGCCACCGAGCCGCTGGAGCACCCAGCCGCCGTGTTCCAGCCCCTGTTCGGCGAGGTCGTCGCCCGCGTACCGCACCAGCGTGGGCAGCAGATCGACGACGGGGACATCGGCGGGGACCGCGAGGTCGATGGAGGTGGCGGGGGCGCGCACGGTGACGCGGCAAAGCCCTGCCGTAGCGCTGTCAGTCATGAGAGTACTCACGCTTCTTCGTAAGACGGTGTTCGGGAGACGGATAAGTCTCCGGGGGGCTCGGGTCGTTGGACGTGTGCGCGGGGAGGCTGCACACTACTGGCTGAACCGCCTGCTTCGGTCACGGCCTGCGAAGTGAACCGTGCAAACGGATCGTAGACTCTTCTCCACCGGCCCGGGGTTCCTGCCCCCGGCCCGGGTTCACCGCTCCTGCCATCTGCTGCGGCTGCCCTGATGGCCGGGCCCGGCCTGCCCCGGCCGCGCGTGTCGCCGCCCGTTCACCCGGTTTTTCAGCCCCATTGGCAGCACCCGGCAGCACCCCCGGCCCGAAGGAGACCGCCCACTTGAGTACCGTCCTGTTCCGCAGGCCCGCGCGTCGGCGCGGCCCGGACATGCCCGAAGGGGAGTTGAGTCTCCAGGAGCCGCCCACGCTCCCCGAAGTGACACCCGACAGCTCGGCGGTGTGGAACTACCTGCCGATGGCGCTGATGTCGGTGTCCATGATGCTGATGTACATGCGGCCGGGCGGCTCCCGGAGCGGCGCGTTCATCTATCTGGCACTCGGGATGATGGTGGTCTCCGCGGTCGCCATGATCCTGGGCCAGTTCGTACGCCGCAACAGCGAGCGCAAGCAGCGGCTCAAGGGCGAGCGGCGGGACTATCTGCGCTATCTGCGACAGACCCGGAAGAAGGTCCGGGCCGCCGTGGTGGAGCAGCAGCGCGCCCTGCTGTGGCGCCATCCGGAGCCGGCCGCGCTGTGGTCGCTGGTGGGCACCACCCGGCTGTGGGAACGGCGCCCGGCGGACCCGGACTTCGGTGAGATACGGGTCGCGGTCGGCGAGCAGAAGCTGGGGCTCAGGCTCTCGCCGCTGTCCACCAAGCCGGTGGAGGACCTGGAACCGCTGACCGCACACGCGCTGCGCAGCTTCATCCGGGCCTACTCCACCGTCCCCGACCAGCCGATCGCGGTGTATCTGCGGACCTGGGCGCGGGTGCTGTTCCGGGGTGAGCCGGCCCGGATCCGCGAGCTGACCCGGGCGATGCTCGCCCAACTGGCCGTGCTGCACTCACCCGAGGACCTGTGGATCACGGTGGTCACCACGGACGAGCGGCGGGCCGAGTGGGACTGGGTGAAGTGGCTGCCGCACAATCTGCACGCGCAGGAGAGCGACGGCGCCGGCTCCGTGCGGATGGTCGTGTCGTCGGTGAACGAGCTGGACGACCTGCTGGGCGCGGAGTTCCAGGAGCGGCCGCCGTTCGACCCGGACGCGACGGCGGGCCGCGAGGAGCCGTACACGGTGGTCGTGCTGGACGGCGTGGCGCCACCCGGCGGACACCGCATGGAGGGGCCCGGCCACCGCAACGCGGTGGTGCTCGACCTCACCGGTGAGCTGCCCTGGCGGCCGGGGCGCGCGACGCTGCGGTTCGAGGTCGCCGACGAGACCATGAACCTGGTGCGTACGGACCGCGAGCGCAAGGAGCAGGTGACCTTCCTCGGCCGGCCCGACCGGCTGGACACGACCGTCGCCGCGTCGCTGGCCAAGCGGCTCGCCCCGTACCGGATGGGCATGGCCACGGAGTCCGCCGAGCCGCTCGCCGCCGATGTGGAGCTGACCTCGCTGCTGGGCATCCCGGACCTGTACCGCCACGAGCCGCCCACGCTGTGGGCGCGCCGCACCGGAGCCGCCCGGCTGCGGGTGCCGATCGCGGTGGGCCCGGACGGGGTGCCGGTGGAGCTGGACATCAAGGAGTCCGCGCAGGGCGGCACCGGGCCGCACGGCATGCTGATCGGCGCCACCGGCTCGGGCAAGAGCGAGCTGCTGCGCACCCTGGTGCTGGGCCTGGCGCTCACCAACTCCTCCGAAACACTGAACTTCGTGCTGGTCGACTTCAAGGGCGGCGCGACCTTCCTGGGCCTGGACGAGCTGCCGCACACCTCGGCCGTGATCACCAACCTCGCCGACGAGGTGGCGCTGGTCTCCCGGATGCAGGACGCGCTGCACGGCGAGTTGATGCGGCGTCAGGAGCTGCTGCGGGCGGCGGGCAACTACACCTCGGCCCTGGAGTACGAGAAGGCGCGGGCGGACGGCGCGCCGCTGACGCCGCTGCCGAGTCTGTTCGTGGTGGTCGACGAGTTCAGTGAACTGCTCGCCGCGCACCGCGAGTTCATGGAGCTGTTCGTCATGATCGGCCGGCTCGGCCGCAGCCTGGGGGTGCATCTGCTGCTCGCCTCGCAGCGCCTGGACGAGGGCCGGATGCACCAGTTGGAGAGCCATCTGTCGTACCGCATCGGTCTGCGCACGTTCTCCGCGATGGAGAGCCGGGGCGTGCTGGGCGTGCCGGACGCGTACGAGCTGCCGCCGACCCCGGGCAGCGGTTTCATCAAGACCGGCGTCGAGGCGCTGACCCGCTTCCGCGCGGCCTACGTCTCGGGCCCGTACCGGCGGCGCAGCGGCTCGGCGCACCAGGCGCGGGTGGCCAGTCAGGTGGTGCCGTGGACGGCGGGCTGGGTGGTGCCGCGGCAGATGCCCGACCTTCCGCCGGAGGAGCCGGAAAAGCCCGACGAGAACGTCGACAACGAGGCCGGGGACGGGGAGTCGCTGCTGTCGGTGGCCGTGGAGCGGATGCGGGACGCCGGGCCGCCCGCGCACCAGGTGTGGCTGCCGCCGCTGACGGACCCGTCGCCGCTGGACGCGCTGCTGCCGCCGCTGGCCCCGCACGCCGAGTACGGGCTGACGACCACGGATCTCACCGAGCGGGGGCGGCTGTCGGTGCCGGTCGGCGTCGTGGACCGGCCCTTCGACCAGCTCCGGGACGAGCTGCGGGTGGACCTGTCCGCGGCCGGCGGCCATGTCGCCGTCGCGGGCGGCCCGCAGAGCGGCAAGTCGACCCTCGTCCGTACCCTGATCACCTCTCTCGCGCTCACCCACACCCCGCGCGAAGTCCAGTTCTACTGCCTGGACTTCGGTGGCGGCACGCTCGCGGGTCTGGTGGGCCTGCCGCACGTCGGCGGGGTCGCGGCCCGGCTGGACCAGGAGCGGGTCGGCCGGGTGATCGCCGAGGTCTCCGCGGTGCTGGCGCACCGGGAGCGGTTCTTCCTGGACAACGGCATCGACTCGATGGCGACGCTGCGCCGCCGCCGGGCGGCCGGGGAGTTCCCCGAGGAGAGGCACGGCGATGTCTTCCTCGTCATCGACGGCTGGTCCACGGTCCGCCAGGAGTACGACCAGCACATCCCGACGTTCAACGCCATCGCGGGCCGGGGCCTCAACTACGGCGTCCACCTGATCGTCACCACCGCCCGCTGGGTCGAGCTGTCCTCGGCGGTGCGCGACCAGGCCGCCACCCGCCTGGAGCTGCGCATGGGCGACCCGATGGACTCGGGGATCGATGTGCGCAAGGCGGCGGGCGTGCCCCGGGTCCCGGGCCGTGGCCTCACCCGCGAGTCCAAGCTGCACTATCTGGCGGCGCTGCCGCGCATCGACGGCGTGGCCGGGTCCGACGATCTCGCGGACGGCGTCGCCGGGCTGGTGGCGGCGGTGCGCGAGCACTGGTCGGGCCCGCCCGCTCCCCCGGTGCGGATGCTGCCGACGAAGTTCCCGGCCGCCGAACTGCCGCCCGTCGAGGGCGATCTGCGGATGCCGCTCGGTCTGGAGGAGGACCGGATGGGCATCGTCTGGCACGACTTCAGCACCAGTCCGCACATGATCGTGGTCGGCGACACCGAGAGCGGCAAGACCAACCTGCTGCGGCTGGCGGCGCAGGCCATCATGGCCCGGTACACCCCCGCCGAGGCCCGGATCATGGTCGTGGACTACCGCCGCGAGCTGGTGGAGGCGGTCCCCGACGAGTACCGGCTCGGCCACGCCGTCTCGCTGGACGCCCTCAAGGAGCTGGTCGGGGGCGCAGCGCGGGCCGTGAAGACCCGGATGCCGGGCCCGGACATCGCCCCGTCCCGGATGCGGCTGTGCGACTGGTGGACCGGGCCGCGGCTGTTCATCCTGGTCGACGACTACGACATGGTGGGCGGCGGCGGGCCGCTGAACCAGCCCTTCGAGGGTTTGATGGACTTCCTCGCGCTGGGGTACGAGGTCGGGCTGCACATGGTCGTGGCGCGCGCGGCGGCGGGCGCCGGCCGGGGCCTCAACGACCCGCTGATGCGCCGGCTCCAGGAGGTCAACACCCCCGCGATCCTGCTGTCCTGCCCGCCCACCGAGGGCTACCTCTTCGGCAACGTCAAGGGGCGCATCCTGCTGCCCGGACGGGGTCTGCGGATCGCCCGGCGCAAGAGCGTCCAGATCCAGACGGCCCTGATGGGCCCGGAGGATTCATGACCCCGGGCGGCGGCCGCGGTGACGGCGTACGGAGCGGGCTCCGTACGCCGTCACCGGCGTGCCGGCTCAGGCGGGGTGTGCCCCGACGGGGCGCGGGCGGACCTGGCCTATCCGGCCGGGCGCCAGCCGCGGGCCTTGCCGCGCGGGACGATGAACGCGGCCGCGGCCACCAGCAGGACGACGGCCCCGGCCCCGCCCGCGATCAGCAGGGCCCGTATCCGCGGCGTCTGGGGGGCGGCGGGCGGGACATGGGCGGCGGCGGCCTTCGGCTCGGCCCGCGTGCCGTCACCGAGGACCACGGTCAGCCCGGCGTAGGTGTCCAGGCGCGGGGCCTCCCCGGGGTAGGCGGCCTCGGTCAGCCGCCGGGAGACCTCGGCGGCGGACAGCTCGGGGTGGTACGAGCGGATCAGCGCCGCCGCACCCGCGACATGCGCGGCCGCCAGCGACGACCCCGAACCGATGTAGTGGCCGCCACCCTTGGGTCCGATGCCGACCACGGCGTCGCCGGGGGCGGCCAGATCCGGGGCGAGGGGGGCCGCCGCCTTCTCGGGGCGGCCGCCGCCCGGCCCATAGTCCACCACCGACAGCACCTGCGGGACCTGGGCGGGCCAGTAGGCGCGGGCCCGCGGATCGGGGCGCCCGTCGGCGCCCTCGGGGGCGATGTCCGGCGCGGCCGGGGCGATCACCAGCACGTCCTTGGCGGTGGCGTGGGCGACCGCCTGGGTCAACACGCTCCTGCCCACCGGCAGGGCCTGCCCGGTGTAGACGATGTCCGCGCCCTGGTCCACGGCGGTCCTGATGCCGTCGGCGACCTGCTGGGCGGTGGTCGTGCCGCGCGCGTCGGTGGCCTTGACGGCCAGGATGCGGGCCCGGGGGGCGACACCGGTGACCGCGCCCTTACCGCTGGGGGCTCCCGCGATGAGGCCCGCCGCGAAGCTCCCGTGCCCTACACAGTCCACGCCCGCGTCCCCCACCTGGGTCACCCGGCCCGAGAGCGCGGGCAGGTCGGAACCCACGCCGGTGTCCACGACGGCCACGGTCACATCCGCGCCCTTCGACAGCTGCCAGGCCCGGGAGAGCTGCAACGCCTGCCACGTCCACGGCTGCTGCTCGGCGGTCTTGCGCGACGCGGTGGCGCAACTCTCGTCGGCGGCGACGCGCGAGCGCAGCGCGGGCAGGCTGACCGGTTCGTCCTCATCGGCCTGTGCGGGCGTGGACATCATGAGCGCGGGGAGAGCGGCTGCCACCGCGAGTGTCACAGAGGCGCGGCGGTAACGATCGCTTCGCATGCCACGCATGATAGGGGAAGCCCGGCCGCCAACCCGGCCAGGTCCGGGCATTGTTCACGGCACCATCAATTCAGGAGGTCCGAGCGTGTCACGGCAGGTACTGACGGTCTGCCCGGAACAACCGGAGAGTTTCCGGACGATCGGTGAGGCGCTGGCCACGGCACGTACCGGAGCGGTGATCCATGTCCGGCCCGGCCGTTACCCCGAGAACCTCACCGTCAAGACCCGGGTCACGCTCGTCGCCGAGGGCGAGCCGGGCAGCGTGGAGATCTGTCCGCGCCGCGGCACCGCGCTGACCCTGGTCGCGGACGCGGTGATGCTCACCGACCTGACGCTGCGCGGCGGCAGCGAGGACGTGGCGGTGGTGGACGCGCCGCGCGGGCAAGTGGCCATGGACGGCTGCACGGTGATCGGTTCCGGCTGGACGGCGGTGCTGGCCCGGCAGACCGGTTCGCTCGCCATGCGCGGCTGCCGGGTCACCAACCGCGAGGGCGCCGGGATCGTGGACACCTCCGAGGTGGCGAGCGTCATCGAGGACTGTGTGCTGGAGAACCTCGGCACCTCCGGCGTCGTCCTCAGCGAGAGCGCCCGCTCGACGGTGCGCGGCTGCCGCATCCGTGACGCCCGCGGCAACGGCGTCCTCGCCAACGGCGAGTCGCAGGGCACCGTCGAGTCCTGCGACATCACCGCCACCGACAAGCCCGCCATCGCCCTGGAGGGAAACAGCACCACCTACGTCTCCCGCTGCACCGTCCGCGACACGGCGGTGGGTGTCTATCTCACCAGCGCGTCCCGCCCCACCGTCGAGGACGTCACGGTCTCCGGCACCACCGGCCCCGCCATCGCGCTGTCCGCAGGCGCCGACCCGCTGCTGCGCCGGTGCCGGACGCTGCGCACCAAGGGTGGCGGAGTGGTCGTCTCCGAACGGTCCCGCGGCACCTTCGAGGACTGCGAGTTCGCCGCGGCCACCGGCTCGGCGATCCGGGTGTCGGGTTCCAGCTCGCCGTCGTTCCTGCGCACCGCGGTGTCGGACTGCGCCGACGCGGCGGCGGCCGTGCTGCTCACCGAGGAGTCGACCGCCGAGTTCGACCGGCTGGAGGTGACCGACGCGGTCGGCACCGCGGTCGCCATCCGCTCGCACGCCAATCCGCTGCTGCGCGGCGCCCGTATCACCGCGCCCGGCAAGTACGGCTTCGAGGTGGTCGACGACGGACGCGGACGCCTGGAGTCGTGCACCGTCGAGCGGGCGGGCGACGGCGGGATACGTGTCGCCGACGGCGGCAACACCCGGGTCGACGACTGTGTGCTGCGCTCGTCCTCGGAGACCGGCGTCTCGGTGGGCCGCGACGCCGTCGCGGCCGTGCTCGACTGTGAGATCGACACCAGCGGCGCCTCGGGCGTGGCCGTGGAGGAGGGCGGGGAGCTGGCCCTGACCCGGGCACGGGTCAGGGGCGCCGGAGCGCACGGTGTGCTGCTCGCCGCGGGCTCCCGCGCGGAGCTGCACCACTGTGTGATCAGCGGCAGCGTCGGCGACGGCATCCGGATCGACAGCGCCGAGCCGGTCACCGTCACCGGCTGCACCGTACGCGAGAACCGGGGCGCCGGGCTCACCCAGACCCGGGTGAGCGAGCGCCTGGAGGTGCTGGAGCTGACCAGCGCCGACAACGCCACGCCCGACATCTGGGGCGCCGAGGTGGCCGCGAACACCACCGGGCGCGCCTCGGGGAAGGGCTCCGGCTCCGGCACCAGCGAGAACAAGGAGCCGCTGGACGAGCTGGAGGCCCTGATCGGTCTGGGCGGCGTCAAACACCAGGTGCGCACCCTGGTCAACCTCAACCAGCTCTCCCAGCGGCGCCAGCGTCTTGGCATGCCGGTGCCGTCCATGAGCCGCCATCTGGTGTTCGCCGGTCCGCCCGGCACCGGCAAGACCACCGTGGCCCGCCTCTACGGCTCCATCCTCGCCCAGCTGGGCGTCCTGCCCTCGGGCCATCTGGTCGAGGTGTCCCGCGCGGATCTGGTGGCCCAGGTCATCGGCGGCACGGCCATCAAGACCACCGAAGCGTTCAACGAGGCCATCGGCGGTGTGCTGTTCATCGACGAGGCCTACACCCTCACCCCCGAGGGCGGCAGCTCCAACGACTTCGGCCGCGAGGCCGTGGACACGCTGCTGAAGCTGATGGAGGACCACCGCGAGGACGTCGTGGTCATCGCCGCGGGCTACTCGGCGGAAATGACCTCCTTCCTGGAGTCCAACCCGGGCCTGGCCTCGCGCTTCACCCGCACCATCGAGTTCACCAACTACTCCGTCACGGACCTGGTGACCATCACCGAGAGCATGTGCGCCTCCCACCAGTACGAACTGGGCCCCGGCACCACCGAGGCGCTGGCCGCCCACTTCGAGGCCATGGACCGGGGCGCCACGTTCGGCAACGGCCGTGCCGCGCGCCGGGTGTTCGAGGAGATGGTGGACCGTCAGGCCTTCCGCCTCGCCACCATGGCCGAACCCGCCGAACGCGACCTCACCCTGCTGCTGCCCGAGGACGTCAGCGAAGACAGCGGCACCGAGCAGAACACCGGCGAGGACCGGGAGGCGATGCTGGCCCGGCTGGAAGCCATGGTGGGCCTCGGCGCGGTCAAGCGCGAGGTCACCGATCTGGTCTCCCTGCTCACCACGGCCAAGCAGCGGGAGGCGGCGGGGCTGCCCGCCCCGCGGATCAGCCAGCATCTGGTGTTCTCCGGCCCGCCCGGCACCGGCAAGACCACCGTGGCCCGCCTGTACGCCGGGCTGCTGCACTCCCTGGGCGTACTGCCCCGCGGCCAGTTGGTGGAGGTGGCCCGCGCCGACCTGGTGGGGCGCTACGTCGGCCACACGGCGCAGCTCACCAAGGAGGTGTTCGAGAGCGCGATGGGCGGTGTGCTGTTCATCGACGAGGCGTACACCCTCACCCCCGAGGGCAATTCCAGCGACTTCGGCCGCGAGGCCGTGGACACGCTGCTGAAGCTGATGGAGGACCACCGTGACCAGGTCGTGGTGATCGTCGCCGGCTACACCGCGGAGATGCGGCGCTTCCTGGATTCCAACCCCGGCCTCGCCTCGCGCTTCTCCCGCTTCGTGGAGTTCGAGAACTACACCACCGACGAACTCCTCACGATCCTGGAACGGCACGCGGAGGAGTCCGGCTACGCCTGCCCGGCAGCCACGCTGGACGCGCTGCGCTCCCATATCGCGGCCATTCCCCGCGACCGCTCCTTCGGCAATGCGCGGCTGGCCCGGCAGCTGCTCGAAACCATGATCACGTACCAGGCCCGGCGGCTGACGGCGCTGCGCCAGCCGAGCGTGGAGGACCTGACGACCCTGCTGCCGGAGGACCTGCCGACCGCCGGGCAGGGCGTGCTCGGGTGACCGCGTAACGCACTGCCCCGGCCGGGCGAGGTCACCTCGCCCGGCCGGGGGGACGGGCCACCGTCCCGTTCCGTTCCCGGAGCGCAGCACGCCCAACGGCACGGCATACGCGGCGTTCCGTGCCTCCACTTGTCATCGCATCGGGTATTTCACGTGGGAATTTATCCCCCGTCCATCCGAGAATGCTTTCCTTTTCCTGAGGGAGTGCAAAGCGGTGACGGAAGGGCGGGCTCGGCGGTGGTGGATACGAATATGCCAGGCGGCGGGCGCGGGGTTCTCGAAGGTGCGTTCGCCTTGCTGGAGGCCGTGGAAAGGGCCGGGGAATCCCGGCTGACGGCATTGGCCGCGGAGAGCGGATTACCGAAGACGACGGCGCGCCGACTTCTCGAACAACTCGTCGAATTGGGCGCGGTGGAGCGCTCGGGCGGCCTTTTCCGCATGGGTTCGCGCATGTTCCGGCTCGGCCTCGGCTGGCAGCCGCACCCCGGCATGCTGACCCTCGCCCGCAGACCGGTCCACGAGTTGGCGAGAGCCACCGGTGCGACGGTGGGGATCTTCGTACTGCGCGAGGGCCGGGCGCTGACGGCCGCCGCGGTCCCGGGCGAATGGGAGGCCTTCGCGTCGATGCGCGCGGGGACGTCCTTCCCCTGGACGACCGCCGCGGGAAAGGTGCTGGTGGCGGGCGCGCCCGCCGGCCTGCCCGTGGATCCGCCGTCCAAGGCGTGGTCGCGGGAGGCGGCACGGATCCGGGAGGCCGGGTTCGCCGTCGACCGTCAGGAGGTCGCGGAGGGGGTGTGTTGTGTCGCCGTCCCCTTGCGCGGCCGAAGCGGCACGGCCGTCGCGGCCCTGTGTGCCCTGGTCGACCCCTCCCAGCCGCTGTCCCCGCTGACGGCCTCGGTGGTGCGGACGGGGAGGGTCATCAGCGCCGCGATGCAAGGGCGCCCGGGGCGCTGATCCGCTCAGCGGCACAACAGATGTCCCGGAGTGACCCGCTGTGCGAAGGTCGGGGCCAGTGGCCCGGAGTGCGGCCCTCGTCACCCTCTGTGGAGATCATCATGACCCATGTCGCCGAGTCCGGATCGGAATCCAGGTCCGGAGCCGACACGCCGAGCATCCCCTCACCGGTGCCGCCGACGACCCTTCCGACGACTCCGCCGACGACCCCGCCGGTCACAGCACCCGTACTCGACCAGTCGACCCGCGAGATCGACAAAGCGACCTTCGTCCCCCTGGATGTGGCCACCCCGCCCATCGGACAGGCCCTTGCCAAGGCCGCGTTCGTGCGCGGGCTCCAGCTCCGGCCGGAGGAGGCGGACGCGATACGGGACCGCCACCCCGAACTCGCCGCGCCCCTGCGGGACCTGCTCACCCCGCCCTCCTTCTCCCCCGCTCCGCTCTCCGCCTTCGCCGCGGTCCCCGCCCCCACGCTCGAGGAATTCGGCCATGCCGTTGTCGCCCTGCGCCACGAGCGAGCGGAGGAGACCGAGGGGTCGGCGCGCGGCGCGGCGCTCCAGGCGCTGCAGACCGCCGTGGTGGCGGTCAAGGGCCTCGAAGCCAACACCGCCGCTCCCCGCATGGGCCTGATGAACCTGGAACGGCTGGAGATGACCCCGGCCGGGATCGAGCGCGGCGAACTCGTCGCCACCATCCCTCTGGCCCCGCAGGAAGAGACCGCCGTCACCTACAAGGAATGGTCGGTCCAGAAGAAGGAGTTCACCTCGATCGTCACCGACTCCCTGGAGACCTTCAGCGAGACCGGGGTGACGGACAACACCGAGCTGGCGCAGTCGACGTCCTCGCAGCAGCAGCACTCCAACCAGTTCAACATCACCGGGACCGTCTCCGGCGGCATCCCCGTCATCTCCGGCTCGGTCACCTCGGGATACACCGGCCAGGACTCCTCCTCCCAGTCGGCGACCGACAGCAGGAAGCACGCCACCACCCTGACCCAGAAGGCGTCCACCCGCGCCCGGCAGGAGCACAAGGTCACCATCACCACGACCACGGTCACCGGGACCTCGCAGACCACCACCAGGACGCTGAAGAACCCCAGCGCGACCAACCCGATCCGCATCGACTACTTCAGCCTCATGCGCAAGTGGCGGGTCCGCCTCTACCGGTACGGCATGCGGCAGACCTATGACGTCGTCCTGCCGGAGCCCGCCGCCACGATGCGCCGCCCGTACGCGGAGCTCGAGGCGCTGAAGGCCCAGCTCGGGCCGTTCGTCTTCAACATCCCGCACAACGACATCACCGCCGAGGTCCGCAAGGGCGACCCGGAACCGCCGAAGACGGACCCGCCCACCCCCAAGTCCCCGCACTACCTGGTGCTCGCCGACCAGTACGACGCGCAGGTCCCGCCGCCGCCCCCGGACCTGCCCCCGCAGACGTACGCGGTGGAGACCGGGCCGCTTCCGCAGGGCCGAGGCGTCACCAGGATGCCCCTCAACATCCCCGCCGGGTACGAGATCGTGCGGATCACCATCAGCGGCCGGATGACGAGCTTCGCCGGCCACCTGGGCCAGTTCACCATCGAGGGCACCACCCTCACCTTCGACCCCTTCGCGGAGAAGGTCTTCGATCCGGACACCGTGCTCAAGCGGGGCACCGACGGCGGCGACTTCATGGCCGGCGCCACCGGGACACCGGTGCTCGTCCTGGTCTTCGACCAGGTGTCCACCCAGTCCCTGCTGCTGACCGCCGAGGTGCGGCCCACCCGAGCCGCCATGGAACGCTGGCAGTTCGATGTGTGGAACGCGCTCTACACGGCCGCGCAGACGGCGTACTACGCACAGCAGCAGGACATCGCCGGCCGGATCGCGGCGCTGGAGGCGCGGCTGAACGACGTGGACACGCTCACCCTGCGCCGTGAAGAGAGCGACGAGATCATGAAGAACGTGCTGCGCTATCTGCTTGGCGGCAGGTTCCCCAGCATGCCGAAGGAAGTCCTCGACGCGTTCGCCGCGGCAAAAGTGGACGTGGCACACGGCACGGGCTTCGAGGGAAACACCATCGGCCCCGACTCGACGCTGTGGACGACGGTGCGCCAGTACGAGGACGTCGTGCGCTTCGTCAACCAGGCCATCGAGTGGGAGAACGTGGTGAGCTTCCTCTACTCGTACTTCTGGGACCTCCCCGAGAGCTGGCGCTTCATCCGCGAGATCGAGCACCCCGACGCCAACCGGCAGGCGTTTCTGCGCGCGGGCAGCGCGCGCGTCGTGCTCACCATCCGCAGGGGCTGGGAGACGCGGTGGGTGAACTTCGTCGAGCACGGCGTCATCGACGACCCGAACGCCCCCGAGAACCCCTCGCAGTACTGGACCATCGCCCAGGAGATCGCCGCCTACGACGACCGCAACTATCCGGGGATCCCGCCCGCCAACCCCGGCAGGGCCGCGACCCGGCTGGAGGACGCGGTGTTCACCACCTCGACCGCCGCGGTGGGCCCGTCCACCCGGCCGGTGTCCATTCCGGTCGCCTCCAGCGCCGGGTTCGTGGTCGGCGCCCAGGTCGTCATCGACGCGGTCCACGGCCTGGAACACAGCCAGGAGGCGCAGAAGATCACCAGGATTCCCGACGGCACCCATATCGAGGTCGCCAGGCTGGACAACACGCACACCGGGTCCCCGTCCGCGCCGTTCCCGGTCATGCAGCCGGGCGAGAAGGGCGAACTGATCGCCGAATGGAACGAATACACCCCGACATCGGGCACGGACATCGCGGTCACCAGCAATCTCTCGGCCATCTCCTGAAGGGCGTTGGTGCCTCATGGCCTCCCGGCTCGACACCCAGCAGATCACCATCTGCCCTGGCGAGGGCAACTTCACCCGGGGCGCGGGGCGGGTACGCGGCACGGAGAAGGGTGAGCAGAACACCATGGAGTGGCAGTGGGCCCAAGGGGCCATGTTCGGCTACTTCTATCCCGACTTCAAAGGCCGCTATCCCGAAGCGTCCTTCGTGCTGGCCGAGAACGAGTACACCCGGCTGCTCACCAACCTGACGGGCCCGGACCGGTTGCTGGGGCGGCTCGTCAAGGAGTTCCGCAGGGACTTCAAGGCCGGCGGGCAGCTGCGTCCCGACATTCTCGGGTTCTGTGCCAGGCCCCCGCAGGCCGGCCCGATCGTGCTGGAACTGCTGGAGGTCTCCACCGCGAATCAGGCGGTGCCCACCCTCAGAGACGACATCGGCTACAAGCTGAACAAGTTCCAGCAGATCATCAGCAGGCTCGATCCCGACATCAAGGAGGGCTTCAGCCTGACCTCGTACAGCGTCCAGGCCGGTGCCTCCAAGTGGCGGCCGATCCCGATGTACCAGCGGATCGTCCCGCTGCCGCCGTACACCGACGAGCAGGGCAACAAGTACGTCGAGTGGATCTGCTTCCAGCCGACGTTCAACCGCAACTGGCCCTACGGAATCGACGGGCTGCTGCTGTACGAGATCCACCGCATGCCCTACAACTCGGATCTGGCGGTCGTCCGCAAGCTGGTCGACGAGGAGAAACGCCGCCGAGCGGCCGCCCGGACCCCGTACGGCGTGACCCTCACCCCGTGGCTGAACGAGGAATACCTCAATCGGATGCCGCGTGACCGGGACGCCCTGCGGTTGGCCGCCGCGGTCATGGGCGTCGGGCTGCTGGCGCTGCTCGCCATCGAGCTGCTTCCGGTGGTCGCGGGCCTGGAACTCGGCGCGGCGGCGGTCGGGACGGGCCTGGCCGAGGCGGGGGCGGGGGCGGGGGTGGGCGCGGCGGCCGAGGTCGGGGAGGTGGGCGCGACCGCCCTCGCCGCACGGGCCTCCGCCATGCCCACGGCGCTGGAGACCGCGGGCAAGTGGCTCTCCGCCCTCGGCCGCCGGCTGGTGCTCAGCCCGAAGCCGGCGTTCGCGCCCTGAGCCGCGGAAGGCGACTCGTCAGGCCGGGGAGCATGCGGCACCGGTGCACTCGGCGCCGGTGCGGCATGCCGTGCGGTATTCGCTGGGACTCACCCCGTGTATGCGCTTGAAGGCCGCGCTGAAGCCGAACGCGTCCGCGTATCCGACCTGGTGCGCCACCGCGGCAATCGTCGCGGTGGACTCCAGCAGCAGATCCGCGGCCAGGGTCATCCGCCAGTCGGTCAGGTACGTCAACGGCGGCTTGCCCACCAGCTTGGCGAACCGACCGGCCAGCGTCGTCCGCGACACCCCCGCCTCGCCGGCCAGCGCCGCCAGCGTCCAGGGCCGCTCCGGCGCCGCGTGCATGGCCCGCAGCACCGGGCCGACCGCCTCGTCGCCCAGCGCGCGGAACCAGCCGACAGGCACGGCCCCGGGCTGGTCGAGCCAACCCCGCAGCGCGCACACCAGCAGCCAGTCGAGCAGGCGGTCCACCACGACCTGCTGCCCCGGCGGGCACGAGGTGGCCTGCGCGTCCAGGAAGTCGAGCAGCGACGCGCACCCGTCGTTGCCGGGCATCACCAGCACAGGCGGCACCACTCCGAGCAGCCGCTTCGCCACCTGGGTCCGCACCTGGAACGTCCCGACGACCAGCACCGTACGATCGGCCGGCGCCGCCCCGCCCGGCCCCTGCGACCGGGGCCGGTCGGAGAGGACGAACGGCCCCGGCCCACGCACGATCGCGGTGTCCCCGACCCGCACCGGCCGCGGTCGCTCGCCCTCGCCACAGGAAATCCAGCCCTCACCCCGCAGCGGCGTACACAGCGTCAGCGAGGCCTCCTCGGTGAACGGCAGCGTCCACGGCGGCGTCAGCTCCGTCCGGCTGAAGCCGGCCCCGTCCGAGCGGACACCTCGCAGCAATTCGTCGAACGGATCCATGGGCCTCACGATAGCCGTCCGGACGATGGGACATGATCCGCGGACGACGGGCCATGCCCCGCCTGTGCCGCGGCCAGTTGACTGGCCGGCATGACGACACACAGCAACAGCGCGATTTTGGTCCTCGGGGCGACGGGCAAGACCGGCCGCCGGCTGGTCAACACCCTGCGGGCGGCGGGCAGGACCGTCCGGGCCGCGTCCCGCTCCGGCGAGGTCCGGTTCGACTGGTCCGACCAGGACACCTGGCCGTCCGCCCTGGAGGGGGCGTCGGCGGTGTATCTCATGGCCCCCGCGGACCCGGCACTGGCCCAGATCTTCGTCAAGCAGGCCACCGAGGCGGGCGTCGCTCGTTTCGTGGCCCTGTCCGCACGCGCGATCGACCAGTTCCCCACGGACTTCTTCCAGGGCATGACCGCCGCGGAGCGCGCCGTACGCCACTCCGGTGTGCAGTGGACCATCATCCGCCCGAACAACTTCAACCAGAACTTCGACGACGACGTCTGGCGCGCTCCGCTGCGGGACGGCCGACTGGCCCTGCCCATCGGCTCCGTACCCGAGCCGTTCATCGACGCCCAGGACATCGCCGATGTCGCTGCGGCCGTGCTGACCGAGGACGGCCACCATGGGCAGGTGTACGACCTCTCGGGGCCCCGGGCGCTCACCTTCTCCGCGGCGGTGGCGAGGATCGCCGAAGCGGCGGGCCGGCCCATCCGCTACGTGGAGCTCACACCGGAGGAGTACCGGGCCGAGCTCCTGGCCGAGGGCGTGTCCGAGGAGGCCGCCGCGGAGCTCGACGCGCTGTTCGCCGGGATGCGCGCCGGACACTTCGCCGAGCCCGCCGACGGGGTGCGGCGCGTGCTCGGACGCGACCCCATCGACTTCGACACCTACGTCGCCCGGGCCGCCGCGGCCGGCGCGTGGTCGTAGTCGAGCAAGGCGCGCACGAGCCCTCCGGCTGACGCGTCAGGGCCGCGATCGCGAGTGCCGTCCGGAATCCCGGGCGGCACTCGCGATCGCGGCGACGGCCGTACCCGCACCCTTTGTGCGCCCACCGCACATCAGCCGTTCCTCACCGCACCGCCGGTCGGACCTCTCCCGTTCACACCGGCTTCCCAGAATCTGCACGTCACAAGCATGCACGTCCCTGCGCCGGCGGGAGTTGAACATGAGCCACGGTCACAGACACGGCCACGGTCACCACCATCACCACCACCACGCGAGCGGCGACGCATCGTCCCTGCCGCCCGCCCTCGACATGTCCGTGCCCGACCAGGCGCTGACCCCCAGCCAGCTCTCACGGCGCTCCATGCTGCGCCGCACCGGCCTGCTCGGCGCGGGCCTCGCGGCCGGCGGCGTCCTCGGTGGCGCGGGCCAGGCCGCGGCCGCGGCGCCCGCGGCAGCGGCCTCCGCGCCGGCGGAATCCCGGAGCGCGCGGCCCGGCGGGTATCTGTGGCTGGCCGGCGACCACCACATCCACACCCAGTACAGCTCCGACGCCAAGTACCGGGTCATCGACCACGTACGGCAGGCGAACGCCCACGGCCTCGACTGGATGGTCATCACCGACCACGGCAGCGAGACGCACGCCAAGATCGGCGTGGAGAAGGTCAACCCGGACATCGTCGCCGCCCGCGACCAGATCGACGACACGCTCGTCTTCCAGGGCCTGGAGTGGAACATCCCGGCCGCCGAGCACGGCACCGTGTTCGTGCACCCCGGCCGGAACGAGGTGGCGGTGCTGAAGGAGTTCGAGAACTCCTTCGACGGCTCGGTGAAGAAGGCCACCTCCAACACCCCCGCGAACGAGGCGCTGGCCATCGCGGGAGTCAACTTCCTCGCCGAGCAGGTCCAGCGCCGCCGGGTGCAGGACATCCTGTTCCTGGCCAACCACCCGGCGCGCAAGGGCATCGACTCCCCGCACGAGATCCGCGCCTGGCGCGACGCCCAGCCGACCATCGCCGTCGGCATGGAGGGCGCCCCCGGCCACCAGGCCGCCGGCCTGCCCGCCCCGAACGGCCCCGGCGGGGCCCGTGGCATCTACGACAACAGCCCCGGCGCCGACTCATTCGCCGGCTACCCGCTGGAGAGCTACCGCACCTGGGGCGGCTTCGACTGGATGACCGCCACCGTCGGCGGCCTGTGGGACAGCCTGCTCGCCGAGGGCAAGCCCTGGTGGATCACCGCCAACTCCGACTCCCACAACGTCTACGCCGACACCGCCGTGCGCGGCCCGAACAGCGACTTCAACGCCAACGGCCGCTACGAGGCCCCCGTCTACGGCGGCGGTCTGAACCTCTCGGACACCGACTTCTGGCCCGGCCAGTACTCCCGCACCCATGTGGGCGCCGCCTCCTTCTCCTACAAGGCGGTCATGGACGGCATCCGCGCCGGCCGGGTGTGGGTGGACCACGGCGGACTCATCAGCGGCCTGAACGCCCAGCTGCGCTCCGGCGGACGCGCGGTCACCCTCGGCGACACCCTGCATGTGCGCCGCGGCGGCCAGGTCGACCTGGTCGTCGAGATCAGCCTGGCCAACGGGCCCAACTGGGCCCAGTTCGTGCCGAAGCTGGCCCGGGTGGACGTCATCCAGGGCGCTGTCACCGGCCCGGTCTCCGACAAGGACGTCTTCACCGCCCCTGACACCAAGGTCGTGAAGTCCTTCGAGGTGAACAAGTCGGCCGGCTCGGTGCGCCTGACCTACTCCCTGGGCCGTGTGGACAAGCCGGTGTACGTGCGGCTGCGCGGCACCGATGGCAACCGCACCGCGGTCGGCCTGCGCGGTGCCGCCGTCGACCCGGCGGGCCCGGCCATGGACGTGATCGGGGACGCCGATCCGTGGAAGGACCTGTGGTTCTACTCCAACCCCATGTGGGTCCTGCCCGCATGACCGCACCACACGACGTGTCCGGCGTCCGCTCCCTGGTGGGAGTGGACGCCGGGTCGGCGAACCTGCGCGAGGCCGACCACCTGATCCACGATCTGCTGGACCACCTCGGCCTCGCACCGGGCACGATCGCCTGCACCCACCTGATCCGCACCGCCGAGCGCCGCGGCACCGCCGTCTCGCTCGCGCTGCCCGACGCCGCCGCGGCCGAGGCCGTGTGGGAGCGCATCGCCGGATGGGAGAGCCCGGAGGTGGGCGCGGTCCTGCATGAGCGCTCGTACGGCTCGGGGCGGGCCGCCCGTACGGCCGCGCTGGCCGTCGCGGAGCACGCCCACCGCGGCGGCGGGCGGGCCGTGGTCTACCCCGGAGTGGAACATCTCACCGGCACCGTCACCGTGGCCGGCCTGCTCGCCCTGACCGCCATCGAGCGGGTCACCGTGGTCGGCGCTCCGGCGGCGGACGGCCAGGGCCCCGATCCCGCCACGCCGGTGCTCACCCGCGACCACGTACGGCCCGAGTGGCGGAACGGGCGGCTCACCCTCGCCCTGGTGCCGGCCGCCGGCGGGGCGCTGGCACCGTTCGAAGTCCCCGATCCCACGCCCTGCTGCGCCGACCACACCTGACGGGGCTCCCTGCTGGAGCAAGCCCACCGCCTGGGCCGCTGCCCTCCCGACCTGCACTTTTCTCGCTTGGCACACTATTTCCAGTCGTCTGTGTGCCCCGGGATCGCCATAGACTCGAATCCCCTCGGGGGCTTCCCACCCAGGAGGATGCGATGTTGCGGCAGACCCGACTGCCCGATGAGTCCGCGGACTACCTCGCCGCCCGCGAAGAACTCCGGCTCGCCGAGATCGAGCTCATGCGCCACCGCGAACGGGTCGCGGCCCAGCGGCGGGCGCTCCCCCCGGGGCCGCCCGTCGACGACTACGTCTTCCTCGAAGCCCCCGCCGACCTCGACGCGGGCGACTCCCCGGTCCGCCGGACCACCCTGAGCGAGCTGTTCACCGCCCCGGACCGGCCGCTGATCGTCTACCACTTCATGTACGGCAAGCTGCAGACCGAGCCGTGCCCGATGTGCACCCTGTGGACCGACGGCTACAACGGCGTCGCCCACCACATCGCCCGAAACGCCGACTTCGTCATCGCCGCGGCCGCCGATCCCCCCGCCCTGCGGCAGCACGCCCGCAGCCGGGGCTGGTCCCGGCTGCGCCTGCTGAGCTGCGGGGACAGCACCTTCAAATACGACCTCGGCAGCGAGGACAAGGACGGCGAGCAGGACTCCACCCTCTCCGTCTTCACCCGGGACGCCGATGGCACGGTCCGCCACCGCTACTCCGCCCATCCGCGCATGGCCGAGGACATCAAGGAGCGCGGCATCGACCTCCTCAGCCCCGTCTGGCATCTGCTCGACCTGACGCCGGGCGGCCGCGACGACTGGTATCCCGGGCTGGACTACTGACCGTCGGGCCCGTGTGCTCAGGGCGCCGCGGCCGGCCCCGAACATTGACATGTTCACGCAGGACTCTTATGGTCCAGGCCATTCCTGTCCGTATTCGGAACTGCGTTCCCATTCGTGAACAGAAGAGGTCATCGGATGGCACGAACCAGAACCGCCCTGTGCACCGTTCTCGCCCTGCTGGCCGGCCTGCTGAGCCTTCAGTTCGCCGGCCCGGCCCCACGAGCGACAGCCGCGCCGACCACCTTCGCCCACCCCGGCGTCCTGGTGAGCCGCGCCCAACTCGACTACGCCCGGTCGAAGGTCCAGTCCGGGCAGCAGCCCTGGAAGGCCGCGTACGACGAGATGATGGCCAGCTCCTACGCCTCGCTCTCGCGCACCGCCAAACCACGGGCCGTCGTGGAGTGCGGCTCCTCCTCCAACCCCAACTACGGCTGCACCGACGAGCGCCAGGACGCCATCGCCGCCTATACCGACGCGCTCGCCTGGTACTTCACCCGGGACAGCAGATACGCCAAGAAGTCGATCGAGATCATGGACGCCTGGTCGGGAACCATCACCGATCACACCAACAGCAACGCCCCCCTGCAGACCGGCTGGTCCGGATCCACCTGGCCGCGGGCCGCCGAGATCATCAAGTACACCTACGACGGCGGCTGGCCGGGGGCCGGCCGCTTCGCGACCATGCTGCGCGATGTCTACCTCCCCGAAGTGATCAACGGCGCTGCGACCAAGAACGGCAACTGGGAACTCGTCATGACCGAGGCGGCGATCGGCATCTCGGTCTTCATCGAGGACCGCGCCAGTTACGACAAGGCGGTCGCCACCTACCTCGCCCGCGTCCCCGCGTACATATATCTGACCAGCGACGGCGCTCTACCCAAGCCGCCCGCGGGCAGCAGCATCGACACCAGCGCCGAGATCATCAAGTACTGGCAGGGTCAGAGCACCTTCGCCGACGGCCTCGCCCAGGAGACCTGCCGCGACTTCGGGCACACCGGCTGGGGCATCGCCTCCGTCGCGGACGTCGCGGAGACCAGCCGCATCCAGGGCCAGGACCTGTACCCGAAGATCCAGGACCGGCTGCGCCAGGCGCTGGGCTTCCACACCTCCTATGAGAACGGCACCGCCGTGCCGTCCTGGCTGTGCGGTGGCTCGGTCAAGAAGGGTCTGGCGGAGATCACCGAGGTCGGCTACAACGCCCTCCACAACCGCCTCGGCATCGCCATGTCCAACACCCAGAAGTACACCGAGGGACACCGGCCGTCCGGCACGGACAACTACTTCAACGCGTGGACGACCCTCACCCACGCGGACAACCCGTCCTGACCGTCACGATCACCCATCACCGGTCGCCGGGCCGTCGGCCCGGCGACCGCGGCGCGTACACCCCGACCGCGGTGCGTACACCCCGGCCGCGGCGCGTACACCCCGGCCGCGAGAAGTGCACTGCCGGACGCGATACCGTGCGCGGACAGTCAATCGCGCGTCCACCAGCCGCTTAGCATGGCCCGGAGCCCAGGGTGGATCACCCATGAGGCCATCCCCGGCCCCCGGTGGTCGAGGAATGCATACAACGGGATTTTTCATAGCGAAGCAGGATGATCCTCCATATGATGGGGGTCACCAGCGCACGCATATGGACCGGACAGACGCACACGGACCGGCGGCGCCAGGGTGGCGCCGATCAGACCGGGGTGGGAGACGCATGGCACAGGCCGCAGACACAGCGCGGACCATCATCCTGACCGTGGACGACGACCCTGGAGTGTCCCGTTCCGTAGCCCGCGACCTGCGGCGACGCTATGGCGCAGAGTATCGCGTGGTGCGCTCGGAGTGCGGGGAGTCCGCCCTCGACGCACTGCGGGAGCTGAAGCTGCGGGGGGACGCGGTGGCGGTGATCCTCGCCGACTACCGCATGCCGCGGATGAACGGCATCGAGTTTCTGGAGCAGGCGCTCGACATCTACCCCGGAGCCCGCCGTGTGCTGCTGACGGCCTACGCGGACACCGACGCGGCCATCGACGCGATCAACGTCGTCGACCTCGACCACTACCTGCTCAAGCCGTGGGACCCGCCCGAGGAGAAGCTCTACCCGGTCCTGGACGACCTGCTGGAGGCGTGGCGGACCAGCGAGCACCGGCCGGTGTTCATCACCAAGGTCATCGGACACCGCTGGTCGGCGCGCTCGTCGGACGTACGGGAGTTCCTGGCCCGCAACCAGGTGCCGTACCGCTGGTACTCGTCCGACGAACCGGAAGGGCGGCGGCTGCTCTCCGCGGCGGGCCAGGACGGGCTGCGGCTGCCGCTCGTGATCACCCCGGACGGCACCGCGCTCGTCGAGCCCGAGGACCGGGACCTCGCCGCCCACGTGGGTCTGGCGACGACACCCGCGGCCGACTTCTACGACCTCGTCATCATCGGCGGCGGGCCCGCCGGGCTCGGGGCGGCCGTGTACGGGGCCTCCGAAGGGCTGCGGACGGTCCTGGTGGAGCGGTCGGCGACCGGCGGCCAGGCGGGTCAGAGCTCACGGATCGAGAACTACCTCGGTTTCCCGGACGGCGTGTCCGGGGGGCAGCTCACGGACCGTGCGCGCCGCCAGGCGGCGAAGTTCGGCGCCGAGATACTGACCGCGCGCGAGGTCACCGGGCTGGAGGTCAACGGCGCGGCGCGCATCGTCCGGTTCTCGGACGGCTCCGCGATCGCCGCGCACTCCGTGATCCTCGCCACCGGCGTGTCGTACCGGGAGCTGGACGCGCCCGGGGTGGCCGATCTGACCGGGTGCGGAGTGTTCTACGGCTCCGCGCTGACCGAGGCGACCGCCTGCCAGAACCATGACGTCTATATCGTCGGTGGCGCGAACTCCGCCGGTCAGGCCGCGATGTATCTGGCCCGGGGCGCCAAGTCGGTCACCCTCGTCGTGCGCGGGGAGTCCCTGTCGGACTCGATGTCGCACTATCTCGTCCAGCAGGTCACGGACGCGCCGACGATCTCGGTGCGGACGAACACGGTGGTCGAGGCCGCCCATGGCGCGCACCAGTTGGAGCGGCTCACCCTGCGCGACACCACGACCGGCCACTGCGAGCTCATCGACGCCCAGTGGATGTTCGTGTTCATCGGCGCGGCCCCGCTGACCGACTGGCTGGGCGACACCGTGCTCAGGGACTCCCGCGGCTTCATCCTGACCGGCCCCGATCTGACCCCCGACGGGCGCCCGCCGGCCGGCTGGGAGCTGGACCGGCCGCCGTACCACCTGGAGACCAACGTCCCCGGGGTGTTCGTGGCGGGAGACGCGCGCGCCGAGTCCGCCAAGCGCGTCGCCTCCGCCGTCGGCGAGGGAGCCATGGCGGTCATGCTGGTGCACCGGTATCTGGAGCAGTCGTGAACGCGCTGCCCTGCGACCCGCAGGAGATCAGCTCCCTGTTCCTGTTCGAGAAGCTGTCCCCGGAGCAGCTTGCGCGGCTGTGCCGCGACGGCCGGGTGCAGGCTTACGAACCGGGGCCGGTGTACGCCGAAGGCGACCCGGCCACCTGCTTCTATGTGCTGCTTGAGGGGACGCTCGTGCTCTCCAGCCGGGTCGGCTCCCAGGACGTGGAGGTGAATCGGAGCTCCAGCCGCGGTGTGTACGCGGGAGCCTTCCACGCCTATCTGGGCGACCGCGTCCGGCAGGTGTACACCAGCTCGCTGCGGGTCGTCGAACCGTCCCGGTTCTTCGTACTGCCCGCCGAGACGTTCTCGGCCATCATGCGCGACTGGTTCCCGATGGCTGTCCATCTGCTGGAGGGGCTGTTCTTCGGCACCAAGAACACCCAGCAGGCCATCGGACAGCGGGAACGGCTCCTGGCGCTCGGCTCGCTGACCGCGGGTCTCACCCATGAGCTGAACAACCCGGCCGCCGCGGCGGTGCGCGCCACCTCGGCGCTCAGGGAGCGGGTCGCCGGAATGCGCCACAAGCTCGGCGCCATCGCGGCGGGCCCGTACCGGCGCGACACCCTGCAGATCCTGGTGGAGATCCAGGAGCGCACGGCCGAGCGCGTGGCCAAGGCCACCACCCTGAGCCCACTGGAGGCCGCGGACCGTGAGGACGCCCTCTCCGACTGGCTGGACGACCACGGCATCGAGGACGGATGGCGGCTCGCGCCGACGTTCGTCCAGGCCGGCCTCGACATCGACTGGCTGGACAGCGTGGCGGCGGCGGTGGGCGAGGACACTCTCGCAGGGGCGGTGCGGTGGCTGAACTACACCGTCGAGACCGAACTCCTCATGAACGAGATCGAGGACTCGACCACCCGCGTCTCGGCCCTCGTCAACGCGGCCAGGCAGTACTCACAGCTCGACCGCGCCCCCTACCAGGTCTCCGACGTGCACGAACTGCTGGACAGCACCCTGCTGATGCTCTCCGGGAAGATCGGCCCGCACATCACCGTCGCCAAGGACTACGACCGCACCCTGCCGAAGATCCCCGCGTACCCCGGCGAGCTCAATCAGGTATGGACAAACCTGATCGACAACGCGGTCTGCGCGATGAACACCATGGACGGCCAGGGCACCCTGACCGTGCGCACCGCGCGCGACCGCGACCATCTGCTCGTCGAGTTCGGCGACACAGGGCCGGGCATTCCCGAGGACATCCGCGACCGCGTCTTCGACCCCTTCTTCACCACCAAACCGGTGGGTGAGGGCACCGGGCTCGGCCTGGACATCTCCTGGCGCATCGTCGTCAACAAGCACCACGGCGACCTGCGCGTGCAGTCCACCCCGGGCGACACCCGCTTCCAGGTGCGCCTCCCGCTGACCGCCTCCGCCCCCGATGCCGCCCCACAGCCCGACACCCCGCAGGAGCGCTCATGACCACGCAGAACGGAATAGACCCCTCGGTGCCGCCGAGCGGCACCGGATGCGTCGAATGCGACGCCGTCGACGGATGGTGGTTCCATCTGCGGCGCTGCGCGCAGTGCGGTCACATCGGCTGCTGCGACGATTCGCCCTCGAAGCACGCGACCGCGCATGCCGCGGCCACCGGGCATCCGCTGATCCGCAGCTTCGAACCGGGCGAGAGCTGGTTCTGGAACTACGAGACGTCCGAGTTGTACGAGTCGGGGCCGCCGCTTGCCCCGCCCGAGAGCCACCCGGCCGATCAGCCGGTCCCCGGCCCCGCGGGGCGGGTGCCCGAGAACTGGGCCCAGACGCTGGGCTAGCCCAGGGCTAGCCCACGGTCAGTGCTGTCAGAACCATTGCCCCGGGGACGAAGGGCTTGTTAGCTTGCGCCCGCCGTAAAAACGATTCAATCATCGACACGGCGGGAGCCCCTTCATGCCAGTCAGCCGTCGGACCTTCGTACGCACCGGCATGACCGGAGTCGCCACCGCGGTCACCGCGGGCTGGCGGATCGGCGACGCCGCCGCCCAGCCGTCGCCGCGGCGCCCCGGCGGAATCGACCGGCACGCGCTCGTATCGCGCCATGACGTGGTCCGTACGGCCGGCGATCCCCTGACTCCCCTGCAGGTGGGCAACGGGCAGCTGGCGTTCGGCGCCGATGTGACGGGGCTGCAGACGTTTCTGCCCTTCGGCACCCTGTCCGACTGGGGATGGCACAGCGACCCGCTCCCGGACGGCCAGACCCCGGCGGACTTCGCCGGACAGGTCTGGGCCACCCATGGCCGGCCGGTCCGTTACGACATCCCCGACCCGGCCCACCCGGAACTCTCCGAGTGGCTGAGGGCGAACCCGCACCGGATCAATCTGGCCCGCATCGGTCTGCGGCTGCTGCGCGCCGATGGGACCGAGGCCGTGGAGACCGATCTGAGCGGCTGCCACCAGCGGCTGGATCTGTGGACCGGCACGCTGCACAGCCGGTTCACCCTGGAGGGCAGCCCCGTCACGGTACGGACGAGCTGCGGCCCTGATCTGGACGCGGTGGCCGTGCGGATCGACTCGCCGCTGGTGGCCGACGGCCGGCTCGCGGTGTTCATCGACTTCCCGTACGCCAATGGGCGGAGAAGTTCTCCGCGCCCTTCGTCGGCGTCTGGGACCGCCCCGATGCCCACACCACACGGCTGCGGCCCCGCGGGCCCCACCGCGCGGACATCACCCATGAGCTCGACGGCACCCGCTACACCGTGGGCCTCGCATGGCGGGGCGGCGGGGAACGGCCGTCGCGGGCCGACGGCCATCCGCACCGGTATCTGCTCGGTGGCGGCGCGGGCACCCGGCTGGAGGCCACCTTCCTCTTCGCGCCCCGGCCCTCTCCCCAGGTGCCCGCCGCCGCGGCGGTCGAGGCGGCCGCGGCCAGGGCCTGGCCGGCGTTCTGGCGCTCCGGCGGGGCCCTCGACCTCTCCCAGAGCACCGATCCCCGGTGGCGGGAGCTGGAGCGCCGGGTGGTGCTCAGCCAGTACCTGCTGGCGGTCAACGAGGCCGGCAGCACCCCGCCCCAGGAGTCCGGGCTGGTCAACAACGGGTGGTACGGCAAGTTCCATATGGAGATGTACTGGTGGCACGCCGCGCACTACGCGCTGTGGAACCGGTGGCCGCAGCTGGACCGCAGCGTCGGCGTCTATCAGAGTTTCCTCGACTCCTCCCGGGAACGCGCCCGGCTGCAGGGTTACCAGGGCGCGCGGTGGCCCAAGATGACCGATCCCGGCGGCCGCCAGTCGCCCGGGGAGATCAACGCGCTGCTGCTCTGGCAGCAGCCGCATCCGATCTTCCTCGCCGAGCTGGACTACCGGGCCCATCCGACCCGCGCCACCTTGGACAAGTGGCGGGATGTCGTCTTCGCCACGGCCGAGTTCATGGCCTCGTACGCCTTCGAGGAGTCGGGCCGCCATGTGCTCGGCCCGCCCCTGCACCTCGTCTCCGAGAACAGCGACCCCAAGGTCACCGTGAACGGCGCCTTCGAACTGTCCTACTGGCGCTTCGGCCTGCGCCTGGCGCAGCGGTGGCGCGAGCGGCTGGGGCGGCCCGCGGACCCCGGCTGGCAGACGGTGCTCGACACACTCGCGCCGCTGCCCGTGCAGGACGGGGTGTATGTGGTGTACGAGGGTGTGCGCGGGATGTGGACCGAGTACATCTACGACCACCCCTCGCTGACCGGCCTGTACGGCTGGCTGCCGGGCCACGATGTGGACATGACCGTCATGCGTGCCACCGCCCGCAAGGTGTGGGACGTATGGGCCTGGGACGCCGCCTGGGGCTGGGACTTCCCGATGCTCGCGATGAACGCGGCGCGGATGGGCGAGCCCGACCGCGCCATCGACTTCCTGCTGCACGAGAAGTTCGGGTTCGACGACGCCGGGATGCCGCTCGGCGGATCCCGGGTCGCCACGCCGTACTTCCCGGGCGCCGGCGGGTTGCTCTACGCGGTGGCCCTGATGGCCGCCGGGTGGGACGGCGCCAGGGGCGATGCACCCGGCTTCCCGTCCGACGGGCGGTGGCGCGTGCGGTGGGAGGGGTTGGCACGCGCCGTGTAGGGCCGAGGGCCGCGCGGGGCGGGCAAGGGATGACTCAGGGCTTTCTGGCCACGCCGCCGAACATGGAGACGTCCGCGTCCGACAGCTGACTGAGCGAAGGGTCGTCGGGACGCCAGCGGTGAATCGGGACCAGACCCGGCTCGACCAGTTCCAGCCCCTGGAAGAACCGTTGGATCTCTTCCTTCCGGCGCTGCTGCACCGGAACCCGCGATGCCGCGTAGACCTCCGCCGCGCGCTTCATCTCTTCGGGAGCGAAGTCCGAGGTGCCGTAGGTCAGCGCCAGATAGCTCCCGGAGGGGAGCGCGTCCACCAGCTCGCCGAGGATGGCGTAGTGGTCGTACTCCGGAGGGACGAAGTGCAGGATCGAGATCATCATCAACGCCACCGGCTTGGTGAGATCCAGCGTCTCGAGGAGCTCCGGGGCGGTGAGTATGCTGCGCGGATCCCGCAGATCGGCCTCCGCGTAGGCGGTCTTTCCCTGCGGGGCGCTGGTGAGCAGGGCGCGGGCGTGCGTCAGCACGATCGGGTCGTTGTCCGTGTAGACGATGCGCGCCTCGGGGGCGATTTCCTGGATGACCTCGTGGAGGTTGGGCGAGGTGGGGATTCCCGTCCCGATGTCTAAGAACTGGCGGATCCCGGCCTCTTGGGCCAGCATCCGCGCCGACCGGCGCATGAAGTACCGGTTGTTCCGCGCGATGGTGCGCGCGTGCGGCAGAACGGCCAACACCTTTTCAGCCGCCTCCTGATCCGGCGGGTAGTTGTCCTTCCCGCCGAGGAAGAAGTCGTACATGCGCGCGGAATGCGCGCTTCCGGTGTTGATCTCATTGGCTGACCAGCTCATCCGGGACAGTGCCCCTCTCTGTTTGGCCGTACGCGAGGTGTTGAGGTCCGGTCCGCCCGCACCACAAGGTCATGGCTCAGTGGGCAGGCTATCCGAGGTCGGCGCGGCGAGTCGGTACAGGGCGTGCGCCGCGCGCGACCAGCCGCCCGGCGGGGCGGGTTCGGAGGCGTTTGCACGGAAAGTCAAGAATCGTGCGTCATCGGTCAATGACGGTGAGAACTCCCGTGCCGAAGAATCGCTTGTGTGCGTCACCCAGGGGGTTCTTCGCCCTCCGGTGACGGGTCCACCAGCCGTTTCAAGATACGCCGAAGGTTTACGCAAGGTCCGCCGCAGACCGTGGTGTCCGGACAACCCGATCCCCGTACAGGAGTACCGAAGACATGACCGTGCTCGACCAGCCCGGCCGACATGGTGTTCCGCCCTACGTGGGCCGGGCCCGCCCGGACCCCGCGCCCCTGCTGCCGGACTCCGAACCCCACCGGGTGCTCGGCGGCACGGCCGAGCCCGACCGGCCGCTGTGGCTCGAACTGTATCGCCAACTGGTGATCGGCCGGCGCTTCAACGAGCAGGTGACGGCCGTGACCCGGCAGGGCCGGCTGGCGGTCTACCCTTCGTCCGCGGGCCAGGAGGCCTGTCAGATCGCCGCCGCGCTGGCGCTGGCCGAGCGCGACTGGCTCTTCCCCAGCTACCGGGACACGCTCGCCACGGTGGCGCGCGGCGTCGACCCGGTCCAGGCGCTGACGCTGCTGCGCGGCGACTGGCACAACGGTTACGACCCGCACGCACACCGGGTGGCGCCGCTGTGCACCCCGCTGGCCACCCAACTGCCCCACGCGGCAGGCCTGGCACACGCGGCACGGCTGAAGGGCGACGACGTGGTCGCGCTGGCCCTGGTGGGCGATGGCGGCACCTCCGAGGGGGACTTCCACGAGGCGCTGAACTTCGCCGCCGTCTCGCGGGCGCCGGTGGTGTTCCTAGTGCAGAACAACGGCTTCGCGATCTCGGTGCCGCTGGCCAAGCAGACCGCGGCGCCCAGCATCGCCCACAAGGCCGTCGGCTATGGCATGCCCGGGCGGCTGGTGGACGGCAACGACGCCCCGGCGGTCCACCAGGTGCTCACCGAGGCGATCGGCAGGGCCCGCTCCGGCGCCGGGCCCACCCTGGTGGAGGCGATCACCTACCGCGTCGACGCGCACACCACCGCCGACGACGCCAGCCGCTACCGCTCCGAAGCGGAAGTCACCGCCTGGCGCGCCCACGATCCGATCGACCTCCTGGAGCGCGAGCTGCGCCGCCACGGGCTGCTCACCGACGCCGAGGCCCAGAGGGCCGCCGAGGCGGCGGAGGCGCTGGCCCAACGCATCCGCGACGAGCTGGGGACCGATCCCCCGCTCACACCCGCCGAGCTGTTCTCCCATGTCTACGCCGAGCCCACGGGGCAACTGCGCGAACAGACCGCCCGGCTGCGCGCGGAACAGGAAGCGGAAGTGGCGGCGGAGCGCGCCCGCACGGCGACCACACCGGAGTACGCCCGATGACCGCCGCCACCGTGACGATGGCCCAGTCCCTCAACCGCGCCCTGCGCGACGCGATGGCCGCGGACCCCACCGTCCATGTGATGGGCGAGGACGTCGGCGCTCTCGGGGGAGTCTTCCGGATCACCGATGGGCTGGCGAAGGAGTTCGGCGACGACCGCTGCACCGACACCGTGCTGGCGGAGGCCGGCATCCTCGGGGCGGCGGTGGGCATGGCGATGTACGGGCTGCGGCCGGTGGTCGAGATGCAGTTCGACGCCTTCGCGTACCCGGCGTTCGAACAGCTCGTCAGCCATGTCTCGCGGATGCGCAACCGGACCCGGGGCGCCCTGCCGCTGCCCATCACCGTGCGGGTGCCCTACGGCGGCGGCATCGGCGGCGTCGAGCACCACAGCGACTCCTCCGAGGCCTACTACATGGCCACACCGGGCCTCCATGTCGTCGCCCCGGCCACCGTCGCCGACGCGTACGGGCTGCTGCGCGCCGCGATCGCCTCCGACGACCCGGTCGTCTTCCTCGAACCGAAACGGCTCTACTGGTCCAAGGCGCCCATCGACCTCGACCGGCCGCCCCAGGCGCCGCCCGTCGGCCGGGCGGTGGTCCGCCGGGACGGCACCTCGGCGACCCTCATCACATACGGGCCGTCGGTGCCGGTGTGCCTGGAGGCGGCGGAGGCCGCCCGCGCCGAGGGCTGGGACCTCGGCGTGGTCGACCTGCGCACGCTGGTGCCGTTCGACGACGAGACGGTGTGCGCGTCGGTGCGCGGGACCGGGCGGGCGATCGTGGTCCACGAGGCCACCGGCTTCGCCGGCCCGGGCGCCGAGATCGCCGCCCGGGTCACCGAGCGGTGCTTCCACCATCTCCAGGCCCCGGTGCTGCGGGTGACGGGCTTCGACATCCCCTACCCGCCACCGATGCTGGAGCGGCACCACCTCCCCGGCGTGGACCGGATCCTGGACGCGGTGGCCCGTCTTCAGTGGGAGAGCGAGTGGACGGCATGACCCGGGTGCGCGAGTTCACCCTGCCCGACCTGGGAGAGGGGCTCGCCGGGGCCGAGATCGTCCGCTGGCTGGTCGAGGTGGGCGACGTGGTCACGGTGGATCAGCCGGTGGTCGAGGTGGAGACCGCCAAGGCGAGCGTGGAGCTCCCCTGCCCGTACGCGGGGACGGTCGCAGCCCGCCACGGCTCCCCCGGCGAGGAGCTGCCGGTGGGAGCCCCGCTCCTGACCGTCGCCCCGCCGGACCGCGGCTCGGGCCGGGTACTCGTCGGCTACGGAACGGCCGCGGGCGCGGTCCCCCGCCGCCGACGGCCGGCCCACGGCACGAAGGCCGCGCCGGGCGGCTCCGCGGCGGAAGGCACCGTACCGGCCGGTCCCGCCCCCGAGTCGGTGCCGGTGCCGGTGATCTCTCCGCTCGTCCGCCGTCTGGCCCGGGAACACGGGCTGGCGCTCCGCGACATCACGGGGTCCGGCCCGAACGGCCTGGTGCTGCGCGCCGATGTGGAACGCGCCGCCCGCGCGGACCGCCGCGACGGCGAAGCGCGGGGCCACAACGGTGAAGGACGTGGCCACAACAGCGAAGGGCGTGGCCGTGACGGCAAAGCGCATGGCTCGAACGCGCCCGCAGAAGAAGCCCGCGTCCCGCTGCGCGGGGCCATCGCCGCCATGGCGGACAAGCTTACCCGCAGCCGAGCCGAGATCCCCGACGCCACCTGCTGGGTGGACGCCGACGCCACGGAACTCATGACCGCCCGCCACCACACCGGCCTGCCGCTTCTCGCGCTTCTCGGCCGGATCTGTGTGGCGGCCCTCGCCCGCCACCCCGAACTCAACGCCGCGGTGGACGCCGAGGCCCGTGAGATCGTGCGCCGGTCCGCCGTCCATCTGGGCTTCGCCGCCCAGACCGACCGTGGCCTGCTGGTCCCCGTCGTCCGCGACGCCCACACCCTGACCGCCCGGCACCTCGGCGAGGAAGTGGCCCGCCTGACCGCCGACGCCCGCGCCGGCACCCTGTCACCGGCCGATCTCACCGGCGGCACCTTCACCCTCAACAACTACGGGGTCTTCGGCGTGGACGGCGCCACCCCGATCCTCAACCACCCCGAGGGAGCCATGCTCGGCGTCGGTCGCATCGTCCGAAAGCCCTGGTGCCACGAGGGCGAGCTCGCCCTCCGGGACGTCGTACAGCTCTCCCTCACCTTCGACCACCGCCTGTGCGACGGCGGAACGGCCGGCGGTTTCCTGCGCTACGTGGCCGACTGCGTCGAACGGCCGATCACGCTGCTGGCCGATGTCTGAACGCCCGCCCGCTCCATGGGCAAGCACGACCTGACCACTGCACGTCTTTCAACGGGGGGGAACACCGAATGCTGGGCTCTGGTGACCGTGACACCGACGCGACTGTGCGGAGCCAGTGGGACGGACTGAGCGCCGACCAGCGGCGCGATCTCTTACGGCGCACCGTGACCGGCCTCGCCGCCGAGATCCTGGAGCGGACCGGCGGCGTCATGGAAGCGGGGCGTCCTTTTCGCGCCGCGGGCTTCGCCCGCTCCCATGAACGCCGGCTGCGGGAGCGGCTCGCCGCCGAGACGGGGCTGCCGCTGCCGGAGACCGTCCTCTTCGACCACCCCACCCCCAAGGCGCTCGCCACCCACCTGTACGAGCTGATGAGCGGCGGCACCGCGGAGGCCGTGGCCCCGCAACGGGCCGGCGCCGCCGACGACGAGCCGATCGCGATCGTCGGCATGGCCGCGCGCTTCCCGGGCGGGGTGCGCTCGCCGGAGGACCTGTGGCGGCTGGTGGCCTCCGGCCAGGACGCCATCGGGCCGTTCCCCACCGACCGGGGATGGGACACGGTGGCGCTCTTCGACCCGGATCCGGGCCACGCGGGCACCTACTACCAGCGGGAAGCGGGCTTCCTCGCCGACGCCGACAAGTTCGACCCCGATCTGTTCGGCATCAGCCCCCGCGAGGCGCTCGCCATCGGCCCGCAGCACCGGCTGCTGCTGGAGACGGCGTGGGAGGGCATCGAACACGCGGGGATCGACCCCGACTCCCTCCGGGGCAGCAGGACCGGCGTCTTCATCGGGGCCGTCGGCATGGACTACGGCCCCAGGCTCCACGAGGCCCCCGCCTCGATGGAGGGGTATCTGCTGATGGGCACCACCCCCAGCGCCTTCGCGGGCCGCATCGCCTACACCCTGGGCCTGGAGGGCCCCACCATCAGCGTCGACACGGCCTGCTCCTCCTCCCTGGTCGCCTTGCACTACGCGGCCCAGTCCCTGCGCCAGGGCGAATGCACCCTCGCCCTGACCGGCGGCGTCATGGTGTTCGCCACTCCCGGCATGTTCATCGAGTTCAGTCGCAAGCGGGCGCTGGCCCCCGACGGCCGTTGCAAGGCCTTCGGCAGTGACGCGAACGGCTTCGGTCTCTCCGAAGGCGCCGGAATGCTCCTCCTGGAGCGGCTGTCGGACGCCCGGCGCAACGGCCACCGGGTACTCGCGGTCGTACGGGGCTCCGCCGTCAACCAGGACGGCGCCTCCAACGGCTTCACCGCTCCCAATGGTCCGTCGCAGCAGCGGGTGATCCGGCAGGCGCTGGCGAACGCGGGGGTGTCGCCGGCCGAGGTGGACGCCGTCGAGGCGCACGGTACGGGTACCCGGCTGGGCGACCCCATCGAGGCCCAGGCGCTCCTGGCCACCTATGGCCAGGGGCGCGCGGAGGACCAGCCGCTGTGGCTCGGCTCGCTCAAGTCGAACATCGGGCACGCCCAGGCCGCCTCCGGCGTGGCGGGCGTGATCAAGATGGTGATGGCGCTGCGGCACGGTGAGTTGCCGCGCACATTGCATGTGGAACGTCCGTCGGGTGAGGTCGACTGGTCGTCGGGCGCGGTGTCGCTCCTCACCGAACACCGCGCATGGCCCGAGGTGGACCGGCCCCGCCGCGCGGGTGTCTCCTCGTTCGGCGCCAGCGGCACCAACGCCCACGTCATCCTCGAACAGGCACCACAGACACCACAGACACCGGCCGAGGAGGCCGGCACGGCCCCCGTGCCAGGGGCAGTGCCCTGGCTGATATCAGGCTGCGGCGAAAGCGCCCTGCGAGGCCAGGCCGCACGGCTACGGAACTGGCTCAGCACTCGAAGCGACGTGGACACCGCCGCGGTCGGTCACGCCCTGGCCACCCGCCGCGCCGCCCTGGACACCCGCGCAGCGGTCGTCGCCGAAGACCGCGAAGGCTTCCTGACCGGACTGGAAGCCCTGGCAACCGGCCGCCCGGCGACCGGTGTCGTGCACGGCACACCGGTACCAGGCGCCGATCAGGTGGTGTTCGTCTTCCCCGGCCAAGGCGCCCAATGGGTACGCATGGGACTGGAACTCGCCGAAACCAGCGAGGTGTTCGCGGCCCGCCTGACCGAATGTGAACAGGCCCTCTCACAGTTCGTGCCGTGGTCACTGCGGGACGTGCTGGCCGATGAGGACGCCCTGACCCGCGTGGACGTGGTCCAGCCCGCCCTGTGGGCAGTCATGGTCTCCCTGGCAGCCTGGTGGCAGAACCAAGGGATCACCCCCGCCGCCGTGATCGGCCACTCCCAAGGAGAGATCGCCGCCGCCTGCGTCGCCGGAGCCCTCAGCCTCCAGGACGCGGCACGCGTCGTGGCACTCCGCAGCCGCACACTGCTGACCCTCACCGGAGCCGGCGGCATGGCCTCCCTCGCCACCGACCCCGACACCGTGGCCGGACTCATCGAGGCATGGTCGGGGCAGGTGTGCATCGCCGCCGTCAACGGCCCCACCACCACCGTCATCTCCGGCGACCCAGAAGCCCTGACCCAGGTCATGGCCACATGCGAGGAACAACAGATACGAGCCCGGTCGATCGCGGTCGACTACGCCTCCCACAGCCCCCACATCGACACCGTCCGCGACCAACTCCTCAAGGACCTCGCCCCCATACAGCCACGCCCCGGCAACATCCCCATCTGGTCCACCCTCCACGAACGCCTCACCAACGGCTCGGACATGAACGCCGAATACTGGTTCCGCAACCTCCGCGAACCCGTCCGATTCGCGCCCGTGATCACCACCGCGCTGCACCAGGGCTTCGGCGCATACGTCGAAATCAGCCCCCACCCAGTGATCACCACCAGCATCCAGGAAACGGCCGAGGCGTCACAGACCCGGGCGGTCGTCACCGGTTCCCTCCGCCGTGACCAGGGCACCCGCGACCAGCTGACGCTCTCCCTCGCCGAACTCGCCGTCCACGGCACCCCCATCAACCGGCACACCACCCACCACCACCCCTGGATCGACCTCCCCACCTACGCCTTCCAACACCAGCGCTATTGGCTGGACGCGAAGGCGGCGGGCTCCTCCGTCGTGCTGCCGGGTGGTACGGCGCGTTCGCCGCGTCACCCGCTGCTGGCCACGGTCATGCCCCTGGCCGAGACCGGCGGGGTGATGCTCACCGGGCAGATCTCCCTGGCGGCCCACAGCTGGTTGGCCGACCACGCCGTCCAGGGAACGGTCCTGCTGCCGGGCACCGCGTTCGTGGAGCTGGCGATCCGTGCCGGGGACCAGGTCGGGTTCGGCCGGATCGCCGAACTCACCCTGCACGAGCCGCTGGTGCTCGCCGACCCGCGCGCCGTGGACCTCCAGGTCACCGTGGGCCCCACGCAGGAAACCACCGCCGAGCGGACCATTGTCATCCACTCCCGGCCGCGGGACGCCGCGCCGGACCAGCCCTGGACGCGCCACGCCGACGGTGTGCTCGCGCAGGTCCTCGGCCCGCCGACGCTCGGCGAGCCGGTGTGGCCACCGGCGGATGCCGTCCCCGTTCCGCTCCAGGACCCCTACGCCGCACTCGCCCGGCGGGGATACGAATACGGCACCGCCTTCCGTGGCCTGCGGGCCATGTGGCGCCGGGGTGAGGACATCCTGGCCGAGGTGGAACTGCCTGATCGCGCCGAGACCCCCGACGCGGCGGCCGGCGACGAACACTTCGGTGTCCATCCGGCGCTGTTGGACGCGGCCCTGCACGCCACACTCATCGCCGACGAGGCCGGCGGCGCGGTCCGGTTGCCGTTCAGCTGGCAGGGGGTGGCCCTGTACCGGGAGAACGCCCGGCGGCTGCGGGTGCGGTCCACCCCGACCGGCCCGGACACTCTGGCCGTACTCGTCACCGACCCGGCCGGGCTGCCGGTTCTCTCCGTCGAGAAGCTGACGCTGCGCCCCGCCGACCCGGCGCGGCTCGCCCGTGACGACAACGCCGGGCACCAGGACCTGTCCCGGCTCGTCTGGCAGCTGGCGCCCACTCCCGAGGACGGTATCCGGCCGCTGACGTACGCCGATCCAGCGGAGCTCCTGGACGAACTCGATGAACGCGGCGAACTGGACGCGCTGAAGGGCGAGCGGGCTCCGCACGCCGCGGTCACATTCCTCGGCACCGCCGCCCCCGGTGACCTCTCCGACGCCACCGCCACCGCCACCGCCGTCCACGGCGCGGTGGCCCGCACCGTGACACTGCTCCAGCGCTGGCTGTCAGAGGACCGGCTGGCCGCGATCCCGCTGGTCGTGGTCACCCGCGGCGCGGTGGCGGTCGACGGAGGCTCGCCCGACCTGGTGCAGGCGCCCCTGTGGGGCCTGGTGCGCACCGCGCAGACCGAGCACCCGGACCGGATCGTCCTGGTCGACCTCGACGACCGGGCAGACCCGACAGACCCGACAGACCCCGCAGACCCAGCCGGCGCGGCAGACCCAGCAGGCCCAGCAGACCCCGCAGACCCGTGGCGGGATGTCGCGGCGGCGTTGGCCAGTGGTGAACCGCAGGTGGCGGTGCGCGCCGGTGAGGTCCGCGTGCCCCGCCTGGTCCGCGGCCGCCGCGCGGGGCTGCTCGTCCCGCCGGCGGGCGAGCGGTGCTGGCGGCTGGAGACGGCGGCCCGGGGAACCGTGGAGAACCTGGCGTTGGTACCGGCTCCCGAGGCTGCCGAACCCCTCGCGCCCGGTGAGGTGCGGATCGGCGTGCGCGCGGCCGGTCTCAACTTCCGCGATGTCCTGGTGGCGCTGGACATGTACCCCGGTGAGGCCCGGATCGGGGGCGAAGGGGCGGGTGTGGTGCTGGAGGTGGCCCCGGATGTGACCGGTCTGCGGCCGGGGGACCGGGTCCTGGGCCTGTTCGAGGGCGCGTTCGGTCCGGTGACCCGCGCCGACCACCGGCTGGTGGCTCGGATACCGGACGGCTGGTCGTTCGAGCAGGCGGCGGCGGTGCCCGCCGCGTTCGTGACCGCGTACTACGGGCTGGTCGACCTCGGCGGGCTGGGCGAGGGGGCCGGGCAGCCGGTGGTGCTGGTGCACTCGGCCGCGGGCGGCGTCGGCATGGCGGCCGTACAGCTCGCCCGGCATCTGGGGGCCACGGTGCTGGCCACCGCCCACCCCGGGAAGTGGGAGGTGCTGCGGACCCACGGCCTGGCCGACCGTCACCTCGCCTCCTCCCGTACCACCGAGTTCGAGCAGCGGTTCCTGGAGGTCACCGAGGGGCGGGGCGCGGATGTCGTGCTGAACTCCCTGGCGGGCGAGTTCATCGACGCCTCCTTGCGCCTGCTCCCCCGCGGCGGCCGGTTCGTGGAGATGGGCAAGTCCGATCCGCGGGACGCCGGGCAGGTGGCCGGCGCCCATCCCGGGGTGCGCTACCGGGCCTTCGACCTCGCGGAGGCGGGTCCGGAGCGGCTGCGGGAGATCCTGGCCGAGGTCCTGAGCCTGTTCGAACAGGGGGCGTTGCGCCCCCTTCCGGCGCGCAGCTGGGACATCCGCCGGGCGGCGGAGGCGTTTCGCCATGTCAGCCAGGCCCGGCACATCGGCAAGGTGGTGTTCACCGTGCCGCCGGCGCTGGATCCGGGCGGTACGGCCCTGATCACCGGGGGCACCGGCACGCTCGGCGGCGCCGTCGCCCGCCGTCTGGTGGCCGCGCACGGAGTGCGCCATCTCGTCCTCCTCAGCCGGCGGGGCCCCAACGCGCCGGGCGCGGCCGCGCTCCAGGAGGAGCTGACCGCGGCGGGCGCGCGGGTCACCGTCGCCGCGTGCGACGCGGCGGACCGCGCGGATCTGCGGCGTGTGCTGGAGGCCATCCCGGCCGACCGGCCGCTGACGGCGGTGGTGCACGCGGCGGGCGCGCTGGCGGACGCGCCGCTGGAGGCGCTGACCCCCGGGCACTTCGACGCGGTGCTGCGGCCCAAGGTGGACGCGGCGCTGAATCTGCATGAGCTGACCGCCGGTCGCGATCCGGCGGTGTTCGTCCTGTTCTCCTCGGTCGCCGGGCTCTGCGGCACCCCGGGGCAGGCCAACTACGCCGCCGCCAACGCCTTTCTCGACGCCCTGGCCGAGCACCGCCGGGCCACCGGGCAGGAGGGGCTGTCCCTGGCCTGGGGCCTGTGGGAGGACCGCAGCGCCCTGACGGCGCATCTGGGCGAGGGCGACCTGGCCCGGCTGAGCCGGGGCACGGGCATCGTGCCCCTTCCGGCGAAGGACGCGCTGGACCTGTTCGATCTGGCTCTCCGGCAGGGCGAACCGCTGCTCGCCCCCGTGCGGCTGAGGCCGCCGGCCGGTGCCGCGGCGGACGGCCGGTCCCTCCCGCCGGTGCTCCGCGGACTCGTCGGCCCGGCCGCCCGGCCCGCGGCCTTCGCTGCCGGTCCCGCCGGACCCGCCGGGAGCGGCGCGCCGGCCGCCCGGCTGGCCGCGCTCGCCCCACAGGAGCGCCGCCGGGCGCTGACCGAACTGGTCCGGGGCGAGGCGGCCGTGGTGCTCGGGCATACCTCGGGGGACGCGGTGGACCCCGACACCCCCTTCGCCAGGCTCGGCGCCGACTCCCTCACCGCCGTCGAGCTGCGGAACCGCCTGTCGGCCGCGTGTGGCCTGCGGCTGTCCACCACCGTGGTGTTCGACCACCCCACGCCGGCCGCGCTGGCCGGGCATCTGTTCGCCGAGATGTCCGGCGCGTCCGGGGACACGGCGGCCCTTTCCCCCGCCCTCTCCCCCGCCGCAGGCCCTGCTTCCGTGGGCGCCGACCCGGTGGCCATCGTCGCGATGAGCTGCCGCTTCCCCGGTGGCGTCCATTCCCCGGAGGACTTCTGGCAGCTCGTCTCGCAGGGGCGGGACGCCCTCTCGGACTTCCCCGCCGACCGGGGCTGGGACCTTGACCAGCTGTACGACCCGAACCCGGGCCGCCCCGGCCGCAGTTATGTGCGCAGGGGCGGGTTCCTGCACGAGGCGGCCGAGTTCGACGCCGAGTTCTTCGGCATCTCGCCACGCGAGGCGCTGGCCATGGACCCGCAGCAGCGGCTGCTGCTGGAGACCGCCTGGGAGGCGGTGGAGCGGGCCGGGATCGCCCCGGCGTCCCTGCGCGGCAGCAGGACCGGGGTCTTCGTCGGACTGCTGCCCAGCCGGTACGGGCACGGCGGCACGCCCGCCGACGTGGAAGGCTATGTGGGGACCGGTTCCGCGATCAGCGTCGCCTCCGGGCGTATCGCCTACACCCTCGGGCTGGAGGGCGCGGCCGTCTCCGTGGACACCGCCTGTTCCTCCTCCCTCACGGCGCTGCACCTGGCCTGTCAGGCGCTGCGGCAGGGCGAGTGCGACATGGCCCTGACCGGCGGCGTGACGGTGATGCCCACGCCGGACACCTTCGTGGAGTTCTCCCGGCAGCAGGGGCTGGCGCCGGACGGACGTTGCAAGGCCTTCTCCGCCACCGCCGACGGCACGGCGTTCTCCGAGGGCGTCGGGATGCTGGTGCTGGAGCGGCTGTCGGACGCCCGGCGCAACGGCCACCGCGTCCTCGCGGTCGTACGGGGCTCCGCCGTCAACCAGGACGGCGCCTCCAACGGCCTCACCGCCCCCAACGGCCCATCCCAACAACGAGTCATCCGACAAGCACTGACCAACGCGGGACTCACCGCAACCGACATCGACGCCGTCGAAGCACACGGCACCGGCACCCGACTCGGCGACCCCATCGAAGCCCAGGCACTCCTGGCCACCTACGGACAAGGACGCGCGGAGGACCGCCCGCTGTGGCTCGGCTCGGTGAAGTCCAACATCGGCCACACCCAGGCCGCCGCAGGCGTCGCCGGGGTGATGAAGATGGTGCTGGCCATGCGGTACGGGCAGCTGCCCCCGACCCTCCATGTCAGCGAGCCCTCCCCGCACATCGACTGGTCGGCGGGCTCCGTCAGCCTGGTGACCGCGTCGACGCCGTGGCCGGAGACCGGCGCCCCCAGGCGGTGCGGCGTCTCCGCCTTCGGGATCAGCGGCACCAACGCCCACGTCGTCCTCGAGGCCGCCCCCGCCACCACTCCGTCCGGCGCCGATGTCGACACCGGTGTGCCACCGTCCGCCGGGGAAGCGGCCGGTGCGGGGGTGCCGCGGCCGTGGCTGCTGTCCGCGCACTCCGACGCGGCGCTGCGCGACCAGGCGCGGCTGCTCCTCGAACGGCTCGGGCGGGATACGGCCCCTGCCGCCGACGACGTGGCCCACTCCCTGCTCACCACCCGCGCCCCCTTCCCGCACCGGGCGGCGGTCACCACCCCGGACCCCGCCGAGCGCCTTCGCTGCCTGGCGGCGCTGGCGGCCGGGCGGCACCACCCGGGCCTGGTGCGGGGGGTGGCCGGTGGCACCGACCCGAAGGTCGTGCTGGTCTTCCCCGGGCAGGGCGGGCAGTGGCCTCGGATGGCCCGCGGCCTGCTGGCTTCCTCCCCGGTCTTCGCCGAGCGCCTCCAGGAGTGCGCCGCCGCGCTCGCCCCGTACGTGGACTGGTCGCTGATGGACGTACTGCGGCAGGCGCCCGGCGCGCCGTCCCTCGACCGGATCGACGTGGTGCAGCCCGCCCTGTTCGCGACCATGGTTTCGCTGGCCGCCACCTGGCGCTCGTACGGGGTGGAACCGGCCGCGGTGGTGGGCCACTCCCAGGGCGAGATCGCCGCGGCGCACATCGCGGAAATTCTTTCCCTCTCCGACGCGGCGAAGATCATCGCGCTCCGCTCCAAGCTGTTCGCCCAGGAACTCGCCGACGCGGGGGCGGTGGCCTCCGTGGCCCTGCCGGTCCAGCGGGTACGGGAGCTCCTGCCCCGCTGGGCCGGCCGGCTGGACGTCGCCGGCGTCAACGCGCCCAGCCTGACCGCCGTCGCCGGCGAGATGGACGCCCTGCGCGAGCTGGTGGCCGACGTCAAGGCGGAGGGCGTGCGGGCCCGGATCGTCCCTGCGACACCGCCGTCGCACTCGTTCCTCGTCGAGCGGCTGCGCGAGCGGCTGGCCGCCCCGCTCACCTCGCTGACCCCCAAGAACGGGGCGATCCCCTTCTACTCCACCGTCGCCTCGGGCGTCGTCGCCGGGGAGCGGCTGAACGCCGACTACTGGTACGCCAACATGCGGCAGCCGGTCGAGTTCGAGGCTGCCGTGCGGCAGCTGCTGGCCGATGGGCACCGCCTGTTCATCGAGTGCGGCCCGCATCCCACGCTCGGCACGGCCATCGAGGAGATCATCGCGGAGTCGGGCGAGGACGCGGCGGTCCTGGAGTCGCTGCGCCGCGACGAGGGCGACTTCGCCACGCTGCTGCGGTCGCTCGCCACCGCACAGGTCCACGGCGCCCCACTGGACGCGAAGGCCCTCTTCGCCGGCGTCCGCACACGCCCGGCCGAGCTGCCCACCTACCCCTTCCAGCGCACCCGCTACTGGCTCGACGCGCCCGGCTCCACCGTGCCCACCGCCCGGACGGGCCTGCGAGACGTCGGGCACCCGCTGCTGAGCACGGCCGTGGACCTGGCCGACGACCGCGGCGCGGTGTTCAGCGGGCGGCTGTCGCTCGCCGACCACCCCTGGCTGGCCGACCACGCCCTGGGCGACACGGTGCTGCTGCCGGGCGCGGCGTTCGTGGAGCTGGCGCTGCGCGCCGGCCACGGGACGGGATGCGGCCGGCTGGCCGAACTCACCTTGGAGGCGCCGCTGGTCATCCCGGACGAGGGCGGCCTCGTCGTCCAGGTGAACGTCGGCCCCGCCCAGGACGGCGGCCGGCGCGAGGTCACCGTCTCCGCCCGGCCCGAGGGGCGGCACGACGCGCCCTGGACCCGCCACGCCACCGGCACGCTCGACGCCTCCCCCACCACCGACGCGTTCGATGCCTCACCCGCCGCCGGGAGGGACGACACCGATCCCGCCGCCGCGTGGCCGCCCGCGGGCGCGCGGGAGGTCGGCACCGCCGACTTCTACGCCCGGTTCACCGGGCTCGGCTACCACTACGGGCCCGCGTTCCAGGGCGTGCGCGCCGTGTGGCGCGACGGCGACACCGTCTACGCCGAGGTGCGGCTGCCGGAACCGGCGGGGGACGGCGGCGCCTTCGGCCTCCATCCGGCGCTGCTGGACGCCGCCCTGCAGGCGGGCGGCCTGCCCATGGCCGAGGAGATGGCGGGGCAGCCGGCCGGTGGCGGTCGGCAGCGGCTGCCGTTCTCGTGGCAGCACGTGACCCTCAGCGCCTCGGGGGCCACCGAAGCCCGCGTGGAGATCACCCCGGCCGGCGACCACGGCATGGCGGTACGGATCACCGATCCGGCGGGCCGTCCGATCCTCTCCGTCGGCACGCTGGAACTGCGCCCCGTCTCCGCCGAACAGCTGCGCGCCGCCCGCTCCCGGCACCAGCGGTCGCTGTTCCAGGTGGACTGGACCGCGCCGCCGGTACCCGCCGCCCCGCCCGCGGACGAACCGCGCCATGTGTGGCTGGGTGAGACCGGTGGCGAGCACACCGAGTGGCTCGGCGCGCCGGGGCGGCCCGTGCCCGCCTACCCCGATCCGGCCGCGCTCGGCGCGGCACTGGAGGCAGGCGAAGTCCCCACCGACACGGTGGCGGTGTTCCGGCCGCACCTGCCGGGCGACGGTGCCGTCATCGGCGAGCCCGATTCCGTACGCGACGCGGCCGTCGCCCGGGAGACCACCCGGCGCACACTGGAACTGCTGCGGCAGTGGCTGGCGGACGAGCGGCTGCTCGACGCCCGTCTGCTGATTCTCACCCACGGCGCCGTGCAGGTCGCCGAGGGCGAGAAACCGCGCCTGGCGCAGGCACCGCTGTGGGGCCTGATCCGCTCCGCACAGGCCGAACACCCGGGTCGGCTGGTGCTCGTGGACACCGACGACTCGGCCGCCTCGCGGGAGGCGCTGCGCACCGCGCCGGCCACCGGGGAGCCCCAGCTCGCGCTGCGCGACGGTGCGCTGCTGGTGCCCCGCCTGGCCCCGGCCGCCGCCGGGCCGCCGACCCGGCCGCGCGCACTGCCCACCACGGACACCGCCACCGCCGCCACGACGGCGATCCGCACCGGCACCGTGCTCATCACCGGCGGCACCGGGGCCCTGGGCCGCGTGGTCGCCCGGCATCTGGTCACCGAGCACGGCGTCCGCCATCTGCTGCTGGCCAGCCGCAGCGGCGCGGCCGCGCCCGGAACGGCGGAGTTCACCGCCGAACTGTCGGGGCTGGGCGCCACCGTGGCCGTCGCCGCCTGCGACACCTCCGACCGGGAGGCGCTGGCCGGCCTCCTGGCCACCGTGCCCGCCGGCCACCCGCTGACGGCCGTGGTGCACACCGCCGCCGTCCTGGACGACGCGGTGGTCGACGCCTTGACCCCCGACCGGCTGGAGAGCGTGCTGCGCCCGAAACTGGACGGCGCGCTGCACCTGCACCACCTCACGGCGGGCCTGGATCTCTCCGCCTTCGTGCTGTTCTCCTCGTTCGCCGGAGTCATCGGGGCGGCGGGGCAGGCGAGCTACGCGGCCGCCAACACCTTCCTGGACGCGCTCGCCGCCCACCGCCGCGCCGACGGCCTGCCCGGGCTCTCCCTCGCCTGGGGGCTGTGGGCCGAACACAGCGAGTGGACCGCCGCGCTCGGCCAGGTCGACCGGCAGCGGATGGCCGCCCTCGGCATCCTGCCGATGCCCACCCCCGATGCCCTGCGGCTGCTGGACACCGCTCTGACCACCCCGCGTGCCCTGCTGGTGCCGACGGCCCTCGACCCGGCCCGTATCGACACGCGGGGACCGGCTCCGATCCCCGCCCTGCTCACGGGGCTGGCGCACACCACCGGTCGCCCGCTGCCCACGGCGGACGCCGACCTGGCCCGGCAGCTGCGCGCCGCCGCCCCCGACGAGCGCGACCGGCTGCTGCTGGACCTCGTCCGCACCCAGATCGCCGGGGTTCTCGGTTACCCGGACCCCGCCCGGATCGCCCCGGACCGGGGCGTGATGGACCTGGGGCTCGACTCGCTGACCGCCGTGGAACTGCGCAACCGGCTGGCCGCCGCGACGGGTGAGCGTGTTCCCGTCACCGCGCTCTTCAACCACTCCACCCCCAAGGCCCTGGCCGCCCACCTGGGCACCAGGCTGGCCCCGGCCTCCCCGGAGCCGCGCGAGCAGGATGTCGCCGGCGAACTGGACCGCCTCGTGGCGGGTCTGTCCCGGCTGGCCTCCGGCAGCGCGGAGCGGGCCACGGTCCGCGGACGGCTGGAGTCCCTTCTGGCCGGGTGGAACGCGGCTGAGCAGCGGGCCGGCGCGGAGCGGGCTGATGCGGAGCGGGCCAATGCGGAGCGGACCGGCGCCGCGCGGACCGGCGCCGTGCGGGCCGGCGCGGACTCGGTGGCGCAACGGCTCGAGAACGCCACCGCCGACGAAGTCCTCGCCTTCCTCAAGGACGAGTTCGGCAAGTCCTGACCGGCCGGACGGCCTTGGTCCCCCTCGATCTTCTGAATCACTTTTCACACCGAATGGGTTGGTGGCGTCAGCGTCATGGCGAACGAAGAAAAGCTCCTCGAACACCTCAAGTGGGCCACAGCCGAACTGCACCAGACCCGGCAACGGCTGCGTGAGGCCGAGGAGCAGCAGCAGGAGCCCATCGCGATAGTCTCCATGTGCTGCCGCCTTCCCGGCGGGGTGCGCTCCCCGGAGGACCTGTGGCGGCTGGTGGCCTCGGGCGCCGATGTGATCGGCCCGTTCCCGACCGACCGGGGATGGGACATCGACACCCTGTACGACCCGGATCCGGAGCGCCCGGGGAAGATCTACACCCGCGAGGGCGGCTTCCTCGAGGACGCCGCCAGGTTCGACGCCGACTTCTTCGGCGTCTCCCCGCGCGAGGCCCTGGCGACCGACCCGCAGCAGCGGCTGCTGCTCGAGCTGACCTGGGAGGCGCTGGAGCGGGCGGGCATCCCCCCACAAACCCTGCGCGGCAGCCGCACCGGCGTGTTCGTGGGCCTGATGTACCACGACTACGCCACCGGAGCCGAGCGCACCGCCCCGGAGCTGGAGGGGCTGCTGGGCGGCGGCACCGCGGGCAGCATCGCCTCCGGGCGGGTGTCGTACACCTTCGGCTTCGAGGGCCCGGCCATGACGGTGGACACCGCGTGCTCGTCGTCGCTGGTGGCCCTCCACCTGGCCGCCCGGTCGCTCCGGGCGGGCGAGTGCTCGCTCGCCCTGGCGGGCGGGGTGACGGTCATGTCCACCCCGCGGACCTTCGTCGAGTTCTCCCGCCAGCGGGGCCTGGCGGCCGACGGTCGGTGCAAGGCGTTCTCCGCCGACGCCGACGGCACCGGGTGGGCCGAGGGCGTGGGCCTGCTCCTCCTGGAGCGGCTGTCGGACGCCCGGCGCAACGGCCACCGGGTACTCGCCGTCGTACGGGGCTCCGCCGTCAACCAGGACGGCGCCAGGAGCAGGCTCATCGCCCCCAACGGCCTCGCCCAGGAACGCGTCATCCGGGAGGCTCTGGCGAACGCGGGGCTGCCGGCGGCCGAGGTGGACGTCGTCGAGGCGCACGGCACCGGGACGCGGCTGGGAGACCCGATCGAGGCACAGGCGCTGCTGGCCACCTACGGCCGGGAGCACAGCGCGGAGCGGCCGCTGTGGCTGGGCTCGCTCAAGTCGAACATCGGGCACGCGCAGGCCGCGGCGGGGGTGGCCGGGATCATCAAGATGGTGATGGCGCTGCGGCACGGCGAGTTGCCGCGGACCCTGCACGTGGAGCGGCCGTCGGCCGAGGTCGACTGGTCGTCCGGCGCGGTGTCGCTGCTGACCGAGCACCGGCCGTGGCCGGAAGCGGACCGGCCCCGCCGGGCGGCGGTCTCGTCGTTCGCCGCCAGCGGCACCAACGCCCACGTCATCATCGAACAGGCCCCCCAGGCACCGGAGTCCACCCGGCCGACGAGCGCTCCGGCCCCCGGGGCGGTGCCGTGGCTGGTGTCGGGCCGTGGTGAAGGGGGCGTGCGGGGACAGGCCGCGCGGTTGCGGGAGTGGCTGGGCGCGCGGGGTGAGGTCGAGGTGGCCGCGGTGGGGCATGCCCTGGCCACGCGCAGGGCGGGGCTTGACACCCGGGCGGCCGTGGTGGCGGTGGACAGGACCGGTTTCCTGGCCGGGTTGGAGGCTGTGGAGTCGGGTGGTCCGGCGGCCGGTGTGGTGCGTGGCTCCGTGGTGCCGGGCTCCGATCGGGTGGTGTTCGTCTTCCCCGGTCAGGGCGCGCAGTGGGTGCGGATGGGGCTGGAGCTGGCGGAGTCCTGCGAGGTGTTCGCCGCCCGCCTCGCGGAGTGCGAAGCGGCCCTGTCGGAGTTTGTGCCGTGGTCGCTGCGGGAGGTGCTGGCCGATGAGGACGCGCTGGCGCGGGTGGATGTGGTCCAGCCCGCGTTGTGGGCGGTGATGGTGTCGCTGGCGGCCTGGTGGCAGGCGCAGGGGGTCACTCCTGCCGCGGTGGTCGGGCACTCCCAGGGGGAGATCGCCGCCGCGTGTGCGGCGGGTGCGCTGAGCCTTCAGGACGCGGCCCGGGTGGTGGCACTCCGCAGCCGAGCGCTGCTGTCCCTCTCGGGTGCGGGTGGCATGGTGTCCGTCGCCGCCGGGGCCGAGCAGGTGTCCGGATGGCTCGGAGACCGGCAGAGCCGGGTGTCGGTGGCGGCGGTCAACGGCCCGTCGGCCACCGTGATCTCCGGCGACCGGGACGCCCTGGCCGAGGTGGTGGCCGAGTGCGAGGGGCGGGGGGTGCGGGCCCGGTGGATCGCGGTGGACTACGCCTCCCACAGCCCCCACGTGGACGCCGTGCGCGACCGGCTCCTGAAGGACCTCGCGCCCGTACGGCCCCGGGCGGGCGAGGTCCCCATCTGGTCCACAGTGGACGAACGCCTCATCGACGGCTCGGACATGGACGCTGAGTACTGGTTCCGCAACCTCCGCGAACCCGTCCGGTTCGCGCCCGTGGTCACCGCCGCGCTGCACCAGGGCTTCGGCGCGTTCGTCGAGATCAGCCCGCACCCGGTGATCACCACCAGCATCCAGGAAGCGGCCGAGGCGTCGCAGGTCCGGGCGGTCGTCACCGGGTCCCTCCGCCGTGACCGGGGCACCCGCGACCAGCTGACGCTCTCCCTGGCGGAACTGGCCGTCCACGGCACGCCCGTCGACTGGCACGCCGTCCACGGAGGCCAGGACCAGCCGTGGGTGAACCTGCCCACCTACGCCTTCCAGGGCGAGCGGTACTGGGCGAATGCCTCCGACGGCGCCGCCGACCTCACCGGCGCGGGCCTGGGTTCGGCCCACCATCCCCTGCTCGGGGCGGTGGTGACACTCGCCGACGGGGAAGGCGTGGTGCTCACGGGCCGGTTGTCGCTGGGCGCCCAGGCCTGGCTGAGGGACCACGCGGTGCACGGCGTGGTCCTGCTGCCGGGCGCGGCGTTCGTGGACATGGTCGTCCGGGCCGGTGACCACGTCGGCTGCTCGCAGGTGGCCGAGCTGACCCTGGAGGCGCCCCTGGTGCTGCCCGAGCACGGGGCGGTGCGGATCCAGGTGGTGGTCGGCGCCGGAGAGGCCGACCGCAGGCCGGTCGACGTCTACGCCGGTGCGGAGGGCGACGGCGACGACGAGCCGTGGACCCGCCACGCCACGGGCTACCTGGTCCCCGCGGGACCGCCGCCCCGGCGTGGGGAAGGACCATCGGCGGTCGGCGCCGTCTGGCCGCCGCGTGACGCGGTGCCGCTGAGCGTCGGCGACTTCTACCAGCGGTGCGCCGAGCAGGGCTATGAATACGGTCCCGCGTTCCAGGGGCTGCGTACCGCCTGGCGCCGCGGCGACGAGCTGTTCGCCGAGGTGGCGCTGGAACAGGACCAGGACGCCTCCGGATACGGAATCCACCCCGCGCTGCTCGACGCCGCCCTCCATCCGGTGGTCCTCGCCGCCGTCGAAGACGGTCCCGAGGCGCTCCGTGACGGGATCAGGCTGCCGTTCGCCTGGCACGGCGTCACCGTACACACCGCGGGAGCCACCTCCCTCCGCGTCCGGCTGACCGTGGCGGACGGCGGCGACCAGGTGGTCGTGGCGATGACGACGCCGACGGGAGAGTCCGTCGCCGAGGTCCGGGGGCTGCGTTCCCGTCCGGTGACCGCCGACCGGCTGCGCGCCGCCCGCCGTGGGCACCCGTCGCTCTTCCGCGTCGAGTGGACCCCGCGAACCTCGGCCGCCACCACGGCGGAGAAGCCCGCCATCCGGACCGCGGTCCTCGGCCGGGGCACGGACGGACTGCCCGCGGAACTGACCGGGACGCCGGCCGGAACGGAGGTGTACGCCGACGTCTCGGAGCTCGCCGCCGCGGTCGAGGCGGGACACCCGGCACCGGACCTGGTCTTCGCCCCGTGCCCCGCTCCGGGCGCGGAAGCAACAGGACCGGCCGGGCAGTCCACGGGCGCCGCCGTACGCGATGTGCTCACGCGCACCGCCGAACTGCTCGGCCGATGGGCCACGGACGGACGCCTCGCCGCGTCGCGCCTCGTGGTACTGACCCGGCGCGCGGTGGCGGCGTCCCCGGAAGAGGAGCCCGACCTGGTGCAGGCTCCTGTGTGGGGGCTGCTGCGCGCCGCGCAGTCGGAGCACCCCGGGCGCTTCCTCGCCGTGGACGTGGACGGGGAGCCGGCCTCGTGGACGGCCCTGCGTGACGTCACGGACGCCACCGAACCGCAACTCGCCCTGCGTGCCGGGACCGCCTACGCGCCCCAGTTGCGGCGCGGCCAACTCCGCGAGGACACCCCCGCGGCCTTCGGCCCCGACAGCACCGTGCTGGTCACCGGCGCCAGCGGCACGCTCGGCCGGATCGTGGCCCGGCACCTGGTCACCGCCCACGGGGTGCGGCGGCTGGTCCTGCTCAGCCGCCGGGGCCTGGCCGCGCCCGGAGCGGAGGAGTACTCGGCCGAGCTCGCCGGGCTCGGCGCCGAGGTCGCCACCGTGTCCGGTGACGCGGCCGACCGGGCCGTGCTCACCCGGCTCCTCGGCCGGTGGCCCGTCTCGGCCGTCGTCCACACGGCCGGCGCCGTGGACGACACGGTCCTCGAATCCCTGACCCGCGGGCACTTCGAGCGGGTACTGCGCCCCAAGCTGGACGCGGTACTGCTGCTGGACGAGCTGACCCGCGACCGCGACCTGTCCGCCTTCGTGGTCTTCTCCTCGGCCTCCGGAGTGCTGGGCGGCGCCGGGCAGGGCAACTACGCGGCGGCGAACGCCTTCCTGGACGCCTTCGCCCAGCGGCGCACCGCCCAGGGCCACCCCGCCCTCTCCCTCGCCTGGGGCTTCTGGGCCGAACGCAGCGGCCTCACCGCACACCTCACCGAACAGGACCTGGCCCGGCTGACCCGTATGGGCATGATGCCGATGTCCACCGAGACCGCGCTCGACCTGTTCGACACCGCCCTGGCAGCCGCGGACCCGCTCGCGGTCACCGCCTCGATCGACCTGGGCGCGCTGCGCGCGCTGGACCCCGCCGACGTACCCGCCATGCTGCGCCCCCTCCTCCCCGCCCCGCGCCGCGACACCGTCCGCCCCGGCGCCGGCGCCGGCGCCGGCACGGGCGCGGACACCGGGCCGGGCGCCTCCGGTGAACTGGCACAGCGGCTGGCCGGCCTCGACGACGACCAGCGGCACCGGACCCTGCTGGACGCGGTGCGCGCCGAGACCGCCGCCATCCTGGGCCACGACTCGACCGGGACGGTGGAGGCCGCCCGGCCGTTCAAGGAACTGGGCTTCGACTCCCTCACCGGGACCGAGTTGCGGAACCGGCTCAACGCCGTCACCGGGCTGCGGCTGCCCGCCACGCTGGTCTTCGACTACCCCAGCCCCGAGGAGCTGGCGCGCTGGCTGGACACCCAGCTGACCGGCGGCCCGGCCGGGCCGCCCGCCCCCGCCGCGCCGCCCGAGCGGCCCACCGCGCCCGACCCGGCGGACGACCCGGTGGTGATCGTGGGCATGAGCTGCCGCTACCCCGGCGGGGTGCGCTCGCCGGAGGACCTGTGGCGTCTGGTGGCCTCGGGCGCCGATGTGGTCGGCCCTTTCCCGACCGACCGGGGATGGGACGTCGGCCGGCTGTACGACCCGGAGCCCGGGGTCCCCGGCAAGACCTACGCCGCCGAAGGAGGCTTCCTGTACGAGGCCGCCGACTTCGACCCCGACCTCTTCGGCATCTCGCCGCGCGAGGCCCTCATCATGGACCCCCAGCAGCGGCTGCTGCTGGAGGCCGCCTGGGAGGTGCTGGAGCGGGCCGGCATCCCCCCGGAGTCGCTGCGGGGCAGCCGCACCGGCGTGTTCGCCGGCCTGATGTACCACGACTACGGCACCGATGTGGCCGGCGCGCCGAAGGAGCTCGAAGGACTCCTCGGCAACAGCAGCGGAGGCAGCTTCACATCAGGCCGGGTGTCGTACACCTTCGGCTTCGAAGGGCCCGCGGTGACGGTGGACACCGCGTGCTCGTCGTCGCTGGTGGCCCTCCACCTGGCCGCCCGGTCGCTCCGGGCGGGCGAGTGCTCGCTCGCGCTGGCGGGCGGGGTGACGGTGATGTCCACCCCGCAGACGTTCGTGGGGTTCTCACTCCAGCAGGGGCTCTCCCCGGACGGCCGGTGCAAGGCGTTCTCGGCGGACGCGGACGGCACGGGATGGGCCGAGGGCGTGGGGTTGCTGCTGCTGGAGCGGCTGTCGGACGCCCGGCGCAACGGCCACCGGGTACTCGCCGTCGTACGGGGTTCGGCGGTGAACCAGGACGGTGCGTCCAACGGATTGACGGCGCCCAATGGTCCGTCGCAGCAGCGGGTGATCAGGGAGGCGCTGGCGAACGCGGGGGTGTCGCCGGCCGAGGTGGACGCCGTCGAGGCGCACGGTACGGGTACCCGGCTGGGCGACCCCATCGAGGCCCAGGCGCTCCTGGCCACCTATGGCCAGGGGCGTGCGGAGGACCGGCCGCTGTGGCTGGGGACGCTGAAGTCGAACATGGGGCATGCGCAGGCCGCGGCCGGTGTCGCCGGGATCATCAAGATGGTGATGGCGCTGCGGCACGGTGAGTTGCCGCGCACGTTGCATGTGGAACGTCCGTCGGGTGAGGTCGACTGGTCGGCGGGCGCGGTGTCGCTCCTCACCGAGCACCGCGCGTGGCCCGAGGTGGACCGGCCCCGCCGCGCGGGGGTCTCCTCGTTCGGCGCCAGTGGCACCAATGCCCACGTCATCCTCGAACAGGCACCACAGGCACCACAGACACCGGCCGACGAGGCCGGCACGCCCCCCGCGCCGGGGGCAGTGCCCTGGCTGATATCAGGCTGCGGCGAAGGCGGCGTACGAGGCCAGGCCGCACGCCTGCGGGACTGGCTCAGCGCTCGAAGCGACGTGGACACCGCCGCGGTCGGTCACGCCCTGGCCACCCGTCGCGCCGCCCTGGACACCCGGGCAGCGGTCGTCGCCGAAGACCGCGAAGGCTTCCTGACCGGACTGGAGGCGATCGCCGCTGGAGAACCCTCACCTGGGGTCGTCAACGGGGCGGTGGTGCCGGGTGCCGATCGGGTGGTGTTCGTCTTCCCCGGCCAGGGTGCCCAATGGGTGCGGATGGGACTGGAACTGGCGGAGACCAGCGAGGTGTTCGCAGCGCGTCTGGCGGAGTGTGAAGCGGCCCTGTCGGAGTTCGTGCCGTGGTCGCTGCGGGACGTGCTGGCCGATGAGGACGCGCTGGCGCGGGTGGATGTGGTCCAGCCCGCCCTGTGGGCAGTCATGGTCTCCCTGGCAGCCTGGTGGCAGAGCCAAGGGATCACCCCCGCCGCCGTGATCGGCCACTCCCAAGGAGAGATCGCCGCCGCCTGCGTCGCCGGAGCCCTCAGCCTCCAGGACGCGGCACGCGTCGTGGCACTCCGCAGCCGCGCGCTGCTGACCCTCACCGGAGCCGGCGGCATGGCCTCCCTCGCCACCGACCCCGACACCGTGGCCGGACTCATCGAGGCATGGTCGGGGCAGGTGTGCATCGCCGCCGTCAACGGCCCGTCGGCCACCGTGATCTCCGGCGACCAGGACGCCCTGGCCGAGGTGGTGGCCGAGTGCGAGGGGCGGGGGGTGCGAGCCCGGTGGATCGCGGTGGACTACGCCTCCCACAGCCCCCACGTGGACGCCGTGCACGACCGGCTCCTCAAGGACCTCGCGCCCGTACGGCCCCGGGCGGGCGAAGTCCCCATCTGGTCCACACTGGACGAACGCCTCACCGACGGCTCGGACATGGACGCCGAATACTGGTTCCGCAACCTCCGCGAACCCGTCCGATTCGCGCCCGTGGTCACCGCCGCGCTGCACCAGGGCTTCGGCGCATACGTCGAGATCAGCCCCCACCCCGTGATCACCACCAGCATCCAGGAAACGGCCGAAGCCCTGAACACCCGCGCCGTGGTCACCGGATCACTCCGCCGCGACCACGGCACCCACACCCGACTCACCGTCTCCCTCGCCGAACTCGCCGTCCACGGCACCCCCATCAACCGGCACACCACCCACCACCAACACCCCTGGATCGACCTCCCCACCTACGCCTTCCAACACCAGCGCTACTGGCCCCCGACCACACCCACCGCCCTTCCCTCCACCGACAGCGGAAGCGAGGCGGCGGACGCACGGCTGTGGCGGATCCTCGAGTCCGGTGACGTCGGCGAACTGACCGAGACCCTCGGCCTGGACACCGACTCCGGGGAACCCTCCCTGGACACCGTGCTGCCCGCCCTGGCGTCCTGGCGGCAGGAACAGCGTGACCGTGCGGTGGTCGACTCATGGCGATACCGGATCGTGTGGAGTCCGGTGGTGGCCGATGGCCCGGCGGTGCTGTCGGGACGCTGGCTGGTGGCAGCGCCACACGGCCGGCTCGACCACCCCCTCGTACAACTGTGCACACAAGTCCTGACCACGCACGGCGCCGACGCCGTACCACTGCCCATCGGCGACCCCGCCGACGCAGCGACCCACCAACAACTCCCCTGCCCGACCGACACCGTCACCGGCGTGTTGTCCCTCCTCGCCCTGAGCCACGCCCCAGATCCCCTCGCCGCAACCGTCCAACTCCTCCGCGACCTCGACCAGCACCACATCACCGCCCCCCTGTGGCTCATCACCCACAACGCCGTCACCACCACCCCCAGCGACCCCGCACCCGACCCCCACCAAGCCGCCCTCTGGGGACTGGGCCGTGTCATCGCGCAGGAACACCCGCACCGCTGGGGCGGGATGGTCGACCTGCCCGAGATGCCTGACGACCGGTCGGAATCCTGGCTCGCCATGGCCTTGGCAGGGCGCGCGGACGAGGACCAACTGGCCGTCCGGGGTGCCGGACTGTCCGCCCCGCGGCTGGTCCGTGCCTCGGCGGACGGCCGTCCGGCAGGCGCCTGGGCACCGCGCGGCACCGCGCTGATCACCGGAGGGACCGGCGCCCTGGGCGGGCATGTGGCCCGCTGGCTGGCCCGGAGCGGCGCCCCGCACCTGCTGCTCACCAGCAGGCAGGGGGGTTCGGCCCCCGGCGCGGCTGAGCTGGTGGCCGAGCTGACCGAGCTCGGCTCCCGGGTGACCGTCGCGTCCTGTGACGTCTCCGACCGCGAAGCCCTGCGCGCACTGCTCGACCGGATTCCGGCCGAGCATCCGCTGACCGCGGTGGTGCACACGGCGGCGGTTCTCGACGACGGCGTGGTCGAGTCGCTGACACCCGAGCGCTTCGACCGCGTCCTGGGCCCGAAGGCGCGTGCCGCGGTCAACTTGGACCTGCTGACCAGGGAGCACGACCTGTCGGCGTTCGTGCTGTTCTCCTCCGCCGCCGGCACGCTGGGCAGCCCGGGGCAGGGCAACTACGCGGCGGCCAACGCGTTCCTCGACGCCTTGGCCCACCGGCGCCGCGCCGCCGGTCTCCCGGCCACCTCCGTGGCCTGGGGCGCCTGGGCCGGCGAGGGGCTGGCCGACCACCCCGGACGTGGCGAGCGGCTGCGGCGCGGCGGGTTCCCCGGTATGCGCCCGGAGCTGGCGCTCACCGCCCTGCAGCAGGCCCTGGACAACGACGAGACGTATCTCGCCGTCGCCGACATCGACTGGGCGGCTTTCGTGTCGCGGGCCGGCGGTAGGCCGGGCCGGTTGCTTTCGGAGATCCCTGACGTACGCCAGGCCATGGAACACGCGGACACACCCGCGTCGGCGGCCACGTCGGCCGACGGCACCGCGGGGCTACGGCAGCGGCTCGCCGGGCTGCCCGGCGCGGAGCAGGACGAGGTGCTGCTCGAGCTGGTCCGGACCGCTGCCGCGGGGACGCTCGGCCACGCCGAGGCCGCGGCCATCGGCCCGAAGCGCGCGTTCAACACCCTCGGGTTCGACTCGCTGACCGCGGTGGAGTTCCGGAACCGGCTGAACAGCGCCATCGGGCTGCGGCTGCCCGCCACTCTGGTCTTCGACTACCCGACCCCCGACGCTCTCGCCCGCCATTTGCGTCATGAGCTCACTGGTACTGAGGACGAGGGGTCCGGGCGCGTGGTGGCGCGGTCCGGTGACGCTCGTGCGGACGTCGATCCCGTGGTGATCGTGGGAATGAGCTGCCGCTACCCCGGCGGAGTACGCGCCCCGGAGGAACTGTGGGATCTGGTGGCGACCGGTGTGGACGCCATCGGTCCCTTCCCCGACGACCGCGGCTGGAACCTGAAGGAACTGCTCGGCACCGCGGCAGGCAACAGCGCAACAAGCACAGCGCACTCCGGCGGCTTCCTCTACGACAGCCCGCTCTTCGACGGCGGCTTCTTCGGCATCTCACCACGCGAAGCCACCGCCATGGACCCCCAGCAGCGACTGCTCCTGGAAACGGCATGGGAGGTGTTCGAACGCGCCGGCATCGACCCACGGTCGCTCCAGGGCACCGACACCGGAGTATTCGCCGGCACCAACGGCCAGGACTACGCAACGCTGGTGATGGACGCCCCCGAAGCGGCCACGGGCGCCGTGCTGACCGGCAACGCCGCGAGCGTCGTCTCCGGCCGTGTGGCCTACACCTTCGGCTTCGAAGGACCCGCCGTCACCGTCGACACCGCCTGCTCCTCCTCCCTCGTCGCCCTCCACCTCGCCACCCAATCCCTGCGCTCCGGCGAATGCTCACTCGCGCTGGCCGGCGGGGTCTCCGTCATGGCCACCCCGCGCGCCTTCGTGGAGTTCTCCCGGCAGGGCGGCCTGGCGGCGGACGGCCGGTGCAAGGCGTTCTCCGCCGACGCCGACGGCACCGGGTGGGCCGAGGGCGTGGGGTTGCTGCTGCTGGAGCGGCTGTCGGACGCCCGGCGCAACGGCCACCGGGTACTCGCCGTCGTACGGGGCTCCGCCGTCAACCAGGACGGCGCCTCCAACGGCCTCACCGCCCCCAACGGCCCATCCCAACAACGAGTCATCCGACAAGCACTCACCAACGCAGGACTCACCGCAACCGACATCGACGCCGTCGAAGCACACGGCACCGGCACCCGACTCGGCGACCCCATCGAAGCCCAGGCACTCCTGGCCACCTACGGCCGCGAGCACACCGCGGACCGACCGCTGTGGCTCGGCTCGGTGAAGTCCAACATCGGCCACACCCAGGCCGCCGCAGGCGTCGCCGGTGTCATCAAGATGGTGATGGCGCTCCAGCACGGCGAACTACCGCGCACCCTGCACATCGACCGCCCCTCCGCGGAGGTCGACTGGTCGGCGGGCGCGGTGTCGCTCCTCACCGAACACCGTGCCTGGCCGGCAGCCGATCGTCCCCGCCGCGCCGGTGTCTCCTCCTTCGGGGTCAGCGGCACCAATGCCCACGTCATCCTGGAACAGCCTCCCGCAACCCGGGCCGAGCCGGCCACTGCCCGCCCGGCCGGCACCGGCACCGGAAGCGCCCCGGTGGCCGGGGAGGTGCCATGGCTGGTGTCCGGCCGGGGCCCGGCAGGTGTGCGCGGCCAGGCCGCACGGCTACGGGAATGGCTGGCCGCACACGAGAGCATGGACACCGTCGACCTGGCAGGCGTCGGCCACGCGCTCGCCACCCGCCGCGCCGGCCTCGACACCCGGGCGGCGGTAGTGGCCGCGGACCGCGAGGGCTTCCTCGCCGGGCTGGAAGCCCTCGCCGCGGACGAACCGGCGCCCGGTCTCGTACGCGGGACCGTGGCCGCCGACGCCCACCAGCTGGCATTCGTCTTCCCGGGCCAGGGCGCGCAGTGGCCCGGCATGGGGCGGAGCCTGCACCGGCGCCATCCCGTGTTCGCCGACGCGTTCGACGCGGTGTGCGCGGCCGTGGACCGGGAGCTCTCCGGCTCCGTACCCCGCCCGCTGCGGCAGGTCGTCTGGGCCGAGCCGGGGAGCGACGCGGCGCAGCTGCTGGACCAGACCGTCTACGCGCAGACGGGCCTGTTCGCCGTTGAAGTGGCCCTGTACCGGCTGGTGGAGTCCTGGGGCGTACGGCCCCGGTTCCTGATCGGCCACTCGGTGGGCGAGATCGCCGCCGCGCATGTGGCGGGAGTGCTGTCGCTCGAGGACGCGGCGCGCATGGTGGCCGCCCGCGGTCGGCTGATGCAGGAACTGCCCGCCGGCGGCGCCATGGTCGCGGTGCAGGCCGACGCCGAGGAGGCCCGGGAGCGGCTGACCGGCTACGAGGACAGCGTCGCCGTCGCCGCCGTCAACGGGCCGGACTCGGTGGTGCTCTCCGGTGACGAGGCGGCGGTGGAGCGGTTGGCACGCGCCTGGCAGGAGCGGGGCCGCAGAGTGAAGCGACTGCGGGGCAGCCATGCCTTCCACTCTCCGCTCATGGCTCCGATGACCGGGGCCTTCGCGGAGACACTGGCACATGTCTCCTTCCGGGAACGGAAACTGCCGGTCGTCTCCACCGTGACGGGTACGACGGTGGGTGGCGAGTGGAATGACCGCGCGTACTGGGTAAGCCAGGTCCGCTGCACCGTGCGGTTCGCCGACGCGATCGCCACAGCCGCTGAGTCCGGCGCCACCGGCTTCGTGGAGCTGGGTCCGGATGCGGTGTTGTCCGGCATGGTGGAGCAGACGGTCGCCGACCGGCTGCCCGGGGCTTCCGGCCCGATCCTGGCCGTCGCCATGCAGCGCCGTGACCGGCCGGAGGCCGCCACACTGGTCACCGGCCTGACCCGGCTGGCCGTCCACGGCGTTCCGGTGGACTGGGACGCCGTCTACGGGAGCGCCGCAGCCACCTGGGCGGGCTGGCACGACCTGCCCACCTACGCCTTCCAGGGCAGGCACTACTGGGTCGCCTGCACGGACACGCACACACGCACGGGAACGGGCGCTGATGCCGAGGCCGTGGAGGTCGATGCCCTCGTCGATCCCACCACCGAGGACGCCGTCAAACCACTGGCCGGAGCGGGCTCCGAGACCACCGAACGGCTGCTGGCCCGGCTCTCCCCGCTCTCCCCGGCCGAACAGGAGCGCCACCTGATCAGGCTCATACGGGCCGAAGCCGCCCAGGTGCTCCACTATCCGGAAGCCGAAGTCGAAGTCGATCGCGCCTTCCAGGACCTGGGTTTCAGCTCGGTGACCGGCGTAGAGCTCCGAGACCGTCTGACCGAGGTCACCGGCCTTCTGCTGCCGCCGACCCTCGCCTTCGACCAGCCGACGATCACGGCTCTCGCCCGCCATCTGCGTCATGAGCTCACTGGTACTGAGGACGAGGAGCCCGGGCGCGTGGTGGCGCGGTCCGGTGACGCTCGTGCGGACGTCGATCCCGTGGTGATCGTGGGAATGAGCTGCCGCTACCCCGGCGGAGTACGCGCCCCGGAGGAACTGTGGGATCTGGTGGCGACCGGTGTGGACGCCATCGGTCCCTTCCCCGACGACCGCGGCTGGAACCTGAAGGAACTGCTCGGCACCGCGGCAGGCAACAGCGCAACAAGCACAGCACACTCCGGCGGCTTCCTCTACGACAGCCCACTCTTCGACAACGGCTTCTTCGGCATCTCACCACGCGAAGCCACCGCCATGGACCCACAGCAGCGACTGCTCCTGGAAACGGCATGGGAGGTGTTCGAACGCGCCGGCATCGACCCCCGCTCACTACACGGCACCGACACCGGAGTATTCGCCGGCACCAACGGCCAGGACTACGCCACACTGCTCATGAACACCCCCGAAGGCACCACCGGCACCCTGCTGACCGGCAACGCCGCGAGCGTCGTCTCCGGCCGCGTGGCCTACACCTTCGGCTTCGAAGGACCCGCCGTCACCGTCGACACCGCCTGCTCCTCCTCCCTCGTCGCCCTCCACCTCGCCACCCAATCCCTCCGCTCCGGCGAATGCTCACTCGCGCTCGCGGGCGGCGTCGCGGTGATGTCCACCTCCGGAGCTTTCGTGGAGTTCTCGCGGCAGCAGGGGCTCTCCCCGGACGGCCGGTGCAAGGCGTTCTCGGCGGACGCGGACGGCACGGGATGGGCCGAGGGCGTGGGGTTGCTGCTGCTGGAGCGGCTGTCGGACGCCCGGCGCAACGGCCACCGGGTACTCGCCGTCGTACGGGGCTCCGCCGTCAACCAGGACGGCGCCTCCAACGGCCTCACCGCCCCCAACGGCCCATCCCAACAACGAGTCATCCGACAAGCACTCACCAACGCAGGACTCACCGCAACCGACATCGACGCCGTCGAAGCACACGGCACCGGCACCCGACTCGGCGACCCCATCGAAGCCCAGGCACTCCTGGCCACCTACGGACAAGGACGCGCGGAGGACCGCCCGCTGTGGCTCGGCTCGCTCAAGTCGAACATCGGGCACGCCCAAGCCGCCTCCGGCGTGGCGGGCGTGATCAAGATGGTGATGGCGCTCCAACACGGCGAGTTGCCACGCACCTTGCATGTGGAACGGCCCTCGGAAGAGGTTGACTGGTCGGCGGGCGCCGTGTCACTCCTCACCGAACACCGCGCCTGGCCGGCAGCCGATCGTCCCCGCCGCGCCGCCGTCTCCTCCTTCGGTATGAGCGGCACCAATGCCCACGTCATCCTCGAACAAGCACCGCACACACCGGCCGAGGAGGCCGGCACGGCCCCCGTGCCAGGGGCAGTGCCCTGGCTGATATCAGGCCGCGGCGAAGGCGGCGTACGAGGCCAGGCCGCACGCCTGCGGGACTGGCTAAGCACGCAAGACCACCTCGACCCGGCCGCGGTCGGGCATGCCCTGGCCACCCGTCGCGCCGCCCTGGACACCCGCGCAGCGGTCGTCGCCGAAGACCGCGAAGGCTTCCTGACCGGACTGGAAGCCCTGGCAACCGGCCGCCCGGCGACCGGTGTCGTGCACGGCACGCCGGTACCAGGCGCCGATCAGGTGGTGTTCGTCTTCCCCGGCCAAGGTGCCCAATGGGTACGCATGGGACTGGAACTCGCCGAAACCAGCGAGGTGTTCGCGGCCCGCCTGACCGAATGTGAACAGGCCCTCTCACAGTTCGTGCCGTGGTCACTGCGGGACGTGCTGGCCGATGAGGACGCCCTGACCCGCGTGGACGTCGTCCAGCCCGCCCTGTGGGCAGTCATGGTCTCCCTGGCAGCCTGGTGGCAGAACCAAGGGATCACCCCCGCCGCCGTGATCGGCCACTCCCAAGGAGAGATCGCCGCCGCCTGCGTCGCCGGAGCCCTCAGCCTCCAGGACGCGGCACGCGTCGTGGCACTCCGCAGCCGCACACTGCTGACCCTCACCGGAGCCGGCGGCATGGCCTCCCTCGCCACCGACGCCGACCAGGCGAACGAGCTGATCAAGCCATGGGAGGGCCGGGTGTGCATCGCCGCCGTCAACGGCCCCACCACCACCGTCATCTCCGGCGACCCAGAAGCCCTGACCCAGGTCATGGCCACATGCGAGGAACAACAGATACGAGCCCGGTCGATCGCGGTCGACTACGCCTCCCATAGCCCCCACATCGACACCGTCCACGACCAACTCCTCAAGGGCCTCACCCCCATACAGCCACGCCCCGGCAACATCCCCATCTGGTCCACCCTCCACGAACGCCTCACCGACGGCTCGGACATGAACGCCGAATACTGGTTCCGCAACCTCCGCGAACCCGTCCGATTCGCGCCCATGATCACCACCGCGCTGCACCAGGGCTTCGGCGCATACGTCGAAATCAGCCCCCACCCAGTAATCACCACCAGCATCCAGGAAACGGCCGAAGCCCTGAACACCCGCGCCGTGGTCACCGGATCACTCCGCCGCGACCACGGCACCCACACCCAACTCACCCTCTCCCTCGCCGAACTCGCCGTCCACGGCACCCCCATCAACCGGCACACCACCCACCACCACCCCTGGATCGACCTCCCCACCTACGCCTTCCAACACCAGCGCTACTGGCCCCCGACCACACCCGCCACCATGCCGCCCCAGCAGGGCACGGTGCGGGAGTCCATGGATGCTCAGCTGTGGGAGATGCTGGAGACCGGTGACGTGTCGGCCCTCGCCCGGACCCTGGGTCTGGACGGCACCGCCGATCCCGAGGGGCTGCAGCCCATGGTGTCGGCTCTGGCGTCGTGGCGGCGAGCGCAGCGCCGGAGTGCGGAGGCTGACTCCTGGTGCTACCGGGTCGAGTGGAGTCCGGTGGTGGCCGATGGCCCGGCAGTGCTGTCGGGACGCTGGCTGGTGGCAGCGCCACACGACCGGCTCGACCACCCCCTCGTACAACTGTGCGCACGAGCCCTGACGACCCACGGCGCCCACGCCGTACCCCTGCCCATCGGCGACCCCCACCGCAACACCCCACACGAGCTCACCAACACCCCGGAGGGCCAACCCATCACCGGCGTACTGTCCCTCCTCGCCCTCACCCACACCCCAGACCCCCTCGCCGCAACCGTCCAACTCCTCCGCGACCTCGACCAGCACCACATCACCGCCCCCCTGTGGCTCATCACCCACAACGCCGTCACCACCACCCCCAGCGACCCCGCACCCGACCCCCACCAAGCCGCCCTCTGGGGACTGGCCCAGGGGCTCGGCCTCGAGCGGGCGGCCGGCTGGGGTGGGGTGGTGGACCTGCCGGTGGGGGCTCGCCCGCCCGTGGCCGCCGCCCTGGCGCGGGTGCTCGCCGGGGGTGCCGGCGCGGATCAGCTCGCTGTCCGGGACAGCGGTCTCTTCGCGCGGCGGCTGGCCGCGGCGCCCCGCCGGGAAGGCGGCGGCCGGGAGGTGAGCGATGGCCCGGGGCTGAGCGATGGCCTGGGGCTGAGCGGCACCACGCTGGTCGTCAACGGTCTGGACCCGGCCGCCGAGCCGGCCGTGCGGTGGCTGGCGAGTCAGGACACGGAGCACGTGATGGTTCTGGTGCCGGAGGGCGGGGAGGCCGACGCGGCTCGCTCCCGGCTGACGGCCGCGGCCGACGCGGCGGGGGCGGAGGCCACGGTGCTCTCCTGCGACCTGTCCGATCGCGCGGCTGTCGCGGAGGTCCTGGCCAAAATACCTGTGGAGTGTCCGCTGACCCGCGTGGTGTGCTTCGTCCCGGCCGGACCGAACGGGCCGAACGAGCCGAACGAGCCGACCCACGCGCTCACCGCACCGGTGCGCCACCTCGACGCGCTCACCGGGGACCTGGATCTGAAGTCCTTCGTGGTGTGCGTGCCGCTGGCCGGGTTCCTGGGGGCACCGGACCACGCATGGCAGGCGCCCGCGGCGATGTGGCTGAGCGCGCTGGTGGAACGCCGCCGTGTGCAGGGCCGGGCCGGGTCCCTGCTCGCCCTGGGCCTCTTGGCCACCCACGCTGCCGCGGCCGGTACCGCTGCCGCTGCCGGTATCGACGGCATCGGTGCGGTCCTCGGCGGCTGGCAGCGGCCGTTGCCCCAGGAACTGCTCGGAATCGTGTGGGAGCGCGCGTTCGTGGAAGGCCGCGGCGAGTCCTTCGCCTGCGCCGACATCCAGTGGCGCGATGTCGCGGACTACCTGGCGGAGCGCCCTTCGACGGCGCTGTTCGACGGTATCCCGGAGATCCGCGACCGCCGCGCGGCGGTCGCGGGGAGCGGGCGGCACGGACAGGAGCCGGAGCGGACGGCAGGGCCGGAGCGGCTTGCCGCGCTGCCCGACGAGGAGCGGTACGGCTTGCTGCTCGGCGCCGTTCGGGAGCAACTGGCAGCGGTGCTCGGCCATGAGAGCCCTGACAGCATCGGCCCGGAGGAGGGCGTACGGGAACTGGGGCTTGAGTCGGTCACCGCGGTCGAGTTGCGGCGCCGGTTGGCTGTCGTCACCGGGTTGACGTTGCCGGCCACCGTGGCCTTCGACTTCCCCACGCCCGCGGCGTTGGCCGAATACCTCGTCAAGGAGCTGCTGCGAGGTTGACCCTTTGAACAGCGGGGGCGGTGGACCGGTCTCGTCCGGTCCACCGCCCCGCTTCCCCTTTTTGCTCGTTGTTTGTCAGGGCACAACCGCGGAGAACAGCGCCGTACAGCCGCGCACGGTGATCTGGTGCTCGGAGAAATGCTTGCCGAGCATCATCTCCAGATCGCCGAGGCTGTCATCGGCGTTATGGAAGGAGCCCCGCTTGTTGTAATCGCGGATCAGGGTACGGGCCGCGCGAGATACGGGGACTCCCTTTGCCAGAACGGTGCTCCCCGCCACCCGGGCACCCGATCGGCCGATCGCCGCCACATTCGCGAAGACCTTGTCCGCCTTTTCGGCGATGGTGCCGGGAATGCAGTGCAGCAGGAGATTCAGCGCCACGGAGTCAAAGCCTCCCTCAGTCACCCCGTGCCACGAAGAGGGCTGGTCAAGCGCGTTGGCCTGGACGGTTCGAGGGTGCAGCCGCGCCAGTCGCCGGCCGGCGTACTCCAGTGTCTTCGGGTTGAGATCCAGTAGCGTGATCTCCGGGCGGTCCACCGGAAACCGCGCCTTGGCCGGGAAATATCCGGTCCCCGCGCCGATTTCCAGATGGCGTGCGCCCAGCGCGCTCTCATAGTTGCGCATGATTTCCTTCTTGCCGCAGCCCCAGGCGAAGCGGCAGCTCAGACCTAACACCATGAAGTCGTATACGGTGAGCAGCCCTTTGGTGTAGTACGCCTGGCCCGCATGGATGTCCTGCGCCCTGGGGTCGGCCGCGGAATGTGGATTCGACATGCCGAGATTTTAGCGATTCAGCGCAAATTTCAGAAGACGCATTTGGCAGAAAAATACGGAATCACTTCGAACACCGGCTCGGCTACTTCGCCGCGGTCGTGCCCGTCCGCGGACCGCGGGACGCCGCCTGTCCGGGCGCGCTGTCGGTCGTCGCCGCCGGTGTTGAAACGTCACGGCCCCCGCTCCGTATCTGCTGTCACGGGATCGCCCGCGCCCAACCTGACCACCCGCCACAGTCAAGGAACTGCCCCATGAACACCTCCGCTTCCCTCGGCGTCACCGGCCTGGGAGTCATGGGCCGCAACCTGGCCCGCAACTTCGCCCGCCACGGCTTCCCCGTCGCCGTCCACAACCGCACCGTGAACCGCACCCGCGCGCTCATCGAGGAGTTCGGCCACGAGGGCACCTTCGTGGCCGCCGAGACGGCGGAGGAGGTCGTGGCCGCCCTGGAGCGCCCCCGCCGTCTGGTGATCATGGTGCAGGCGGGTGCGGCCACCGACGCCGTCATCGACGAGTTCGCGCCACTGCTGGAATCCGGCGACATGATCATCGACGGGGGCAACGCCCATTTCACCGACACCCGCCGCCGCGAGGCCGCGCTGCGCGAGCGCGGCCTCCACTTCGTCGGCACCGGTATCTCCGGCGGCGAGGAGGGCGCTCTCAACGGCCCGTCCATCATGGTCGGCGGATCGGCGGAGTCGTACACCGTCCTCGGCCCGATGTTCGAGACCATCAGCGCGAAGATCGACGGCGAGCCGTGCGCCACCCACATCGGCACCGATGGCGCCGGACACTTCGTCAAGATGGTCCACAACGGCATCGAGTACGCCGATATGCAGCTCATCGCCGAGGCGTACGACCTGCTCCGCCAGGTCGCCGGATACACCCCGGCCGAGATCGCGGACATCTTCCGCGCCTGGAACGAGGGCCGGCTCGGCTCCTACCTGATCGAGATCACCGCCGAGGTCCTCGCCCACACCGACGCCGACACCGGCAACCCCTTCGTGGACATCGTCGCCGACGCCGCGGGCCAGAAGGGCACCGGCCGCTGGACCGTGCAGACCGCCCTGGATCTGGCCTCCCCCGTCACCGCCATCGCCCAGGCCACGTTCGCCCGCGCCGCCTCCGGCCAGGCCGAACTGCGCGCCGCCTACCGCGGTCTGCCCGGTGGCACCACGCCCCCGCTCAGCCGCACCGAGGCCGCGCGGTTCACCGCACAGGTCGAGCACGCCCTGTACGCCTCCAAGGTCATCGCGTACGACCAGGGCTGGAAGATGATCCAGGACGCGGCGGCCGAGTACGGCTGGAAGATCGACCTCGGGGCGGTCGCCCGGATCTGGCGCGGCGGCTGCATCATCCGCGCCTCCTTCCTGGACCGCGTCCGCGCCGCGTACGCCGCCGACCCGGAGCTGGTCAGCCTGGTGGGCGAGGAGAGTTTCGCCGCGGAGATCACCGACGCCCAGGTACCCTGGCGCGAGATCGTGGCCTCCGCCGCCCGCCGCGGCATCCCCGTGCCCGCCTTCTCCACGGCCCTCGCCTACTACGACACCCTGCGCGCCGACCGCCTGCCCGCCGCGCTCCTCCAGGGCCAGCGCGACTACTTCGGCGCCCACACCTACCGGCGCACGGACCGCCCCGGCACCTTCCACACCCACTGGTCCCACCCCGACCGCCCGGAGACGAGCGGCTGAGGCTCACGCTCCCGGCCCCCGTCACGGACGGGGGCAGCCGATCTCGGCCGGGGCGGGCCCCGGGGCGGGGAGCGGCAGAGCCGCCCGGTGCGCGGGGTGCGCAGGGCGGTCGAGCAGCCGGTGGAGGGCGGCCCGGCGGTCCTCGTCGGTGTCGTGGACGAGGGTGAGCTCCAGGGCGTACGCGCGGAGCAGGTCGTGGCTGCGGTACCGGCCCGGTGCGTCCTCGGACACCAGATGGGCCCGGCTCAGCTCCGCGAGCAGCGCGCGGGCCCGCCGTAGCGGTTCGCCCAGCAGGCCGACGGCGATGGACGGGGTGATGTCCGGCCCCGGGTGGAGGCCGAGCAGGCGGAACAGCCGGGCGGCCTGCGGGCTGAGGAGGCGGTACGACCGGGCGAACGCCGTGCGCAGGTCGGTGGCCGGGTCTCCGCTGTGCAGCGCGTCCAGGCCCCCGCAGGCGTCCCGCAACTCCTCGACCACGGCGCCGAGCGGGAAGTGCGGACAGGTGGCGGCGCGGGCGGCCACGACCGCGAGGGCGAGCGGAAGCCGGGCGGACACCTCGCCGAGCTGGTCGGCGGCCTCCGGTTCGGCCGCCACCCGGGCCGCGCCGAGGCGGTGGGCCAGGAACTCGCGGGCCTCGCGGGCCGACAGCAGGTCGAGGGTGAGGGGCCAGGCGCCCTCGGCCGCGACCAGCCCGACCAGTCGGGTGCGGCTGGTCACCACGACGAGGCAGCCGGGAACGCCCGGCAGCAGCGGCCGCACCTGATCGGCGTCCTGGGCGTCGTCCAGCACGATCAGCACCCGCCGGCCGGCCAGCACGCTGCGGTAGAGGCCGAGGCGGGCGGCCCGGTCGGCCGGGATCCGCGGCCCGGGGACACCGAACGCCTCCAGTGCGGTGGCCGCCGCCTCCGCCGGGTCCAGCGGCGGCCCGTCCGGCCCGCGCCGGCGCATGGGCACATACAGCTGGCCGTCGGGGAAGCGGTCACGGACCCGGTGGGCCCAGTGCACCGCGAGCGAGGTCTTGCCGACCCCCGGACCGCCGCCGATCGCGGCGACCACGGTGGTCGAGGTGGCCGTGAGCAGGCCGTCCAGGTACGCCAGCTGCTCGCTCCGGCCGACGAACAGCGGTACGTCGGGGGGCAGCTGCCGGGGCGGGAGCGCCCGTTCGGTCAGGGGTCCTGGGCCGTCCGGCGCACCGGCCGGGGTGACGGCAGGCGCGAGGGCCGGGACGCCGGGTTCCGGGGCGTGCGCGGCTGTGCCGGCCGCCGCGCTCTCGGTGGTGTTCTCGCGCAGCAGCCTCAGGTGGGTGTCGCGGAGCGAGCGGCCCGGCTCGATGCCGACCTCGGAGGCGAGCCGGGCACGGGTGTCCGCGTACACCTGAAGAGCCTCCGGGGTACGGCCGCACCGGTGCAGCGCCAGCATCAGCTGCACCTGGAGCCGTTCCCGGAACGGGTGGCGGCCGACCTCCTGCTGCAGTTCGCCGACGGTGTGGACGTGGCGGCCGGCGGCGAGCCGGGCGTCGAAGAAGTCCTCCAGGGCGCTCAGCCGCCGCTCGCCCAGCCCGGGTCCCTCCAGTCCGCGAAGTGATTCGGTCACCCCGCCCAGCGCCGGTCCGCGCCAGGTGTCCAGCACGGCGCGCAGCCGTTCGGCGGCCGGCTCGGGGTGGCCGGCTTCGATGTCGCTGCGGGCCCGTGCCACGGCCTCGTCGAAGGCGTGCAGGTCGAGCTCGCCGGGGCCGACCACGATCAGGTAGCCCGGCGCCTGCCGGAGTATGGTGGAGCGGCCTAGGTGTTTCCGCAGCTCAGAGACGTGGACCTGGATCTGTCCGCGGACACTGGGCGGCGGGTCGTTCCCCCACACCAGATGGGACAGCCGCCTCTCGGACACCACCCGGTTGGCGTTCAGCAGCAGGGCCGCCAGCACCGCCCGTCGTTTGGGCCCGGCCACGGGCACGGGCCCCTGCGGGCCGGTGGCCGTCACGGGGCCTAGGAGCTGGTAGCGCATCTGGTGTTCTCGTCTTCGATGCTCCGGGCGGAGGATCCGCCGTCGACGCAGGCTGTCGGCATGGACGGTTGGCACGGTCCACGGCCAAGGCTACTGCGGCGGTGCGGCCTTGGCGTCCGGCGCCTCGTCTGTGCGCCGTCGGCGTGCCACCTCGCGGCGGTAGCCGCCCGGCCGGTCGTCGTGTCGCACCGCGAGGGCGTCGGCGATCATCTGCCGGGTCTCGGGCAGGCTGTCGGAGTCGGCCGGTACGAACTCCATATGACGCAGCGTCCGGCTCTGGTACGCCTCGGACGGCACGGGCTGCACGGCGAACAGCGGGTACCTGCGGGAGAGCCGGACCACCTCGTCGGTGCGGCGGAACCGCAGGTTGCCCACGAGCGGTCCGTGCCACCAGCCGGACTCCAGCAGCCCGTCCTGTACCTCGTACGTCAGGCTGCCCGGCAGGTTGGGCACGCCGCGCACCAGCAGGCTCCACTCCGGCGCGGTACGCGCGACCAGGCCCGTCCACACCTGGAGCAGCCCGGGTTCGGGCGCGGCGGAGAAGACCGGCAGGCCGAGCACGGGGTCGTCGTCGGGCGCGTCGCCGTCCCTCACGCGGAGCATGGTCTGGGCCGCCACCTCGGTCAGCGGCAGCCAGTCGGGGCAGCCCTCGGCGAGCCAGCGGAAGGAGGTCCCGTCCCACTTCACAAAGCAGTCCAGCGGCGGGTAGAGGTACCAGCCGTACGCCGAGGCGGCGCGGAACGGTTCACAGTAGGAGACGGCGCGGAACGCGGCGGTGCCGAGGGCCGCGGGGTCGGCCGGCGTCGGCGGCACGGCTCCGTCGAAGCAGGAGCGGAACGAGAACAGCGTCATGAGCCGGGTGTTGCCTTCTTCCTCAAGCGCCGGCGGACCGTCGAGCGCGAGCAGAACCGCGAGCAGGACATCGAGTGCCGGCAGACCGTCCGGCCTTGGGCGCCGCGCGGCGCCCAAGGCCGTCCTGGCAGCGCGGTCAGCGCTGGGCGCCACGCACCGCGTTGACGAGTTCCGAAGAGCTGCGCGCGGCGGGCCAGCCGAGGCTCATCCGGACCGGGACCACCAGGGCGTCCCGCAGGACAGCGGTCTCCAGGCCGGAAACCGGGGCCTTTTCGGTCGTCTTTCCGTTCCCCATGACAAATCCTCCTACGGTGGTGTACCAGGGCTTGCCCGACCATGCTTGCGCACGTCACTTCGCGTCCGCTTCGAAAACACTTTCTTTTTCCTCCGGCCCCCGGGCCACAGGCCCTGACGGGCCGGCGAGGCCGACGATCCTCGGGCAGGCCGACGACGCGGACCTGGACGGCCGGACGGGGCCGCCCAGGTCGTGCGGCGGCTATGCGCTGTTGGCGTTCGACATCGGGCCCGAGACCCGCTGCCGCGGTATCACCAGCCCGAACTCATAGCTCAGGGCGACGGCTTGGGCCCTGCTGCTGATTTCCAGCTTTCCCATGGCGCGGTTGAGATGTGTCTTCACCGTCGCTTCGCTGATGTGCAGAATCTTGGCGACGGTCGAGTTCCCGTACCCCTTGGCGACGAGCTTGAGCACCTCGGCCTCGCGCATGGTGAGCGTCGCCAGCCGCGAACCGTCGTATTCGACCGGTGTGGTGCGATGGGTGCAGATGTCGACCAGCCGTGACATGACGCCGGGCGAGAAGACCATATTGCCGCGGGCGGCGGACGTGACGGCCGCGGTCATCTGCTCCGGCGGGATGTTCTTCAGGAGAATTCCGCGGGCACCTGCGTGGAGGGCCGCGTATATGTCGTTGTCATCGACCGTCGAGGTGATGAGGAGCGCGGTCGGCGGGTTCGCTGGGTCCGCCTCCAGGATGCGCTGGATGGTCTCCGCCCCGCCGAGATCCGGGAAATCGGTGTCGATGATGACGATATCCGGTTTGGCGCTCTCGGCCAACGCGCAGGCGGTTTCACTGTCCGAGGCCTGAGCCACCACGCTCAGCCCCGGCACCGCGTTCAACAGTGCGGAAAGCCCCAGTCTTGTCCAGGGGTGCGCATCCGCGATGAGTAATGTGGTCTCCGCACCCTCCACCACATCACCGTTTCCCCCGCTGATCAAATGTGCCTCCTCTGGGCCGCACCAGCCGATCAGACACCGGAAACCCTTGCACGCGCCGGTGACACACGCAAGGAAAAACTGACGGCGCAGGTCGCCGATTTCGCGTAAGTCGGCGGAATCCAGGCCTTCCAGGTCAACGGGTGAACAGGTGATGAAAGGCGCGCATGGCCACCGCCCACCGCGGGGCGCCCACCGGCCCGCCGGGGCGCTTTCCACTCCGCGCGGTACCCCGAAGCGACAGGCCGCATACCGTCGCTCGGCCGGGCGGTGGGCCGCAAACCCCTTCCCAACTGCGGTAAGGCACGGAATTGCCGCTTCCCCTTTCCCTCCTGCCGGTCGGCCGAGCCAGGCCCGGATCACCGTCTGGGAGTACACGGTCCCCGAATACGGTCGAGGGTGGATGGCGGGCATCCGCAGAGAGTGCAGTTACTGCTACACCGGCCGCTGTATGTTCGCGATTCGCTGCGTTGATACGTTCATCGGCACGCCACTGGAAATGCCGAGTGCCTTATCGGGTAACTGTTCTCCCTGCCGGGAGAACACACAGGTGGAGGTTTCCGTTACGTGAGCTTGTCTCGTGTCATTAGTAGAATGTTGTCTACTACCCGAGGGTTCACGTTTGCCCCAGGAGGGTCGGCCGAATTCCTCAGCTTCGCCGATCTCAAAGAGGCTGCCGAGGGCATCGGCAGAGGGGTCGCCGCCGCCGGCTTCACGCCAGGGGACCGCGCCATTCTCATGCTCTCGGACCAGCGTGAGTTCATCACCGCCTTCATGGGAATGGAGCGGGCCGGGGTGATCCCGGTCCCGGTCTTCCCACCCGCCCTGCCGACCCGGACCGAGTCCTACCGGGAACGTCTGGTCTCCCTTCATGCGTCGTGCCTGCCGCGCCGGATCATCGCCGACGAGCGCCTCTTCGACCTGTGCGCGGAGTGCGTCGGCGAGCGGCCGCTGCGCTACGCCCAGCTGTCCGCCGGTGAAGCGGCCGAGCAGCCGGGGGACGCCCCGCTCTTCGTGCCGTACGCCCCCGAGTTCTCCGCCTGGCCCGCTCCGCCGCACGCGTTCGCGCGGCGCCTTGCCCCCGCCGGGTTCCGGGAGCCGGCGGTCACTTCCTCGTACACCCTCGCCCCTCAGCAGGCGAAGGAACCACTCGATGACGATCCGCCGAAGAGCGGCAACGCTCAGGACGCCCCGATCGGGATCGCCGCCGACTGGCTGACCGGCGTCTGGCAGCAGTGCGCGGTCAGATTTCCTGCTGTATCGCGAACCCCGGATGGAAAGTGATGAAATTGATCGAAGTGAAGACGTCCACGGATCTGGACGCCATTGTTGACACTCTTACCGCGGCCTTCATCGAGGACGACCCGGTCGTCAATTGGCTGATACCGCCGGAGACTCCTGAGCGGGAGCGCTACCTGCGTGGCTTTCTGCGCGCCTGGGTGAAATTCATGCTGGACCACGAGGGGACCGCCATCGTCACGGCGGACCACAGTGGCGTCATCGTGTGGGAGCCCTCGCCCTCGGGGAGGACGGTCCCCGTCTCCGCGGAGGACGAGGAAGCGTTCCTCGCGGATATCGCCGCCTCCACCGGCCCCGCGGAGAAGCGCTGCCTCCAACTCATCGAAGCGCTCGACACGAACTATCCGGACGGCCTTCCGCGGCACGGGCACATCGCGCTCGCCGCCGTACGCCCGGAGGCGCGCGGCACGGATGCCAGGACCGCCCTCACCGACGAGCTGGTGAAACTCGCCGTCTCCCTCGATCTTGGAGGCTATTGCGAGGCCTCGTCCGAGCGGAACGCCCTGCTGTGGGAGCGGCTTGGCATGCAGCGCATCGGTGAACCGATCCACCTGCCCGAATCCGAGGTCAGCTTGATCCCCATGTTCATTCCGCCGCCCGGGGGCCAGGGTTGAGCGTGCGCGGGGCCGACTCGGAGAAGCCTTTGATGCGTGAGAACCCCTTGCACAGCTACAAGCTCTATATCGCGGGCAAGGACGTCGAGGGTGACGGCTGGGTGTACACCGTCAGCGCACAGTCGCTGCTCGAGGACGTCTTCACGAGCGTCAGTCTGAAAAGGGAGCTGGAGCGGAATTCCGAATCGACGGCCGCGGACCATCCCTATGTGGTGGGCCGCTGCGCCGTCGCGTCCGATGCCGCGATCGATCTGGCCACGGAGGCCGCGGCGTCGGCCGCGCCGGGCTGGGCGGCGATCCCGCTGGAGCGCCGGATGCGTCTTGGCACCCTGTTCCGGGAGGCACTGGAGGGCCGCCGGGACGAGTTCCTGGCCATGCTGGTCGCCGAGGGCCATCCGGTGAGCCTGGCCCGCTGGGAGCTCAGCTGCCTGTTCCAGGTCTACAGCGAGGAGAGCCTGGACTGGTACCGGCAGCGCATGCATACGGAGTTCGAGCACGCCGGGCGGCGGCTGATCGTGCGCCGCCAGCCCGACGGCGTGGTCGCCTTCAACCCGCCGCAGAACGCCCCCGCTCCCAGCGCCGCCCTCGCGGTACTCGCCCTGATGGCGGGCAACGCCGTCGTCGTACGGGCGCCCCGCTCCATCGCCCTGTCCACCATGTGGGTGCTGCGCGATGTCGTCGCGCCGCTGCTCGACGAGGTCGGGGCGCCGCCCGGTGTGCTCAACGCGGTGTGCTCCAACCCGAAGCAGACGCTGGACCGGTGGATCGAGAGCCCGCTCATCGACGACATCTTCTACATCGGCGGCAGCAAGGAGGGCCTGGCCTTCCAGGAGCGGTGCGTCGCGCACGGCAAGAAGCCGATCCTGGAGCTGGCCGGCAACGACAGCATCGTCGTGTGGAAGGGCGCGGACCTCACGCGCGCCGCCGAGGCGATCTGTGAGTCGTTCTACGGCTCCGGGCAGATCTGCATGGTGCCCAACTGCGTCCTGGTGCACCCCGCCGTCGCCGACGAGCTGATCGCCGCGGTCAAGGAGCAGGTCAAGACCGTACGCCCCGGCCATCCCGAGGAGGAGGGCGTACTGCTGTCCCCGGTCCGCCGCAGCGAGCGCTTCTTCGGGCTGCTCCAGCAGGCCCTGGCGGGCGGCGCGGAGCTGGTCACCGGCGGCAGCCGCACCGAGCTTGACGGCACCCCTTCGGAGACCGGCGTCTTCCTCCAGCCCACCGTGGTGCGGGTGAACGGGCTGCCCGGCGCGCGCCGCCTGGACGTCGTACGCCAGGAGACGTTCTTCCCGCTGCTGCCGGTCATCGTCCCCGAGCCGTCCTCCGACGACGAACTCCTGAGCGGCTTCATCGATTTCGTCAACACCAACGAGTACGGGCTGCGCAACTCGCTGTGGGCCGGCTCCGACGACGTCATCGACGCGTTCGTACAGCGTGTCGTCAACGGCGGCCTGCTGAAGGTCAACGACTCGCACATCGGGTTCCTGCCCTATCTGCCCAGCCACGGCGGGACCGGTCTGACCGGCGGCGTCTTCGGCGAGGCCAACTACCCGATGCTCAAGACCTCGCACCTCCAGGGCGTGTCCATCGCCCGTGACGCCAGCCCGCGTGAGGCGGTCTTCGGGTCCTGACGCCCCCGCGGCCGAACGCGCCTTGCCGCCCCATCGCTCCAACCGCTCCGATTCACCACCGCACATTCCGGAGGACGTTACCCGTGACCGTGATCCAGGGAGCCCGGGTCGACACCGAGGAGGAGATCCTCAGCCTGTACCGCGCCCACCTCAGCAAGGGGCGGGCGACTCTCGCCGAGCTGTTCGGCAGCCATATGGAGGTGGAGTCCTCCGGGGCCTGGCTGACCACCAGCGACGGCGAGCGGTTCCTCAACGCGGGCGGCTACGGCGTCTTCATCATGGGCGCCCGGCACCCCATCGTCATGGAGGAGGTGGAGCGCCAGCTGCACACCCACCCCACCGCCACCCGCATCCTGCTGGAGCCCACCGTGGCCCGCGCGGCCGAGGCGCTGGTCTCCGTCATGCCCGAGGGCCTGGACCGGGTGCACTTCGCGCTGTCCGGCGCCGAGGCCGTGGAGACCGGCCTCAAGCTGGCCCGCGCGGGCGGCCGCAGGCGTACCGTCTCCATGCGCGGCGGCTACCACGGCAAGACGCTCGGCGCGCTGTCGACCACCGCCAAGGAGGTCTACCAGGCTCCGTTCCGCCCGCTGCTTCCGGACGTCCGGCACCTGCCGTTCGGCGACGCGGAGGCGCTGGAGGCGGAGTTGCGCGCCCACCCCGGGGAGGTGTGCGTCATCCTCGAACCCGTCCAGGGCGAGGGTGGCGTGATCATCCCGCCCACGGGCTACCTCAAGCAGGTCGAGGAGCTCGTCCGCGCATACGACGGCTTCCTGATCCTCGACGAGGTGCAGACCGGCTTCGGCCGGCTCGGCGAGTGGTGGGGTGCCGACACCGAGGGCGTGGTCCCCGACGTCCTGCTCACCGGCAAGGCCCTCGGCGGTGGCGTCCTGCCCGTCTCCGCGGCGGTCGCCACCCGTCAGGCGTTCCGCCCGTTCGACAAGGACCCCTACGTCCACACCGCCACCTTCTCCGGACAGCCGCTGCTGATGGCCGCCGTCCAGGGCGCCATCCGGGCGGTCAAGGAGGAGCGGCTGGTGTCCCGGGCCATGGACCTCGGCGCGGTGCTGCGCTCGCGGATCTCCGAGATCGCCCACCGCAACATTCCCGGCCAGCTGGTGGACGTACGCGGGCAGGGCCTGCTGATCGGGGTGGAGCTGGTCGAGGCGGGGCTGGCCGGCGAGCTGCTGATCGAGCTGTTCAACAACGGAGTCGTCGCCAACCACTCGATGATCGGCAGTTCGGTGGTGCGTTTCACACCGCCGGCCACCCTCACCGAGGGCGATGTGCGCTTCTTCCTCGAATCCTTCGACAAGGCCACCTGCGATCTGATCAGCGGCTCGGCCACCATGCCGGAAGGCGGTAACTGAACGTGCGGCACGTGGAACTGGACGCCGTAGTGCGCTCCGAGAAGGCCGGCCACGTCTTCGGATGCGTGGTCCAGTGGGAGAGATACCCGCAGCTCGCCCCGCATGTGCAGGCCGCCACCGCGCACGTCGCGTTCCCCGCTGACGAGGGCGGTTCGAGCTGGGAGCTGCACTTCCGCAGCGGGCTGCTGCGCTGGACCGAGAAGGAGCGGTTCTTCCCCGAGCGAGGTGAGATCCACTTCGAACAGACCGACGGCGACTTCGACAGCTTCGCCGGCCGGTGGCACATCACGCAGAGCGGCGACGACGTACTCGTCCGCTTCGACGCCGACTTCGACTTCGGCATCCCGAGCCTCGAGGGGATTCTCGACCCCATCGCCGAACGGGTGATCAAAGAGACGGTCGCCTGGGCGATCACCGGGCTGTTCGACGTTACGGAGATACGCGGCGACGTCCCCGTGGGCACCCCCGAGGCCGCCGTCACGGGCGGCGCGTAGGCCGGGCCCGGACGCGTAAGGAGAACGCGCAGCCATGAACGGTTCGTTGGAGGGTGTCGCCGTGGCCGGCGGCGCGCCCGCGTCCGTGATCGTCGGTCTCGGGGCGTACGTCCCCCCGAACCCGGTGACCAACCACGACCTCGCCGCCCGCCTGAACACCTCCGACGAGTGGATCCGTACCCGTACCGGCATCTCGTCCCGGCACATGGTGCTGCCCGGACAGGCCACCTCGGATCTCGCGGTCGAGGCGGGCCGGCGGGCGCTGGAGTCGGCGGGGCCGGAGCATGCGGATGGTGTGGACGCCGTGGTGCTCGCCACCGCCACGCCCGACCGGGCCTGCCCCGCGACCGCGCCCGAGGTCGCCTGGAGGCTGGGGCTCGGCACGGTCGCGGCCTTCGACGTCTCGGCCGTGTGCGCCGGATTCCTGTACGGGCTGGCCACCGCGACCGGGCTGATCGCGGCGGGCACGGCCGGCCGCGTGCTGCTCATCGCCGCGGACGCGTTCACCACCCTCGTCGACCCGCGGGACCGCGCCACCGCGGTGATCTTCGCCGACGGGGCAGGGGCCGTGGTGCTGCGGGCGGGTGAGCCGGACGAGCCCGGTGCGGTCGGCCGCGTCGTGCTCGGCAGCGACGGCTCGCTCGGCGGACTGCTGCACGTGCCGGGCGGCGGATCCCGGCGGCGCGGCGGGGGCGAGCCGGCGAAGCCCGGCGACGAGTTCCTGCGGATGGCCGGGCGCGACACCTACCGGCACGCGGTGCGATGGATGGCGGAGTCGTCCCGGCAGGCGGTGCGGGCCGCGGGCTGGAACCTGGCGGACATCGACCGGCTCGCCGCCCACCAGGCCAACGCGCGCATCCTCGCGACCGTCGCGGAGGATCTCGGCATCCCCGAGGACCGGCGGCTCTCCAACATCGCGCACAACGGCAACACGGTCGCCGCCTCGATCCCGTTGCTCCTCGCCGACGCCACCGCCGACGGCAGCCTCGCGGCCGGCCACCGGGTGCTGCTCACCGCCTTCGGCGCCGGACTCGCCTGGGGCGCGGTGACGGTGATCTGGCCGGAGGTCAAGCCCGGCTGACGCCCCCTCGGCACGGCCACTCCCCCACTGCGCACCCTTCGAAAGGAACACAGCCATGTTCGACACCCTCAAGGAAATCCTGGTCAGCAAGCTCAAGGTGACGCCGGAGCAGGTCGTCCCGGAGGCCACCAGGGAAGATGTCGAGCTCGACTCGCTGGCCGTCGTCGAGCTCTCCCTCGTCCTGGACAAGGAGTTCTCCATCGTCATCAGCGACGACGAGCTGCTCGAGGTGGACACCATCGGCGACATGGCGCGCCTCATGGAAGAGCGGAGCGCGAAGGTCTGATGGGCCGCCACGATGTCGCCGTCACCGGACTCGGCCTGGTCACGCCGGCGGGAGTCGGGGTCGGGCCGAGCTGGGAGGCGGCCCTGGAGGGGCGGCCCACCGCCGCCCATGACCCGGAACTCGCCGGCAACCCGGTGCGGATCTCCTGCCGTGTCCCGGGCTTCGACCCGGACCGGCTGCTCGGCGGTCGCCGGGCCCACCGGCTGGACCGCTTCGTGCAGCTCGCCCTGGTCGCCGCCCGGGAGGCGGTCGCCGACGCCGGGCTCGACCCGGCCACCTGGGACGGCGGCCGGGTCGGTGTGGTCCTCGGGTGTGCCGACGGCGGCCCCGGCACCGTGGAGGCACAGCACCGGGTACTGATCGAGGAGAGCCCCGGCTGGGTGTCCCCGCTGCTGCTGCCGATGCAGCTGCCCAACATGCTCGCCGGGCAGACCGCCATCGAGTTCAGGGCCACCGGCCCCAATCTGGTCGTGGCCACCGCCTGTGCCTCGGGCGCGAGCGCCATCGGCACCGCACGCGATCTCCTCGCCCTCGACCGCTGCGACATCGTCATCACGGGCGGCAGCGAGGCGATGATCACCCCTCTGGTCATGGCCGGATTCGCCAAGATGGGCGCCCTGTCCAAACGCGACGACGACCCGGCCACCGCCTCCCGGCCCTTCGACGCCGACCGCGACGGCTTCGTCGCGGGAGAGGGCGCGGGTGTACTGGTCCTCGAGCGCGTCGCCGACGCGACGGCCCGCGGCGCACGCGTACGGGCCAGGATCGCCGGCTACGGCGCGACGGCCGACGCCCACCATGTGACCTCGCCGCACCCCGACGGCATCGGGATCGAGGCGGCGCTGCACGCGGCGCTCGCGGACGCGGGCGCCCGCCCGGGGGACGTCCAGCACGTCAACGCGCATGGCACCTCCACCCCGCTCAACGACCTGGCCGAGGGCCGTATGCTGCACCGCGCGCTCACCGGCGATCCGCTGGTGACCTCGACCAAGGGCGTCACCGGCCATCTGCTCGGCGCGGCCGGCGCGGTGGAAGCGGCATTCAGCGTGCTGACCGTCGAACACCAATGTGTGCCGCCCACCGCCAATCTGCACACGCCCGACCCTCGCCTCGACATCAAGATCGCCACGGCTTCGACCGCCACCCGCATCGACCTCGCCCTGTCCAACTCCTTCGGCTTCGGGGGCCAGAACGCGGTCCTGGCGATAGCGAGGGCATAAGGCGGCAACACGCGGGGACCAGGGTGAGTGCCGCTGTCGTTCCAAGGGCTCGGCTACGCTGGGCAAGGCGCGGGTGTCACGGCTCCCGCGCCCTCACCAGCACTGCGGCACGGCACGGCACTCCGCGACCAAGCGGCGGCAGGGATGACCCATGAACACGCGTTGGCCCCGTTCGCTCTCCTGCGTCATCGTGACCGCCCTGTCCTCTGCCCTCCTCATCGGCTGCGGGGAGGAGAAACATGGCCGGAGCTGTTCCGGCCACCAGGGCAAGGACCTCTCCGGCCGTACCGTCGCCGGTGACGAGCTGTTGCAGAAGACACTGCGCTGCGTCAACCTCGAAGGCGCCACACTGACCGGGTTCGTGTCCGAGGCGAATCTGCGCCGCGGCAACCTCTACAAGGCCCGGCTGACCGGTGCGTCGCTGGAGAACGTCGACCTGCGCGGTGCGGACCTCCGCGGGGCCGATCTCAGCTCCGCCTCCCTCTCGGAGGTCGACCTGCGCGACGCCGATCTGAGCGATGCCGTGCTCGGCAAGGGTCTCCTCGAGGACGTCGGCTTCGGCGGCGCACACCTGGCCGATGTGGATCTGCGGGCGGCCTCCCTCACCCACGTCGACCTCACCGAGGCGGATCTGAGCGGCGCCGATCTGAGCGGGGCCACGCTGTCCGACTCGGACCTCCGCGGCGCGCGCATACGGGACGCCGACCTGTCGACGACGAGCTGGGAGAACGTCGTCTGCCCGGACGGCTCCCGATCGAAGGCGGGGACTTCCTGCACGAGCCACCTGACCCGGGCGGCCGGGGCGGCCGGGACGGTCAGGAACTCGGCCGCATCCACGCCTTCGTGAAGCAGCTCGGCACGTCGAGGGCCGCCGCTTCCTTGCGGTACGCCCTCGGCGAGCGGCCGACGATGTCGCGGAACGTACGGCTGAAGGTCCCCGGGCTGCCGAAGCCGACGTCGAAGCAGATGTCCGTCACGCTGCGGTCGCTCTCCCGCAGCAGGAACATCGCACGCTCGACCCGGCGGCGCTGCAGATAGCGGTGCGGCGTCTCGCCGAACGTGGCGCGGAAGGTGCGGGTGAAGTGTGCCTCCGACACATGGGCGATCCGGGCCAGCGCCGGGACGTCCAGCGGCTGCGCATAGGCGCGGTCCATGGCGTCCCGCGCCCGAAGCATGCGGCGGTTGGTCTCCTCTGTGGCACGGCTCACGACGCCATCACACCACAGTTCTGCCGGTCCTCATCTGCTTGCGTACCGTCCACGCGGCCCGCACCACCGTGCCGGGGCGCATCAGGGTCTTCACCGGGGAGAGCATATGCGCCACCTCCAGGAAACGTCGGTGTACCACCGGGTCGGTCACCGATGCCCGGACGATGAGGTCACTGAGCACGGAGGCGACCTTGAAACCCCGGGGCCGTGGCCCGGTGACGTGCGGCAGCTTCAGGTCATTGACGGCGGACGTCTGCCACGCGTCGTCCACGACGGCCCGGACCTGCTTGAAGTACGACCATGCCGGGTCCCGTAGGGAGCGCCCGGATGCGAGATGGCCCGCCAGGCACGAGGCGTGCATCGCGGCCGAGGACATGCCCTGCCCGTATATGGGGTTGAACGAGGCCAGGGTGTCACCGATCGCGACGAGTCCGGCGGGGAAGCGGTCCAGCCGGTGGAAGTCGCGCCGTCGATTGTCCGGATGCCGGTAGGCGACCGGCTCCCCGATCGGCTCGCCGGCCTCTGCCAGTCGGCGAAACGGTGCCGCCGGGTCCTCCTTGCAGCGGAGCAGGAACTCCTCGATCCCCCGCCCCGGGCGGTCGTCGGCGTACCCGGCCACCAGGACGACCCACCGGTCTCCCTCGACCCGGCCGAGGGTGCCGAGCCGCAGTCGGCCGTCCGGGAGGGTGGACAGGGACTGTGCCAATGTGGCGTCGTGCGGCCCCTCCGGCGAGCGGAACAGCGCGGTGGCATAGCCGAGGTCCACCCGCATGCGGCGTGTCTCCGGCTCCGGCCAGCCGCCCTCCCGCAGCCAGGCCCCGATCCGGCTGGCGCGGCCGGTCGCGTCGACCACCAGATCGGCGGCCAGGACCTCCTCGTCGGCCGTGTCCCCCTCCCCGGCCGGTTGCCCGCCCACGTAGCGCACCCCGCTCACCCGGTCGCCGGTGAAGGCCAGCCCACGCACCCGACCGTTGACCAGCCGCAGATTGCCGAGTTCCCACACCCTGCGGCGCAGGTGCGACTCCAGGAAGGGCCGCGTGGCGCTGATCATCTCCACGCCGCCGACCAGCACCTTGAGCCTGCCTTCGAGATAGCTGTGCACATCCGTCCCGGTGTCCGCGAGGGCGGCACCGTCGGCGACGAGTTCGGTGGCGAAGCCGGGCAACCAGTGGTCGATCTTGCGGCGGCCCGCGTCCAGCAAGGCGTGCATCTGGGTGCCCTGCGGAACACCGGGGCGAGGCCCCTGACCACCCCAGAACTCGCCCGAGGGGGCGATGTCATCCTGTTCGAGGACGAACACCTCGTCCGCGTGGTCACTGAGCACCCGGGCGGCCAGCAGCCCCGCGACGCTGCCCCCGAGTATGACGGCCCTGCGCATCTCCACCTCCTGTGTGCGGCTTCCCGCACCTGCCGCCCCGGCCGTACGCCGGGAAGGGAGCGGCGGAGAACATGGTGAACTTTCAACTCCGCCCTGAACCGACCATCCGCGCACCCGGTCTGTACATTTCTGGCTCGCTCACTGCACCTGGTCTGTACATTTCTGGCTCGCTCACCTCTCACAAAGGAAGGACTGTGCGATGAGCCTGCCTCCCGGCATGTCACCCGACGTCGACGCCTGGCGTGGAATGCTGCACGACTGCCTGGTCGAACTCGACGCGATCCCGATCGGCGGCACAGGACGCGGTGGCGCCTACACGGGCTGGGCCCGCCAGCTCGACCTGGGGTTCCTCACCCTGACCGACGTCGGTTCCGACCCGGTGCGGGTCGTACGCGCGCCGAGGATGCTCGTCGGCAATCAGGACGACTTCTACTTACTGTCGATCGCCCGGGAAAACAGCTTGTCGATCAACGGAAACACGCGGACCCATCTGCGGCGCGGAGACGCGGTTCTGCTCGACAGCACCGCCCCCTTCCAGCTCAGCGCCGAGGAGTTCGCCCATCACCTCGTGCTGACACTGCCCCGGGCGGACGTGACAAGGGTCATGCCGGTCAGCGGGGAACGCATCGGACGCCGTATCGCCGCCGAGAACCCGGTGCTGCGCGTCCTGCGGGCCACGATCGCGGAGATCTGTGCCGGCGGCGCGCGATTCGAGCCGGACTTACTGCCGGAACTCGGCCACACCTTACGTGAGTTGATGTTCTCCGTACTGCGGTCCGACGAGCTCACCGACCAGGCGGAGGTGAACGGACTCCTCGGACACCACGCGCAACTCCTGCGCATGCAGGACTTCATACAGCGCCATCTCGCCGAGCCGGATCTGTCCTCGAAGGCGGTGGCGGCGGCGTTCGGGGTGTCCGTGCGCTACGTCGAGCTTGTCTTCCGGGAAAGCGGCACGTCACCGGCCCGGTACATCCGCCGGACCCGGATGGAAGAGGCTCGCAGAAACCTGGCGAACCCCCGGCAGCGACAGCGCTCCATCGCCGCGATCGCCCGATCCGTCGGCATCGAGAACCCGACCGTATTCACGCGTATGTTCCGCCACTTCCACGACATCACGCCCAGCGAATACCGGCGGTCCCAGACCGGGCAGAGCCGCCGATCCAGGGCGGCGGAAGCCCCGCCGCCTCGTTGACCGGCGCCCGCAACGGGGGCTCGACGACATCCGTGCGCGGTCGGATGCACTGGTGCGGGAATTGACAAGTTTGTGTTCGTGAATCGTCGACAGCGGCGCCCCGGGTTCCGGCACCGTGGGCGCCGATGTCACACGGGGTGTCACCGCATGTGCTCCGGCCCGCCACCAAGCAGGGAAAACACGACTTGCTGTCCGATTCGCCACATGCCGCCGACGCGGCCCCTAACGCGGATTCAACCCCGCAACCCGCCCTGCCAAGGCGCGAGGCCGCGCCGAACGCCGCAAGACGCGGCAAACGGGGCCGGGTCAGACAGCGTGCGGCCCCCCGGCGGACACCTTTCTCCTCGCGCGGACTTCGAGCCCCCTGGTCGATCCGGACCCGTGTCCTCGTCCTGGTGCTCGTCCCGAGCCTGGCTCTGACCGCGCTGTGGGGCACCTACACGGTCAACGGGTTCAACCAGGCGCTCGACCTGCGGCAGACCGTGCGGGACGTGGAAGCGGTGGGGGTCAAGAGCGAGACCGCGATGGTGGCGCTTCAGGAGGAGCGCCGGCTGTCGATGATCTACCTGGCTCGGCCCGGAGCGGACCGGGGGCAGCTCGAGCGGCAGCGCGCGGACACCGACCGGAAGCTCGCGGCGATGCGCACGGCGGCGGGGCCGGTGGTCACGCACAACCCGCCCGCCCTCAAGCGGATCTTCGGGCAGATCAGCAAGGGCCTCGCGATGCTGCCCGGATTTCGGCAGCAGATCGACGCACGCAAGGTGAGTTACGGCGACGCATACGCGTTCTACACCGGCGCCCTTAGCACCGGCATGTCGTACTTCGAGGCGGAAGCCCGCCTGACCAACGACTCCAAGACGCTCAACGAAGCCACGACCGCCGCGACTCTGTTCCGCGCACTCGAGGGCCTCGCGAGGCAGAACGCGGTGCTGTCCGCGGGGCTGTCGTCGCCGAACGGCATGTCCGCCGAGGAGCAGCGACAGTTCAACCGGCTCGTCGGTGTGCAGCAGGAGCAGTGGAAGGTGGTGGCCCCGGCTCTGCGGGGAGCGCAGGCGGAGCGCTACCGGGCGATCACCTCCGGGCCCGAGTGGAAGGCGCTGGCCGCCGCGGAGCAGTCGGCCATGAAGACCGGCCGGATTCCGACCGGCTTCGAGCGCTGGCAGACCTCGATGCTCAAGGTGGCGGCAAACCTGCAGCGGCTCACCCTGGATCAGGTGGACTTCGCGGTCGGATACGCCAACGACCGAGTCGACACCCTGATGACCTCGGTGATCCTGACCAGTGTGGGAGCCCTGCTGGCCATCGCGCTGGCCGTGCTGATCTCCGTGCTCGTCTCACGGGCGCTGATCCGCCGGCTCCGGGAGCTGCGCGGTGCGACGCTGCGGCTGGCCGATGAACAACTGCCCGAAGTGATCACCCGGCTGCAGAAGGGCGACAAGGTCGAGCTCGCCGAGGCCGTCCCCGAGATCGGACACGGCACGGACGAGATCGGGCAGGTCGCCGGCGCGTTCGCCACGGCCCAACGCATCGCCGTGCGTGCGGCGATCGAGCAGGCCGAAACACGCGAGGGCATCAGCCGCGTGTTCCTCAACCTCGCGCAGCGCAGCCAGGGGCTGGTGCACCGGCAGCTCGCCCTGCTGGACATGCTGGAACGCGGAAGCGAGGATCCCGATCTGCTCGCCGAACTGTTCCGGGTGGATCACCTCGCCACCCGGATGCGGCGCAACTCCGAGAACCTGTCCATCCTCGGCGGCGCGATGCCCGCCCGGCGCTGGCGTCAGCCGGTGCGGCTGGCCGAGATCCTGCGGGGTGCGGCCTCGCAGACCGAGGACTACTCCCGGGTCAAACTGGCCGGCATCCCCGAGGTCATGCTCGCAGGACCGGTGGCGGGCGACATCATGCACCTGCTGTCCGAGCTGGTCGAGAACGCGACGACGTTCGCCCCGCCGCATACGAGTGTGCAGATCCATGCCGAGGTCGTGCCCAAGGGGCTCGGGATCGAGATCGAGGACCGTGGCATCGGCATGGCCGAAGAGGTCCGCGAGGAGGCCAACCGCCTGCTGGCGGCGGCGCCGGAGTTCAATGTCATGGGCTTCACCCAGGACACGCGCCTCGGTCTGTTCGTCGTCGCACGGCTGGCGGCCCGCCACAACATCAAGGTCACCCTTCGCCCCTCCCCGTACGGGGGGACCTCGGCCATCGTGCTGGCGCCGCCGGAACTCCTGGAGGTGGCGGGGACCGAGACCGAGACCGGCATTCCGATCCACGACCGCGCCGAGGCGATGGCGGGAACGGCGGCGCCGCGCCTGGGGACGTCGCCGCCCCGCCGGGAGGAGCCGCACGTGGCCGACCACGCCACACCCGAACGCAACGACCCCCCGGACACGGGGCGTCCGGAGCGGCCACAGCGAAGGTCGAGACAACTGCCTCGCCGTGTCCGCCAGGCGAGCATGCAACCGCAGCTGCTCCATCCCGTGGCCACGGAACCCGAAGCGGGGCCCGCGGAGCGGTCGGCCGAGGACGCCCGCCGGATGATGACGATGTACCAGCGCCAGTCGTACCGGGGGCGAGCCGACGCGGAGCAGCAGCAGGAACGGGGCAGCGGACAAGACGATGCGGCCGGGCACTGGCCGGCCGGAGAAGGGCAGTGGGACCCGCGATGACACAGATGCCGAAACAAGCCACCGACCTCCACTGGATGCTGGACGACCTCGTCCGGCGGGTCCCCCGGACCAGGCATGTCCTCGTGTTATCGGCCGACGGGCTGGTGATCGCCCACTCGCGCGATCTCGGCCGTGAGGACGCGGAACACATGTCAGCCGTCGCCTCCGGCTTCCAGAGCCTGGCCGGGGGCGTCGGACGGCGCTTCGGCGGAGGACCCGTGCGGCAGACCATCGTCGAGCTGGAGAGCTGTTTTCTGTTCGTGACCGGTGCGGGACGAGGTGCCTGCCTCGCCATCCTCGGTGAGGCCGATATCGACGTCGGTCTCGTCGCCTATGAGATGAACCTGATCGTCAAGCGTGTCGGTGAATACCTCGCCGCGGCGCCACGACAGGCGGCAGCCGTTTCGCCGTCGCCCTTCTGAGGTGAGGACCCATGTCCGAACCGGAGGAATCATGGTGGGACGTGGACGCAGGCCCCATCGTGCGCTCGTTCGCGAGAACCGGCGGCCGGACCCGGCCGACTCGGGACGAGTTCAACCTGATCACACTGATCATCGCCACGAACACCGATACGGCACGCCACGGTCTCGAACCGGAGCACATCGTGATCCTGCGCATGTGCACCGGCACCCCGCTCTCCGTCGCCGAGATTGCCGCTCGGCTGGACATGCCCGCAACAGTGGCCAAGGTCCTGCTCGGAGACCTACTCGACATGGGAGCCATCCACACCCGCGCGCCGATCGCGCTGGCGGAGGCCCCGGAAATCCACGTACTTCAGGCGGTACTCGATGGAATTCGCAGGCTCTGAGCCATATCCCGGTGCCGGCGGCCTCCCGACAGCGGTCAAGATCCTGATCGCCGGCGGGTTCGGCGCCGGGAAGACCACGATGGTCGGTTCCGTCAGCGAGATCTCCCCGCTCCAGACCGAGGAGGTGATCACACAGACGAGCGAGGGCGTGGACGACCTCAGCGGGGTGGAGGGGAAGACCACCACGACCGTGGCCATGGACTTCGGACGGATCACGATCAGCCAGGACCTGGTGCTGTACCTCTTCGGTACGCCCGGGCAGAACCGCTTCTGGTTCATGTGGGACGAGCTGGCCCTCGGCGCGCTCGGGGCCATCGTGCTGGCCGACACGCGGAGGATCGAGGACTCCTTCCCCGCCGTCGACTACTTCGAGCACCGCGGCACGTCGTTCGTCGTCGCGGTCAACCGCTTCGACGGAGCCTGTGACTACGACGTCGAAGAGGTCCGCTATGCGCTCGACCTCGACGCGCACGTACCGGTGGTGATGTGTGACGCGCGCTCCCGCGAGTCCAGCAAGCTCGTTCTCGTCACCTTGCTCGAACACGCGATGGCGAGCCGGATGTCGGCCGTTCGCTGATGAGTGCGGCGGTGACGGCCGGGGCGGGGTCGTCCTGAGCAGTTTTGGATAAGTTTTCGCCCGGTCGGCCGAGTAGCGTGAGGCACATGTTCAACGCCATCACGCACTCGACCATCTACGTCCTCGACCAGGACGAAGCCCTCGACTTCTACGTCGGCAAGCTCGACCTGGAGGTCAGCGAGGACATCGACCTGGGCTTCATGCGCTGGCTGACGGTCAGCGTCCCCGGCCACCCGGAGCGCCAGATCCTGCTGGAGAAGCCGGGCCCTCCGGCGATGTCCGAGGAGACGGCGCAGCAGGTCCGCGATCTGGTGACCAAGGGTGCGACGGCCGGCTCGCTCTTCTTCAGCACGGACGACTGCCGGAAGACGTACGAGACGCTGCTGGCCCGGGGCGTCGAGTTCACCGAGGAACCCACCGACCGCCCGTACGGAATCGACTGCGGCCTCCGTGACCCCTTCGGCAACAGCATCCGCTTCTGCCAGCCGAAGTCCTGAGAGCGCTCAGCCGGACGGAGCGGGTGCCTCGGCCGGCGCCGGCATGAGGACGTCCAGGTCGGCCGCCGCGGGCCGACCTGGACGTCCTGAACGGGATGTGAACCGGACGAGGCCGGATCGGACTCGACTCAGACGAGGTCGAACCGGTCGAGGTCCATCACCTTGGCCCACGCCGCAGCGAAGTCGCTCACGAACTTCTCCTTCGCGTCATCGCTCGCGTAGACCTCCGCCAGCGCGCGCAGCTCGGAGTTCGAGCCGAAGACGAGGTCGGCACGGGTGCCGGTCCACTTGACCTCGCCGGTGGCGTCGTCGCGGCCCTCGAAGACCGTCTGGTCCTCCGAGACCGACGACCACGTCGTGCCCAGGTCGAGCAGGTTGACGAAGAAGTCGTTGCTCAGCTTGCCCGGGGCGTCGGTGAACACGCCGTAGGAGGAGTTCTGGTAGTTGGCGCCCAGGACGCGCAGACCGCCGACGAGGACCGTCATCTCCGGCGCGCTCAGACCCAGCAGGTTCGCCCGGTCGAGCAGCAGGAACTCGGCCGGCAGGCGGTTGCCCTTGCCCAGGTAGTTGCGGAAGCCGTCGGCGGTGGGCTCCAGCGCGGCGAAGGACTCCGCGTCGGTGTGCTCCTCCGTGGCGTCCACACGGCCCGGCGTGAACGGCACCTCGATGTCGTACCCGCCGTCCTTGGCGGCCTTCTCCACGGCGGCGGCACCGCCGAGGACGATCAGGTCGGCCAGGGAGACCTTCTTGGCACCGGTGTTGAACTCGGCCTGGATGCCCTCCAGGACACGCAGCACCTGAGCCAGCTGGTCGGGCTCGTTGACCTCCCAGCCGGCCTGCGGCTGGAGGCGGATACGGGCGCCGTTGGCACCGCCGCGCTTGTCGCTGGTGCGGAACGTCGAGGCCGACGCCCACGCGGTGGACACCAGCTGCGAGACCGTGAGGCCCGAGTCGAGCAGCTTGGCCTTGAGCGCCGCGACGTCGGCCGCGTCGATGGCCTCGCCCTCGGCCTGCGGCAGCGGGTCCTGCCACAGCAGGGTCTCCTCCGGGACCTCCGGGCCGAGGTACAGCGACTTCGGGCCCAGGTCGCGGTGGGTCAGCTTGTACCAGGCGCGGGCGAAGGCGTCCGCGAATTCGTCGGGGTTCTCGTAGAAGCGGCGCGAGATCTGCTCGTAGACCGGGTCGAACCGGAGCGAGAGGTCCGTGGTGAGCATCGTCGGCAGGTGCTTCTTCGACGCGTCGTGCGCGTCCGGGATGATGGCCTCGGCGTTCTTGGCCACCCACTGCTTGGCGCCGGCCGGGGACTCGGTCAGCTCGTACTCGTACTCGAACAGGTTCTTGAAGAAGCCGTTGCTCCACTGGGTCGGCGTGGCGGTCCAGGTGACCTCCAGGCCGGACGTGATCGCGTCGCCGCCCTTGCCGGTGCCGTAGGTGCTCTTCCAGCCGAGGCCCTGCGCCTCGATCGGCGCGGCCTCGGGCTCGGGGCCGACGTTGTCCGCCGGGCCGGCGCCGTGGGTCTTGCCGAAGGTGTGGCCACCGGCGATGAGGGCGACGGTCTCCTCGTCGTTCATCGCCATGCGGCGGAAGGTCTCACGGATGTCGCGGGCCGCGGCGATCGGGTCCGGGTTGCCGTTCGGGCCCTCCGGGTTGACGTAGATCAGACCCATCTGGACCGCGCCGAGCGGGCTCTCCAGCTCACGGTCGCCGGTGTAACGCTGGTCGTCGAGCCAGATCTGCTCGGGACCCCAGTACACGTCCTCCTCGGACTCCCACACGTCCTCGCGGCCGCCGGCGAAGCCGAAGGTCGTAAAGCCCATGGACTCCAGGGCGACGTTGCCGGCCAGGATCATGAGGTCGGCCCAGGACAGGCTCTTGCCGTACTTCTTCTTGACCGGCCACAGCAGACGCCGGGCCTTGTCGAGGTTGCCGTTGTCCGGCCAGCTGTTCAGCGGGGCGAAGCGCTGCTGACCGGCGCCGGCGCCGCCGCGGCCGTCGCTGATGCGGTAGGTGCCCGCGCTGTGCCAGGCCATGCGGATCATGAGGGGGCCGTAGTTGCCGAAGTCGGCCGGCCACCAGTCCTTGGAGTCCGTCAGCACCTCGGCGATGTCCCGTTTCACGGCCGGGAGGTCGAGGCTCTTGAACGCCTCGGCGTAGTCGAAGTCCTCATCCAGCGGGTTCGCCACCGCGGGGTTCTTGGCAAGGATCTTCAGGTTGAGCCTCTCCGGCCACCACTGGCGGTTGCCACCGCCCTGGGTCGGGTGCAGGGCGCGCCCGTGTGCGACCGGGCAGCCGCCACCGCCCTCCGTCTGCGCGTCTGCGACGATTGCGTCATGGTTCTCTGACATGGGAATCCTTCCGGACTGGGCGGATCATGGTGCTCAAGAACTGCGGGCGGTGGAACAGTCGGGGCACACGCCCCAGTAGATGACCTCGGCCTCGTCGATCAGGAAACCGTGGTCATCGGACGCGGTCAGGCAGGGGATCTCCCCGACCGCGCAGTCGACGTCGGCGACAGCACCGCACGACCGGCATACGACGTGGTGGTGGTTGTCTCCGACACGTCCCTCGAACCGGGCCGGGCTGCCGGCCGGCTCGATACGGCGTATGAGCCCCGCCGCGGTGAGCGCGTGAAGGGCCTCATACACAGCTTGTACGGAGATGTGACCCACGCGATCGCGCACCCCGGAGGCGATTGCCTCGACACCGAGGTGGTCGCCGTCCCGAACGGTTTCGAGCAGCGCGACACGGGCAGCGGTCACTCGCAGGCCTGCACCGCGCAGCTCCTCGGCGGCGGCCGGGTTCCGGGATGCGTTCATGGCGCCAAACCTACCTCCCCAAAGACGATCCGTACAGTAAGACGAAGAATTCAAGTTTAAGGCTCGTCGCGCGTCAGGTCATGTTTGCCTCGTCGTGGCCCGACGTGGCGCGCGAGTGGTACCCGAACAGCACCCTCGATCAGCGGCGCAGACGGCGTTGACGCTTTGGCAAGCGCTTGCTAATTTGCCCTTTGCGTGATGGCCATCACCTGTAATGATGCGCTCCATCCTGCCTCTATGAGGACAGGAAGCGATCAGCAACCGCTCTCATGAGCTGCGTGCCGCCCCCACGGCAGCCCCCCACAACAGGAGGTCCCAGCGCCATGAAGCACACCCGGTTATCCCCCGCCCCACGGCAGAAGGTCTCCGCAGCCGCCGGCGTCCGCCGCACACACGGCGCCTTCGCCGCCGCGGCCGTGGCGGTGTTCGCGTCGGCAGCTCTGCTCGTGGTCCCGCCGTCCGCCTCGCAGGCCGCGTCCCTCGCCGGCAGCGACCTGTACGTGTCGCCGAACGGCAGCGCCGGCGCCCCCGGGACGGAGTCCTCTCCGACGACGCTCGCCTCGGCGATCACCCGCATCACCCCCGGCGGCACCATCTACATGCGCGGCGGGACCTACACCTTCTCGCAGACGGTCACCATCGCACCGGGCAACAACGGCACCTCGATCGCACCCAAGAAGCTGTCCTCCTACCCCGGCGAGAAGCCGGTACTGAACTTCTCGGCCATGAGCGAGGACCCGGCGAACCGCGGGCTCGCCGTCAACGGCTCCTTCTGGCACGTCTACAACATCGCCGTCGAGCGCGCCGGGGACAACGGGATCTTCGTCGGCGGCAGCAACAACGTCATCGAACGCACGGTGACGCGCTTCAACCGCGACACCGGACTCCAGATCTCGCGCATCGCCTCCAGCACCCCGCGCGACCAGTGGCCGGCGAACAACCTCATCCTGAGCTCGGAGTCGCATGACAACGCCGACTCCGACGGCGAGGACGCCGACGGCTTCGCCGCGAAGCTCACGGTCGGCTCCGGAAACGTCTTCCGCTACGACGTGTCGCACAACAACATCGACGACGGCTGGGACCTCTACACCAAGACGGACACCGGCGCCATCGGCCCGGTGACCATCGAGGACTCCCTCGCCCTGAACAACGGCACCCTCTCGGACGGCTCGCAGGCCTCCAACGGCGACCGCAACGGCTTCAAGCTCGGTGGCTCGGACATCGCCGTCGACCATGTCGTCCGGCGCAGCATCGCCTACCGCAACGGCAAGCACGGGTTCACCTACAACAGCAACCCCGGCCACATGTCGGTGTCGGGCAACATCGGCATCGACAACGCCCAGCGCAACTTCTCCTTCGACGGGGGCACTTCGGTGTTCCGGGACAATGTGTCGTGCCGCGGTGGCAGCGGGACCAAAGACCGCACCATCGGCGATGTCGACGCCTCGAACCAGTTCTGGTCGGGCACGAACGGGTCCCGGTGCTCGTCGTACGGCGGCGCGCTGAAGTGGTCCTTCGCCACGGACGGCAAGCTCTCCGTGTCCTTCGGCGGATAGCCGCCGGGTGCCTCCGCCACCCGGCTCGCCGAAGCCGGGCCGGGTGGCGGGGGCCGGGCGCCGGGCGGGACACGCGCCGGCACTCTCGCGGACGAAGTCCGCGCGTTGCCCGTACGTCGGACGGCCGGCCGAGCGCGTCGGTGCACGCCTCGATGGCCTCGATGACCGACACCATGTCGAGTCGGCCGTTTCCGAGCCGCACGCTTTCGCCATAGAGGGCGCTGCTCAGGTCCAGGAGCGGGGACGACACCCCGGCGGCGCGCGCCTGGTTCGCGATGAGGCGGGTGCTGGCCAAGGCGTCGGACGTCGCAGCCTGCACCGAGAAATCCCGCTCCATGAGCATCGGGATCTTCACCCTCGTCACATCGCAGGCCATCGGGCCCGCGTCGACGGCGGCCTGGAACATCAGGAGCGCGGTGCCCACCGCACCGCAGAACAGCGCCTCCCGGCACATCGGGGCGAACAGCGGGCGGATCTCGGCCACCGTGTCCGGATCGCCGCCGAGCATCGTGACCAGTTGGCCGGCCTCGGCAGGCTTCTTCGACCCGGACACGGGGGCTTCGACGAACCGCCCGCCCGCGGCGAGGACGTCGGCGGCGAGTGCGCGTGAGCAGTCGGGCTCCACCGAGCCCAGCACCGTGTCCGTCACCTCCTCGTTGAGCAGCATGACGAGCACGACGCGGGCGCGTGCGAAGACCTCGTCCACATCGGCCGCCACACTCGCCCCGAGGTCCCGCAGCGGCTCGGCGCGCTCGGCGGACCGGTTCCACACGACGAGCCGTGTGCCGGCCTTGGCCAGGTTGAGCGCCATGGGCGGCCGACCTCGACGCGTATCGGCAGTTCCAGGTCGACCATCTCACCCGTATCAAGGGCGTCCGGAGCGTCAAGACGGAAATCCCCAAGCAGAAGATCAAGCTGACGTCGGAGCTGCCCCTGTGAGCGGGTGGCGCGCGCCTGCCGACGAACCCGGGCGCGCGACCCTAGACTTGGTGGTTCGGATGGACGGAACCACATACCCCGACTTCAGCCCCGCCGGGGCAGGGCGGTAACTGTTGCCTCAGGTCCTCCGATGAACGGGAGGATGACTGCCATGCCCAAACGCCTCATCGTGTGCTGCGACGGCACCTGGAACACGGCCGATCAGGTCGAAGACAGGCAACTCTGCCCGACCAACGTCACCAAACTCGCCCTGGCGGTGGCCGACGAGGACACGGCCGGGAACCGACAGTGCGTCTACTACCACCGTGGCGTGGGCACCAGCCGGTGGGACCGTCTGCGCGGCGGCGCGTTCGGTGCCGGGCTGTCCCGCAATGTGCTGGACGCTTATCGCTTCCTCGTCGACAACTACGAACCCGGCGACTTCCTGTACTTCTTCGGGTTCAGCAGGGGTGCGTTCACCGCCCGCAGCGCCGCCGGCCTGGTGCGCAACTGCGGCATCCTGCGCCCGGAGAACTCCCACCGGATCGACGAGGCGTGGGCTCTGTACCGCAACTCGGCCGACCGGCCGAGCGGTGTCGCGTCCAGCCTGTTCCGCCGTGCGTACTCACACGACCCTCGGATCCGTTTCATCGGGGTGTGGGACACCGTCGGTGCCCTCGGTGTCCCGGCCCTCGGGCCCCGCTGGCTCAAACCCGTCGTGAGGTGGCTGAACCACCGGTACGAGTTCCACGACACCAAGCTCAGCACCCGGGTCGACGGCGCATTCCACGCGCTGGCCATTGACGAGCAGCGATCGGCGTTCGAGCCGACACTCTGGCACCAGCAGCCCGGGGCCGACGGGCAGGAGTTGAAGCAGGTGTGGTTCACCGGTGTGCACTGCGACATCGGCGGCGGATACCCCGAGACACCCCTGTCCGACATCACTTTGCTGTGGATGGTCGACCGGGCCCGGGAATACGGCCTGGAGTTCCAGCCCGGAGTCATCAGCTCCGAGGGCCCCAGCCGGATAATGCCGGGCGAGAGCGTCGACTTCAGGGTCGTGCCCGATCCGATGGCCCCACCGCACGCCTCCCGGACAGGGCTTTACCGCCTGGCCAAGCCCCTGCACCGGCCCATCGGCGAAGCCACGGACAAAGACGGACGCACCGACGGACGTGAGTACCTGGCCACGACCGCGAAGGAGCGCTACGACGGGGACCCCGGCTACCGGCCGCCACGGCTCGTCGAGTACCTGACCCAGCCGGAGAACGGGAGCCTTGAGCCAGTGCGCCTCGAGTCGGCGGTGCGGGCAGCGCCGCCCCTGCACGAGCAGCCGCGCGTCGAATAGTCGCACCCGGAGCGGAACGCGCAGGTCAGTGTCCGTGAGCCAGCTTGAACCCACCTTGCCCCGGTCCGACGGCCCGTCAAGCATGGAATTTTGTCAAAAGCGCGACCGGGGAGTGCCTGTACAGCTCCCATCGCCGATGCGCACTACGTCCCGGTCGCCCCGCACAACCCGCTCGGCCCGCTCGCCACCGCGGCGAACGTGCACTTCGCAGCCGCGACAACCAACTTCGACATCCTCGAGTACAAGCCGGACGACGTGTCATGGTGCCCCGACCCCTACCTGCCCGTCGATGGCCATCTCGAGCTGCGCCCGGACCGCCCCGGGTGGGGCATCGAGATCGACGAGGCCGCGCTCAAGACCGACGACTGGGTCGGCTGGAAGCGGAAGGTGCCGGTACGCCCTGACGGCTCGACAGCCTGGATGTGAATGACGGCCGGGCCGTGCCGGAGCGTTTCGGCTCCCGCACGGCCCGTCGCACGGCACACGCTCAGGACAGCCCGAGTTCGTTGTCCAGCATGTCGAAGACCTCGCTGTCGGTCGCGGCGTCGAAATCGAACTCGTCGTCGGCCTTCTGGTCCTCGTCCGCGTGCAAGGCGCCCCATCTGCTGCGCAGCACCTCCAGACGCCCCGCCACCCGCTCGTACAGCTGCGGATCGACCGACACCTGCGCGAAGGCGTGCTCCAGACGGTCCAGCTCGGCCAGGATGGACTCCGGCCCCGAGTCCTCCGGGACCAGTTGCGTGCGTATGTGGTCGGCCAGTGCGTCCGGTGTCGGATAGTCGAAGATCAAGGTGGCGGGCAGCCGGAGCCCGGTGGCGGCGTTGAGGCGGTTGCGCAGCTCGATCGCGGTCAGCGAGTCGAAGCCCAGGGTCTTGAACTCGCGAGCCGACTCAATGTCATCCGCCCGCGCATGCCCCAGGACATCGGCGGCCTGCGCGCACACCAACTCCCGTACCGCTTCCACTCTTTCGGCATCGCTGAGACCGGTGAGCCGGTCGGCCAGCGAGGCCCGGTTTTCCCCGCCGGCTCCGGCGGCTCGCCGGGTCCTCGTCCTGATCAGACCGCGCAGGAGAGCGGGAACCTCGCCCTGGGCGCGCCAGGCGGGCAGGTCCAGACGGACCGGAACGACGGCCGCGGCCCCGGTCGCCAGGGCCGCGTCGAACAGCGCCAGCCCTTCCTCGATCGACAGCGGAGGCATACCCGACCGCGCGAGCCGTGCCAGGTCCGCCTCGGTCAGCGTGCTGGTCATCCCGTCGGCCTGCGTCCACGGGCCCCATGCGAGGGACACCGCGGGCAGACCGGCCGTACGCCGATGTTCGGCCAGCGCGTCCAGGAAGGCGTTGCCCGCCGCGTAGTTGGCCTGGCCGGCGGCGCCGAACACACCGGCTACCGAGGAGAAGAGGACAAACGCCGTCAGATCCAGATCGCGCGTCGCCTCGTGCAGTACCCAGGCCGCGTCGGCCTTCGGCCGCAGTACGGCGGCCATCCGCGCCGGCGACAGCGACTCCAGCACACCGTCGTCCAGCACTCCCGCCGTATGCACCACCGCCCGCACCGGACGGTCCGACGCCACCTGGGCCAGCAGGTCCGCCACGGCGTCGCGGTCCGCGACATCGCAGGCCACGGCACGTGCCTCCGCACCGTGCCGGGCGAGTTCCGCGACGAGTGCGCCGACTCCCCCGGCGTCCGGGCCGCTCCTGCTGGCCAGGATCAGGTTCCGGACACCGTGCTCCGCCACCAGGTGGCGTGCCACCTCGCGCCCCAGCCCGCCCGTACCGCCGGTGACCAGGACCGTCCCCTCGGGATCCCACACCACATCCGACAGGTCCGAAGCCGCCGCGGCGGTGGACGCGCGCGCCAGCCGCGGGACGGTGATCGCGCCGGCGCGGACATCGGCCTGCGGCTCGCCCGAGGCGACTGCCTGTCGCAGCACGGCCACGGAGGCATTCGTGTCGTCGAGGTTCACCAGGCCGAACCGGCCGGGGTGCTCCGTCTGCGCCGAGCGGACCAGGCCCCATACGGCCGCGGCGGCCAGGTCATCGCCCGTCGTGACGCCCCGTGTGACGAACACCAGGCGCGAGGCCGCCGCACCCTCGTCCGCAAGCCAGGATTGGGCCAGGCGCAAGGCCCAGGACGCCGCCTGATGCGCGGAGCGCACCGGGTCCTCGGGACCGCCCGGGGCCTCGGGACCGGCCGGGGCCTCGGAAGTCGCCGAAGCCTCGGGACCCGCCGGGGCCTCGGAAGTCGCCGGGTCATCGGGGACGGCCAAGCCCTCGGGAGTGCCGGCCGCGACCGGGACCAGCACGACCTCCGGTACCTCGCCTCCCGTCGGCGGCGAGGTCACCCCGGCGAGGTCGGCACACACCTCCACAGGCGTCCCGGCGGCCTGCAGCGCCTCGGCCAGCCAGGACTGCTCGGAACCCAGCACCACGGCCGTGGCCGCCTCCGGGATGTCGACGGCGGGCGACAGCGGCGTCCAGTCCACCTGGAACAGCGCGTCCCCACCACTTGTGTCCGCGGCACCGAGCTGGTCGGCCGACACCGACCGTACGACGAGCGAATCGATGGAACCGACCAGGCCACCGGCCATGTCGGCCAGCGTGATCGACATGGCGTTGTCGCCCGCCGGGGACAGGCGGACACGCAGCGCCGACGCGCCGGCGGCATGCAGCGATACGCCCTCCCAGCTGAACGGCAGACTCGCCTTGGCGTCCGTGCCGGCCGCCCCGTCGTCCCTGCCACCCCCGCCCGCTTCGTCGAGCCCCGCGAGGAGGGCGGTGTGCAGGACGGCGTCGAGCAGCGCGGGGTGGAGTCCGTAAGCCGCGGCGTCGGCCCCGCCCCGCTCCGGGAGGGCGACCTCCGCGAAGAGCTCATCGCCGCGCCGCCACGCGGCCCGCAGCCCCTGGAACAGCGGCCCGTAGTCGAAGCCGAGGTCCGCGAAGCGGTCATAGCAATCGCTGACGTCGATGTGCTCGGCACCCTCCGGCGGCCACACCGCCGACGGTTTCGTCGGCGCTGTCCGCTCGCCCTCCGCCAGCACACCACTGGCGTGCAGGGTCCACTCCGTCGCCGTGCCTTCCGGCCGGGAGTGGACACTCACGGGGCGACGGCCGGAGTCATCAGCCTCGTGGACGGCAAGCTGCAGCTGTACAGCGCCCTGCTCGGGCAGGACGAGCGGAGCCGCCAGCGTCAGCTCCTCCACCCGGTCGCAGCCGACCTCGTCCGCGGCCCGGAGCGTCAGCTCCAGCAGCGCTGTGCCCGGCACCACCACCCGGCCCATGACCACGTGATCCGCCAGCCAGGCATGGGAACCGACGGACAGGCGGCTGGTGAACAACGCCCGCTGGCTGTCGGCCAGTTCGACGGCCGCTCCGAGCAGTGGGTGATGCACGTGCCCCAGCCCCGCCGCGCGCACGTCGCCGGCGCGGCTCGCCATACCTGTCGGCCAGAACCGCTCGTGCTGGAAGGCGTAGGTGGGGAGGTGCACCCGGCGGGCCCCCGGGAACAGGGCTGCCCAGCGCACCTCCGCACCGTGCGCGAACATCCGCGCCATGGCCGTCAGCGCGGTCCGCTCCTCCCCTCGGTCCTTGCGCAGCACCGGCACCAGCAGGGGCTCGTCGGCAAGGCTTTCGGCCGCCAGGGCCGACAGCGACGCGTCCGGCCCGACCTCGAGGAACCTGCGCACCCCGGCATCGCCCAACACCGCGATGGCGTCGGAGAACCGTACGGTAGCCCGCACATGCTCGACCCAGTAGTCGGCGGAGCACAAGTCCGCGCCCTTGGCGGGGTCGCCGGTCAGCGTGGACACCACCGGAAGCGTCGGGGGCTGGTAGGAGAGCCCTTCGGCCACGGTGCGGAACTCGTCCAGCATCGGCTCCATCAGCGGGGAGTGGAACGCATGCGACACCCGCAACCGGCTCGTCTTCCGACCCAGCGCCGCAAATCCCTCCGCGATCCTCAACGCCTCCTGCTCCGCCCCTGACACCACTACCGAGCCAGGACCATTGACCGCCGCGATCGTCACCCCGTCGGACAGCAGCGGCACCACCTCGTCCTCACTCGCCTGCACCGCCACCATCGCCCCACCCGCAGGCAACCCCTGCATCAAACGGCCCCGGGCAGCCACCAGGGCACACGCGTCGCCGAGGGAGAGCACCCCCGCCACATGCGCCGCCGCAACCTCCCCCACCGAATGCCCCACCAGATAGTCCGGGACAATCCCCCAGGACTCCAGCAGCCGGAACAACGCCACTTCCACCGCGAACAGGGCGGGCTGGGCGAACTCCGTACGGTTCAGCGTCTCCTCGTCGTCACCCCACACCACGTCCCGCAGCGCCACACCCAACCGCGCATCCAGCTCCGCCGCCACCTCATCCCACACCCCCGCGAACACCGGGAACCGCCCATACAACTCACGCCCCATCCCCAACCGCTGAGCACCCTGCCCCGCGAACAAGAACGCCGTCCTGCCCCAGTCGCTCACAGACCCCTCGACCACACCCCCATCAGCCTCATCCGCGGCCAGTGCCGCCACGCCCCGCACCGCATCTTCCAGGTCCTCGCCCAGCACCACCGCCCGATGCTCAAACGCCGACCGGCCCGTCACCAGCGAGAAGCCCACATCCCGCAGCCCCAGCCCACCAGCCCCCCGCACATGCGACAGCAGCCGCTCCGCCTGAGCACGCAACGCCGCCGGCGACGCACCCGACACCACCCACGGCACCAGCCCACCACCCTCCAAAACCTCCTCAGACGCCACACCAACAGCGTCAACAGGTTCCGGCTGCTCCACGATCAAATGGACGTTCGTGCCGCTGATCCCGAACGAGGACACACCCGCCCGGCGCACCCGATCCGTCGAGGGCCACTCCACCGGTTCGGTCAGCAGCTCGACCGCGCCCGCCTCCCAGTCCACATGCGACGACGGCGCGTCCACATGCAACGTCCCCGGAAGCACACCGTGCCGCATCGCCATCACCATCTTGATCACACCCGCCACACCGGCCGCCGCCTGCGTATGACCGATGTTCGACTTCACCGACCCCAACAACAACGGCAGCTCACGGTCCTGCCCGTACGTGGCCAACAACGCCTGCGCCTCAATCGGATCGCCCAGCCTCGTCCCCGTACCATGCCCCTCCACGGCGTCCACATCCGAGACCGACAGACCCCCACTCGCCAACGCCTGACGAATCACCCGCTGCTGCGACGGACCATTTGGCGCCGTCAGGCCGTTGGACGCGCCGTCCTGGTTGACCGCCGAGCCCCGCACCACCGCCAACACCTCATGCCCCAGGCGACGCGCGTCCGACAACCGCTCCAGCACCACCACACCCACACCCTCGGACCAGCCCACACCATCAGCCGACTCCGAAAACGCCTTGCACCGCCCATCCGGCGACAACCCCCGCTGCCGCGAAAACTCCACAAACGCCACAGGCGTCGACATCACCGTCACACCACCCGCCAACGCCAGCGAACATTCCCCCGACCGCAACGCCTGCGCCGCCAAATGCATCGCCACAAGCGAAGACGAACACGCCGTATCGATCGTCACCGCCGGACCCTCGAACCCCAAGGTGTAGGACACGCGCCCCGAGGCCATGCTCGCCGCGCTGCCGTTCCCCTGATAGCCCTCGAACTCACCCCCGCCCAGCAGATCGGCGTAGTCGTTGTACATCACCCCCGCGAACACACCCGTCCGGCTCCCCCGCAACGACACCGGATCGATCCCCGCCCGCTCAAACGCCTCCCACGACGTCTCCAACAACAACCGCTGCTGCGCATCCGTCGCCAACGCCTCACGCGGACTGAGCCCGAAGAACCCCGCATCGAACTCCCCCACACCCTCCAAGAACCCACCCTCACGCGTATACGAGGTGCCCAGATGATCCGGATCCGGGTCATACAACGCCTCAAGATCCCAACCACGATCGGCCGGGAAACCAGAGACCACATCAACCCCCTCCACCACCACCCGCCACAAATCCTCCGGCGAACGCACCCCACCCGGATACCGACACGCCATACCCACGACCACCACCGGGTCATCGGACGTCACGGGGAGGGTGTGAGTCGGCGCCGACAGCTCGGCTTCGGCTCCGAACAGCTCGTCGAGGAGATAGTCGGCGAGCGTGGTGGGCCGGGGATAGTCGAAGACGAGGGTGGCGGGCAGCCGGAGCCCCGTGGCGGTGTTCAGCCGGTTGCGCAGCTCCACCGCCGTCAGCGAGTCGAACCCCAGATCCTGGAACGACCGGGAGGGCTCGACGGACTCGGCTCCGGTATGGCCGAGAACGAGCGCCACCTGAGCGCGCACCAGGCTCAGTATGGCGTCACGCCGCTCATCCCGATGGGTCAGCGTGCTCAGTTGCCGGACGAGCGAGGCGGCCGCCCCCGAGCCGGAGACCGCCCGGCGCGCCTTGGCCCGGACCAGCCCGCGCACCAGCCACGGGATCTCGTCCTGGGCGCGCAGCGCGGGCAGGTCGAGCCGGACGGGTACGACGGCGGCCTCGCCGCTCGCCAGCGCCGCGTCGAACAGCGCGACCCCCTGTTCGGGCGACAGCGCGCGCATGCCCGAGCGCGCCATCCGCCCCAGGTCGGCCTCGCTCAGCGCGCTGGTCATCCCACCGGCCGGCTCCCACGGGCCCCAGGCCAGCGACAGGGCCGGCAGACCTGCCGTACGTCGGTGCTCGGCCAGGGCGTCAAGGAAGGAGTTGCCCGCCGCGTAGTTGGCCTGGCCGGCGGCGCCGAACACCCCCGCTGCCGAGGAGAAGAGAGCGAAGACGGAGAGATCCATGCCCCGGGTCAGCTCATGCAGATGCCAGGCCGCATCCACCTTCGGCCGCAGTACGGCCTCCATACGCTCGGGCGACAGCGCCTCCACCACTCCGTCGTCCAGCACACCTGCGGTATGGACGACGCCGCGCAGCGGATGCGCCTCGGGCACCTCGGCCAATACCTCGGCGAGCCCGTCGCGGTCGGCGATATCGCACGCGGCCACGGTGACATCCGCGCCATGGGCCGTCAGCTCGGCGACGAGGTCCCCGGCGCCGTCGGCGGCGGGACCGCTGCGGCTGAGCAGCAGCAGATGGCGTACGCCGCACTCGGCCACCAGGTGCCGGGCCATCAGCCGGCCCAGTCCTCCCGTGCCTCCGGTGATGAGCACGGTGCCCTCGCTGTCCCATACGGCCGAGGGCCCGTCGGGTGCCGGGACGCGAGTGAGCCGGCCCGCCCGGATCGCGCCGTCACGTATCGCCACCTGCGGCTCCGCGGAGGCAAGGGCCTCCAGCAGCAGCGATCCCGGTGTCCTCGCGCCGTCGAGGGCGCGGTCGGCAGTGGCGCCGGGCTGCGGATCGAGGTCGACCAGACCGAACCGGCCAGGGTGTTCGGTCTGGGCCGAGCGCACCAGTCCCCACACCGGCGCGGCGGCGAGGTCGTCGCCAGTCGTCGCGCCACGAGTGACGAACACCAGCCGGGAATCCGCCCACCGCTCCTCCGCCAGCCAGGTCCTGAGCTGTCCGAGCACGCTGGTCGTCGCGGTCCGTACGGACTCGACCACCGGCGGTCCGAAGTCGCCACCGGCCAGGGGGACCAGCACGATACCCGGTACCGCGGCCTCCGACGCGGCCGCCAGCGAGGCGAGGTCGGCGTGCGTTTCCACCGTCGCGCCGCCCTCTTCGATCAGCGCGTCCAGGCCCAGCGGATCCCGGCCCACGACCGCAAGCCGTTCGCCGACGGGGGCCGTCGTGGGTGTCGGTGCCCAGTCCAGGCGGAACATGGACGTACGCACGGCCTCCGGGACACCGTCGCCACCGTCCCCGTGCTCGGCCGGGAGCTCGGCCACCACCAGGGAGTCCACCGTGGCCACCGGGGCACCGGACGGATCGGCGAGCGCGATCGACAGGGCGCCGTCCGCGCGGCGTGACAACCTCGCCCGTACCGAGGAGGCGCCTACGGCCCGCAGTGAGACGCCCGACCAGGAGAACGGCACAGCGGCCGTGCCCGTGCCCGTGTCCGTGTCCGTGTCCGAGTCGTCCAGTACGGCCGCGTGCAGAGCGGCGTCGAGGAGCGCGGGGTGCAGACCGAAGGCCGCCGCGTCGGCTTCCGCCCGCTCCGGCAGGTCCACCTCGGCGAACAGTTGGTCGCCCGACCGCCATACGGCCCGCAGTCCCCGGAACACCGGCCCGTAGTCGAATCCTTCGGCCGCCCGGCGCTCGTAGAAGCCGTCCAGGTCCAGCGGAACCGCCCCGGTCGGCGGCCACACCCCGGCCTCCGGTGTGGCCCCGCCGAGTCCCACGTCCGACGGCGTCGCGGCGCCGGTGAGGGTGCCGGTGGCGTGGCGCAACCACGGCGTGTCCTCCGCCCCCTCGGGACGCGAGTGCACACTCACCGGGCGGTTGCCCGTCCCGTCCGGTTCGCCCACGGCCAGCTGGAGCTGTACGGAGCCCTGTTCGGGGAGGACCAGCGGTGCCGCGAGGGTGAGCTCGTCCACCCGGTCGCATCCGACCTGGTCGCCCACCCGGAGCGCCAGTTCCACCAGTGCCGTCCCCGGCACCACCAGCCGCCCCATCACCCGGTGATCCGCCAGCCATGGGTGCGACCGCGCCGACAGAAGGCTCGTGAACAGATGTCCCCCGGCGCCCGCGAGCTCGACGGCGGCGCCCAGGAGCGGATGGTCGGCCGCGCCAAGGCCGGCCGCGCGTACATCGCCGGTACGGCTCGCCGTACTCGTCGGCCAGAACCGCTCGTGCTGGAAGGCGTAGGTGGGAAGGGCCACCCGGCGGGCACCCGCGAACAGTGGGGACCAGTCCACCTCCACTCCGTGTACGTGGAGCCCGGCCAGGGCGGTGAGGGCCGATCGTTCCTCCCCCCGGTCCTTGCGCAACACCGGTACCAACACCGCCTCCTGCGGCGCCGATTCCCGGGCCAGTGCGGAGAGCACCCCGTCCGGCCCGAGCTCCACGAAGACCGTGACGCCTTCGTCGGCCAGGGCCCGTACCCCGTCCGCGAACCGTACGGCCTGACGGACGTGAGCCGCCCAGTAGTCGGCGGAGCACAGCTGATCCTCCACCGCGAGGCCGCCCGTGACGTTGGACACCACCGGAATGGCCGGGGGCTGGTAGGCGAGTCCTTCGGCCACGGTGCGGAACTCGTCCAGCATCGGCTCCATCAGCGGGGAGTGGAACGCATGTGACACCCGCAACCGGCTCGTCTTCCGACCCAGCGCCGCAAACCCCTCCGCGATCCTCAACGCCTCCTGCTCAGCCCCCGACACCACCACCGAACCAGGACCATTGACCGCCGCGATCGACACCCCGTCGGACAGCAGCGGCACCACCTCGTCCTCACTCGCCTGCACCGCCACCATCGCCCCACCCGCAGGCAACCCCTGCATCAAACGGCCCCGCGCCACCACCAACGCACACGCATCCGCCAGCGACAACACCCCCGCCACATGCGCCGCCGCTATCTCCCCCACCGAATGCCCCACCAGATAGTCCGGGACGATCCCCCAGGACTCCAGCAGCCGGAACAACGCCACCTCAACCGCGAACAGGGCGGGCTGGGCGAACTCCGTACGGTTCAGCGCCTCCTCATCGTCACCCCACACCACATCCCGCAGCGCCACACCCAACCGCGCATCCAGCTCCGCCGCCACCTCATCCCACACCCCCGCGAACACCGGGAACCGCCCATACAACTCACGCCCCATCCCCAACCGCTGAGCACCCTGCCCGGCGAACAAGAACGCCGTCCTGCCCCCACTGGTCACCGAACCCTCGACCACACCCCCATCAGCCTCATCCGCGGCCAGTGCCGCCACGCCCCGCACCGCATCTTCCAGGTCCTCGCCCAGCACCACCGCCCGATGCTCAAACGCCGACCGGCCCGTCACCAGCGAGAAGCCCACATCCCGCAGCCCCAGCCCACCAGCCCCCCGCACATGCGACAGCAACCGCCCCGCCTGAGCACGCAACGCCGCCGGCGACGCACCCGACACCACCCACGGCACCAGCCCACCACCCTCCAAAACCACCTCAGACGCCACACCAACAGCGTCAACAGGTTCCGGCTGCTCGACAATGAGGTGGGCGTTGGTGCCACTGATCCCGAAGGACGAGACGCCGGCGCGCCGCAGATGCCCGGTCCCCGGCCACTCGACCGCCCGGGTGAGCAGTTCGACGGCGCCGTCCTCCCAGTCCACCTCGGAGGAGGGCGCGTCGACATGCAAGGTTTGCGGCAACAGGCCATGCCGCATCGCCATCACCATCTTGATCACACCCGCCACACCAGCCGCCGCCTGCGTATGACCGATGTTCGACTTCACCGACCCCAACAGCAACGGACGGTCCCCGTCGCGCTCCTGACCGTAGGTGGCCAACAATGCCTGTGCCTCGATCGGATCGCCCAGCCTCGTCCCCGTACCATGCCCCTCCACGGCGTCCACATCCGAGACCGACAGACCCCCACTCGCCAACGCCTGACGAATCACCCGCTGCTGCGACGGACCATTTGGCGCCGTCAGGCCATTCGACGCGCCGTCCTGGTTGACCGCCGAGCCCCGCACCACCGCCAACACCTCATGCCCCAGGCGCCGCGCGTCCGACAACCGCTCCAGCACCACCACACCCACACCCTCGGACCAGCCCACACCATCAGCCGACTCCGAAAACGCCTTGCACCGCCCATCCGGCGACAACCCCCGCTGCCGCGAAAACTCCACAAACGCCACAGGCGTCGCCATCACCGTCACACCACCCGCCAACGCCAGCGAACACTCCCCCGACCGCAACGCCTGCGCCGCCAAATGCATCGCCACAAGCGAAGACGAACACGCCGTGTCCACCGTCACCGCCGGACCCTCCAGACCCAGCGTGTACGACACCCGCCCCGACACCACACTGCCCGCACTGCCATTGGTCTGGTAGCCCTCGAACTCGGGGCCGTGCAAGAGCGTCCCGTAGTCGTTGTACATCACCCCCGCGAACACACCCGTCCGGCTGCCCCGCAACGACACTGGATCGATCCCCGCCCGCTCAAACGCCTCCCACGACGTCTCCAACAACAACCGCTGCTGCGCATCCGTCGCCAACGCCTCACGCGGACTGAGCCCGAAGAACCCCGCATCGAACTCCCCCACACCCTCCAGGAACCCACCCTCACGCGTATACGAGGTGCCCAGATGATCCGGATCCGGGTCATACAACGCCTCAAGATCCCAACCACGATCGGCAGGGAAACCAGAGACCACATCAACCCCCTCCACCACCACCCGCCACAAATCCTCCGGCGAACGCACCCCACCCGGATACCGACACGCCATACCCACGACCACCACCGGATCATCGGACACGACCGGCAGCGCCTGGTCGGGGGCCGGCCCGTCGGTCCGCACCCCGAACAGCTCGCCGTGCAGATAGTCGGAGAGCGCGACCACCGTCGGGTAGTCGAAGACGAGGGTGGCGGGCAGCCGGAGCCCCGTGGCGGTGTTCAGCCGGTTGCGCAGCTCCACCGCCGTCAGCGAGTCGAACCCCAGATCCTGGAAGGAGCGGGAGACCCCGACCTCGCCGGAGTCCGTGTGCCCGAGCACCAGTGCCACCTGGCCACGCACCAGGCCGGTCAGCGCCGTGCGACGGTCGGCCTCGGTCAGACCGCCAAGGCGCTCCACGAGGGTGGCGGCCTCGCCGGAGCTCGGCAGCGCGTTCCGGCGGGTACGGGCCCGGATCAGGGAACGCAGCAGCGGCTGGATCTCTCCATGTGCGCGCAGCACGGGCAGGTCGAGCCGGACCGGTACGACAGCGGCCTCACCCGTCGCCAGCGCCGCGTCGAACAGCGCGACGCCCTCCTCGACGGACAACGCCGGCATACCCGCGCGCGCCATGCGTTCCATGTCCGCGTCGGTCAGACCGCTGGTCATCCCGCCGGCCCGGGACCACGGGCCCCACGCAAGCGACACCGCCGGAAGCCCGGCCGCACGTCGATGCTCGGCCAGCGCGTCCAGGAACGCGTTCGCAGCGGCGTAGTTCGCCTGACCTGCCGAGCCGAACGTACCCGCCACCGAGGAGAACGTCACGAAGGCCGTCAGGTCCAGATCGCGCGTCGCCTCATGCAGCGCCCATGCCGCGTCGACCTTCGGACGCGCCACCTCGGCCAGCCGCTCCGGCGTCAGCGCTTCCAGCACACCGTCGTCGAGGACACCCGCCGTATGCACCACGGCCCGTACCGGACGGTCCGCCGGCACATCCGCCAGCAGGGCCGCCACCGCATCGCGATCCGCCACATCACATGCCACCGCGCGCACATGGGCGCCATGACCCGTCAGTTCGGCGACGAGTTCGGCCGCCCCGTCCGCCGCGCTGCCACGGCGGCTGGCCAACATCAGGTGCCGGACGCCGTGCTCGACCACCAGGTGCCGGGCCAGCACACCGCCCAGTCCACCTGTGCCGCCCGTGATCAGCACCGTGTCCTCGGGGTCCCACTCCACCTTGGCCGTCTCCTCGCCAGTTGCGGAGACACGGACGGCTGGGGTGCGGACCAGCCTGCCCGCCAGGACGGCGTCGCCCCGGACGGCCGTCTGCGGCTCGTCCGACCCAAGGGCCTCGGTCACCGCCGCCGCGGACGGCTGCCCGCCGTCGAGGTCCAGCAGGGCGAAACGGTCCGGGTGCTCCGTCTGCGCCACACGGACCAGGCCCCAGACGGACGCGGCCGCAAGGTCCTCTCCCGTGGTCGCGCCGCGCGTCACGAACACCAGACGGGACCGCGTCCATCGCTCGTCCGCCAGCCACGCCTGCAGCACACCCAGGATCCGGGACGTCACCTCATGCGTGGCGCCCACCACATCGCCCTCGGCCCCCGCCACCGGCATCAGCACCACGGCGGGCAGTGCGCCATCGTCTGCCGCGAGGGCGGCGAGGTCTTCGCAGCCGGTGACGGCCAGCCCCGTCGTCCGCAGCCCCTCGACGAGCCCGCCGTCATCGGGCCCGACGACGGCCACAGAGGCCGGGGGCACGACCGACGCCCGCACCGGCGTCCAGTCGAGACGGAAGAGCGAATCCGCCACGGCCCCGCCGGTGCCGTCGGTCGGCTCGGCCGACATCGGGCGCAGGGCCAGCGACTCCACAAAGAGCACGGGACGGCCAGAAGGATCGGTGGCCTCCAGGGACAGCGCGTCAGGCCCGGTGGACGACAGCCGCACCCGTAGCGCTGACGCTCCCGCCCCGTACAGACGCGCCCCCGACCACGAGAAGGGCAGCACACCGGGCCGGACCTCGGCCCCCGCCCAGGAGGCCGCGTGCAGCGCGGCGTCGAGCAGCGCGGGATGCAGCCCGAAGGCCGCGGCGTCCGCCTCGGGACCGTCCGGCAGCGCGACTTCGGCGAACACGTCGGCGCCCCGCCGCCACGCCGACCGCAGGCCTTGGAAGAGCGGCCCATAGTCGAAGCCGAGCTCGGCGAACCGCTCGTAGCAGCCGGTCAGGTCCACCCGCTCGGCCCCCTCCGGCGGCCACGTCGGCCAGCCGCCCAAGTTGTCGGCGCGCCCGGCCACCGCCAGCACACCGCCGGCGTGCAGCACCCACTCCTGCGACCGGCCCTCCGGCCGGGAGTACACGCTGACCGGGCGGCGGCCCGCCTCGTCCGGATCGCCGACAACCAGCTGCACCTGCACGGCGCCCTGCTCCGGCAGCGTGAGCGGCGCCGCCAGCGTGAGCTCTTCCACCCGGTCACAACCGACCTCGTCCCCCGCCCGGACCGCCAACTCCAACAGCGCCGTACCCGGCACCAGCACACGGCCCGACACCCTGTGATCGGCCAGCCACGCATGCGGCCGCAGCGGGAGCGACAGCCGTCCGGTGAACAACCTCCCCTCGGAGCCCGCCAGCTCCATCGCGCCGTTGAGCAGCGGATGGTCCGCCGAGGTGAGACCGAACGTCACGGCGTCTTCGACCGACGGCTCCGAACGCGGCCAGAACCACCGGCGCTGGAAGGCGTAGGTGGGCAGATCCACCCGCCGGGCACCCGGGAACAGCGCCGCCCAGTCGGCCTCCACGCCATCGACGTACAGCTGCGCCAGCGCGGTGGTGACCGCGTGTTCCTCTCCCCGGCCCTTGCGCAGCACCGGCACCAGCACCGCGCCTTCCGACACCGCTTCGGCCGCTAGGGGCAACAGCGACGCGTCCGGCCCGACCTCGAGGAACCTGCGCACCCCGGCATCGCCCAACACCGCGATGGCGTCGGAGAACCGTACGGTAGCCCGCACATGCTCGACCCAGTAGTCGGCGGAGCGCAGCTGCTCGCCTGCCGCGAGGCCGCCCGTCAGCGTGGACACCACCGGAAGCGTCGGGGGCTGGTAGGAGAGCCCTTCGGTCACGCTGCGGAACTCGTCCAGCATCGGCTCCATCAGCGGGGAGTGGAACGCATGTGACACCCGCAACCGGCTCGTCTTCCGACCCAGCGCCGCAAACCCCTCCGCGACCTCCAAAACCTGCCGCTCAGCCCCCGACACCACCACCGAGCCAGGACCATTGACCGCCGCGATCGACACCCCGTCGGACAGCAGCGGCACCACCTCGTCCTCACTCGCCTGCACCGCCACCATTGCCCCACCCGCAGGCAACCCCTGCATCAAACGGCCCCGGGCACCCACCAGGGCACACGCATCCGCCAGCGACAACACCCCCGCCACATGCGCCGCCGCTATCTCCCCCACCGAATGCCCCACCAGATAATCCGGGACAATCCCCCAGGACTCCAGCAGCCGGAACAGCGCCACTTCCACCGCGAACAGCGCAGGCTGGGCGAACTCCGTACGGTCAAGAAGCTCCGCTTCCGGAGTGCCGGCCTCGGCGAACAGAATCTCGCGCAGCGGGCGGCTGAGATGACTGTCCAGCTCCCCTATAGCGGCGTCGAGCGCGTCGGCGAACACCGGATACCGCCCCGCCAGCTCACGCCCCATACCCGGGCGCTGACTGCCCTGGCCGGTGAACAGAAAAGCAGTAGCGCCGGGCCGCGGGGCCACCGAGCCGAGCACCACATCAGCAGCGGCCTCCCCCGCAGCCAGAGCAGCAAGACCATCCAACGCACCCTCGCGGTCACGGGTCAACAGCACAGCCCGGCGCTCGAAACCCGACCGGGACAACGCCAAAGACAACCCGACATCGGCCCTGCCCAACTCCGGCCGCTCAGCAAGATGAGACCGAAGACGCGCCGCCTGGGCACGCACCGCCCCGTCCGTCTTGCCCGACACCACCAGAGGAACAACGACGGGTACACCCGGCTCCTCGACAGCCGGTGCCACCGGCTCGACCGGAACGTGCTCCAGGATCACATGCGCATTCGTACCGCTGATACCGAACGAGGACACACCCGCCCGACGCGCCCGCCCCACCTCAGGCCACACCCGCTGCTCCGCCACCAGCTCCACAGCACCAGCCGACCAGTCCACATGCGACGACGGCGCGTCCACATGCAGCGTGCCCGGAAGCACACCGTGCCGCATCGCCATCACCATCTTGATCACACCCGCCACACCAGCCGCCGCCTGCGTATGACCAATGTTCGACTTCACCGACCCCAACAACAACGGACGGTCCCCGTCGCGCTCCTGACCGTACGTGGCCAACAACGCCTGCGCCTCGATCGGATCACCGAGCCTCGTCCCCGTACCATGCCCCTCCACGGCGTCCACATCCGAGACCGACAGACCCCCACTCGCCAACGCCTGACGAATCACCCGCTGCTGCGACGGACCATTCGGCGCCGTCAGGCCGTTGGACGCGCCGTCCTGGTTGACCGCCGAGCCCCGCACCACCGCCAACACCTCATGCCCCAGGCGACGCGCGTCCGACAACCGCTCCAGCACCACCACACCCACACCCTCGGACCAGCCCACACCATCAGCCGACTCCGAAAACGCCTTGCACCTCCCATCCGGCGACAACCCCCGCTGCCGCGAGAACTCCACAAACGACGCCGGTGTCGACATCACCGTCACACCCCCGGCCAACGCCAGCGAGCACTCCCCCGCCCGCAGCGCCTGCGCCGCCAGATGCATGGCCACCAACGACGACGAACACGCCGTGTCGACGGTTACCGCCGGGCCCTCCAGACCCAGCGTGTACGACACCCGCCCCGACACCACACTGCCCGCACTGCCGTTCGTCTGATAACCCTCGAACTCCGCGCCACGCAGCAAAGTCCCGTAGTCGTTGTACATCACCCCCGCGAACACACCGGTCCGGCTCCCCCGCAACGACATCGGATCGATCCCCGCCCGCTCGAACGCCTCCCACGACGTCTCCAACAACAACCGCTGCTGCGCATCCGTCGCCAACGCCTCACGCGGACTGAGCCCGAAGAACCCCGCATCGAACTCCCCCGCATCATGGAGAAAGCCACCCTGCCGGGTGTACGACGTGCCCGCGTGATCCGGGTCCGGGTCGTACAACGTCTCCAGATCCCAGCCACGGTTGTCCGGGAAGCCCGAGATGGCGTCCTGGCCGCCGGCCACCAGACGCCACAGGTCCTCCGGAGTACGCACCCCGCCCGGGTAGCGGCAGGCCATGCCCACGACCACCACCGGGTCATCGGCGACCGGGAGGAGGGTGTGGGCCGTGTTCCCGGGATCCGCGGTGTCCGTCGCTTCCGGGCCGAGCAGTTCGTCCAGCAGGTAGCCCGCCAGCGCTTCGGCCGTCGGGTAGTCGAAGACGACGGTCGCGGGAAGCCGGAGGCCCGAGGCGGCGCCGAGCCGGTTGCGCAGCTCCACCGCCGTCAGGGAGTCGAAGCCGAGGTCCTGGAAGGCGCGCGTCGGGGCCACGACGTCCGCCGTGGCGTGTCCCAGCACCAGCGCCACATGCGTACGGACCAGGTCGAGCGCGGCCTCCGAGCGCTCCGCCCGTGGCAGGGCGGCCAGCCGCTGCGCGAGGGAGGCGGAGGCGTCGGGCCCGGTGGCCGCCGAGCGGCGGAGGGGGGTGCGGATGAGCCCCCGCAGCAGCGGCGGGATCTCTCCCCGTGCGCGCAGCGCGGGCAGGTCGAGCGGTACGGGCAGGAGGACGGCGTCCGGAGCGGCGAGGGCGGCGTCGAACAGCGCCACGCCCCGCTCGGCGGGCAACGCGGGCATGCCCTCCCGTGCCAGGCGGCGCATGTCCGCCTCGGTCAGGGTGCTGGTCATCCCGCCCGCTTGGGTCCAGGGTCCCCAGGCCAGCGACAGCGCGGGCAGACCCGCGGCGCGGCGATGCTCCGCCAGTGCGTCCAGAAACGCATTGCCCGCGGCGTAGTTGGCCTGGCCCGCGCCGCCGAAGGTGCCAACCACCGACGAGAAGGTGATGAAGGCGGCCAGGTCCAGGTGGCGGGTCAGTTCGTGCAGATGCCAGGCGGCATCCACCTTCGGGCGCAGTACGGCGGCCATGCGCTGCGGGGTGAGGGTCTCGATCACACCGTCGTCCAGGACGCCCGCGGTGTGCACCACAGCCGTGAGCGGGTGGTTCGGCTCCACCCCGGCCACCAGCTCGGCCAGGGCGTCGGGGTCGGCGATGTCGCATGCGGCCACGGTCACCTGGGCGCCCAGGGCGGTGAGTTCGGCGGTCAGCCGGTCGGCGCCCGCTGCGGCGCGGCCGCGGCGGCTGGCCAGGAGCAGGTGCCTGACCTGGTGGTCGGTGACCAGATGGCGGGCCAGTATGCCGCCCAGTCCCCCGGTGCCACCCGTGATCAGCACGGTGCCCTGGGGGTCCCACTCGGCGCCGGGCTCGCCCGGTACGGACACCCGGGCCAGTCGGCCGACGCGGACCTCGCCGTCCCGGATCACCACCTGCGGTTCCGCGGAGCCGAGCACCCCCGGCAGGGCCGCGGCAGACTCGGGCCGGGCGTCGAGGTCGGCGAGGAGGAACCGGTCCGGGTGTTCCGCCTGCGCCGAGCGCACCAGGCCCCATACCGTCGCGGCCGCCACATCATGGGTGCCGGACGGGTCTCCGGCGGCGCCTCGGGTGACGAACACCAGCCGGGAGCCCGCCAGGCGTTCCTCCTCGGCCAGCCAGGTCTGCACGTACGTCAGCGCCTGGGCGCTGAGGCGGTGTGCGGTGGCGACCACCGCGTCGGCCACCTCTGCCGCGTCGGCCACCTCTGCCGCCTCTGCCGCCTCTGCTGCCCCGGCAAGCGGGATGAGCACAGCGCCCGGAGCAACAGCCTCGTCCTCGGCCACCTGAACCAGATCGGCAAGGTCGGCGTACGGGCGTACGGCGTGGCCCGCGGCCTCGAGCGCCCCGGCGAGCCCGAGGGGGTCCGGACCGACCACGGCCAGCGGCCCGGGATCGGCGTGGGGTTCGGCGTGGGGTTCGGCGTGGCCGGCGGGGGCGGCCGTCCAGTCGAGCCGGAACAGCGAGTCGCGCTCCGGCGCGCCCGCGACGGAGCTCAGCTGCTCGGACGACAGCGGCCGCAGCGCCAAAGAGCCGATGGTGGCCACCGGGGCGCCGGAGGTGTCGGCGAGGTCGAGGGACACCGCGTGGGGACCGGCCGGGGCGAGCCGGATCCGGAGGGCCCTCGCGCCGCTCGCGTGCAGGGTGACGTCCTCCCAGGAGAAGGGCAGGGCCGTACGCGGTACATCCCCGTCGAGCAGCGCCACCGCGCGCAGACCGGAGTCGAGCAGCGCCGGGTGCAGCCCGAAGCCGTCGACGTCCTCCGCTTCCGCGACAGGTGTGGCCTCGTCCCCGATGTCGGGCAGTGCGATCTCCGCGAAGACCTCCGCGCCGCGCCTCCAGGCCGCGGTGAGCCCCTGGAAGAGGGGCCCGTAGCCGAATCCGTCCTCCGCGAGCCGGTCGTACAGTCCGTCCAGCGTGATGGGCGCGGCCCCGGTCGGTGGCCACTGAACAGCGTCGAACGCGGCGTCGAACGGGGCGTCGGGCGCGGTGGTGTGCGTACGTGTGCCGAGCACGCCGTCGGCGTGCCGGACCCACTCCTGGCCCACCGCTCCCTCGGGCCGCGCTGACACGGTCATCGGGCGGCGGCCGGCCTCGTCCGCCGCGCCGACCCGCAACTGCACCTGGACGGCGCCGTGCTCGGGGAGCACCAGCGGCGTGGCGAGCGTCAGCTCCTCCACCCGGTCGCAGCCGACCTCGTCACCGGCGCGGATCGCCAGTTCGAGGAGCGCGGTGCCTGGCAGCAGCACGGCGCCCATGACGGCGTGCTGCGCCAGCCAGGGGTGCGTCCGCAGCGAGATCCTGCTGGTGAACAGGGCGCCTTCGCCATCGGCCAGTTCCACGGCCGCGCCGAGCAAAGGATGGTCCGCGGAGCCCAGCCCGGCGGCGGTGATGTCCCCCGCCTGGCTCGCTGTGATCTGGGGCCAGTAGCGCTCGTGCTGGAAGGCGTACGTCGGCAGCTCGACGCGGCGCGCACCGCGTCCGCGCACCGCCAGGAAAGCGGCCCAGTCGGGGGACGTGCCGCGCACATGGAGCCGGGCGAGCGCGGTGGCCGCGGACAGCTCCTCGGAGCGGTCCCGGCGCAGCAGCGGCAGGAGGGCCGCTTCGGGGGACAGGGAGTCCCTGGCCATGGCCGAGAGCACGCCGTCGGGACCGATTTCGAGGAAGGTGTCGACGCCCGCGTCTTCCAGTGTCCGGAGGCCGTCGGCGAAGCGCACGGCGGCCCGGGCGTGCCGTACCCAGTAGTCCGCGGTCGCCGTCTCGCCGTCGGTGGTGGTGCCAGTGCCGGTGAGGGGTGTTCCGGTCACCATGGACACCATGGGGATCCGCGGCGCGTGGTAGGTCAGCCCCTCGGCGACCTCCCGGAAGTCGTCCAGCATGGGGTCCATCAGCGGGGAGTGGAAGGCGTGCGAGACGGACAGCCGCTTGGTCCTGCGCCCGCGCGCGGCGATTTCGTCCGCGACATCCCGTACGGCGCTCTCGTCACCGGCGACGACCACGGCCTCGGGGCCGTTGACCGCGGCGATGCCGATCAGGTGCTCGCGGCCCGCCAGCAGCGGAGCCACCTCGTCTTCGGAGGCCTGGAGCGACACCATCACGCCGGCCGCGGGCAGGGCCTGCATCAGCCGGGCGCGTGCCGCCACCAAAGTGCAGGCGTCCGACAGGCTGAGCACCCCTGCCGCGTGTGCCGCGGCGAGCTCCCCGATCGAATGCCCGGCCACGAAGCGGGGCGTGACACCCCAGGACTCCACCAGCCGGAACAGCGCCACCTCAACCGCGAACAGGGCGGGCTGGGTGAACTCCGTACGGTCAAGAAGCTCCGCTTCCGGAGTGCCGGCCTCGGCGAACAGAATCTCGCGCAACGGGCGGCTCAGATGCCCGTCCAACTCCTCGATGGCGGCGTCGAGCGCGTCGGCGAACACCGGATACCGCCCCGCCAGCTCACGCCCCATGCCCGGGCGCTGACTGCCCTGGCCGGTGAACAGAAAAGCAGTAGCGCCGGGCCGCGGGGCCACCGAGCCGAGCACCACATCAGCAGCGGCCTCCCCCGCAGCCAGAGCAGCAAGACCATCCAACGCACCCTCGCGGTCACGGGTCAACAGCACAGCCCGGCGCTCGAAACCCGACCGGGACAACGCCAAAGACAGCGCAACATCGGCCCTGCCCAACTCCGGCCGCTCAGCAAGATGAGACCGAAGACGCGCCGCCTGGGCACGCACCGCCGCATCCGTCTTGCCCGACACCACCAGAGGAACAACGACGGGAACACCCGGCTCCTCGACAGCCGGTGCCACCGGCTCGACCGGAACGTGCTCCAGGATCACATGCGCATTCGTACCGCTGATACCGAACGAGGACACACCCGCCCGACGCGCCCGCCCCACCTCAGGCCACACCCGCTGCTCCGCCACCAGCTCCACAGCACCAGCCGACCAGTCCACATGCGACGACGGCCGCTCCAGATGAAGCGTCCGGGGCACCGCACCCCGACGCATCGCCATCACCATCTTGATAATGCCCGCAGCACCCGCCGCAGCCTGCGTATGACCGATGTTCGACTTCACCGACCCCAACAACAGCGGACGGTCACGGTCCTGACCGTACGTGGCCAGCAACGCCTGCGCCTCGATCGGATCGCCCAGCCTCGTCCCCGTACCGTGCGCCTCCACCACATCCACGTCCGCCGCGGACAACCCCGCACTCGCCAGCGCCTGCCGGATCACCCGCTGCTGCGACGGACCGTTCGGCGCCGTCAGACCATTCGACGCACCATCCTGATTCACCGCCGAACCCCGCACCACCGCCAACACCTCATGCCCAAGGCGACGCGCGTCCGACAACCGCTCCAACACCAGCATGCCGACGCCCTCCGACCAGCCGGTGCCGTCGGCGGCATCGGAGAAGGACTTGCAGCGGCCGTCGGAGGCCAGGCCGCCCTGGCGGTCGAAGTCGACGAAGGTCTCCGGGGTCGCCATGACGGTGACGCCGCCCGCGAGCGCCAGCGAGCACTCCCCCGACCGCAGCGCCTGCGCGGCCATGTGCACGGCGACCAGCGAGGACGAGCACGCGGTGTCGATGGTGACGGCCGGGCCCTCAAGGCCGAGGGTGTAGGCCACCCGGCCCGAGGCCACGCTGCCGGACGTGCCGTTGACCACGAAGCCGCGCAGGGCCTCGGGCAGGCCGTCCCCGGCCACCGGATAGTCGTGGTACATCACGCCGGCGAACACTCCGGTGGCGCTGCCCTTGAGCGTCAGCGGGTCCATCCCGGCGCGTTCCAGGGCCTCCCATGAGGTCTCCAGCAGGAGCCGTTGCTGCGGGTCGATCGCAAGCGCCTCGCGCGGGGAGATCCCGAAGAAGCCGGCGTCGAAGTCGCCCGCGTCGTACAGGAACCCGCCGACGCGGGCGAAGGACACCTCGGGCAGGCTCCAGCCCCGGTCGTCGGGGAAGTCGGAGATGCCGTCGCGGCCCTGTGCCGTCAGCTGCCACAGCTCCTCGGGGGAGTTCACCCCGCCCGGGTAACGGCAGGCCATGCCCACGATGACGATCGGGTCCCCGGTCACGGCGGGGGCGGAGGCCACCTGCGGGGTGGCGGTGGTGCCCTGCCCGCGCGTGCGGAGGAAGTCCGCGACGGCCGCGGGGGTGGGGTAGTCGAAGATGAGAGTGGTGGGCAGCCGTACGCCCGTGGTCTCGGTGAGCCGGTTGCGCAGCTCCACCGACGTCAGCGAGTCCAGTCCGAGGTCCTGGAAGGTCAGCGACGGATCCACGGCCTCGGCGGAGGGGTGTCCGAGCACCGCGGCGACCGCGGCCCGCACCAGCCGGGACACCGCGTCGGCGAGGTCAGCCCCGGTCAACCCCGCCAGCTCGGCCAACGGGCCGGGCCCCGCGGCCGGCGCGCCGGCCGCCACCGCGCGCCGTACCGGGGCGGGAACCAGTGCTCGGAAGGCGGCGGGCACGGTGCCCCGGGCACGCAGCGCCGCGCGGTCCACCCGGGCCGCGACCACGGCCGGTTCGCCCGCGGTGGGCGCGGCGTCGAACCAGGCCAGTCCCTGGTCGACGGTGAGCGGCGGCAGACCGGCCCGCGCCATGCGGCGCATTTCGGCGTCCGTGAGGGTGCTCGTCATACCGCTGTTCTGCGGCCATGGGCCCCAGGCGATGGCCAGGCCCGGCAGTCCCTGGGCGGCCCGTTGCCGCACGAGGGCGTCCAGGAACGCGTTCGCCGCGGTGTAGCTGCCCTGCCCGGCGTTTCCCAGCACGCCGAACACGGAGGAGAACACGATGAACGCGGTGAGGTCGTGGCCCCGGGTGAGCTCGTGCAAATGCCACGCACCGGCCGCCTTCGGCCGGAAGACGGTGTCCAGTCGCTCCTCGGTCAGCGCCCCGACCAGCCCGTCGTCGAGCACACCGGCGGCGTGCACCACACCGGTCAGCGGATGTGCCGCCGGGATGTCGCCGATCAGCCGGGCGACGGCAGCGCGGTCCGAGACATCGCAGGTGGCGACGGAGACCTCTGCGCCCAGCCGCGTCAGCTCCGCCACCAGGTCGTCGGCGCCTTCGGTGGCCCGGCCGCGACGTCCGGCCAGGACGAGATGGCGCACGCCGTGCGTATCGGCCAGATGCCGGGCCACCTGTGCGCCCAGCCCGCTCAGTCCGCCGGTGACCAGTACGGTGCCGTCGGTGTCCCAGACGGCCTCCCGGTGGGGCTCGGCGGCGTGGCCCGAGGGACGCAGGGGGGTCAGCCGGGGTGTGAGCAGGCGGCCTTCGCGCACGGCGAGCTGGGGCTCGTCCAGGTCCAGTGCCGCGCGCAGCGGCCCGGCCGTCGGCGGGGTGTCCGTGCCGTCCAGGTCGAGGAGGAGGAAACGGCCGGGGCTCTCGTGCTGGGCTGAGCGGACCAGCCCCCACACCGCCGCGCCCATCAGCTCGGGCGAGGCGTCGGTGTCCGTCGCGACCGCGCCCCGCGTCACGAAAACCACCGCAGGCGTGTCCTCGGGGCCGTCTTCGGGGCCGTCCGCGTCCCGCAGGTGCCGCCGCAACCTGTCGAGCGTCTCGGAGGTGGCGGCGCGCACCACGCCGAGCATGTCCTCCTCGGCAGCGGCTCCGGCCGGTGCGGCGACCGGGACCAGGACCACGTCCGCCGGTGCCGTCGCCTCGTCGGCCACGGTTTCGCCCGCCGCGCGCAGCGCGTCGGCCAGCCCCCAGGCGTCCGGGCCGGCCACCGACCACCGGCGGACGTGGCCGTCCGCGACCGACGGCGCCGCCTCCGCGTCCAGGTCCGGGTCCAGGTCCAGGTCCACCCAGTCCAGGCGCAGAAGCGGTTGCCCGCCCCGGCCGCCGCCGTCGGGCGTGTACGGGCGGAGCGCCAGCGAGCGTACGGAGGCCACCACTCGGCCCTCGGTGTCGGCGACGGTCAGCGTGACCGCGTCGTCGCCCGTGCGGCTCATCCGGACCCGCAGCGCCGAGGCGCCCGAAGCATGCAGCGACACCTGGGTCCAGGCGAACGGCAGCCGTGCGCCCGCCGAGTCGTCGAGCCCGATGTGCGACACGATGTGCAGCGCGGCGTCGAGCAGGGCCGGGTGCAGCCCGAACGCGGCGGCGTCGCCCGCGATGTGCTCGGGCAGGGCCACCTCGGCCAGCACGGCCTCCTCGGTGTGCCAGAGCGCGCGCACCCCCCGGAACGCCGGGCCGTAGTCCAATCCGGCCGCGCTCCGCGCCTCGTAGAAGCCGTCGAGGTCGAGCGGCACGGCGTCGGCCGGTGGCCAGATCCGGCCGTAGGGCCACTGATCGGCCCCGCCGGGCCCGTCTGCCCCGGTGGAGTCGTCGGCCGGGACCGCATCCCCCGGCTGCCCGGGCACGCTGGACGCCGCCGGCGCTCCGGGTGCTCCGGGAGCTCCGGGCGCGAGCACACCCGTGGCGTGCTGGACCCATGGGGCGTCGGGCGCGTCGTCGGGGCGGGAGTAGATCCCCAGGGTCCGGCAGCCGGTGTCGTCGGGTGGGCCGAGGGCCACCTGGACGGGGATGCCGCCGTGTGCGGGGAGCACCAGGGGCGCGGTCAGGGTGAGTTCACGCACCAGGCCGCACCCGGCCTCGTCCCCCGCCCGGATCGCGAGCTCCACGAAGCCGGTGCCGGGGAAGAGCACCTGCCCGGCCACCACATGGTCGGCCAGCCAGGGTTGGGCCGTCGTCGACAGGACGCCGGTGCACAGCAGCCCTCCGGTGTCAGGGAGTCGCAGGACGGCGCCCAGCAGTGGGTGCTCCGGCCGGTCGAGGCCCGCCGACGCGACATCGGCCGCGCCGGCCGTCCGCCCGGCCCAGTAGCGCTCGCGCTGGAACGCGTAGGTCGGCAGCTCCACCCGCCGCGCTCCGGTCCCGGCGAACAGGGCGGTCCACCGTACGGGGACGCCGTGCGCGTGCAGACGGGCCGCGGCGGCCACGGCGGCGATGTCGTCGTCCTCGCCCCGGTCCGTACGGAGCATCGGCACCGCGGTGACGCCCGGCAGTTCGGCGAGGTTGTCCCCGGTCAGGGCCGTGAGTGTGGCGTCGGGGCCCAGTTCCAGGAACACCCGGGACCCGGCGGAGGCGGCCGCGCCGATCGCCGCGGCGAACCGCACCGGGCGCACGACGTGGTCCACCCAGTAGTCCGGTGTGCTGATCCGTGCCGCGTCGACCGTCTCGCCGGTGAGAGTGGAGACGATGGGGATGCGCGGCTCGTGGAAGGCCAGCCGCTCGACGGCCGCCCGGAAGTCCGCCAGCATCGGGGCCATCAGCGGGGAGTGGAACGCATGGCTGACCCGCAGCCGCGTGGCCTTGCGGCCCAGCGCCTCGAAGTGGGCCGCGATGTCCGCCACGGTCTCCTCGTCGCCGGAGAGGACCACCGAGGAAGGGCCGTTGACCGCGGCGAGTTGCGCGCGGTCGGTGTGGTCCGCCAGCAGCGGCTCCACCTCCTCCTCGCCCGCCCGCAGCGCCACCATGGCCCCGCCCGCGGGCAGCGCCTGCATCAGCCGGCCGCGCGCGGCCACCAGGGCACACGCGTCGCCGAGGGAGAGCACACCGGCGACATGCGCGGCGGCGATCTCGCCGATCGAGTGGCCGACGAGGAGGTCGGGGACGATCCCCCAGGACTCGGCCAGCCGGAACAGGGCCACTTCGAGCGCGAACAGCGCGGGCTGCGCGTATTCGGTACGGTCGAGGGCTTCGGCGTCCGCCCCGAACATCACCTCGCGCAGCGGCCGGTCCAGCTCGCCGTCCAGCAGCGCGCACACCTCGTCGAGTGCGCGGGCGAACACGGGGAAGCGGTGGGCCAGCTCGCGGCCCATCCCGATGCGCTGCGCGCCCTGACCGGCGAACAGCAGCGTCAGGGACGGCGCGCTCGCGGCGACACCGCGCGCCGCCTCCACGACGCCGTCCGGCGTGGACAGCAGCACCGCGCGGTGTTCCAGCTGGGCGCGGGTCGTGGCGAGGGAGTAGCCGATGTCGAGCGCCGAGGCGCCGGTGTCGGCCAGGAAGGAGTGCAGGCGGTCGAGCTGGGCCCGCAGCGCGGCATCGGTCCGTCCCGACACCGGCCAGGGCACGACGCGCGGGGCGGTCTCGGGTGTCGTGGCCGGGGGCGCGGACTCCGCGGCGGTGGCCGGTGGTGGCTCGTACGGCGCCTGCTCGACGATGACATGGGCGTTGGTGCCGCTGATGCCGAACGAGGACACTCCCGCCCGGCGCGGGCGTTCCGCCTCCGGCCACGGTACCGGCTCGGTCAGCAGCTCCACCGCGCCCGCCGTCCAGTCCACATGCGGGGATGGGGCGTCCACGTGCAGCGTGCGGGGCAGCGCGCCATGGCGCATGGCCATGACCATCTTGATGACGCCTGCGACACCCGCGGCGGCCTGGGTGTGTCCGATGTTGGACTTGACCGACCCCAGCAGCAGCGGACGGCCGGCGTCCCGGCCCTGGCCGTAGGTGGCGAGGATCGCCTGCGCCTCGATGGGGTCGCCCAGCCTGGTGCCGGTGCCGTGTGCCTCGACGGCGTCGACGTCCGCGGGGACGAGTCCCGCTCCGGCCAGCGCCTGGCCGATGACCTGCTGCTGGGACGCACCGCTGGGCGCGGTCAGCCCGTTGGAGGCGCCGTCGGAGTTGACCGCCGAGCCGCGCAGCACCGCCAGGATCCGGTGGCCGTTGCGACGGGCGTCCGACAGCCGCTCCAGCACCAGCATGCCCACGCCCTCGGACCAGCCGGTGCCGTCGGCGGCCTCCGCGAACGCCTTGCACCGGCCGTCCTCGGACAGCCCGCCCTGCTTGGCGAACTCCACGAAGATGCCGGGCTCGGACATGACGGTGACGCCACCGGCCAGGGCCAGCGAGCATTCGCCACCGCGCAGCGACTGGGCCGCGAGGTGCAGGGCCACCAGCGACGAGGAGCAGGCGGTGTCGACCGTGAGCGCCGGCCCGCGCAGTCCGAGCGTATAGGCGACCCGGCCGGACAGGACGCTGGGAGACGTGCCGGTCAGCACATAGCCCTCGGCGTCACCGGTCGCCTCGTGCAGCCGAGGGCCGTAGTCCTGGGCCATCGCGCCGACGAACACGCCGGTGCGGCTGCCGTGCAGTGACGAGGGCGCGATCCCCGACCGCTCGACCGCCTCCCAGGTCACTTCGAGCGCCAGCCGCTGCTGGGGGTCCATGGCGAGGGCTTCCCGGGGCGAGATCCCGAACAGCGCCGCGTCGAACCGGTCGGCGTCGTACAGGAAACCGCCCGGCCGTTCCGTGGCCAGCACCTCGGCCGCCCAGCCACGGTCGGTCGGCATCGCGGAGACGGCGTCCACTTCGCCCGCCACCAGGTCCCACAGCGCCTCAGGGGTGTCGGCCCCGCCCGGGTAGCGGCAGCCCATGCCCACGATGACCACCGGCTCGTCGGCGGACGCGGCGGGGGCCCGGGGCGGGGTCGCGCGGGCACCGGTGGCACCACTGGGCTCCGTGGCCAGACGGGCGGCGATCCGGTCCGGCGTGGGGTGGTCGAAGAGCACGGTGTCGGGCAGCCGCAGGCCGGTGGCGGACCTCAGCCGGGCCACGAGTTCCACGGTCATGGTGGAGTCGAAGCCGAGTTGTTTGAACGTCAGGCTCGCGTCGACCCGCTCCGGTTCGGCGTAGCCGAGCACCATCGCGGTCTCGGCCCGCACCAGCCTCGCCATGTCCGCGGGCGACTGCCTGACGGTCGGCCCCTCGGGCGCGGGTGCCACATCCGGTACGGGCTCGGGGGCGCCCGGGGCCGGGGGTGCGGCGGGACTGTTCTCGGTGGCCTGGGCCGCCGGCTGTCCGTCCAGCCAGTGGCGTTCCCGTTGGAAGGCGTAGGTGGGCAGCGCCACCCGCCTGCCGCCGCGCTGGGCGAAGTACGCGTCCCAGCGCACCGGGGCGCCGTGGACGTGCAGTTCGGCCATCGCGGTCAGTGCCGTCAGCGTCTCGTCGCTGCCGGGGCGCAGCGTCCTGACGACCGTGGGGGGCGTGGCGGTGGGGTCTTCGGTGCGTTCAGCGCCCGTGATGTCTGTGGTGTCTGTGACGTTGGCGGTGTGCGCGGGAAGCTGGTCGAGGCATTCCCGGGTCATCCCGGTGAGCACCCCGTCCGGGCCCAGCTCCAGGAAGGCGCCGACGCCCCGGTCCCGTAGGGTTCGTACGGCGTCCGCGAAGCGGACGGTTTCGCGGGCGTGCCGCGCCCAGTACTCCGTGGAGCACAGCTGCTCGGCGGTGGCGAGTTCGCCGGTGAGGTCGGACACCACGGGGAGCCGGGGCGCGGCGAGGGACAGCCCGGCCACGACCTGGCGGAAGTCGTCGAGCATGGCGTCCATGTGGGGCGAGTGGAACGCGTGGGAGACCCGCAGGCGCTTGGTTCTGCGCCCCGAGGCGGCGAAGTGCGCGACGACGTCCTCGACCGCGCCCTCGTCGCCGGCGACGACCACGGACGCCGGGCCGTTGACCGCCGCGAGGGAGATCTCGTGCTCGCGACCGGCCAGCAGCGGACGCACCTCGTCCTCGGGGGCCTGGACCGAGGCCATGGCACCGCCGGTGGGCAGCGCCTGCATCAGCCGGCCGCGCGCCGCCACCAGGGTGCACGCGTCGTCGAGGGACAGCACGCCCGCGACATGTGCGGCGGCGACGGCCCCGATCGAGTGCCCGGCCACGAAGTCCGCGGGGGTGCCCCACGACTCCAGCAGCCGGAAGAGGGCCACCTGGAGGGCGAAGAGCGCGGGCTGGGTGTAGGCGGTCCGGTCCAGCAGGTCGGCGTCGTCGGTGCCCGCCGACGCGAACATCACCTCGCGCAGCGGCCTCTCGAGGTGTCCGTCCATCCGGGCGCATACGTCGTCCAGCACCTGAGCGAACACCGGATACCGCCGGTACAGCTCCTGACCGGCCCCGGCCCGCTGCGATCCCTGGCCGGAGAACAGGAACGCGGTGGTGGCGGTGGAGCGCGCCGAGCCCTGGATCGCGCCGCTGCCGGGGGCGCCGTCGGCGAGCGCGGTCAAGGTGCGCAGTGCGCCGTCCCGGTGCCGGGCGAGGACCACGGCGCGGTGGTCGAACGTGGCCCGTGTCGTGGCCAGGGAGAAGCCCACGTCCGCGATGGCCGCCGGACTGGTTTCCCGGCCGCCGTCCGAGCTGCCCGCCCCGTCTGCGCCCTCCGCGCCGCCCTGACGCGCTCCGTCCGCGCCGCGATCCGCCCCGTCCACTCCGTCCGCGCCGCGTTGCCCTGTCACATGGGCCGCGAGGCGTGCCGCCTGTGCGCGCAGCGCGTCCGGTGTCCTTCCCGACAGCAGCCACGGCACAACGCCGGGCTCAGGGCCCTCGCCGGGCTCAGCCGCCGCGATCTCTGCGGGCGGCGACGCCGCGGCGGGTGTGGCGCGTCGGAGCGACGCGGCGTCCGATACGACGAGGTGGCAGTTGGTGCCGCCCATGCCGAACGACGACACCCCGGCCAGGACCGGGCCGTGGTGGGCGGGCCAGGGGCGCGCCGACGTCACCACGTCAAGGCGCCACTCGTCGAACCGGATCCGCGGGTTGGGCCGCTCGAAGTTCAGGCTCGGGGGCAGGGTTGCGTGGCGGAGCGAGAGCGCGACCTTCAGCAGCCCGACGATGCCCGCCGCGCCTTCCAGGTGGCCGACGTTGGTCTTCGCTGAGCCGACCAGCAGCGGCTCGTCGGCGGGGCGTCCGGCCCCGTACACCGCGCCGAGGGCGGCGGCCTCGACGGGGTCCCCGACGCGGGTGCCGGTGCCGTGCAGTTCGACGTACCGTACGGCGGTCGGGTCGGTGCCCGCGCGGCGGCAGGCCGCGCGCAGTACGGCCTGCTGGGCCCGCGGGTCGGGAGTGGTCAGGGCGTCCCCGGCGCCGTCGTTGTTGACCGCGCCGCCCTCGATGACGCAGTAGATCTCATCCCCGTCGGCCACGGCGTGAGTCAGCGGCTTGAGCAGGACGAGCCCGCCGCCCTCACCGCGGACGTAGCCGTTGGCGCGCTCGTCGAAGGTGAAGCACCGGCCGTCCGGGGACAGTCCGCCGAACCGTGCCGCGGCCTCGGTGCTCTCGGGCGTGAGGTTCAGCTGGACGCCGCCGGCCAGCGCGGTCCGGGACTCGCCCCGGCGCAGGCTTTCGCAGGCGAGGTGGACCGCGACCAGGGACGACGACTGCCCGGTGTCGACCACCAGGCTGGGCCCGCGCAGCCCGAGGAAGTAGGAGACGCGGTTGGCGATGATGCTGCGGTTCAGCCCGGTGAGGGTGTGGTGGCCGACGCCCGCGAGGCCCCGGCGCCGGTCCAGGGTGCCGTAGTCGTCCGCGGTCACGCCGACGAACACGCCGGTGTCGCTGCCGCGGACGGCGTCCGGTGGCATTCCGGCGTCCTCGAGCACCTCCCAGCCCAGCTCCAGCATGAGGCGCTGCTGCGGGTCCATCGCCCGGGCCTCGCGCGGGGAGATCCCGAAGAACTCGGCGTCGAAACGGTCGACGTCCACCAGGAAGCCGCCGTGTCCACGGTGGCCGGGGCCGCTACGGCCGTTGTCCGGCGCGTCGGCGCCCCAGCGGCCGCGGGGCGGCTCGGACACCGCGCTCATCCCGGCGCGCAGCAGCTCCCAGAACCGCGCGGGGTCCGGCGCGGACGGCAGTCGGCAGGACAGCCCCACCACGGCGATGGCACTTTCCCGGTGCGCACCGGGGCGGTCGGCAGGACTGGACTCGGATGGACTCAACGCTCCGCTCCCCACACACAAGTTGTCTCGTCCGGCCCCGCGCCGGCCCAACGCACCCAGCAGCCCGGGTCAGCGCCCGTAGAACTCCGCGACCTTGCCGATGATGTGGTCCTGGTCCGCCTCGGTCAGTCCGGTGTGAGTGGGCAGGCACAGGCCGTCCGCGGTGAAGCGGCCGGCGTTCAGGGAGGCCCAGTCCGGATCGAAGTAGAGGGGCTGTTTGCTCATCGGCTGGAAGAACCGCCTGGTTTCAATGGACTGTTCGGCCAAGAACGCGCACAGTTCGTCGCGGCGCTCGGCCCGCACGTCGTACATCCACAGCACATCCCGCGGCGGCATGCGGGTGATTTCCGGGATGTCCCCGAGTCCGGCGTCGTAATATGCCTCGATCTTCCGGCGCCGGTCGAGGAATTCGTCTATCTTCTCCAGCTGCCCCAGGGCGACCGCGGCCTGCAGATTGGTCATTCGGAAGTTGTAGGCCAGCTTTTTGTGCAGGAAGTCGTGCTCGGGGCCTATGGCCATACCGCGCAGATGTGCCATCTGCTCGGCGAGCCTGCCGTCGTCGGTCAGGCAGATGCCGCCCTCGCCCGAGGTGATGATTTTGTTGGCGAACAGGGAGAAGCACGCCACGTCGGCGACCGGCCGGATGCCGTGCGCCTCGGCGGAATCCTCGATCACCCGCAGGTTGTACTCGAACGCGATCCTCATGATCACGTCCATGTCGCAGCGGCGCCCGTGCACATGGACGGGCATGATGACCTTGGTGCGCGGTGTGATCTTGGATTCGATGAGAGCCGCGTCGATGTTGAGGTCGTCGCCGCAGTCGACGAAGATGGGGGTCGCGCCCGTGTAGGTGACCGCCCATGCGGAGGCCACGAAGGTGAATTCGGGGACGAGCACCTCGTCGCCGGGGCCCACGCCAAGGGCGCGCAGCGCCAGGGTGAGCGCGGCCGTGCCCGAGGAGCAGGACACTCCGTGCGCCACTCCGTTGTAGCGCGCGAATTCACTCTCGAACTGCCCGACATAGGGCCCCGCGGCCGATATCCACCCGGAAGCGATCGCCTCGGTGACGTACTTCAGTTCCGCGCCCACCAGATATGGTTTCGCGGCCTGGTATGTGAAGGTCATGCCATTCCTCATTCAGCCGTGGGGCCATGGGCGCTGCCCTTACGCCACTCTATCCGCGCCCCAATGCAGAATCTCTAAGGGAAGTACCAGAGCCCTTTGCTCCAGGGCCCGGGTCACTGCCCCGGAGCGAGCCATTCCTCGATCGCACGCGCGGTGTCCGCCGCCTTTTCCTCGATCACCGAGAAGTGGTTGGCCGCCATCGGCCGTACGGTGTGCGAGGGGTCCAGCGGGGCGCTGCGCCAGCGGTCGAACTCCGCCTCGCCACCGGGGAACGCCTCCGCGCACTGGAGGAAGAGGACCGGTACCGGCACCGTGTCGTACTCCAGGTGTGCGGCGATCTCGAACCAGTGGGCCATGCCGGACAGCCGCGCGCTGTGGAACTCCCCGAACTCGGACTCGGTCCGGAAGATCTGGTCCAGCAGCCCGCCGACCAGCGTGCCCTGCGACTCCACACCGGTGGGGCGGAAGGTGTCCATCATGACGACCGACTCCGGCAGGCGTCCGCCGGTCCGCTCGAGATGGCCGGTGACGGAGTAGGCGAGCGCGCCCGCCGAGGAGTGGCCGACCAGGACGAAGGGGTCGTTGTCCGCGGCCTGCTCGATGCTCGCCACCAGGGTACGCAGGGCGACCTCGGCCGTGGCGGGCAGGCTCTCCCCCGCGGCGTAGCCGGGCAGTGGGATCGCCGAGACCGGCCGGATGCCGCGGAAGTGTGCGGCCAGCCGGGCGTACTGGTGCACACCGCCGTTGACGACCGTCGAGCTGAGGCAGATCAGGCGGGGTGTGGCGGGTCCGTCGGCGAGGAACACCGGGCGGGCCATGTGCCGGGGGTCGTCCGGCCGGTCGTAGGTGGGCCGGATCTTGGCGATCGCCTGCAGCATATGGAATCCGTCGCCCACCTTGTCCTCGACGACCGCGGTGCGGAACATCCTGCTGACGGTGTCCTGCTCGCCGGGCGACCCCTCCCGCGAGGCCGCCAGCGGGCCGGTGCCGCCGTGGCCGGCGAACTCCTGCCGTACCCAGCGGGCGAGTTCGGCGGGTGTCTTCTTGTCGAACACCAGCATCGGGGACAGCCGCAGCCCGGTCAGTCCGGTCAGTTTGTTGCGCAGCTCGATCGCGCTGAGCGAGTCGAATCCCAGCTCCAGGAAGTCGCGTTCGGGGTGGACGGCCGCGGCCTCGCCGTGGCCGAGCAGGGCGGCCGCGTAGCCGCGTACCAGCTCCTCCACCGCGGTGTCCTGCTCGGCCTCGGTGAGCCCGGCGAGGCGCCGGCGCAGCCAGTCGGGACCGGTGCCGTCCAGGGTGGCGGCGGTGGCGGTACGGCGTGCCTGTGGCACCAGTCCGCGCATCAGCGGTGGCAGTTGTTCGGCGTGGGCGCGCAGGGTCGCCATGTTCATCCGTACCGGCACCGGGTTGGGGTGCCGCAGCGGGGCCGCGGCGTCGAACAGGGCCAGGCCCTGGGCCACGGACAGCGGTGGCAGGCCGGTCCGCGCGCTGCGCCGCAGCTCCGCCCCGTCCAGCGTCCCGGTCATCCCGGTGCTCTGCTCCCAGGCGCCCCAGGCCAGGGAGGTCGCCACCCGGCCGTGCGCGGCGCGGTGTGCGGCCAGGGCGTCCAGGAACGCGTTCGCCGCCGCGTAGTTGCCCTGTCCGGCAGCGCCGCTGACCCCGGCCAGGGAGGAGAACATCACGAAGGCGGCCAGGTCCAGGTCGCGGGTGAGCTCGTGCAGATGCCATGCCGCGTCCACCTTCGGGCGCAGCACGGTACTCAGCCGCTCCGGCGTCAGCGCCCCCACCACACCGTCGTCCAGCACACCCGCCGTATGCACCACCGCCGTCAGCGGATGCTCCGCCGGAATCCCGGCCAGCAACCCGGCCACCGCACCACGATCCGCCACATCACACGCCACCACCGACACCTCGGCACCCAGCGCCGCCAACTCCGCCCGCAACTCCACCGCGCCCGGAGCATCCAGCCCACGACGGCTGGTCAACAGCAGTCGGCGCACTCCGTGTTCCGTGACCAGATGGCGGGCCAGTTCGCCACCCAGGCCGCCGGTGCCGCCCGTGATCAGTACGGTGCCCGCGCCGTCCCACGGCTGGATGGCATCCTCGTCCGGGGCCAGCCGGGCGAGGCGCCCGACGCGCAGCACGCCGTCCCGCACGACGGCCTGCGGCTCGCCCGACGCCAGCACAGCGTGCAGGTGGGCCGAGAGCACGCCGTGGTCCTCCGACGGTGTGCCGTCTGCCGTGTCGAGGTCGAGCAGGACGAACCGTCCGGGGTTCTCCGACTGGGCCGAGCGCACCAGCCCCCATGCCGCGGCGGCTGCGAGGTCCGTCGCGGGTGCGTCGTCGTCGGCGGCGACCGCTCCCCGGGTCACGAACACCAGCCGGGAGTGGGCGAACCGGTCTTCGGCCAGCCACGCCTGGATCAGTTCGAGCGCCCGCGCGACGGCTCGGTGGACCTCGGCCACGTCCGTGAACTCCGGCGAGCCGATGGTCACCGACACCGTGTCCGGCGCGGACTCCAGCGCCGCCAGCGCCGCGAGCCCAGCCGCCGTGGCGTCCGTCAGCTCGACAACACCCGTAGCGCCGTCCGCCGCCGCGCCGCGCTCGCCCCGTGGGACGGGAACCCAGTCCAGGCGGAACAGCGCGTCGCGCGCCACCGCGCCGCCCTGCTGAGGCATCGTGTCCGGCGACACCAGGCGCAGCACCAGCGAGTCCACCGAGAGCACCGGGGCTCCGGCCGGGTCGGTCGCCGTCAGCGCCACCGCGTCGGTGCCCACCCGCGCCAGCCGGACACGCAGCGCGGAGGCGCCACCGGCGTGCAGCGACACTCCGTTCCAGGAGAACGGCAGCCGGCCACCGCCGCCCGCCCCCAGGTCCACGAACGACACCGCGTGCAAGGCGGCGTCCAGCAGCGCCGGATGCAGTCCGAACGAGGCCGCGTCCCGCGCCTCCTCCGGCAGGACGGCCTCCGCGAACACCTCGTCGCCGCGCCGCCACACCGCCCGCAGCCCCTGGAAGAGCGGCCCGTACGCGAATCCGTCCGCAGCGGTGCGCTCGTAGAAGCCGTCCACCTCGACGGGCTCGGCGCCCGGCGGTGGCCAGGCCGCGCCACCCGGCGTGTCGTACGGCGTGTCGCCCGACGCGGCGTACGGCGCCTCGTACGGCGCCTCGTGCGGTGCGCCCGGGGCCAGGGTGCCCGTGGCGTGTCGGGTCCACGGGTGGTCGGGCGCCTCGGCGGGGCGCGAGTACAGGCTCAGCTCCCGGCGGCCCGACGCGTCGGGTGCGCCCGCCCACAGCTGTACGGCCACCGTGTCCCGCTCCCCAACGGCCAGCGGCTCTGCGAGGGTGAGCTCCTCCACCCGTGAGCAGCCGACCTGGTCGCCCGCGCGGGTCGCGAGCTCCAGGAAGCCCGTGCCCGGGAAGAGCGCCGTGCCGCCCACCACGTGGTCGGCCAGCCAGGGGTGGGAGCCCACCGACAGGCGGCCGGTGAAGAGGACGCCCTGGGAGCCCGCGAGTTCCACCTCGGCGCCCAGCAAGGGGTGCCGGGCGGGTGTCAGGCCCAGGCCGGACGCGTCGTGGGCCGAGGGGAGCGCCGCCGACCAGTAGCGCTCGCGCTGGAAGGCGTACGTGGGCAGCTCCACGCGGCGCGCGCCGCTGCCCGCGAAGAACGCCTCCCACCGCACCCCGGCGCCGGCGACGTACAGCCCGGCCAGCGCCGCGACGACCGAGGCCTCCTCACCGCGGTCCTTGCGGCACAGGGGCACCACGGCCGCCTCAGGGGTCCGTTCGCCCAGGATGTCCCGGGCCAGCGCGGACAGCACCGCGTCCGGCCCGATGTCGACGAAGGTGCCCACGCCCTGGTCGCCCAGTCGGCGCACGGCGTCGTCGAACCGCACCGCCTCCCGTGCGTGCCGCACCCAGTAGTCGGGCGAGCCGATCTCCTCCGCGGTGGCCGGGTGGCCGGTCAGGGTGGACACCAGCGGGGTCCGCGGGGCCTGGTACGTGAGGGTTCCGGCGATCCGTCGGAAGTCCTCCAGCATCGGCTCCATCAGGGGCGAGTGGAAGGCGTGGCTGACCGCCAGCCGACGGGTCTTGCGGCCGTCGGCGGCGAAGCGGGCCGCGAGTTGCAGCACCGCGTCCTCAGCCCCGGCGATCACCACCGAGCGCGGTCCGTTGACGGCGGCGAGGGACACCCGGTCGGCGTGGTCCGCCAGCAGTGGTGTCACCTCCTCCTCGGTGGCCTGCAGCGAGACCATCGCGCCGCCGGCGGGCAGCGCCTGCATCAGCCGGCCGCGCGCCGCCACCAGCGCGCAGGCGTCCGCGAGCGAGAGCACACCCGCCACATGGGCGGCCGCGATCTCGCCGATCGAGTGGCCCGCCACCTGGTCCGGGGCGACGCCCCAGGACTCCAGCAGCCGGAACAGCGCCACCTCGAAGGCAAAAAGCGCGGGCTGGGTGTACTCGGTCCGGTCGAGCTCGGCGGCCTCGGGGGTGTCCGGTTCGGCGAACACCACGTCCCGCAGCGGCCGGTCCAGCTGAGTGTCCAGATGTGCGAACACCGCGTCCAGGGCCCCTGCGAACTCCGGGAAGCGGTCGTACAGTTCCCGGCCCATACCGGGCCGCTGTGAGCCCTGGCCCGCGAACAGGAACGCGGTCTTGCGGCCGCCGCCTGCCGTGCCCCGGGCCAGCTCCACCACCCCGTCGCCGGTGGCCAGCAGCGCCACCCGGTGGTCGAGCGCCGAACGGCTCGTCGCCAGCGAATACGCCACGTCCAGCGGCCGCAGGCCGGGGTGGTCTTCCAGGTGTGCCAACAGCCGGTCGGTCTGGGCGCGCAACGCCTCCTCGGTGGCTCCGGAGACGAGCCACGGGGCCGGCCGGTCGGGCCGTGTGGCGAGGTCGCCGGGACCGCGCTCCGGCTCCGGAGCTTCTTCGAGGATCACATGCGCGTTGGTGCCGCTGATCCCGAACGACGAGATGCCCGCCCTGCGGGCCCTTCCGCCCGCCGGCCAGGGCACCGGTTCGGTGAGCAGTCGCACCGCCCCCGCCGACCAGTCCACATGCGAGGACGGCGCGTCCACGTGCAGCGTCCTGGGCAGCGCCCCGTGCCGCAGCGCCATCGCCATCTTGATGACCCCGGCGACACCGGCGGCCGCCTGGGCGTGGCCGATGTTGGACTTGACCGATCCCAGCCACAGCGGCGCCGCCTCGGCGGGCCGGCGGCCGTACGTGGCGAGCAGGGCCTGAGCCTCGATCGGATCGCCCAGGGGTGTTCCGGTGCCGTGCCCCTCCACGGCGTCCACATCCGGGGCCGACAGCCCGGCGTCGGCCAGCGCCTGACGGATCACCCGCTGCTGGGACGGGCCGTTGGGCGCCGTCAGACCGTTCGACGCGCCGTCCTGGTTGACGGCCGAGCCACGCAGGACGGCCACCACGTCATGCCCGTTGCGCCGGGCGTCCGACAGCCGCTCCAGGGCGACAAGACCCGCCCCCTCGGCCCAGCCGGTGCCGTCCGCGGACTCGGCGAACGCCTTGCAGCGGCCGTCGGCGGCCAGGCCGCCCTGTGCGTTGAAGGCCAGGAACGGTCCGGGGTTGGCCATCACCGCCACACCACCGGCCAGCGCCAGGGAACACTCGCCCGAGCGCAGCGCCCGCACGGCCCAGTGCAGCGCCACCAGCGACGCCGAGCAGGCCGTGTCCACCGTCACCGCGGGGCCCTCAAGGCCGAGGGTGTACGAGAGCCGGCCGGAGATCACACTGGTGGCCTCGCCCGTGAGATAGCGGCCTTGCAGCTCCGGGGGCGGGGTGTAACCGCTCCCGGCGGCGCCGATGAACACCCCCGTGTCGCTGCCGCGCAGACCGGCCGGGTCGATGCCCGCCCGCTCCAGGGCCTCCCAGGCGACCTCGAGCAGCAGCCGCTGCTGCGGATCGGTGGCCAGCGCCTCGCGCGGCGAGATGCCGAAGAACCCCGCGTCGAAGTGGCCCGCGCCGGAGAGGAATCCGCCCTCGCGCACATAGTCCCCCTCCAGCGGCCAGCCGCGGTCGGCGGGGAACGGGGACATCGCGTCCCGGCCGTCGGCCACCAGGCGCCACAGCTCCTCCGGCGAGTCGACGTCACCGGGGTAGCGGCAGCCCATGCCCACGATCACGATCGGGTCGTCGGTGGTGTCGCGGGGGTCCGGCCGGTGGCCGCCCGCGGCCACGGCGGGCGCGGCCTCGTCCCCGTCGCCGAAGAGTTCGGTGAGCAGGAAGTCCGTGAGGACGAGCGGGGTGGGGTAGTCGAAGACGAGGGTGGAGGGCAGGCTCAGACCGGTGACGGCCTCCAGCACATTGCGCAGTTCCACCGCCGTCAAGGAGTCGAACCCCAGCTCCCGGAAGGCGCGGTCGTCGCCGATCGCGTCCGCGTCGGCGTGTCCCAGCACGGCCGCGGCCTGATCGCGGACCAGACCGAGCAGCAACTCGGAGCGCCCGGTGTTCGGCAGGCTCTCCAGCCTTTCCCGGAACGCGGCGACCGCCGACCGCTCCCCCTGCCGTGCCGCCCGGGCCCGCTCGACGACGCGCCGGACCTCGGGGAGACCGGACAGCAGGGGGCTGGGCCGGGCCGACAGGAAGGAAGGGGCGAAACGCTCCCAGTCGACGTCGGCCACGGTCACGGCCGTGTCCTGCCGGGTCACCGCGTCCCGTAGCGCGCTGATGGCCAGGTCGGGGGCGAGGAGGCCGAGCCCGCGCCGGAGCAGATACTCCGACATCGCCTCCTCGGTGGCCATCCCGGCCCCGGCCCAGGCGCCCCAGGCCACCGACGTGGCCGTGGCGCCGCGCGCCCGCCTGGCCTCGGCCAGGGCGTCCAGGTACGCGTTGGCCGCTCCGTACGCGCTCTGCCCACCGCTGCCCCACACCCCGGCGATCGAGGAGAACAGCACGAACAGGTCCAGCGGCCGATCGCCGAGCAGCGCGTCGAGGTTGGCCGCGCCCGCCACCTTGGCCGACACGATGTCGGCGAGATCCGCCGGGCTCATCTCTCCCACCGGGACCGACCTGCCGACACCGGCCGTGTGGACGACGCCGGTCAGCGGGGTGTCGGCGGGGATGTCGGCCAGTACGGCGGCCAGCGCCGGGCGGTCCGCCACATCGCAGGCCACGATCGAGACCTGGCAGCCCGACTCGCCCAGCTCCGCCGCCAGCCGGGCCGCGCCCGGCGCGTCCGGCCCGCGGCGGCTCGTCAACACCAGCCGCTCCGCCCCGCTGCGGGCCAGCCAGCGCGCCACTTCCGCGCCCAGGGCCCCGGTGCCGCCGGTCACCAGCACCGTTCCCCTCGCGGAGAAGCCCCGTTCCTCCTGCTCCGTGCGGCCGGATGCCAGCCGGCGGCCGAACAGCCCGGACGGACGGATCGCCACCTGGTCCTCGCCGTCGCCCGCCCCGTCGCCGACGGGCCCGGCGGCCAGCACCGCGGCCAGCCGTCGGACGGCCCGCCGGTCGACCTCCTCGGGCAGGTCGACCAGGCCGCCCCAGCGCCGCGGATGCTCCAGCGCGGCCACCCGGCCGAACCCCCACACCTGGGCCTGGACGGGGTTCACCCCCCGGTCCGAGCGGCCGATCGACACCGCGCCCCGGGTCGCACACCACAGCGGCGCCTCGATCCCGGCGTCGCCGAGGGCCTGCACCAAGGCCACGGTCCGGGCCAGGCCGACGGGTACGGCGGGATGCTCGTCGACCGCCGACTCGCCCAGCGCCAGCAGGGACAGCACCCCCGCGAAGCCCGCCCCGTCCGTGGCCAGCCGGGCGAGCCGCCCCGCCAGGGCCGTACGGTCCGCCTCACCGGCTCCGGGCTCGTCGGCTTCGAGCAAAACGGCATCGGTCCCGACAGCGGCGAGTACGGAGGTCACCCACGCGTCCTCGGCGCAGCCCGCCGGTACCACCGCCAGCCACGTCCCGGGGGCGGCGTCCATCGCGCCATCGGCCAGCGGTGTCCACACCACCCGGTAGCGCCAGCCGTCGACCAGCGACCGCTCCCGCCGCTGCCGTCGCCATGACGACAGCGCGGGGACGACGGGGGTCAGCGCCGCACCGTCGACACGCAGGCTCGACGCCAGGGACTCGACGTCCTCCCGCTCGACCGCGGTCCAGAACTCCGCGTCGGCCGGGTCCGCATGGGCCGCGCCCCGGGTGTCCGCTTCTTCCTCCCCGGCCGCCTCGGGCCAGAAGCGCTCGCGCTGGAAGGCGTAGGTGGGCAGCTCGACCCGGTGTGCCCCGGTGTCCGCGAAGAACGCCGGCCAGTCCACCGCCACCCCGGCGACATGCAGCCGCGACACCGCCGTGAGCAGGGCGGTCTCCTCGTCCCGGCCGCGGCGCAGCGCCGGGACCACAACCGTGCCGCCGTCGCCGGAGCGCTCCTTCAGGTTGTCCTGCGCCATCGCGGAAAGCACGCCGTCGGGGCCGATTTCGAGGAACGCGGTCACTCCGGCCGCCCCCATCGACGCCACCCCGTCGGCGAACCGGACGGGCTCACGCACATGCCGCACCCAGTAGTCGGGCGAGCACACCAGTTCCGCCGGCGCGGGCGCGCCGGTCACATCGGAGACGAGCGGGATGCGCGGAGCCCGGAAGGACATCCCGGCCACCACGCCCCGGAACTCCTCCAGCATGGGCTCCATCAGCGGGGAGTGGAACGCATGGCTGACCGTCAGCCGCTTGGTCTTGCGCCCGCCCTCCACGAACCGCGCCGCGACCTCTGCCACCGCGGACTCGTCACCGGAGATCACGACCGAACGGGGGCCGTTCACCGCCGCGATCGACACGCGCTCGCCCAGATACGGGATCACCTCCTCCTCGGCGGCCTGCAGCGCCACCATCACGCCACCGGCGGGCAGCGCCTGCATCAGCCGGCCGCGCGCCGCCACCAGCGCGCACGCGTCGGCGAGCGACAACACGCCCGCCACATGAGCGGCGGCCACCTCGCCCACCGAATGGCCCGCCAGGTGGCTGGGGCGCACCCCCCACGACTCGATCAGCCGGAACAGCGCCACCTCGAGAGCGAACAGCGCGGGCTGCGCCCACCCCGTCCCGTCGAGCAGCGCGGCCTCGGCCGACCCGGCCGGCGCGAACATCACCTGACGCAACGGACCGTCCAGGGGTCCGTCGAGGTGCCCGCACACCTCGTCCAGAGCCTTCGCGAACACCGGGAACCGCTCGTACAGCTCCCGGCCCGTCCCCGCCCGCTGGCTCCCCTGGCCGGAGAACAGCAGCCCCAGCCCGCCGCCCGGCCGCGCCACGCCCCGCGCTGTGCGCGCCACACCGTCCGGACCGGCCAGCAGAACGGCGCGGTGCTCGAAGGCGGGCCGGCCCGTCACCAGTGAGAAACCGACGTCCACCGGCCGGGGGCCGGTGTCCGCGAGAAGCGCGGTGACGCGCTCGATCTGGCCGTTCAGCGCCTCCTCGGTCTTCGCCGACACCGGCCACGGCACGAGGCGGGGAACACGGGTGCCGGCGTCCGGCTCCCACTCGGCCGGTGGTGCCTGTTCGACGATGACATGCGCGTTGGTGCCGCTCATGCCGAACGACGAGACCCCCGCCCGGCGCGGGCGCCCGGAATCCGGCCACTCGACCGGGTCGATCAGCAGCTCCACCGCCCCCGCCGACCAGTCCACATGGGAGGACGGCCGATCGATGTGCAGCGTCCTGGGCAGCGTGCCGTGGCGCAGCGCCATGACCATCTTGATCACGCCGGCCACGCCCGCCGCCGCCTGGGCGTGCCCGATGTTGGACTTGATCGACCCCAGCAACAGCGGACGGCCGGCGTCCCGGCCCTGCCCGTAGGTGGCCAGGATCGCCTGCGCCTCGATGGGGTCGCCCAGGGTGGTGCCGGTGCCGTGCGCCTCCACCGCGTCCACATCCGACGTCGTCAGCCGGGCGTTGTCCAGCGCTTCCCGGATGACCCGCTGCTGCGCCGGGCCGTTGGGTGCGGTCAGGCCGTTGGAGGCTCCGTCCTGGTTCACCGCGGAGCCGCGGATGACGGCAAGCACCTGGTGGCCGTTGCGCTGTGCGTCGGACAGCCGCTCCAGTACGAGGATGCCGACCCCTTCCGACAGCCCGGTGCCGTCGGCCGCCTCGGCGAACGCCTTGCACCGGCCGTCCTCGGACAGTCCCCGCTGGGTGCTGAAGTCGATGATCACCCCGGGGGTGGACATCACCGTGACACCGCCGGCCAGGGCCAGTGAGCACTCGCCGGTCCGCAGCGACTGCACCGCCCAGTGCAGGGCGACCAGCGACGACGAGCACGCGGTGTCGAGGGTGACGGCCGGCCCCTCCAGCCCGTAGAAGTAGGACAGCCGCCCGGAGGCGATGGAGCCCGAGGCCCCGTCGAGGCCGTAGTCGTGGTACATCAGCCCCATGAAGACGCCGGTCCGGCTGCCCTTCAGCGAGGCCGGGTCGATCGCCGCCCGCTCGACGGCCTCCCACGAGGTCTCCAGCAGCAGCCGCTGCTGTGGATCCATGCGCAGGGCTTCGCGCGGTGAGATCCCGAAGAAGCCGGGGTCGAAGTCGGCCGCGTCGTAGAGGAAACCCCCCGAGCGCGTATACGACTTGCCCGGCGTGCCCGGCTCCGGATCGTACAGCTCCGACAGGTCCCAGCCCCGGCCCACGGGGAAGCCGGAGGGCCGGCCGCGGTCCGTGGGAAACGCCGAGATGGCGTCGGTGCCCTCGGCGACCAGCCGCCACAGCTCCTCCGGCGACGTCACCCCGCCCGGATAGCGGCAGCTCATCCCGACGATCGCGACCGGCTCCCGCTCTCCCGTCTCCAGCGCGAGCACCCGCTGACGGGTCTGGTGCAGGTCCGTCGTCACCTTCCGGAGGTATTCGAGGAGCTTTTCGTCGTCCATAAGAAGCCTTCACCCGTCTTCGGTCAGATGGTCGCCGTTCGTCGGCTCAGTGGAGGTCCAGCTCGTTGTCGATGAAGGCGAAGATCTCTTCCGCCGAGGACGAACCGATCCGGGATTCCACGGAGGCCGAATCGGGCTCGCCATCGGTCCACTTGAGCAGCAGGGACTGCAGCCGCACGGTCACGGCGCGGCGTCGTTCGCCGTCGGACACCGAGGACAGCAGCTCTTCCAGCCGGTCGATCTCGCGCAGGGCCGGATCCGTGGTGTCGGTGTCGTCGGACAGCTGAGCCGCCATGTACTCCGCGGCGGCCTGTGCGGTGGGGTAGTCGAATACCAGGGTGGCGGGCAGTCGGAGTCCGGTGGCCGCGTTGAGCTGATTGCGCAGTTCGACCGCGGTCAGCGAGTCGAATCCGAGCTCGTTGAAGTTACGGTCCGCCTCGACCGCGTCGGCGGAACCGTGGCCCAGAATGGCGGCTACATGGCCGCGTACCAGATTGGTCAACAGGTCCAGGCGCTCCTGCGGGTCCAGCCCGGTCAGCTGCCGCTTGAGGCCGTCGGCGTCAGCCCCGCCGGCGGCCTGTCGGCTCAGCTTGCGCGACGCCGGGACCAATCCGCGCAGCAACGCGGGGATCTCGCCCCTACGAGTACGGAGGGCAGCGTTGTCCACCCGCGAGGCCGTCACCGTCGCCACGCCGGAGGCCAGCGCCGCATCGAACGCCCGCAACCCCTCCGCAGCCGACAGCGGCAGCAGCCCCTGGCGCAGCAGCCGGGCGCGGTCCACCTGGCTCAGCAGGCCGCCCATGCCGGTGTCCGACCACAGTCCGAAGGCCACGGAGGTGGCGGGCAGGCCCTCCTCGTGCCGATGCTGGGCGAGAGCGTCCAGGAACACATTCGCCGCCGCGTAATTCGCCTGACCCGCCGCCGCCACCGAACCACCGATCGACGAGAACAACACAAACGCCGACAGCGGCATCTCGCGCGTCAGCTCATGCAGATGCCACGCCGCATCCACCTTCGGCCGCAGCACCCCATCCCACTGCTCAGCCGACAACGACCCGACCAAACCGCTGTCACCCACACCGGCCGCATGAATCACGGCGGTCAACGGACGATCAAGCGGTACGGACGCCAGCAGCTTCTCCACCGACGCCCGGTCCGCGACATCACAGCCCGCCACGACCACCGACGCACCCAACTCCACCAGCTCATCCCGCAACGCCTCAGCCCCCTCAGCCGCCGGCCCCCGACGCGAGACCAACAGCAGATGCCGAACGCCGTGCTCCACCACCAGATGACGGGCCACCACCGCACCAAGACCACCCGTACCACCCGTCACCAGCACCGTGCCCTCGTCCGTGCCCAATGACGGAACTTCCGGTGCTTCACATGGCTCCCTACGTGTCAGCCGAGGCACCAGCATCTCGCCCTTACGCCATGCCACCTCGGGCTCGCCACTGGCCACCACCGACGGCAGCACCGCCGCCAGATCCTCACCCTCCGCCAGATCCACCAGCACAAAACGCCCCGGATTCTCCGCCTCCGCCGCACGCACCAACCCCCACACCGGAGCCTGCGACACCACCACCCCCTCCCCCGACGACACCGCAACCCCACCCCGCGTCACCACCACCAACCGCGAACCACCCGCCAACACACCCCGCACCGCCCCCAACACCCGATCCACCACCGACCGCACCACCAACGGCACCTCACCCCCCACAACCCCACCACAATCCACCACCACAACCCCGGACTCATCACCCCCGGTCTCATCAGCCGCCGCATCCCAGTCGACCCACTCCACCTCACCACCCGGCACCACCGCCACCGGACGCCACTCCACCTCCAGCAGTCCCTCCCCACCCCCAGAACCCAACTGCTCAGCCGTCACCGGACGACCCACCATCGACCCCACCGACAACACCGGCCGACCACCCTCATCAGCCACCTCCAACGCCAACGCATCCCTCCCCGGACGCGTCAACCGCACCCGCAACCGCGTCGCACCCGACGCATGCAACGACACCTGATTCCACACGAACGGGAGCAGCACCCCGCCGCGCCCCTCACCGTCGCCCGCGCCCGGGCCTTCTTCCCCCATGGCCGCGGCGACGCTGTTCACGTGCATGGCCGCGTCCAGGAGCGCGGGGTGCAGACCGAAGCGGCGCGCGTCCGCATGAGCCGACTCGTCCAACACCACCTCGGCGAACACCTCCTCACCCCGCCGCCACGCCGCCCGCAACCCCCGAAACGCCGGACCGTAGTGATATCCGGCGCCGTCGAGGAACCCGTAGACACCGTCGACGTCCAGCTCGGTGGCTCCGACGGGTGGCCATTGTGTGAGGTCGGCGGACGGCGTGACCGACCCCGGCAGCACCGTCCCCTCCGCATGCAACACCCACCCCACATCCTCACCCACCCGCGA